>JAGYLB010000126.1 GCA_018401055.1 Roseicyclus sp.
TGGGCGACAAGACCGGTGTTCTGGCCTGTTCCTCGCCCACCGGCCCGGCTTTCGAGGGCGCGCAGATCAGCGCAGGCCAGCGGCGGCGGTCTCGCGCGACTGAGCATATCGAGATCGACCCCGTCACCAAAGACCCACGCTTCAAGGTCATCGGGTGCGATATCTGGTCCGACGATCCGGGCTTTGCCGAGGCGACCAAGGACAGCGGCATCACCGGCATGTGCGGCTCGGGCATCATCGAGGCGGTGGCGGAAATGCGGATGGCGGGCCTGCTCGACGCTTCGCCTGATCGGCGGGCCGGACGCAACGGGCACCGTCCGCTGCGAACCGACGGGCCGCACCTTTGCCTATCTGGTGCATGACGCCAGCGAGACGGGCGGTCCGCGCATCACCGTGACCCAAGGCGACATCCGCGCAATCCAGCTGGCGAAATCAGCGCTTTACGCGGGCGCGCGGCTGCTGATGGACAAGCGCGGCGTGGACCGCGTCGACCGTGTCGTTTTGGCAGGTGCGTTCGGCGCGCATATCAGCCCCAAGCACGCCATGGTTCTGGGCATGATCCCCGATGCCGCGCTGGCCCATGTCACCAGCGCGGGCAATGCCGCGGGCCATGGCGCACGGATCGCGCTGTGCAACCGCGCGGCACGGACCCGGATCGAGGCCGTGGTCAAGACCATCGACAAGATCGAGACCGCCATCGAGCCCCGCTTTCAGGAGCATTTCGTCAACGCCAACGCCATCCCGCATGCCACCGATCCTTTCCCGGAACTGGCCAAGATCACCACCCTGCCCCAAGTCGCCTTTGGCGCATCGGGGATGGCGCCGGGTGGCGCGGGCGGCGGCGGGCGGCGCAGGCAAGGCGCGGTGCCCGAAGTCGTGCGTAGACACTCCGGTGTGCCGTCACGCCGGTGCAGGCCGTTTGGGCCAAGCCTTAGCATCTTCTATGGCAGGCCTGCGGTGCATTTGCGGCACGCGCCTTCAGGCCGCAGCCGGGGTCTTGCACAGATCCCCGAGGACAGCCGCCGCGATCTCGAAGGACCGCACCCGCGCATCGTGGTCATGGATCATGCCGGTCACCATCAGCTCATCAGGGCGGAAGGTATCGACAAGCAAGCCCAAGGCGCTTCCCGACCGTCTCGGCTGACCCGGTCGCCGAGCATGACAGCGCGCCTGTTCCACCTGCGCCATGACGGAGGCCGGTAGAGGTTCTGGAGTCGCGACTCGGCACTGGGCAGCTTGCCGGGACGGCCCCTGGCCACGGGCGACCGATGCGGAAGGCGAGCAACTGCGAAGATCGCAGCAAGGCAGCCTCGGCATCAGTCGCGGCGGCGCGGACGCCCGCCACCATCATCGCATGCGGCCTGTCCAGCCGTTCGGACGGTCGGAAGCTGTCGCGGTAGATCGCCAGCGCCTGATCCAGCAAGGCGGGCGCGAAATGCGATGCAAAGGCATAGGGAAGCCCGAGCCACGCCGCCAGCTGCGCACCATAAAGGCTTGAACCCAGAATCCAGACCGGCACATGGGTGCCCGCCCCGGGGATGGCCCGCACAGGGGTGGTGTCGGACAGGTCGTCGAAATAACCGGTCAACTCCTGCACATCTTGGGGAAAGCTGTCGTCTGGTGCCATGTGCCGGCGCAACGCACGGGCGGTGGCCATGTCCGTCCCCGGGGCGCGGCCCAGACCCAGATCGATCCGCCCCGGAAACAGAGTGGCAAGCGTTCCGAACTGTTCTGCGATCACAAGCGGCGCATGATTGGGCAGCATGATGCCGCCTGCCCCAACCCGTATGGTCGTTGTCGCCGCGGCGACATGTCCGATCACCACGGCGGTCGCCGCGCTGGCGATGCCGGGCATATTGTGGTGCTCGGCCAGCCAGTAGCGATGAAAACCGAAACCTTCGGCGGCCCGCGCCAGATCTACTGTCGCGGCAAGCGCATCGGCGGCAGTCTTGCCCTCGGGGATCGGGGACAGGTCGAGAAGCGAGAGTCTTTGCATGGCAGCCTCCGTCGACCCTCAGCTAATCATCCTTGGCGGTCCGGCCAAGACCCATCGCATCTGCAGCGGCTTGCAGGGGTCTTCATGGGGTCGGCTGTCCGGATCAGGTTCCGTGCAAGATGCGATCCGAGCGTCAGCCATACCGGCCCATCCCCGGCGGGATGGGGCCGACTGCACCGTCACGACGGCACGACGACGCGAGCCGGGAGCGTGACCCGTGCTTCATCGGCCGCGCGGACCTGCCGGACCAGCCGACCCGCCTTCATTTCCAGCACCTCGTCGCAGAAATGGTCGACCAGCGCGCGGTCGTGGCTTATGAAGAGGATAGCAAGATTACGCCGTTCCAAGAGATCCGACAACACGTTGAGAACCTGCGCCTGCGACGACACGTCGAGGGCCGAGGTGATCTCGTCGCAAATCAGGCATTGCGGTTGCAGCGCCAGCGCGCGGGCGATCGTTACCCGCTGCAACTGACCGCCGGACAGTTCAGACGGGAAGCGGTCAGCCATTTCTGCAGGCAATCCGACCTCGTCCAGCATCGCGTCCACGTCACCGTCGGGCAACTTGTGGATGCGCAGCGGCTCCTGCAGGACTGGCTGACGGTTCGGCGCGGGTTCAGCGCACCGGCGGCATCCTGGAACACGTACTGACATGGCGACGGTCGTCGGCCGCGCGCTCGCCATTAGGTGGCAAAACGCGACCGCCGGTTTCCGATCTGTGCCCCGCTCTGAGGCCACAAGCCCCACTATGGCGCGGCCAGGTGGTGCTCTCCGCTAGCCGCTGGCGCCGATCAGGCCAAGGCTGCGGCCTGCCCGCAGGTCCAGCGACACGCCTTGCAGGGCAAGGTAGCCCGGCCTGAGCAGGCCGCGCCCCGGATAGCGGACCGACAGGTCGCGCACCGACAAGATGACCGGCCCGGCGGGCGTCGGCCGCTTCGGCCCTGGCTGCGTGCCGGTCCGGATCATGTCGAGCGTCATCAGGCGGGCCCGACGCGCGCCACCGGTTCCCGGCGTGCAGGCGATCAGCGCCCGCGTGTAGTCATTCTGGGGATTGTTGAGGATGCGCGCCACGCTGCCCCGTTCGACGATATCGCCGTCGCGCATCACCACGATGTCCTGCGCGAGCCGGGACACCACACCCAGATCATGCGAGATGAACAAAAGCGCCATGCCCCGCTTGGCCCTTAGATCACCAAGCAAGGTGACGATCTGCCCCGCGACATCGCTGTCGAGCGCGGTCGTCGGCTCGTCCGCCACCAGCAGATCGGGGTCGCCGGCCAAAGCGAGGGCGATCATGCAACGTTGCTGTTGCCCACCGGACAGTTCGTGCGGGTAGCGCCCGGCGATGCCCGGCACCGCGCCCAGCTCCGACCTCGTCGATAAGCGCCGCCACCTTGGCCTGCGCTGCCGCGCGGGGCGCCCCGGCGGCGCGGGTCGCCTCGCGGATCTGTTCGCCCACAGGCATCAGCGGATTGAGCGAGGCGGCGGGGTCTTGGAACACCGTGCCGATGCGCCGCCCCCTGAGCGCGCGCATCTCGGGCTCAGGCAGGGTCAGCAGGTCGCGGCCCTCGAAGCTGGCGGCCCCGCCGAGCGTCAGCTTTGTGCCGGGCGGTCCGAGGCCCAGGATCGACATTGCCGTCAGCGTCTTGCCCGAACCGGATTCGCCCACGATGGCCAGCGTGCGCCCGGCATGCAGGTCGAAGGAGACACCGCGCACCACCGGCACATCACCTTGAGGGGTGCGGATCGTCACCGTCAGATCGCTGAGCCGCAACAGGGGGGACGGGGCGGTCATCGGCCGATCCTCGGGTCAAGCGCGCGTTGTGCAAGGTCGCTCAAGAGGTTGGCGATAACGACCGTGAGGCCCAGCCAGATCACCACCGCCTGCACCACCGGGTAATCGCGACCCTGGATCGCCTGCAGCGTCAACGTGCCCAGACCAGGCAGGCCGAACACCACCTCCATCGTGATCGCGCCAGTCAGCGCACCCGCCAGCAAGATCCCGAACAGGGCGACCACGACGGTGAAGGCATTGGGCAGGATGTGGCGCAACACGATCTGCCAGCGCGGCAGGCCTTTGGCACGTGCCGTCCGCACGAAGGCGGCACGGTCAGTGTCGACCATGTCCTCGTGGAGCATCTTGGCGAGCGTCCCGGCCGTATCCATGCCAAGGATGATGGCGGGCACCACCATGTTTCCGAGCGCCGGGATCCATCCCAACCAGACCGCAAAGACGATGACCGACAGGATGCCGATGGAAAAGGTCGGCACCACGATGGACCAGAGCGTGATGAACTGCACCAGCCCGACAAAGGGCGAACGGGGAAAGATGCAGGCCAGCACCGGCAGCCCGATGCCCAGCGTCATCCCGATGGCCAGAGCCGAGGCGCCAAGGGTCAGCGTCGGCACCAGCGCGACCTTGAGCAGGTCGAGGATCGGCGTGCCATAGCGCAACGAGGACCCAAAATCGCCTGACAGGACCATACCGAGCCAGGCCCAGAATTGCGCGATCCAGGATTGATCGAGGCCGAGGCTTTCGCGCATCGCGTCTTGCTGGCCGTAGGTCAGCGTGCCCTCGATGCCCATCACGTCCACAATGTCCCCGGGGATCATCCGGATCAGGAAGAAGCTGAACACCACGATCCCGGCCGCGATCACCAGTGAGCGCAGGATGTCCGCGCCGATCGGCAGCAATGTCGTCACAACCCGGTCGGTCATCCCGCAATCCTCCGTCTGTCGGGGTCGAAGCGGCGGCGCAGCGCGTTGCCCACCAGCGCCATGCCGAAGGTGGCGATGCTGAGCGCAAGGATCGGTGCCAGAACCGCATGGGGTGCGGTCTCGGAATAGCGGGTCGCGCTGGCGATCATGCGGCCCCAGGTGGGCGTTTCAGGCGATACGCCGAGGCCCAGAAAGCTCATCACCGATTCCAGCACGATGCAGCGCGGCAAGATGATTGCGAATTGCGTGACCAATGCGCCCAGGATGTTGGGCAGCACATGCACCAGCGTCACCCGCAGACGCGTGGCGCCCAGCACTTGGGCTGCGGCGACATAGGGGCGCGCCATCTGCTGGCGCCACGTCGCGCGCGTGATCATCGCGAACATCGGTGAGAAGGACACGCCAAGCGCCACCATGACCGACATCGCCCCGGGCTCGAAGGCCGCGACAAAGGCCAGCGCGAACAAGATGTCGGGCAGCGCGCGGATCAGGTCGAAGACCGAGAGAGACCGCCGTTTCCACCCATCGTCCCAGCGACAGCGCGATCAGCGACAAAAAGGGCCCCGATGCTGAAGGCGCGACCAGCGCCGCTGCCCTGCCCCGGAAGTGCAGGCCTCAGCCGCGCGCCCGCGATCAACCGGGACAGCACGTCATGGCCCTGATCGTCAGTGCCCAACCAGTGCTCGCCACTTGGCCCCTCGTTCATGCGGATGCTGAACTGGTAGGGATCATGTGGCGTCAGGAGTGGCCCCAGCAGGGCCACCCCGATCAGCAGGGCGACAATGGCGATGCCCACCACCGTCAGCGGCGGCATGTGCGCCCACCGCATCGTTGCCGAAAAGGCAGGGGTCATCGCCATCGTCGGTCTCCCGCTTCAGGCGCCGGTGTCCATCCAGGTGTAGGCAAGACCGCCGTCGACCCGGTGGGTGGAGGTGTTGAAGGCCACGGTGAAATCCTTGATCTCGTTCCGAATGCCATAGGCCGCCGGGCTGTGACCGATCACGATGGTGTAGTAGCGCTCGGAAATCCGGTGCCACGCATCGAGGTAGTGCTGACGGCGCGCATCGTCATCGACCGAGGCCACGGCGGCGTTGATCATCGCGTCAAGCTCGGGGTCCTGCACGCCGCCCCAGAGGCCGGGGTTCGGACCATCGGACATGAAGCGGACGTAGCGCAGGAACACGTCGTTGCGCGGGCCGGAACTGCCCGGGAAGATGTCCCAATCGTATTCGGACAAGCGGCGCTGGTAGCCCAGATCGTCATAGGACCGGTTGTTAACGCGGAACCCAAGCTGCTGCAGGGTCTGCGATACCGGTCCGGCCAGGCGGTCGCCTTGGCTCGATACCATCTCGATGGTGTGATCGCCGGGGGTCACGCCTTCTTCGGCCAAGATCGCGCGGGCGCGGTCCATGTCGGGCTGCTTGTGCAGGTCAGCATCGAAGGTCGCCTGATCGAAGTAGAAATTGCCCGGAACAACCATCTGGTTGCTGGCGACGGCGTAGCGACCCGCGATGATGGTGCGCAGTGTCGGGATGTCGAGCGCATGGGCCACCGCCTCGCGCACCCGGACATTGTCGAAAGGCGCACGGGGCGCGCGGTTGTTGAAGGACACGAAGCTCCAGCTCGTGTCGGTGCGGAAGACGACGTTGACGTCCGGGTTGCTTTCCAGCTCGGCGACCTGCGACAGGGGGACGCCGCTGGCGTGGAAATCGCCCGCCCTGAGCGCGAGCGTCTGATCGGCCACTTCGCGCACGTCGAACACGATCTCGTCGAGATAGGGCTTCTCCGCCATCCAGTAGCCGTCGAAACGGCGCCCGCGCAGTTCCAGCTGCGGTGTCCAGGTGTCGAAGGTGAAGGGGCCGGTGCCGACCGCGGTGGTGATCTGTCCATCCCAGCCGGGCGAAGCGGGCGACATGATCCAGGCCTCGGCGATCACGTTGAGGAAGGGGGCGAAGGGGGTCGAGAGCTGCACCACGAAGGTCGCATCGTCAGGCGCCGACATTTCGGTGACATTGGCCAGCGCCGAGGTGAGCCAGCCGCCCTGAACCTCGCGCTTGATGCGCTCGAAATTGGCCAGCACATCGCCCGCGGTTAACGCGCGGCCGTCGTGGAACGTCACGCCTTGCCGGATGTTGAAGGTGTAGGTTGTGCCGTCCTCGGACACCTCCCAGCTTTCCGCCAGCAGGCCGCGCGGCTGACCGTCAGCCGAGATCGAGGTCAGAGTCTCGACAAAGGGATGGGTCAGCGAGATCGACCCGGTGTGCCGGTGGAAATCGGCGGTGTCGAGCGTACCCCAGGCCAGGCGCATGGTCCCGCCATGGGTGGGCGCGGTCTGGGCGAAGCGTCCGGCCCCGGTCGTGATGGTGGCCATCGCGGTTCCGGCGGCGAGGATCGAGAGAAAGTCGCGTCTTTGCATGACTAGGGCTCCGTCAGTGGGGGTGGGGGTCAGTCGAAAGGTAGCGCCAGCCCGTCCATGCCGCCGCGCGGCAGGCCCAGATGGCGCAAGATGGTCGGTGCGATGTCGATCAGGCGGGTCCGCCCGTATTCCTCGGTGCCCGGTGCAAAGCCGCCACCGGCCACGATCAGGAAGGGATGGCGTTCCCATGCCCCCAGCCCGCCATGGCTGCCGCGCCCGACCGGCTTGCCGGGCTTGCTGTCCGAGGTGCAGACCCAGATCCGCCCGGGCACGCCATGCGGGTTGACCGCGTCGTCATGCGCCATGGAAAAGGCGATGGCCAAACCATCGCCTTCAGTTTGACCGACGGCGCGCATGGCAGGGCCTGCAAAGACCTCCCCGACATGGGGATGGGCGGCGAGGAAACCGGCGATGGCGTCGATCCGCGCAAGCCCCGCGCCGGTGGCATAGACCAGCCCGCTACCGCCCTGCGGAGCGACGGCGACCTCGGTCGAGGTGGGGCTGTCCTTGAGACCTGCGGCCACAAGCTCGTCGCCGATGGCGACATGGCCCGCGACGCTTTCCTGCCCGTGATCGGAGCAGGCGATCAGCAAGATGTCGTCGCCCGTGGCGCTCAGGGCCTCGACGGTAGCGCGGACATGGGCGAAACAGGCATCGGCCGCCGCGATCCCGGCAAGGTGTCGGTCTGACCCCAGCGCGTCAGCATGCATCGACAGATCAGGGTCGCAGAGCCACAAGACGCCGAGCGTCGGCCCGTCCTCGGCCTGCATCTGGGCGCAAAACCACCGCGTCAGGTCCATGTCGCCTGCCGCGTCATGGCTGACCACGGGGGCCTCGTCTAGCCCGAGGGGACGACGCCCAGGGCCAAAGGACCCTGCCCTATGCACGACATGGCCATGGCCGTCGGGATCGTGGAAATAAGCCGCCCCCGGCGACACGTTGGACGCCGATCAGCGCCCCGCCGTGACCGGCCAGCCGTTCCGCCAGCGTCGGCACCTTGAGGGTGCGCCCGAAAGCCTGCCGCAGCGATGCGACAAAGGCCGGGTCGCCCACGTCATGGATCACGGTGCCACCCTGACCGGGCAGGCCCATCGTATTGCCGTGCAGGCCATGCGTGCCGGGCCAGCACCCGGTGGCGATGGACGCGGCACTGGCGCGCGTGGCAGAGGGGAAATTGCCGGTATGCGCACGGAAGCGGCGACCGTCTTGGGCGAAACCGGACAGGTTCGGGCACAGATCGGGGCGCAGGAAATCGTCGCGGTGACCGTCGGCGACGAACAAGATGACGCGGCGGCGGCTCATGGCGCGACCCCGTTCAGCGCGGCATCGAAGATGTCCCAGACGCGCGCGCCCCCGGCGAGACGCGTCGCGACCGGACCGCTCAGGGGATGGGAGACGAGGAAAGGCACCACCTGTTCCGCCAGCCCGCCATGCGAGCGCAGGCGTGTGCCCGCCAATTGCGACAGGTCGTGGTCGGCCGCGCAGGCACCAAGGGCAAAACCCGGTGCCGCGATGACCACCAGATCGCCCTCGGCCTCGGGCGGCATGGAAAATCGCGCCGCTGCCTCAAGCCCAGTCAACACCAGATCGACCCCAGGCTGGCTTTGCAAAAGCTTGCGCGCGGCCTCCAGGTCAATGGCAGGATCGAACAGGTAGACCCGCACGAACCCACCCAGCGAGGCATGGTGCCGCCCGAAAGGATCGGTGATCGGGCAGATCACCCGCGTTGCCCCCGCCCCGAACCGCGCGTCGAGCAGATCGCCGAGCCAGACCACGTTCGGCGTGCCGTCGGGCAGCGACATGTCCGACATCCCGTGGTCCGCGACCACGCCCACCACGGCGCCACCGTCAAGAAAGGCGGCCAGCCGCTGGTCGAGCGCGGCGATGAACCCGATGGCCTCGGGCGCGTCAGGCGCATTGGCGTGCTGCACGAAATCCGACAGCGACAGATACATCAGATCCGTCCGCCCCTGCGCCAGCAGCGCAAGGCCCGCATCCAGCACGAAGAGCGACAGATCGGCGGAATACTTGTCGGGGGCCGGGGCGGTAAACTCCGGCCCGATGGCGCGGCGCAACTCCTCGGGGTGTTCGGCAGAGCCCGACAGCCCGACCAGCCCGCGCGACAACGCCTTGCGCAGCTTGTCCTTGGCAGTGATGACCGCAACCCGTGCGCCCGCCCGGGACAGCGCACCGGGGATCGTGTCGCCGATCATGCCCGCATCGTCGAGCATCATCACCTCGGTGCGCGTGGCGCGGTCGAGCGTGTAGTTCCCCGAGACGCCATGTACCGAGGGCGGCGCGCCGGTCACGATGGACAGGTTGTTGGGGTTGGTGAAGGTCGGCATGGCGGCAAGGGCTGTGCCGTCATGCCCCTGCGTCCGCATCCTCTTGAGGGTCGGGGCCCGGCCCTCGGAGATACCTGCGTCGATGTAGTCGAGGCTGCATCCATCGGCGCAGATCACGACGGTAGGCCGTGCGCCCAAGACGTAGCGCCGCCCGTTCACGGTCGCCGCGACCTCCGGTGTGTCCCGGTCAAGGCTCATCGCGGGTCGTGCGGTATCATGCCCCTGTCGCATTGATCGGGTACCTGTCCTTGTCGCTTGCTGATCGCAGTGGTCCCCGAAACCTGCGCAATGGCGAAGCGACAAGAATTCATGGGGTGCTGAACAGATGGAACAGGGTTCCGGAAAACTCCCTTCCTTCAAGAGCTTGACGGTCATCGCTGCCGTGGTCCGTCACCAAAGCTTCACAGCCGCGTCGCATGAGCTTCATGTGACGCCCAGTGCCGTGAGCAAGCAGGTGGCGCAGATCGAGGCCTGGCTGGGCGTATCGCTGTTCGACAGGGTCGGCGGTGCGGCGCTTGCCCTGCCCGAGGCCCACAGACTGGCCCGCGCGGTCGACGAGGCCAGTGACCTGCTCGCGCAAGCGGTCGCCGAGATCCGCCCCGCACCGCCGAGGGGAACATTGCGGGTCGCCGCGCCTGCGACCTTTGCGATGCGCTGGCTGATCCCGCGATTGTGGACCTTTTCCTCGTCGCATCCCGGTGTGTCGGTCGACGTGACGCAGACCCATGCGCGCGATGAGCTTGCCTCCCTCGCCTATGATGTCGCCATCCGTCAGGGTCCGTCTCTGCCGCCCGACGCCAAGCCCAGACGGATCATGGCCGATGCCCTGGGCCTCGTGATGGCACCGCAGCTGCTGCGGTCGCGACGCGCCGGGCATGTCGACCTGAGGCGTGTCGACTTCCTTGAATCCGAGAGCCGACCGGGCGAGCTGGAGCGCTGGCTGAACCATGCCGCGCCCGACCTTGTTCCGGGGCGCCCACCGCGGCGTTATCCCCATTTCTACATCGCGCTCGAGGCAGCGCTGTCGGGTGAAGGCGCGCTGGTGGCACCCGTGGTCACGATCGCGGACCTTCTGGAACGGGGCCATCTGTGCGAGCCGCTGCCCGAACGTCGCGTGCCGACGGGCGAGGTTCTTGCCTTCCCCGCCCCTGGACTTGGGCCCACAAGAGAGAGCGCCGCCTTTCTGGACTGGCTTCGAGAGCATCGCAGGCGACAGCTTGGGCAGACGGGCAGGCCTACAGGGCTAGCCTGTCCGCAGCCCGCAGAAAGGGCATCAGTCGTAGCGCAGGTCGAAAGTGATCACGGTGCCATCCGCGCGGATCAGGCTGCGGGCGTAGATCTCACGCGGGGCGATCACGTCGTCGTCGACAAATCCGTTGACGATCACGCGCTCGCCCAGTTCGGCAGGAACCCAGTTGGGGCCGACATAGACGCGTATACTGCCGCTGGCGTCGGCGAGACGGAATTCATCTTCATCGGTGATGCGCTCGACAATGCCCTGCACGGTGACCATCGTCCCGCGCTCAGCGTCTGCGATGGGGGTGATCGGGTTGGCGAAGGTCCCGTGCGCGGCGAGGGAAACGCACAGGGCAACGATGGCGTAGAGTTTCATGGCGGTTCTCTTTTTCAGGGCGAGGGTGGCAATCACGTCAGTCCAGCGCCAGGATCAACAGCACGACGAGCACCGCCGCGCCGATCACCAGCCACGCCTTGGGCAAGCGGATTTCGACCTCGCCCGACAGCCAGTCGCGCGCACGGCGCAAGTCCAGTTTCTTCACGTCATTGGTATCGTTCATGGCTCTCGCTCCTGTCCTGCGGGGATCGCCCTTCGATCCCATGCGAGAGGTATGGCGCCATTGTCTGACCGCTGCCTGACGAGCCGTTACGATTACGCACCTGTGAAAGACAAGACGATCTCGCAACCGCCACCCTTGGGCGCCCGTAGCACGACCGTACCGCCTTGGGCATGTTGCAGCCGGTCGACGATGGCCAAACCAAGACCCGAACCACCCGCCACCGCGCCGGGAGCGCGCCAGAACGGATCGAATGCATGGGCTTGCGCACCCGGCGGCAGGCCTGGGCCATGGTCGCGCACCGCGACGCAAGGGCCAGGCCCGACGGTGATCGCGACCTCGCCCCGGCCGCCATGCAACACGGCATTCTCGATCAGGTTCGACAGGGCCAGTTCCACCGCCTCGCCATGCGCCCGCGCCAGCACCGGGGTGTCGGGCAGCAACAGGGACAAGGTGACCCCCTTGCCAAAGGCGAAGGGAGCAAGGGCGGCCGTCACCGCCTCGGCCGGGAGGCGCAGGTCAAGCGCAGCCGCCGCTCAGGCGCCGACAGAACCTGAGCACGCGAGGCCGCCAGCACCTGCTGCACAGTCCGCGACAGCGCCACGAGATCGGCGCGCAGTTTGTCGGTCGTCTCGCCGGACGGCAGTGCATCAAGCCGGGCCATCAGGACCGCGACCGGCGTGCGCAGTGCATGCGCAGCCTCGGCGGCGTGGCGGGTCTCGGCGGCCAGCGCCGAGGCGTGCCGGTCAGTGCGCGCTGCGTCGCCTCGATCAGGTCCGCCACCTCGGGCGGGCACGGGGCCTGCGGGCGGCGGCGTTACGGCACCGGGGCGCAGGTTGCGGCCCAGGCGGCGGCGCGTGATACCGGGGCCAGTCCGCGCCGGATCAACAGGATGCTGGCCGCGATCAGCAACAGCGCCATGGGCAGGATCGGACCCCAGACGTGCTGGTGCAATTCGCTCAGAAGGGCGCGGCCGAGCAGGTTCTCCGGATCGTCGACCATCACAAAGACCACCCGCAGGCCGTCCGCCCGGTCCCGGAATTCATGCCCGGCGTAAAGCACCCGGCCCCCGGGCAGATCGACCGCCGTGACCCAGTCATCGGCATAGATGTCGATCGCCGATGGCGGGATCAGGTCACGGTTCATGGCCGCGACCACCGTTGCGGTGCGGTCCACCAAGGCAAAAGCGTAGGCGTCGGGATGGTCGGCGAAGATCGCGCGCGCGGGGGCGTCGGCAGGCAAGGTCACGCCCTGCAGAGCCGCGCCCAACCGTTCGGTCACCTCCGCCACCACCTCGGCCTCGAGCGCGCGACGGTCGGACCCGTAGTAGAAGCCCACCGCAGCCATGTTCAGCGCCACGATCGCAGCGGCGATCAGAGCCAGCCGCCGGGTCAGGGCCTGCGCCAGCGGACGGTTCGGGCGCGTCACGATCCGGGTTCTCTTGGCACCATCCATCCTACACCGCGCACATTGACGATCGGAACCGGACATCCCGCCGCCTCCAGCGCCCGGCGCAGGCGCGACACCGCGGCCTCCAGCGCATTGGGCGTAACCTCGTCATCGAGCCTGTAGATGGCCTCCTCCAGATACCGGCGCGACGCGACGCGGCCCGTGCTGCGCATCAATTGCTCCAGCACGCCCAACTCGCGACGGCCCAGCACCACGGGCACCCCATCAAGGCTGACGCTGCGCGCGGCCGTGTCGAGCAAAAGCGGACCCAGCCGCAACACCGTCGCCGCGCGGTCACCGGGGCGGCGCAGCACGGCGCGACAGCGGGCCACAAGCTCGGGCATCTCGACAGGCTTGACGACACTAATCATCCGCACCCCGTCGAGTCCGGCTCAGACGGTCGGCCAACCGGTCGCGCGCCGTCAAGACGATCACGGGCACGCGCCCCCTTGTCGCAGCACAGGCAACAGGCGCAAACCGTCCCCATCGGGCAGGCCGAGGTCCAGAAGCACCAGAGCGGGATCGGACAATTCCACCAAGTCCCGCGCCTGTGCCGCCGTGGCCGCATGGTCGACGGCAAAGCCCGCCCGCCGCAGGGCATCGCGGACAGCCTCGGCCAAAGGCGGATGATCTTCGACAAGCAAGACGCGCATGCGGCACGACCTCTCATGAGGCAAGGGACGGACGGACAACCTCTCCTTCAGAGGAATAGGGGCGTTTTGGTCCGGGCCAAGCCCCTTTGTCTCGATAGGCCCGCTGTCTGACCGCAGACTGACGAGGGGCGCGATACAATCGATCCGAAGACACCGAAGGTCGGATTTGTGGTGAAACGTCCAGGCTTGCGCTCTGCCTCACCTGACCTGCTCCCCTGAATCTTCCGCACTTTGAGGTTAGTCTGTTCTCCAGCGAAGGAGACGGACATCAAGCGCAGGCCGGTTTTGCGGCTCCGGCGATCTACACTTTCGACCCCAAAGATTACCCGGGATATACCCACCAGAACACCGCCGACGAGGAGTCTCGCCGCCGATGGCCACACCGCCTTCGCAACTTTCGTTTTTTCCGGATGAGTGGCCGGACGGGCTGACCTATCTGGAAAATTACATCCAGGACGATGAGGTCGAAAGGCTCGTCCGTAAGATTGACGCGGCCCCCTGGCGCTCCGATCTGAAGCGGCGGGTCCAGCATTACGGCTATCGCTACGACTACAAGGCGCGGCAGGCCCGGCGCGAGGACTATCTTGGGCCACTGCCTGACCTTTTTCAGCACCTGGCGGAACGGTTGACCTCTGAAGGCCATTTTCAAGCCGTTCCGGATCAGGTCATCGTCAACGAATATCAGCCCGGACAGGGCATTTCTGCCCATATCGACTGCCAACCCTGCTTTGGGGAAGCGATAGCATCCACTGAGCTTGCTCTCGGCATGCGTGATGCGGTTTGCCTCGCAGAAGTCTTCTCGGCACATGGATCTTCTGCTTCAGCCCGGCAGCCTTTTGGTCATGGCAGGTGAAGCCCGCCATGAGTGGACCCATGCGATCCCAGCCAGAAAGACGGATCTTGTCGAAGGCCAGAAGTCCCAACGAACGCGACGCATTTCGCTGACATTTCGGCAGATGAAATTCGAGACCTGAGTTTCGCCGTTTCGAACATGACGAACCGAAGCAAACGCGACGCAACCCGATATTGCGCGATCGAAACATGAACATACACTGCACACGGATCCGCCCAGACCATTGAAATATAGGTAAAATCGAAACCATCCATCATGGGTGCGCAAGATAAGCGCGCTGCCTCGGTGGCTGCGTTCAAGGGCCTTCAGCGATCGCCTCGGGAGCGCCCTTTACCGGAAGGAACCCGCACTGCTCACTATACGTACATGAGGGACGTGCCGCCACCCTATGGACGGCGACTGCCCCTTGTCTTTGTGCGTCGTGCCGAGGCTGGTTTAACGCTCGCTTAAATCAGGTGCGCGGGTTATCGACGGAAAAGCCGGTGTGGCGGCGTTGATGTAGGTGGCATAGCTGATCTTGGAACATTCGCCGTCGGACACAATGTCGATACCCGCGTCCGTATGCCGACGGATGTTTTCCATCACGGCCTAAGCCATGCAGGCGTCAAAGGCGGCGCGGTCATAGCCTTCGCCGCGGTCACGGAAGAAGACAAAGTTGACGACCACCTGACTGCGCGGCAGCGCTCCGACATGGGTGGCAAGAAGGGACACCTGATCACTCCTGTTGGGAAAGGGAGACGCCGTTCCAGTAGAACGGGCTGTCGCACGCGCCATCCGCGCAGACAAAGGGGGTGCCGGACAGCAGAAGGCCGATCCGGCCCTGCGTGTCGATGACGACATCGGCCAGCGCGCCCAGCATCTGCTCGGATGGAACGTAGCCCTGCGCCGACAGGAAAACGTCGATCAGGCAGCCGCCCGCCCCGCAGCCTGTCGCGCCGAAATCCGCCGCGCCGCATTGCATGCCGGCCCAGTTGAGCACGAAATCCTGGATACCGTCGCCATCCATGTCGGCAGACTGGACATGGCCGACATCGACGTCGTAACCGCCCCCGCACTGCGCCGCCAGATGGTCGGTGATGACCCGCGGTGCGGGTTCCGGCAGAACCTCGAGCAGGGCAAGCTGGTAGCCCGGCGGCAGGCTCGTTGACCGGATGGCGTTATAGCCGATGCTGGATGTCACAAGCCCGTCGATCGCGTATTCGCCCTCGGTCTCATAGGGGACCTGCTGCATATCGAGCAGGGCAAAGCCGGTCCCGTTCCATCCGAAATGACCCATGCAGAAATAGTCGAAGCCGAACCTTTCGCAGACCGGTCCGTTGAAGATCGCCGAGACCTGGCCGGGTCCGCTCCAGATGTCGTAGTTGGCGGCCCCGGCCGCGACGCTCCAGTCCGGCGCCCCCCACCGCCGCGCCCGACGAGACGAAAAAGCTGTTCAGACACTGGCTGTCGGCGTTGCAGACGCCTGAGGGCGGGCGGAGCGACCTCCGGCCGAGGCGCAATTGACGAATTTCCAGATCAAGTGGATATCGCGTTGCCCGTCGGCATCGAAATCCGCCTCGACAAGGGCGTAGTCGTCAAAGCTTGCAGGCCCGCCACAGGCCGCAGGGCTGCGCGGATGGCGCGCGTGTCCATCGCCTCACCGGGACGGTGATCGAGCATGGGCGGCTGAAATGCGACAACAGGCAGGCCATCGGGGCCAAGGCCGTCGCTTCCTATGACAAGCGGTGTCCCCGTGACCACCCCGGACCCTGAGGCTGGTGCGGGAGCGGTTGCGGTTGCGGCTGCGGGCGACGCATAGGGGCCGTTGCGCCAGAACTGCAGCGAGCCGGGGGTCTGCTGGCCTTGCTGTTCCCAACCCCGGATGCAATGCGACGCCGCCGTCAGAAAGGCGTCCTGAAGCCCGTCGGTGGGATAGGACCAGGCGGCCCCGGTCCCCGTATCCACAACCATCTCCCGGGCCAGCGTCAGGCCCAGGAACAGGTCATCGGTCATCGGCAACCAGGTGTACCAGGCCCCGTAGAAGTCCTGATACTCGACCATCGGCAGTTGGTAGGCGACACCGTCCAGAATGATCCGCACCGCCTGAAGCTGGTGGGGCGTGACGAAGGGGTCGATCAGGTCGACGCTGAACTGCACCATCATGTCATAGGGCGTATCGGTGCGCGTGGTCTCGTGATCGCCGGTCTGGATCAGCGGCACCCCCTGGGGCGACGGGGTCGTGCAGTCAAACGATGTCGTCCCGCCCGGTGCGAAGGCGGACGCATAAAGCAACGCCGTGCTGTCACCGGTGCTGGCCTGCCAAGTCTGGCCCGTGGCCGGGCCTGCGAACAGCATCGCTGCGATGATCGTTGCATGTCGTATCGTCATTGTCGGCTCATCCTGTCCAGATTGCCTAGGCAGGATCACCCATACCGATCACGTGGTAAAGAGACGGAAAGCGGTGATTGGCTGCGGCCGAAAAAGTACACAGCGCAAAAGGCGAACTCGACATTCAGCCGCGCACCAATTCGGACGAGAAGACTCCACGACTGGTTCCGGGCTAGCGCACCAGTTCTACGGTGCCGTTCAACAGATTGACGACGTAGAGGAACGTGGGCTGCAATGTTCCAGTCGCCCTGATACGATGGAGGGCCGTGGAAACAAGCAATTCGTCGCCATGGATCGCCAAGGGTCGGAACGACGGTCCGGCGGCGCTTTCGCGATCGAGGATCTCGATCAACCCCGCATAGGCGGACAGGGGGACCTGAACCGAGGCCACCACCTGCGCCCGTCGGTCGAGCGTGAGATAGCTCCCACCACGATGGGACATGTAGGGGCCAGGCGTGGCGATCAGGCGATTGCGCACCGCGTCAAAGATCAGCCCGCCGGCGTCGAAATTCCGCATGCTCCAGGCAGACCAGCGATCGGCGCCGATGTCATATTCATAGAGAAACCCTTCGCCGCCGAGGGTGATCCCCCACAACAGGTTGTTCGCAGGGTCATGGGCCACGCCCATGGGCACGCTGATCTCGGGCATGTCGAGAGGCGCCGGATACGCCATGCCGACGCCGCCGTCCGTCCGGGTGAAACCGCGATTTCCGAATTGCCAGCCCCCTCGGACCTGCGTAGCTTCTGCGTCCAAGGCCGCGCGCAAGGGGCGGCAGGGTCGCGCGATCCCGAGCGGCCGCGAACACGGCTGACATGATCGCCTCGTGAGTTTGCAGCCCCGGAGCGGACGCGATCGCGAAACCTTCCTCGGGGGCGGTATAGGCGCCGTGGAAACTGTCGGCCTGCTCCAAGCCGAAATGTTCGTAGGCCGCCCTGTGGAAGGCGTGAAACACCGCACCCTCGTCGCTCAAGGCAAGGGGCATGTTGGCGCGCTCGACCTGGATCGGCTGCCCGTTGACCCGCACCTCCGTTCGGTCGCGCCTGTGCCCGGCGATAACCACATGGGCCACCTCGGTGCCGGGTGAAGTCGTGATTGACCAAAGGACTGGCTCATATGAGTTGAAGACAAGCGCCACGCTTTGCCCGGGACGATCGACGACCACATTCACCGCCCCCCGACGGACGGCCCCAAGGCTGCCCCGATCTCGATGCGGCTGATATACGCTCACAAGATGCAGTTCATCGATGCCGCTCGAGGCAGATTGCGTACCAAGCGGCGTATCCGGCGCATCGGGCGCCTGTATCTGCACCACCTCCCGGCGCTGGAGAGTTTCAAGGCAGGCCTCACGCAACCATTCCTCTGTATCGAGGCAGAACTGAAGGCGCCGTTGAAACTCGATAGCGGTCAGCGGAAGGAGCGCCGGAGCACCGTCTTGTGACTGCGCACCGGCCTGTGGTGCGGCCAGAGCTGCAAGAGCTGCAAACGCAGAGAGCGGAAACTTTTTCATGAAGCGGTCCTGCAATAGCTTTATCGCAATCAGCCATGATTTTGTGGAAACAGTATGGCAGGCGGAAATAGACCTTGGCACGACCGAATTCAGCACGGGCACGTCGCTGAGCGTTCACAGTATTGCCGGATTTTCGCGGTCTGCTGAAACGACCCCACCCACAAGGTTACTCGCGATGCATTCAAATCCTTTCCTCGCTCTTTCGCTGACGCTCGCTTTGCTTGGCTTGGCTACGCCGCTGACGGCGCAAGACTTTCGTTGCCGGAACAACACGGTAGATTTCAACCGGATAGATCCTTTGGATGGAAGCCCGCTACGCGGGTTCATCGACGGAGCTGGCGGGATCGACACGCTCGACATGGACGGTCCAAGCCATCTTGCCCTCTGGCCCGAGCGCATCCGCTCGGTGGAACGCATCGACCTGCAGAACGGGCTGTTCGACACGGTGTTGATCGATACCGACTACATCGTGACCACCGAAAACCACGAAGTCGCGGTGCTGACCGATCCGTTCGATCAGGTCTTCGTCGACCCCTTCGCCCTCTGGCAGCGGCACCTGGACACCGCGACCGGCGGCCAGATCTTCATGACAACACAAGGTGAAATCGAGCTGCGCGTTCGCGTCGATCTCGACGCCCATGTGGTCCTGCCTTCGCCCGATCTGCTCTGGACACGCGGAGGGACGGCAGGCGCCTTCGAGATCATGAGCCAGTTGGGCACCGCGCCCATGCCACGGCTCGCCCCGGAGGGTCCTGTCTGGGATCACGCCGGTGTCATCATCCCCGATCTCGCCGCCCTCGGGCCGGGTGCGGTGACCCTCGACACGCGCAACAGCGAACGCAATCTGATCGGGATCGATATCGCATCGCTCAATGACGGTATCTCGCGCGATATCCTGCTGCAAACCGACGACACCGACCGATTGGTCTTGTTGCAGCCTGATTGCTGGGTAGATGAGCCGACCGAGCGCGAGGGCATCGCCGTGAAGCGATTTGTGGGCGGGACCGTCGCCTCAATCATCATTGCGGGCACGCCGAACATTCTACATCCGTCGCGCACCGGTCCGGTCATCACCGCCTATGCCGCAAGGCCCGGCATTCGACATCTTCAGGCGAACGCCCAAAACACGGTCGACGAGATCGACCTGCGAAATGGGGGCCGAGATGTGCTGATCCTGCGCAATACGGCCCTTCGCCCGGACGACCATGTCGTCGTCTCCGGAGATCCCGAGATGGATGAAATCTGGGTAGAGGGTAGCAGCGGTTGGACTCTCGAACACACCACGCACGGGATCACCCTCAGCACACCGGTCTCGGTCGATGAGCGTATAACCGTTGCACTTGCCCCGGGTCTCGCGTTGCGGCTCTTGCCTATGCCTACCTTCCTGATGCAGCCATCGATGGCCGATCTCTCCTTCTATCCCGGCACGCGCGACGAGGTCTTGGGCGGAACGGCCACGTTTTTCACCCGCGGCGGCATCGTGCGATTGTCACCCAACCAGTTGCAGGGCCGCCAGCAACTGATCTTCCGCAACGGGACCGCGAACACGGTCCACTTGGATTTCGTGCAGCCCCTGAACGAGGCAGAGCGCGTCATGCTCTGGGGCGATGCGGGACGTGACCACCTTGTCCTGTCCAATGCGCAGCCTCACCTCATCGACGAAGATGGCGCCCTTGTCTGGCAGATTTCCCGCGGGGACGGCACATTTCAGGAAATTGGCGCCAGCGGCTTTGCGCATGTGACGTACACGGAGTGAAATGAGGGGGCCGGGCAGCTTCGACACTACTGATGACCCTCAGCCAGTCAACCGCGCGCGCCGACCACCGTCATGTGCTCCGTCTGCACGCCGAAGAGGCGGAGAGCCGCCATTGAGCTTGCAGCATCGCGTTCGCCTAACACTCAGCTAAGCGAAACAGACACCCGCGACAGGCGGCGGTTCGCCGGTCACGTCGGTTTGGTCATCCATTCGCACAAAGGGCGGATCGCAAACCGGTTCGCGGCAGACAGCGGCAGTTAAATCCAGCACAGTGGACCTGTCCCCGCCTAAGCGGTCAAGTCTGACGGTCACATCGAGGCAATTCATGAAGATATTGAAAGCTCTTCTTGGTCTCGCCCTGCTCATGGGCGTGGGCCTAGGAGCGCTCAAGCTCGCGCATCCCTTGCCCGACAGGTCAGGCGTCGAGGCCGGTGTTGCCATGCCGCCCAGCCCGGATAGGCGGCTTGGCGCTGCGATCCTTGCGCGCATGGCGGACCATCCGGGGCAGAGCGGCGTGGTGCCGCTGGTCGATGGGCGCGATGCGCTGTCCGCCCGCATCCTCATGGCACGCGCCGCCGAGGTTTCGATCGACGTGCAATACTACATCTGGCAGACCGACACGACAGGCTGGTTGTTGCTCGACGAATTGCGTGCGGCGGCCGACCGGGGCGTCCGCGTCCGGCTGCTGCTCGACGACAACGGCATTCCGGGGCTGGATGACGTGCTGGCCGCGCTGCACGCCCACCCGATGATCGAGGTGCGCCTGTTCAATCCCTTTGTCCTGAGGCAGCCGAGGCTGCTGTCCTACGGGTTCGACTTCTTCCGCCTCAATCGCCGGATGCACAACAAGTCGATGACGATCGACGGCGTCGCCACGATCCTTGGCGGCCGCAACATCGGCGACATCTATTTCGTCTACGGCGAGGGCGTCGGCTACTTCGATCTTGATGTGCTGGGCGTCGGCCCCATTGCCGCTCATGTCGCGACGGATTTCGACCGCTACTGGAACAGCGCGTCGGCCTACCCGGCCGACCTGATCCTCGGCCCAGACCCGGACGGCTGGATCGTCTCGCGGCGGCCGCCTCCGAGGCGCGCGAAAGCGTCGCGGCATCCGACTACCTTGCCGCCATCGGCGCGTCGGCGCTGGTGACCCAGATCATGGCAGGCGACCCGATCCTTGAATGGACCGAGGTCACACTTGATGAGCGATGACCCGGCCAAAGGCTTGGAGCAGGCAGACCAAGGCGCGCTCCTCATGGCGCGTCTGGCTCCGCTGCTGGCGGAAACCGAGACCAGTCTCGATGTCGTTTCCGCCTATCTGATCCCTGGTCGCGCCGGCACGGATCTGTTTTCGGGTCTTGCCGCCGAGGGCCGGGTGGTGCGCCTGATGACCAATTCGCTTGCGGCAACAGATGTCCCGGTCGTCCATTCGGCATGGAGGACCTATCGCCCAGAACTCCTGGACGCAGGCGTGACGATCCTGGAACTGCGCCCGGAGCCAGAGGCGAACCCCGGTCTCGACCTGTCCGCCATCCTGGTGGGAGCGAGGTCCAGTCTGCACGCCAAGACCTTCGCCATGGATGGGCGGCGCATCTTCGTCGGCTCGTTCAATTTCGATCCGCGCTCGGCCATGCTCAACACCGAGATGGGCGTCCTCGTGGAAAGCCCCCGGATCGCCGTCTTGCTCGCACAGGCGCTCGACGCGCGCGGCATGGTTTACGAGGTCATCCGGAGCAACGGCGGATCACTCATCTGGCGGCAACTGACAGCGGGCGGCGAAGAAATCGTCTACACGAGCGAACCGCATACCAGCCTGTTGCGCCGCGCACTCACAAGGGTGGCAAGCTGGCTGCCGGTGGAATGGATTCTTTGATCGGCACGGGAAACGCATTCATCGCCCCCTCCATGCGCATAAGTCGGACCGCTTATCCGGAATTCTGCGCGGGACGATTGATCCGCGTTTCCCGCGACGCCGTGCAGTTTCCATGCAGTCAGGCGGCATCCCCATCCATCCATCTGCATGCCATCGAACGTGTGCGCAAAAGGGCGGTCAAGTGCGTTCACGCCTTCGCAAACTCCACTCGTGGTGTCAGGTGCCCCTCCAGCGGCGCAGCAGCCAGTACCACTGCCCCGGGTGCTCGCGAACGCGGGCAGACAGACTGTCGTTGACATCTGTCGTCATGGTGAGCGCGTCTGTGGGGAGGATCGGCGCCTCGAACGCAACGTCGAACTCCGCGCCGTCCGGCCGGCGCGTTCCATAGGCGGGAACGAGGGGAATGTCGTACTTGAGCGCAAGGGTGGCTGCCGACGTCGATGTCAGGGCGGGTATGCCGAGGAACGGAACCGCGACGCCCTCGGGGTATTTCTCGTCAAGCAAGATTGCCAAAAAGCCACCACCGCGCAGGTGACGCACCAGATCCATCGTCCCGGCCCGCCCGGTCGCGATCACAGGCTTGCCGCCCTCCTCGATGCCAGCAAGGAAGCCACGCTGGTAGAAGCGGTTGCGCTGCGGACGGTAAACGGCACCGGTCTCCATCCCACGGGCCTTGAGCACGGCACGTACGGCATCCCACTGGCCGAAATGACCGGAAACGACGATCGCGCCCTTGCCGTTGGCGCGCGCCTGCTCCAGCGCCGCCAGCCCGGGACCCGAGACATGGAACCGTTCCGGTCGCGCCTGAAACTCGGCGCTATGGAGGATCTCGAACAGGGTCCGCCCCATGTTGCGGCCCATCTCTTGGCGCAGGGCGGCCCGCTCTGCGGGCCCCATCTCGGGGAAGACCCGCAGCACTTCCCGGTCGAACCGCCATCGCGCCGGCGGAAACCAGCGCATTACGAAGCCGACGATGTTGCCGAACAGGCGCGCGCGGTGGTCCATGCGGCGCAGCCGCGTCGCGGATAGTGCAGACCAGAGAGGAATGTACTGGGCGCGATGCCAGACCGAGGTGACGAAGCCGTAGACCATCAGTGGTCTATGGGGGCATCCCGGTGCAGGGCCAACACCTATTCACCGCCCGGACCTGACAATTTGCTCATCTGACGGAAACGCACGGCGGGATCGGTCGCCGCGTTGCCTATCAATTCCGCCTCTGCTGTCGGGGTAGCGCCACCGATCCGCGGGTAACGCTGCCAAAGACGATACAAGTATCGGTCGAGAGCGTTTTGCCTATCCAGGCGGCTCAGGTTTTCATTGCGGGATGCATGGGTGACCTGTTCGGAAAGCGCATTGCGTCGGAGTGACCGTCGCGTACGGGCCGACCATATCGATGACAGCAAGGAAGCCTCGCACGGCAAAGACCCGCCCTTCGCTACGTCGGTGGCGGAGCGCCGGTGTAGGACTCTTTCTTCCGATCGCTGCGGTTGCGGCAAACGCCTACCTTGGCCCGCAAACCCGTCACTGCCATGTTGGCTGATGACGCATTGCGCGTCACTGGGGGGCTGTCTGACCTGCGGGCAGCAGAACCCAACTCGATCAGCCGGCTCCGCTCAGCATTCCCTCCACGAGCTTCTGAACGCGCAGTGCTTCTTCTGGCGTAGCGAGTCTGTTGGGCTTGCCCTGAATGCAAAGCAGCAGCTCGTCCAATTGCGCCCTCAGGCTCACGGCACGCGGATCGGACGGTCGTTCAGAGAGCTCTTGGAACGGTCCGCCGTCGGATCGGGCATCGACATAAAAATCCGTGATCCGTCGGCTGGTCAAGGAGCCCTTGATCGTCAGTTCCTGCCGATCGGGTTGCGCGCCGCCGACGCTGGCCATGATCGTGACCGGCACGCCCATCGCATTCTCAAGCCTCGCCAACATGTGCGTCTCGCAGAGCTGCGGATCGGTCGGATATGATGGCTTCGCCCAGACCAGGGTCAGCGGGCCGAGGATACGCTCCGAGAAGAACACGAAGTGCGAGATCACCTCGCGGGTCATGCCGCCTTCGTCGCGAAAGCGCAGCCAGTCTGCCGCCTTCTGCCAACTCCTCGGCCAGTCGGCATAGGTGACGACCATGTCGACGCCTTGCAATTCGCCAAGGTCACCGGTCCGGGCCGCGTCCGCGACGCCGGTCAAGGCGGCACCAGCGGCCTGCGTGAAATTGACCGCTGCCGGAAGACCGCTCGCCTTGCAAGCTTCCACGAGCGCCTCGCTCTCGGCCAGGTCCACGCCGAGCGGCTTTTCGAGGAAGATAGCCTTGCCCGCGCGCAGCGCCGCAAGTGCGTAAGCTTTCCGGGGAACCGGAGGGCAGGCAAGATAGACGAGGTCCGCCACCTTCATCGCCGCATCCGCAGAGGTTGCAACGGGCACATCCGGCGCCAGTGACAGCGCCTCCTGGCAGGCTTGCGGCTCAGGGTCCCAGATCGTGACCACCTCGTATCCGGGATGCTTGAGCATGTGCTCCAACATGCGGCGTCCCATGATGCCGAGTCCGATGATGGCGGTTCTGATGATCATGGCGACTGTCCCGTTCTTGATCCATACGCTTGGTCAGCAGCTTTAAGCTTGGATATGGCTGGATGGCAAATCAGGCGCTAGTCTGCCACCCATCTGCTTTGGGACTGCCGCCAAATTCCCGAGCCTGATCTGGAGATTGCAATGTCTACCATCAAACTGGCCGAGGGTGCGTTGGAGCGCATTTTGCAAGACGAGGACAGGCTGCATGCCTATGCCTGGCTCGACGAGGATGCTGTTCTCGCTGAGGCGCGTCGGCTGGATCGCGAGCAGCTTCGCGGTCCCCTGAGCGGCCACACCGTGGCCATCAAGGATATCTTCGATACGGTCGACATGCCCACCGCGTGTGGATCCCCGATTTACGCGGACAGGCGGCCGGCAAGGGATGCAGCCGCCGTCGCCGCGATCCGGGCAGCGGGCGGTTTGGTGATTGGCAAATCGGTCACGACGGAGTTCGCCCATCTCACGCCGGGGCCGACCCGCAATCCGCACAATCCGGCGCATACGCCCGGCGGTTCTTCCAGCGGGTCGGCCGCGACCGTCGCGGCGGGGGCGCCAGCCTTGCGACAGGCACACAGACGGCCAGGTCCATCGTCCGTCCGGCAGCCTTTTGCGGTGTTGTCGGCTACAAGCCGAGCTTCGCCATGATCAGCCGCAGCGGTCTGTCGCTGTTTTCAGAAACCTTGGACACGATCGGCGGGTTCGCTCGCACGGTCTCGGACGTGGCGCTCTTCGTCGGCGTCATGGCGGGTCGAAACGACCTTGTCCCAGCGGTATCGCCACAGGCGCCCCGTCTCGCGGTCTGGGCGACGCCCGACGCCGATTGCGCCGAACCCTATGTGTTGGCTGAACTGGAGCGGGTGGCAGATGTTGCCGCCTCTGCGGGGGCTGTCGTGCAGAGACTTCCGGACGCTGATGGCTGGCACGCGCTGCTCGAGGCACAAAAGGTCATCATGGCCTGGGAAGGCGCAAGGGCGCTTGCCTTCGAGCGGCACGTTCATCCCGAGGTGTTGAGCGGTCCCTTGCGCGCCTATCTCGACGCTGCCGTGCTGACATCGCCCGAGACCTACCTCGAAGCGATCCATACGCGCCAGACCATGGGTGCCGCGTTGAGTGCCATCATGCAGCCCTTCGATGCGATCCTGACCCTCAGCGCGCGCGGTGAAGCCCCTCTGGCAGAGACCGGCACGGGCGACCCTCACTTCAATCGGGTCTGGACCTTGCTTGGTGGCCCCGCCCTTCATCTGCCGACGGCGACTGGACCGCTCGGTTTGCCGATCGGCGTGCAGCTCGTGGCAAACCCGGGAAGCGATCAAAGGCTGCTTGGCACAGCGGCTTGGTTGGAGGCGGCTCTTTCGTGATAAGCCCGGCGCGATTTCCGGCGGGTTGAACGAAAGGCACGGTGTCAGCTCTGTGCCAACGCTTCGGCCGGTGGCGCAACACTAAGGCCCTGCACCCCATGCCGCGCGATCCGTTCGGCGATAAACCCCGATGCCTTCAACTCCTCGACCACATCGGCAAGCCATTTCGCCGCCCGCGCGTTGCCGCGCGGCGTGCCCACCGCCTGTTGCACGGCACTGAACTGCCCATCAAGAATGCGCGCGCCCGGCAGGCGCTCCACGTCCTGCAAGAGCCGCGGCCTGAGCCCAGCCAGCGCGTCGAGCTTTCGCGCGACAAAGACGTCGAAAGACTCGTCGATGCTGTCGGTCCGCACCAAGTCGGCGTGTTGCAGGTTGTTCTCCAGCCACAAACCATATGCCGCCCGGCCCTTGGTCGCGATAAGGCGGCCCGGTCGGTCGACGTCCTCGATCGAGGTGATCGTTGACCCTGCCGGCACCAGATAGGTCGCCTCGATCTCGCAATAGGCGGAGGTGAAGGCGATGGTGCGTGCCCGCTGCGGCTCGGCCCCGATATTGCCGATGTCCCACTCGCCGCGTTCGGCCGCATCGGCAAGACGCCCCGGGTCGGGGTAACAGACAAGTTCAAGCGGCACGCCAAGCCTGTCGGCAATCTCGGCTGCAACATCCGGCGACACGCCGACAGGTCGGCCGTCATCCGTCTGTCCGCTGACGAGGAGGAAGTTGCTGGTGTTTATGCCAGCGCGCAGCCGGCCCATGGGGGCAAGTTCCGCGAGAAGGCTCGGGTCGATGGCTGACGTGTTCAAGATTGGCGTCCCGGTTCGATGCGGTCAGGCCAAGGGCTGCACCGCCCCTTCAGCCAAACGTCTAAGACGGGAGCCTAATGTCTTCTGCACCGCGCACAAGCACTCAAATACTGGCGTTTCTGGGTTCAAGGAGAGTGACACACTGCGCTTCGAAAGGACTGCACTGGACGCAGCGGCGAAGCAGAATACTCGCCTGGCGCTGTTGCTGCGAATGAACTCGACCGAGGCCTGCTCATTCTAGGTCAAGCGGCTGTGGACCGTCTGATAAGGGC
The DNA here is from genome assembly GCA_018401055.1 of Roseicyclus sp. Next base: position 26,722 of record JAGYLB010000126.1, read on the forward strand.
CGGTGCCATGACGTTCTCTTCCGCTCACCCTCAGCCGGTCCAGCCGCGCCGCAACTTGCGCAGTCGCGCCGGCTGCAAATTCGATCCCCGAGCGTGCCCAAATACGGCGTATCGTTGATCTGGTAACAGTCCAGTCTGGCGCAAAGCAGGTGTTCGCGGCCTTTACCCTGGTGTTCCCCAACGAGATGATCGTGCCTGCTCTGGAGCGCCTCATCGGCGCGATCGGGGCCAAACACAAAACGCCGGCATCGCCGCCTTGGCACCGATGGCAACCAGCGAAGCGACAAGCCCCATCACGAGCAGGCCGTCAGTGTCCGGCAAGAACGCCGGCCGGAAATTGACCCAACTGAACATGGCCGTCAGAACCGGCAGAAGTGCGACATCGCGTTCGCCGCTGCCAGCTGTCGGAAAGGACCGCGTGCGTTTGGCAGACGACGTCGACAGTCATTTGACCAACGGCATCCGCCCGCACATCAGTCGACACCATATTCCAGCATCTTTTCCAGACCTTCGGTCAGATACTCACCCACCATTGGCCTGCCCAAAAGATAACGGCTCACCAACCCCTCGTGCTGTTGTCGCGCGAGAGCCTTGGTCTGCTCCCAGGCCGCGGGTTCCGCATCGCCACGGCCGATCCAGAACAACGCGACCAGCGCGTCCTGCTGTTCGTCGTTCATGCTTTCGATTTCTTGGGTGATCTCGTTCCGGCTCAGATCGCCCTCGGTTTCCTGCAGGGTCACGGTCACCTGGTCGTCCATGGCATTCCCGCCAAGGTCCGAGATATCGGTCCCTTCCTTCGCCATGACGGCGTTGAACCGCAGCACCAGTTCTTCGATCCGGGTATCGTTAAAGGGCAGCGCGGCCATGGGTATCTCCTGTTCGTTGGTGCTCTCAGGATAGCACTTGGCCGTGGCGCGGCACTGATTTCGATCATGACGCCTTGCGCGCCTTCGCTCCGGCAGCGCTCTCGAGACAGGCGGAACAGGCCAATGAGCCAAGGGCCGTCTCAGACCCGGCGCATTGCAGACGGAGAACCTCATCCATGTTGAAGCCCTGCCTGCTGATCTGGATTAGCACACCGGCGGCCCGCCTGACTTAGACTTCATGTGGCGCCTGCATCATTGCCGCCACGGGGAAGGAACGCGTGACAGCGCCAAGCGTTGCCTATGGACTCGTAAAGGGGCCCGCATGACGACAATTTCAACAATAAATCCCGCGACCGAGGAAGAAATCCAGAGCTACACCCTCATGTCCGAACAGGAGGCGACGAGCCGGATCGAGGCCTGCCACGCAGCGTTTCTGGAGTGGCGCAAACTGACGCCTCACGAACGCGCGCCGTACCTGACCAAGATCGGCCAGACGCTGCGCGAGCACACCGACGAACTGGCCGCCTTGATGACGGCCGAGACCGGCAAGCTTCTGAAGGACGGCCACACCGAGGTCGAGATCTGCGCTGCGATCTGTGACCACACCGCGCAGCACGGTCCCGACGCGCTGGCCGATGAAGACCGCACGCATGGTGCCGAAGGCAAGCGCGGCGTCGTCAGCTACCAAGCGGTCGGCGTCATCTATTCGATCCAGCCGTGGAACTTTCCCCTCTACCAGCCGATCCGCGTGCTCGCCGCCAACCTGATGGCGGGCAACGGCTGCGTGCTGAAGCACGCCAGCATCTGCACCGGGTCCGGTCTGCGCCTGCGCGAGCTGTGCATCGAAGCTGGCTTGCCCGAGGGACTGTTTCAGGTCGTCATCATCGACCACGACACCAGCGACAAACTGATCGCGCACCCGAAAATCCGTGGTGTCACGCTCACCGGCAGTGACGCCGCCGGGCGCCATGTGGGCGCCGTGGCCGCCAAGGCGCTCAAGAAGACCGTGCTCGAACTGGGATCGAACGACGCCTATCTCGTGCTCGAGGATGCCGACATCGAGACGGCGGTCAAGTTCTCGGTCATGGGGCGGCTCTACAACAACGGTGAGACCTGCATCTCGGCCAAGCGTTTCATTGTGACCGACAAGGTTTACGACGCCTTCGTCGACGCCTTCGTTGCGCAGATGAAGGACATTCGTCTGGGCGATCCCTCGGATGCGGACAGCCAGCTTGGCCCGCTGTCGAGCCAGGACCAGTTCGACACGGTCAAGGGGCAGGTCGACGACAGCGTCGCCAAGGGGGCAACGGTGCTCTGCGGTGGAGAGGCACCAGATCGCACCGGGGCCTATTATCCCGCCACGGTGCTGGCCGATCTTGCCCCCGGCATGCCCGCCCATGACGATGAAATCTTCGGACCTGTCGCGTCGATCATCCGCGCCAGTGATGACGAAGACGCCATGCGGCTGGCGAATGAAAGCCGCTATGGTCTGGGCGGCGGGATCTTTTCCAAGGACGAGGACCGCGCCCTCAAACTGGCCCGCGATCACTTCGACACCGGCATGATCCGCATCAACTCCTTCGGGGTCGCCGATCCGAACATGCCGTTCGGCGGGGTCAAGGATTCCGGCTACGGACGCGAGCATGGCGGCTTCGGCATGAAGGAATTCGTCAACGTGAAGGCGATCTTCCTGCCGTGATCCCGCCTGATCCAAGGCTTTCACTCAACTCAGTATCCACGAAGGACCAGCCAATGAGCATGAATATCCTCGTCGCCGGCGCAACCGGCAAGACCGGCCTCCATCTGGTCCAGGAACTGATCGATCTTGGTCAGAAGCCGACGGCGCTTGTCCGCGATAGCTCCGATACCAGCGCACTTCCAGAGGGCGTCGACTTGCGGAAGGGCGACCTGACAAACTTGCACGACGGTGTGTGCGACGGGATGGACACCGTCATCTTCGCGGCAGGCTCCGGCGGGTCTACCGGCCCGGAGATGACCGACAAGGTGGATCGGGATGGCGCCAAATGCCTCATCGATCTTGCCGGTCACGCAGGTGTGACACGCTTCGTGATGCTCAGTTCGGTCGGGGCGGACCAGTCAGACCCCACGGGCGAAATGGCCCATTACCTGAAGGCCAAGCACGACGCGGACGAACACCTCAAGTCCTCTGGCATGATCTATTTCATCCTTCGCCCGGTGGCGTTGAACAACGACGGCCGCAGTGTCAGGGTGACGCTCGGCGACGAGGTGGATGTCTCGGCACAAGCCTCGCGCGCGGACGTGGCTCACGTTCTGGCCGATGCCGCGGTGTCAGGCCGTTTCGATGGAATGGTGCACCTCATGCAGTCTGCCGGACGTTCCCTTCAGCATGTCTAGGCTTTTGCAAATCCGAAAGCTTTCGGCAACTCGGTTTCCCGGGCGAGGTATCGAACCATGACGCAATCCGACAGCGTGAAACGCAAGTTCGTCCTCGCCAAGCGATCGAGGGGCGAGCGGGATGACAAGACTCTTCGGCTTGAAACGGAAGATGTGCCGACCCCTGGCAAGGGCCAGATGCTGCTGCACAACGCATATCTGTCGCTGGACCCCCACATGCGCGGCCGGATGAGCGACGCGCCCTCCTATGCCGCCCCGGTCGAGATCGGCGCAGTCATGGTCGGCGCCACCGTCGCGCAGGTCGTGTCTCCCGACGTGGCGGGATTTGTGGCTGGCGACTGGGTGCGGGCGTTCGGCGGCTGGCAGGATTAAACGGCGCGCCTGCGGGACGAGCTTTTGAACGAGACGCTGTTCCCGTCCCTGAGCCGTCCCCGCGCCACGCTCGCGGCCTGGCGCATGGACTACAACCCGAACGCCCGCACTCCCGCCTCGGCTGGCAGACGCCTACCGAGTTCGCCCAGAACCTTCCCCCGCAACGGGGCCTGACGCTGCGCAACCCACAAAGCTCCGCGCCAGCCCCCGTTGCCCAGCCCACCCAAATGGGCAAAACTCAAACCCGGAGTGTCGCTCAGCCTGGATAAAAGTTGGCGGCAACGTGAGCGGATACTGCCAAGCTATGCTACTAAGCACCATCCAGGGACACTGCCCCTTAACGACGCATTGTTGCCCACAGAGTGCATACGACGGAGGCCTGCCTCGCCAAACTTTCCGGCAGTGCATACCGAACCCAGCTGTTTCAGGTTCCGCGCCCGAAATTCGACCTCGACGCGACTATAGCACGCTGTGGCGTCCTACGTGCTCACGCAGTTACCCACGCAAGCATCAAGGCTTGCCATGTCAAAGCAGATAAGTGTTTGATACATTTTGTAAAATGGCGCACCCGAAGGGATTCGAACCCCTGGCCTCTGCCTTCGGAGGGCAGCGCTCTATCCAGCTGAGCTACGGGTGCATCTTGGGCGCGGTATAACGGCCCCTCCCCTGCCCCGCAACGGCAAATGCGCGCGTGCCTATTCGGCGGCCTGCGCCTCGGCGGCGCGGGCGGCCTCGATCTCGGCGGCCTTCTTTTCCACCTGTTCGACGATGTGCTCGATCATGCCATCGTTGGACAGCTTGTGGCTTTGCGCACCGGCCAGATAGACCATCCCCGACCCGGCCCCACCGCCGGTAAAGCCCACGTCGGTCATCAGCGCCTCGCCCGGGCCGTTCACCACGCAACCAATGATCGACAGGCTCATCGGCGTCTTGATGTGCTCCAGCCGCTTTTCCAGCGCCTCGACCGTCTTGATGACGTCAAAGCCCTGCCGCGCACAGCTGGGACAAGAGATGATGTTGACGCCGCGATGGCGCAGGCCCAGCGATTTCAGGATCTCGAAACCGACCTTGACCTCTTCGACCGGATCGGCCGACAGCGAGACGCGGATCGTGTCGCCGATGCCCATCCACAACAGGTTGCCCAGACCGATCGCCGATTTGACCGTGCCCGTCATCAAACCGCCGGCCTCGGTGATGCCGAGATGGATCGGCGCATCCGTCGCCTCAGCCAACCCCTGATAGGCAGCCGCCGCCATGAACACGTCGGATGCCTTCACGCTGATCTTGAACTCGTGGAAGTCATTGTCTTGCAAGATGCGGATATGGTCGAGGCCGCTTTCGATCATCGCATCGGGGCAAGGCTCGCCGTATTTGTCGAGAAGGTGCTTTTCCAGACTGCCCGCGTTGACCCCGATCCGGATCGAACAGCCATGGTCGCGGGCGGCCTTGATGACCTCCTTCACGCGCTTTTCGTCGCCGATGTTGCCGGGGTTGATCCGCAGGCAGGCAGCCCCCGCCTCGGCCGCCTCGATGCCGCGTTTGTAGTGGAAATGGATGTCGGCCACGATCGGGACCGGGCTTTCGCGCACGATCTCCTTCAGGGCGCGCGCTGGCCTCGTCGGGCACCGAGACGCGCACGATATCGGCGCCAGCCTCGGCGCAGCGCTGGATCTGGCCGATGGTACCCGCCACATCCGTGGTCAGCGTGTTCGTCATCGTCTGCACGCTGATCGGCGCATCACCGCCTACCGGAACGCTGCCCACATGGATCTGGCGGCTCTTGCGGCGGTCGATGTTGCGCCAGGGGCGGATGGGATTGTGGGACATGATCGGCCTTTGCGTCGGTCTGGACGTGACTTTGACGCACGATAACCCTGTCTGGCGCGGGGAACAACGGGCGCGGCGCGCCTGCGCTACTGCGTCCCGTCCACGCTCAGCACAAGGGCGGCGACCTCGGGCAGATCGGGGTCGGCCTGCGCGTCGGCCATGACGAAATTGGCGCTGATGGCGTCGGCTGACAGTTCGACGTCGCGCGCGATGGTGGCACCCGGCCCAGCGGGGCCCATGGTGACGCCGTTGACCGCGAAATAGACCGATCCCGCATTGCCCGAACGCAGGCGCGGCGCCTCTTCGGTAACGGGGACGGTATAGCTGTCACCGCGGTTCAGCGTGCCCTCGAACAGGGTCGCCCCCGAAGCCGAGGTGACGCGCACCCATGACGGGCGGACGGCAAAGACCACAAGCTCTTCGCGGCGCGCTGCAGTCACCTGCACCGAGCTGGCCACGGCGGGGCCTTCTGCCTCGAGCCCCTCTGCCGCCGCCAGCAGGCGTGGCGTCTCGCGGGGGGGGGCACGATCCAGACCGCCCAGCGTGCCGACCTCGTCGGGATCGAGATTCGCCAGCGCCCCGTCGCGCGGCGTCATCACCGGCGCCTCGAGCGCTTCGGGGCGGTAGATCCGCCCCAGCGTGTCTGGCCCGGGCATGCGCGATGTCAGATCCCTGTGGCGCGGCAAAGGCCCCGTCGGTCGCGCCCGCCAACGGATCCAAGCTCGCGCCAGGGCACCGGCGCCTGATCCACCGGGGCGATTTGCAAGCGCTGAATGTCGTGCAAGATGGCCCACGCCCCATAGCCCAAGCCCATCACCAGCGTGATCAAGACGGCGAAGGACCCCAGCGCGCCCGGCTCCACCCCCGACAAAAGGCTGTCGCGCTTCGGGGCAAAGCTGATGCGCGCGCCCTTGATCACCTCATTGGGGTCGAGCTTGCGTGGCGGGGCGTCGCCGATCATGCGCTTGGCGTCGCGCGCCTGTTGCGCGGAAGGACCGTGAACGCCGTAAAATCCTGTCTCGTCGCAGAAGCGCCGGAAAGTCCATTCCGGGTCCATGGCGAGATAGCGCGCATATGAGCGCACATAGCCGGCGATGAAACCGGGCGAGGAGAAGGCGCCGACATCTCCGTTCTCGATGGCGGCGACATAGGCCGCCCGGATCTTGAGTTCGCGTTCGACATCGAGAAGCGACTTGCCCAGCGTCGCCCGCTCGCCGCGCATCAGGTCTCCGAGCGCCACGTCGGTGACATCATAGCCATCAAAACCACCAGGCGCCGTCCGGGAACATCTGATGCCGCGGCTGGTCTCGTGCCCCTTCGACTGGCCGTGGTCGTGCGCCATGAAAGCCCTGCCCCCTGCGCCACAAGCGTCTCACCCCATCATCTGGTGTGTCCGCGGCAGCGATTCACTACATCTTACGCGAAGGACAGGTGATTCCCCAATAGCCGTCGCTTCAATCGACGCTTACCACGGGCAAAAGCCATGTTGCACCAGCAGAAATGGTCAGGCGGACATCTCGGCGCGATTCAGCGCACAATGGCTCCAGAGCCCGTCCATCGCACGCACCAGGGCGTCCATCATCGGGGCGTCATGCACCGGCGAGGGGGTGAAGCGCAGCCGCTCGGTTCCGCGCGGAACGGTGGGGAAGTTGATCGGCTGCACATAGATCCCGTGGTCGCGCAACAGCATGTCCGAGATCTTCTTGGTGTGGACCGGATCGCCCACGATCACCGGCACGATATGGCTGCCGTGATCGATGATCGGCAGACCCATCCCCTTGAGCCGCAGCTTGAGGACGCGGGCGCGCTCCTGATGCAGGTCGCGCCGCGCCTGGTCGGTCTTGAGGTGCCGGACACTGGCCGCAGCCCCCGCCGCGATGGCCGGCGGGATCGAGGTGGTGAAGATGAAGCCCGGCGCATAAGACCTTATGGCGTCACACATTTTCGCGGATGCGGCAATGTAGCCGCCCATCACGCCAAAGGCCTTGCCCAGCGTGCCGTTGATGATGTCGATGCGGTCCATCAGGCCCGTCGCGTTCGGCCACGCCGCCGCCGCGCGGGCCATACATGCCCACCGCGTGCACCTCGTCGATATAGGTCAGCGCGCCGAATTCCTCGGCCAGTGTCGCACGATCGCGCGCGATGGGGCCGAAATCGCCATCCATCGAATAGACCGATTCAAAGGCGATCAGCTTGGGTGCCGCCGGATCATCGGCTGCAAGCTTGGCGCGCAAATCCTTGAGATCATTGTGCTTGAAGATACGCTTGGCCCCGCCATTGCGGCGTATGCCCTCGATCATCGAGGCGTGATTCAATTCATCGGAATAGATGATCAGGCCCGGGAAACAGCCGCGGCAGCGTGGACAGCGTCGCGTCATTGGCGATATAGGCCGAGGTGAAGACCAGCGCGCCCTCCTTGCCATGCAGATCGGCCAGTTCCGCCTCCAGCGCGCTTGTGATAGACGGTGGTGCCCGAGATATTGCGCGTGCCGCCCGAACCCGCGCCGGTGGCCTCCAGCGCCTCGTGCCATGGCCTTCAGCACGACGGGGTGCTGGCCCATGCCCAGATAGTCGTTGCCGCACCAGACGGTGATTTCCTGCTCGGTGCCGTCGGGGCTGGGTCCAGACCGCATGGGGAAAATGGCCGCGCTGCGACGCTCGATGTCGATGAAGGTCCGGTAACGCCCTTCGGTGTGAAGACGGCCCAAGGCGGTGTCGAGTGCGGTATCGTAGTTCACAGGCTGTCTCCCCTTCCCGACCATCCGATGTCAAACGAACGGCCGACAGGCTGATGGCTTTAGCTCCCCGGACACTTAAGACGCAGGGCGTGTGACGGCCAAGTTACAAATTGCCGCGCGCCAGACTTTGACCTGAGTCAATATCCCGCGTCGCACCCCGCGCCTTGCCTATCCTTCGATCACGGCGCGACAATCCTCTGCTCCGCAAGCCGCGATGGCCGCCGCCGGGCTCTCGCCGATGCCCCATTGCCCGGTCGCGGGGCTGATCGCCATGGCCCGCGCGCGGCGTGCGAGGGGCGCGGTAGTCCTCGGCCAGCGCCGCCGTCGCCTCGGCCGACAATTGCAGCGGGCGGCCCGGCTGCCAGCCCTGCGGCCGGATCACCATCACCACCACGCAGTCCTCGCCGCAGGCCGCCAGCGCCGCCGCGCGCGCATTGTCCTCGTCGTGGTAATTGGCCGCAAGCGAGGTGCGCGGCGAGGCCAGACCCGATGCCGGATGGATCGCCATCGCGGCATAATAGGGCTGCGGCTGGATCAGGTTGATCTGCTCGAGCGTGGCGATATCAGTGGGCGACAGGCTGTCGTCGGGAAAGACCTGCCATTCGACTGCGCCATCCTCGGCGAACACAAGACCTCTGGCCTCGCGCAGTCCGGGCAGGTCTTGTGCCAGCGCGGGCGCGGCTATCGCCGTCGCGCAGAGCGCCCCGAGGATCCGGGCGTAGATCGTTCTGGCCATGATATCTCCCCTCAGGTTGCGGCCCCGTTCCGGCCCTTTCAATATCCAAGCGCGCAGCGCCCGGCAACCGCTGGACATTCCCCGGCCCCACGGGCCAGTGTCGAGAGCACCCCCTGCCCTGACCGGAGATACCCCATGTCGCTCGACGCCATCCTCGCCCGTCTCGATGCCGATCTCGACGCTGCAACCGCGCGCCTGTTCGACTTGCTGCGCATCCCGTCGATCTCGACCGATCCGGCCTTTGCGGGCGACGTGCGCCGTGCGGCCGAGTGGCTGCGCGACGATCTGGTCGCCATCGGGTTCGACGCGCAGGTGCATGACACCACTGGCCATCCGATGGTCTTGGGGCAGATGGACGGGCCTGGCCCACATCTGCTCTTCTACGGCCATTACGACGTGCAGCCGGTCGATCCGCTGACCCTGTGGGACCGCGACCCGTTCGACCCCGAACTGCAAGACACCGCCCGGGGCAAGGTCATCCGCGCGCGGGGCGCGGCCGACGACAAGGGGCAGTTGATGACCTTTCTCGAGGCCTGCCGCGCGATCAAGGCCGAGACGGGGGCCCTGCCGTGCAAAATCACCGTCTTCTTCGAGGGGGAGGAGGAATCGGGTTCCCCCTCGCTCATTCCCTATCTCAAGACCCATGGCGCGGCCCTCAAGGCCGATCTGGCGCTGATCTGCGACACCGGCCTGTACACCGATGACGTGCCCGCCATCGTGACGCAACTGCGCGGCATGCTGGGCGAGGAACTGACCATCACCGGCCCGCGCATCGACCTGCATTCGGGCATGTATGGCGGCATGGCGATGAACCCGATCCGGGTGCTGACGCAGATCCTTGGCGGCCTTCACGACGCCCAAGGTCGCGTGCAGGTGCCGGGATTCTACGACGACGTGGCAGAGATTTCAGACGATCTGCGCGCGGGCTGGGAAGCGCTCGGGTTCGACGCCGAGGCGTTTCTGGGCGATGTTGGCCAGTCGCAGCCCGCGGGCGAGGCCGGGCGCATGCCGCTCGAAATGCTCTGGTCGCGGCCCACGGCGGAAATCAATGGCATCTGGGGCGGCTACACGGGCGCGGGCTTCAAGACCGTGCTGCCCGCGCAGGCCCATGCCAAGGTGTCGTTCCGGCTGGTGGCGGCGCAAGACCCGCTGAAACTGCGCGCGGCCTTCCGCGCTTGGGTCGAAGCGCAACTGCCCGCCGATTGCACGGTGACGTGGACCGCGCATGGCGCCTCGCCCGCCAGCCGCATGGACATCGGCCACCCCGCCTTCGAGATCGCGCGGAAGGCCCTGTCGCAGGAATGGCCCGGCGAGGCCGCCTTCATCGGCGGCGGCGGGTCGATCCCGGTGGCGGGCCATTTCAAGGAAATCCTCGGCATGGATTCCTTGCTGGCGGGCTTTGGCAAGGATGATGACGCGATCCATTCCCCGAACGAGAAATACGATCTGGACAGTTTCCACCGCGGCCAGCGGGCCTGGGCGCGCATCCTGACGGGCATCGCGGAGGGTTGAGGGTGGCAGGCAGGGGGCTCTGCCCCCGCGCCATCGGCCCTTACGCCGATGGCGCCCCCGGGATACTTTCGAAACAGAGAAGGGCAGGCTCAGGCCGGGGTGGTGACCGGCCGCCGCGCAGGTCCGCGCCAGAAGCGCGTCATCATCAGCCCGGCGGCAAAGGCGAGCCCGACCACAAGACCCCACCAGATCCCCGGCGCGCCATATCCCAGCGGAAAGCCGATGACCCAAGCCGCGGGCAGGCCCAGCACCCAGTACGAAATCAGCGCATAGATCATCGGCACACGCGTGTCTTGCGTGCCCCGGAGCAGCCCCAGCGCCATCACCTGCCCCGCATCGGCCAGCTGGAACAGCGCCGCGACGAGCAGCAGACTTGCCCCAATGGCCAGGATCTCGGGCCTGAGCGGATCGCCCGGATCAAGGAACAGGCCGATCAGCGCCTCGGGGATCAGCACGAAGCCCAGGATCGTCAGCGCCACCATGCCCGCCGACAAGATCAGCGCGGCCAAGGCGGCCAGCCGCAGATTGTCCACATCGCCCGTGCCCCAGGCCCGGCCCGCGCGCACCGTGGCGGCTTGGCTCAGGCCGATATGGACCATGAAGGTGACTGAGCAGATCTGCAGCGCGATGCCATGCGCGGCCAAGGGGTTCGGCCCCAGCCAGCCCACCATCACCATCGTCGCCATGAACAGACCCGATTCCGACAAAAGCGTCAGCGCGATCGGCCAGCCAAGGCGAAAAACCTGCGCGAAAGCCTCCCAGTCGGGGCGCCAGAAGCGGGCGAAGAGCGTGTCTTGCCTCAGGTCGCGGTGCAGACCCGCATGCAGCGCCAGCACCAGCGCGATCAGCAGTTGCGTGCCAACCGAGGCAATTGCCGCCCCCGCGATCCCCAATTCCGGCGCGCCCAGATTGCCGAAGATCAACAGCCAGTTCAGCCCTGCGTTCAGGCACGCCCCCGCCAGCACCGCGTACAGCACCACCCGCGCATGATCGAGCGCGGACAGATGGCTGCGCAGCACCGTCATCACCACCGCAGGCGCGATGCCCCAGCCTGCAATCCGCAGGTAGATCTCGCCCATGGTGGCGATCTCCTCGGTCTGGCCGAGTGTGCGCAAGATGGTCCCCGAGAACAGGAACAGCGGCATCACCAGCGCCGAGAAGATCAGCGCGATCCACAGGCCCATGCGCGTGATCCGCCGCACCTGCCGCCGGTCGCCATTGGCCGCCGCCGCCGCCACCATCGGCATGACGGCAAGGCCGAACCCCATGCCAAGGATCAGCACGACATGGAAATACGAGCCCCCAAGCGCCACGGCCGCCAGTTCGGGCACGCCGTACCAGCCCATCATCACCGTGTCGGTCACGGTGATCGCAATCTGCGCCAGCATGCCCCCGATCAGCGGCAGGCCCAGGCCGAGCGTCGCACGCATGTGAGTGGAGAGGGTCGTCATGCCCCTGCCCTTAAACCCGTGGCACGCGCCCGGCAAGGCATCGGCACGGGCTAGAGGGCCGCAAGCGCCAGTTGGCTCGCCAGCACCGCGACCAGCGCCCCCACCGCGATCTCGAGGATCGGTTGCGCGCGCGTCAGCACGCCAGACCCCGCAAACCCTGCCAGCACGCCTTGCCTGAGGGTCACGGCGGCAATCGCCACCGCGATGGTGACCGAGGCGGTGCCAAGCGCCATCGCCAGCGTGCCCGCAATACCGATGGCGAATATCCCCATCTGTGCGGTCAGGATCAGCACGAAAAGCGCACCGGTGCAGGGCCGGATGGCGACAGCACCGACCAGAACCGCGATGTCGCGCCAGCCCGTCGCCTGCGCCAGCGCAGCCGGATCGGGCGCATGGGCGTGGCCACAGGTGGCGCATTCATGGCCATGGTCATGGTCATGGTCATGGTGGTCGTGCTGGTGCTCCGCGCCACTCCTGCGCACCGCCCAAAGGCCGCGCAGCCCGCGCCAGACCAGCCAAAGCCCCACCAGTGCAATGGCACCAAAGCTGAGCGGAGCAAACAGCCGATCCGCCATCTCGGTCATCTGCTCGCGGCTCTAGCCGCCATACCCAAAGCCCCAGCGCCACCAGCGCCACCGCCGTCGCACCCTGTGCAAGGCTGGAGGCCAGCGCCACCGCCGACAACCGCACCGCGCCCACCGCGCGCGCTGCCCCGTAGCCGCCGATCAACAGCTTGCCATGGCCGGGGCCCGCCGCATGGAAAAACCCGTAGGAAAAGCACACCGCCAAAAAGCCGCCCAGCGCCGCAGGCTCGCCCGCCCGGAGCGCCCGCAACCCGCGCGCCATCGCGTTTTGCGCCACCTGCTGTCCTTCAAGCGCCCAGACTTGCAGCACGCGGTCCGCCCCAGACAGCCAGAGCACGGCAAGCGCGCCGATCAGCAACAGCACAGCCAAGGCGATCACTCGGGGCATGCGATCTCCACCCGGTCGGCGAACAGCGCCCCAACGGCCGGGAAATTGTCCTCGGCCGCCACCGCGCCGCCGATCTCTTCAAGGGCGGCTTCCAGCCCCGCATAGGCGGCGTCAAGATCAGCGCGGATCAGCTCGACGGTGCAGCCGGATGCGTCGGCCACGGCGATGGGCAAGATCATCTCGAAGGCGATGTAGAATTCCGGATCATAGATCTGTGCCACCAGACCGCCGGGCCCGGCGCCCTCGACGGCGCGGCGATGGGTGGTCTCGATCTGGCCCGAGTCCAGCAGACGCATCGATACCGGCTCTGGTGGGCCAAGGTCCAGCGCCATGCCCGATTGCGACAGGACAAGACCACCTTCGAACCCACCGCTCCAGTTCAGATCGAAGCCCAGCATCTCGGAGACTTCGGCCTCGGTCAACTGCAGGTCGTGGTCGGGATCGAGACCGTAATCCTCGGTCAGGATCAGCGAATACAGTTCGTCGTAGCGCCATGTCACCTCGACGGCCGATACATGGCCCGACGCGTCGCGCAACACGGTCAGCCCGGCATCTACGAAGATATGCGGATGCGCCGTCACCGGCCCCGCAAGGGCGGCGAGCACGACCAGACAAGGCGCAAGACAACGGCGGATGCGGTGGCTCATGGGCTCAGATAGGACGCGGACCGGGGCTGCACAATCCCCGCCACCGCCGCGCGAACGGCCGGGGCGAACCTCCGCCGATGGGAAAGCTTAACCAGCTGTTTACCAAGCACCGGGGGATTGTTGCCTGTTTGCAGTGCAATCGGACACATTTCCGCCCGGTTTGCGGTCTACTCACTCTAGAGCTTTCCCAACTGGTGGGTCCGATGATCGGCATGTTGCACAACTTCCTTCACGACGAGCGCGGTGCCGTTACTGTCGACTGGACGGCTGACTCGGCCGCCTCTGTGGCGCTGGCGACGGTCGCCGTGTTGGATGACGGCATCGCCACGATGATCTCGCGCATGGACGCAGAATTGCGCGACCAACAGATGAGCGACAATTACATCGGATACAGGCCGGCACATTTCGAACCGTTGCTCGAGCTTGGCTTCACGACCGCCAGCTATGCCGAGGACTTGTTCGAGACGGCCAACGCGATGATGAACCAAGACATCATCGACGCAATGGCCATTGGGATCGAGGCCATCGAGAATGGGACCCTGTCGCAAGACGACGCCGTGACCCTTGCCGCGCTTGCATCCGTTGCCCGTCAGCGCAACATCATAGAATCGCAGGTCTTCGATTACTACTTCGGCACCGCAGAAACGGCCGGGGCGATGTACGACCTGTTCTGAGCCGGACCATCAGGACAAGAAGAGACCGACACGGCGCAGCACCCCCTGCGCCGTCTTTCGTTTCATACCGCCTCAGGCCGGGGCCTTGGGCCGCCCGCGCCTTGTTTCAGGATGCAGCGAGGCGCCCAGAATATGCTCGGCCTTGTGGATCACATGCCCCGCCTGTCCCACGATCATCGGATCGGGCGCATGCACGACGCGGTGATCCTTGTCGGGGTAATCCAGACTGTCGAGGAAATGCAGCATGCAGTTGAGCCGCGCGCGCTTCTTGTCGTCGGACTTGATCACCGTCCAGGGCGCATCGGCGGTATCGGTGTAGAAGAACATCGCCTCCTTGGCCTCGGTGTAATCGTCCCATTTGTCGAGGCTGGCGCGGTCGATGGGCGACAGTTTCCACTGCTTCAGCGGATCGGTCTCGCGGCTGAGAAACCGGCGGCGCTGCTCATCGCGCGTGACCGAGAACCAGTATTTGTAAAGCCGGATCCCCGACCGCGTCAGCATCCGTTCCAGATCCGGGGTCTGGCGCATGAACTCAAGGTAATCGTTGGGCTCGCAAAACCCCATCACCCGCTCCACGCCCGCGCGATTGTACCACGACCGGTCATAAAGCACCATTTCCCCCGCCGTCGGCAGGTGCTGGACATAGCGCTGGAAATACCACTGGCCGCGTTCCTGATCGGTCGGCTTGTTCAGCGCCACCACGCGCGCCTCGCGCGGGTTCAGATGCTCGGTGAAGCGCTTGATCGTGCCGCCCTTGCCGGCCGCGTCGCGCCCCTCGAAGATCATCACGATCTTTTGCCCGGTCTCGCCCACCCATTTCTGCACCTTGAGCAGTTCCGCCTGCAGCTTGGCCTTCTGTGCCTCATAGCTGCGGCGCGACAGCCGCGTCTCATAGGGGTATTCGCCCGTCTCGAAGGCCTGCCGGATCTCGGCCGCGGTCGGCGCAGGGCGACGGCGCGGCGCGGGTTTGAGCCCAGCATCGGGCGGCGTCTGCACGGCATCGGCGGCGGGCTCGGCGGCGGGCTGGGGCACGGCAAGGGCCGCGCCGGTGTCGGCGATCACATCAGTCACGGGATCTGTCCCTTCCAGGCTGGTTTCGGTGTCATCCCGCAACCCTACCGCGCATCCCGCGCCCCCGACCTTGAGGCAGGTCAACAAACCGCCCCTGTCTCACGCCCGCGCAACCGCCCCCTCCCCTTTCCCCGCGCCCCCAAACCTGCCATGATCGGCCCAACCGCCCACAAGATAGAGCAGAGGCAACCCATCCCATGGCCGATGACCTGCTGAGCAGCACCCAAGACCCCAACGCCTACAACGCCTCCTCCATCGAGGTGCTGGAGGGGCTGGAACCTGTCCGCAAACGCCCCGGCATGTACATCGGCGGCACCGACGAGCGCGCGCTGCACCACCTTGTCGCCGAAGTTCTCGACAACTCGATGGACGAGGCCGTGGCGGGCCACGCCTCCCGCATCGAGGTGGAACTGCACGCCGATTATTCCGTCACCATCCGCGACAATGGCCGCGGCATCCCCGTCGATCCGCACCCCAAATTCCCTGACAAGAGCGCTTTGGAGGTCATCCTCTGCACCCTCCACGCCGGCGGCAAATTCTCCGGCAAGGCCTACCAGACCTCCGGCGGCCTGCACGGCGTCGGCGCCTCCGTCGTCAACGCGCTCTCCGATCACATGCGGGTCGAGGTCGCGCGCAACCGCGAGCTTTTTGTACAAGAATTCGCGCGCGGCATCCCGCAAGGCCCCGTCCAAGCTCCGCGGCGCCGTCGCCAACCGCCGCGGCACCACCGTCACCTTCCACCCCGACGAGCAGATCTTCGGCTCTCACCGCTTCAAACCCGCCCGGATGATGAAGATGGTCCGCTCCAAGGCCTATCTCTTCTCCGGCGTCGAGATTCGCTGGAAGACCGAGATCGACGATGGCGAGACCCCGCGCGAGGCCGTGTTCCACTTCCCCGGCGGCCTTGCCGACTACCTGCGCGAAACCATGGGCAACGCCGCGACCTATTCCGAAACCCCCTTCGCCGGAAAAGTCGAGTTCCAATCCCGCTTCAACCAGCCCGGCTATGTCGAATGGGCGATCAACTGGACGCCCGCGCGCGACGGCTTCATCCAATCCTATTGTAACACCGTCCCCACGCCCGAGGGCGGCACGCATGAGGCAGGCTTTTGGGCCGCCATCCTCAAGGGCGTGCGCGGCTACGGCGAACTCTCGAACAACCGCAAGGCCGCCAACATCACCCGCGACGATCTGGTATCCGGCGCGGGCGCGCTGGTGTCGTGCTTCATCGCCGAACCCGAATTCGTGGGCCAGACCAAGGACCGGCTGGCCACGGCCGAGGCCGCCCGCATGGTCGAGGGCGCCGTGCGCGACCATTTCGACAATTGGCTGGCCGCCAACACCAAATCCGCCGGCGCGATCCTTGATTTCCTCGTGCTCCGCGCCGAGGAACGGCTCCGCCGCCGCGCGGAAAAGGAGACCGCGCGCAAGACCGCCACCAAGAAACTGCGCCTGCCCGGCAAGCTGGTCGATTGCTCGCAATCCGCCCGCGAGGGCACGGAACTCTTCATAGTCGAGGGCGACTCGGCAGGCGGATCGGCCAAGATGGCCCGCGACCGCAAGACGCAAGCCCTGCTGCCCCTGCGCGGCAAGATCCTGAACGTGCTGGGCGCTGCCTCCAACAAGATGAGCCAGAACACCGAGATTTCCGATCTCTGCCAAGCGCTTGGCGTCGGCATGGGCACGAAATTCAACATCGAGGATCTGCGCTACGACAAGGTCATCATCATGACCGACGCCGATGTCGACGGCGCGCATATCGCCGCCCTCCTGATGACCTTTTTCTTCAGCCAGATGCGCCCGATGATCGACGCGGGCCACCTCTATCTGGCCTGCCCGCCGCTCTTCCGCCTGACCCAAGGCGCCAAACGCGTCTATTGTCTGGACGAGGTGGAAAAGGCCGACTGGATGGCCAAGGGCCTTGGCGGCAAGGGCAAGATCGACGTCTCGCGCTTCAAGGGTCTGGGCGAGATGGACGCCAAGGACCTAAAGGACACCACGATGGACCCGGCCACGCGCAAGCTGATCCGGGTGAGCGTGGACGAGGACGCGCCGGGCGAGACCGGCGATCTGGTGGAGCGCCTGATGGGCAAGAAGCCGGAACTGCGGTTTCAGTATATTCAGGAGAATGCGAGGTTCGTGGAGGAGTTGGATGTTTGAGGGGAAAGTATGTCAGTTTTCCTTTTGGTAAGGTATGATCAATTCGCTGACCAGCCATATAATTTCCCAGATGTTTCTCAGTGGCCGCACCTATATACTTGATCAAGACCTTTCTGGAGATAATTGAGTGATCCTGTCGTATTGTCACAAGTGTGGTTTCGTTTTTCCATCTGTATTGAACCAGTTTGCGATTGGCAGCTTCGCATCCCTGTCAATGAACGTAGAGTCTTGTCCCCGTTGTGGCGGCAGAGCTGAGTCAGAGAACGCTACTGTTCTTGGCGATGTGTCTTACCCGATGGGTGGAAACACCTACAGAGCCACCATGGCGATTGAGAATTTTAAACGCAATGCTCTCGTGTCGCTTGTTGGTTTAAGCATTGAACGCCAGCAAGTCAGGAGGTTTGAGCGCGCATTGGCGCATAAAGGTGAGAGTGCCGTTAAGCGCGTAGCTCAAGAGATTGACCCCAGATTAGGTCAAGTAACTGAAGATGCCTACGCGACCAATAACCCAAAAGATTCGCTTAAGGAACGTCTGAAAAACCTGCCGCTTTTGACGTAATCTGATAGGCTGCGGGCATCGACTGAAGGAGACCCGCTGATGCCCAAGCAGCCTGCCATTCCCGGACTTCGCGACGCGATGAAGAAGAAGGTGACACGGCGCGAGCAGTTTCTGGCGGAGATGGATGCGGTGGTTCCGTGGATGCGTTTGCAGGCGCTGATCGAGCCGCACTACCCGAAGGCTGGTCTGAAGGGCGGGCGGCCGCCGATGCCGCTGGAGACGATGCTGCGCATTTACTTCCTGCAGAACTGGTATGCGCTGAGCGATCCGATGGCCGAAGAGACGCTGTATGATAGCGAGGCGATGCGCCGGTTTGCCGGGATCGAGTTGGGCGATGACCGCATTCCGGACGAGACAACGATCCTCAATTTTCGGCATCTGCTGGAGCGTCATGGGCTGACCGAGGCAATCTTCGCCGATGTGAATGCGCATCTGGCTGACAAGGGGGTCACGCTGCGCTCTGGCACGCTGGTGGACGCGACGATCATCGACGCGCCGTCCTCGACTAAGAACCAGGCCAAGGCAAGGGACCCGGAGATGTCTTCGACAAAGAAGGGCAACGACTGGTATTTTGGCATGAAGGCCCATGTCGGTGTGGACGTTGACAGCGGCACCGTCCACAGCCTCGAGGCCACGACCGCGAAGGTACATGACAGCCGGGTCTGGGATGAGCTGCTCCATGGCGAAGAGAAGTCGGTCTGGGCCGACAAGGGCTATGTCAGCGCCGAGCGCGAGGCGGCCTTCAGCACGGAAGGCAAGGTCTGGGGTGTCATGCGCAAGGCGTCCAAAGGCGGGCAGCTCGACCCCATCGACGAAGAGATCAACCGGATCATCGCCAAGGTGCGTGCAAAGGTCGAGCATCCCTTCCGCGTCATCAAGCGCCAGTTCGGTCATATGAAGACCCGCTATCGGGGGCTGGCCAAGAACCGGGCGCATCTGTTCACGCTGTTCGCGCTCGGCAACCTGTTCCTAGTGCGACGACGGCTGCAGGAATGAGGACCAGTCTGTCCGAAATCGGCATCGACGCCGCTCAGGCGGCTCAAACAGCGCGAAAATCAATGGAAACGCTGCCTGTCTGGCCCCATAGTGCCATCAAGCGGCAATGTCGGCGCAGCCGAAGACGTTGATCAGACGTTCCTTAAATGGCTTGAAAGACTTGTGAAATTCATTGCCTATGCTGGCACCTCAATATTTGCCACTTTTGCCGGACTTAATGAAGGCGTTGACTTGATTGAAAGCATAGACGGAGAACGGAAATTTCACGAGATAATTTCGGATTTACAACGAAGCCAAAATCAAGGCGGCGAATGGCAACAAGAGGCCAACACAGAAGCAAACGCTTCCCAAGACGAACAAATTCACAGTAAACCGTAGCACGATGGTTTTTTCCCTTGTGGTCGCAGACTGTTACTAAAAATAATGCCAACTCCGTTAATTTTTCGTAAGCAATCGAGCTTAGGGTAAGTTCCACCCTAACATCGCCCACGCCCCACAGCTGCTCGCCGAATGACGCTGCACCACTCAAGCGACGGAGTATACCAGCCACCCCGGGGCTCCGCCCGTACGATCCTCGAAGGCTCCACTGGAGCCTTCGCCGCGCCTGCCGCGCGGACCGTATCGGACCGCGGACCGGATCAGCCCCCTTGCGCGGCGCGCAAAAACCCACCACCTCTGTCACAGGGCCAGACGGCCCCCTCACCGGACATCATCGCCCTGCCCCCGCAGGCAACCCTGATCGCCCCTGAGCATCGGCCCCGCGCAGGCAATCCCGCCAGCGCGGCCAGCCCGCACAAAGGATCACCCCCATGTCCAAGGAAAAGAACAAGGGCAACAAGGAAACCAAGAAGCCCAAGAAGGAAAAGGTCAAGGTTCTCGCCACGGCCAATTCCAACGCGGGCAAGCCGCTCGACATCGGCAACGCGAAAAAGGGCAAGTAGCCCTTCGGTGTACGCGCGCCCCGTGTACAGGATGTGTACGGGCGGTGTACGGGCTGTGACCGCCCGTCCGCCGCCCGGCCTTCGGACCTACTCTTGCACCGATTCCAGATAGGCGACGATATCCAGCACCTCGGGCGAGGTCAGCACCGTCTGCCCCCCGGGCGAGGTCAGGACCTGCGACATTTCCGAAAAGACGAACCCGAACAAGGGCATATCCCCCCCGTGGCTCAGGATCGGGTCGCGCCCGTCGATCTTCCACGCCATGCCTGCACGCGGGAAATCCCCCCCGTAGCGCGCCGCGATCCGCGTCAGGTCGGGCGGCGAGACCACCAACAGCTCCGCCATCGGCCCATCCCCCCTCAACCCCGCCCCATGACACACCGCGCAAGCCTCCTGAAACAGCCGCGCGCCCCGCGCCTCGTCTTGCGCCAGCGCTGGGACGGTGGTTGAAAGAAGAACCGCAAGCCCCTGCATCCAAATGGTTTTCATGATTGTATCTCCCGCAGGTAAGCGACCAGATCGGCGATGGCGCGGCTGACCAGCATCGGCTGCCCGCCCGGCCCCGCCAGCGCCACATCCGCCCCGTCGCCCTCGAACCACATGCCAAACAGCGGCATCTCGCCCCCATGCGCCAGCAGCGGGTCGCGCCCGTCGATCTGCCGCACAACCCTGAGCGTCGGAAACGCCTCGCCCCGCCCAAGCGCCGTCAGATCGGGCGGCGCGACCGTCAGAACCTCGGTCATCACACCCTGCCCGCGCCCGTCAACCCCATGACACACCGCGCAAAAATTGGCGTATAGCCCCGCGCCCTCCGCCGCTTCCTGCGCCTGTGCCGTGCCCGTCAGGGCCAGCACCGCCACCAATCCCGCAAGGCTGATCCGCATCGCACCCTCCCGTTTCCGTTCGCGGAAAGCCTGCCCCATGCCCGCGCGCCCCGCCTTGATCCGCGTCAACCCCTTGCCCGATGGGCGGCACCCCGCCTATCGTCGCGCCATGCGCGCGCCCCTCATCCTTGTCCTGTGTCTGATCCTCGTCGCCTGCGGTCGCCCCTGACCGCGCCCGAGGCCGCCTATATGGCCGATCTGCAGGGCGACACATTCGATCCCGCCCCCGTCCGCATCACGCGCAACCCTTGATCGGGTTGATCGTTCAGCGCTACCCCGCACGCCCCCAGACCACCTGCCGCGAACGCGTCGGCCCGCCCCCCGCAGGCCCGATCGTCGAGGGGCGCACCGGCGGCATGGTGCTTTTCAACACGCTGCATGTCCGCGACGACATGATGGTCGACGACTACACCCTGATGCCCGACGGCCGCCGCCACCTCTATGCCGCGATGTTCTTTGCCCATGAAATGACGCATGTCTGGCAATGGCAGAACCGGGACGTGACGGGCTACCACCCGCTCCGCGCCGCGCGCGAACACGCCACGCTGGAGGACCCATACCTCTTCGACACCTCGGACGAGCGGCGCTTTCTCGACTATGGCTATGAGGCTCAAGCCTCTCTTGTAGAAGAATACGTCTGCTGCCGCGCCATCGACCCGCGCGGCGCGCGGACGGCAAGGCTCGAGGCGCTGATCGGGCAGGTCATGCCGGTGACGCCGTGGCGCGACCGGGCCGATAGCGTGGAATTGTTCCTGCCCTGGGACGGGATCGAACCGCGCGGCATGTGTTCCTAGCCTGCTGCTTCGGCCTTTTCCTCAAGCGTCAGCCATTCCTCTTCGGCGGCGATCAGTTTCGCCTGACGCTCGGCCATGGCCTCGGTCGCCTTGCGGAACTTGACCGGCTCGCGGCTGAACAGGTCGGGGTCCGACAGCAATTCGGCCAATTTGCCGATCTCGGCCTCCAGCCGGGCGATTTCCTCGGGCAGCACCTTGAGCCTGTGCGCCTCGCTGAAGCTCAGCGCGGGCTTGCTGCCCTGCGCCTTGCCTTTCGCCACAGGACGCGCGGCCGGGCGTGGCGACGGCGCGGCGGCCTCCGGCACCCCGGCGCTGTCATGCTTTTGCGCCTGCATGTCGGTCCAGCCGCTGGCAGATAGACCACGGCGCGGCCCTGCCCTTCGAGCGAGACGGTCACACTGGCCACCCGGTCGATGAAATCGCGGTCATGGCTGACCAGCAGCACGGTACCGGGATATTCGCCAAGGATGTCTTGCAGCAAATCCAGCGTCTCGATGTCGAGGTCATTGGTCGGCTCGTCCAGCACCAGAAGGTTGGATGACCGCGCCATGATCCGTGCGAGCAAAAGCCGCGCCTTTTCTCCGCCCGACAGCGACTTGACCGGCGCGCGCGCCTGCCGCTCGTCGAACAGGAATTCCTTGAGATAGCCCACCACATGCTTGGGCTGGCCACGCACCAGCACCTGATCTGACGACCCGCTGACCCGGTTCAAGGGATCGCTGGTCAGGCTGTCCCACAGCGTCGCCTCGGGGTCGAGCTGCGCACGGGTCTGGTCGAACACCGCCATCTCGATGCCGGTGCCAAGGATGACCTCGCCGGTGTCGGGCGCCAGTTGCCCGGTCAGGAGGTTCAAAAGCGTGGTCTTGCCCGCCCCGTTGGGTCCGACAAAGGCCACCCGGTCGCCGCGCAGGATGCGCAGGTCAAAGGGCTGCAAGATGACCTGATCGCCATAAGTCTTGGAAATCCCGCGCGCCTCGATCACGCGCTTGCCGCTTTGTTGACCGGCCTCCAGCACCATCTCTGCCGCCCCTTGGCGGCGGATCTGGCCCGCGCGTTCGGCGCGCAATTCGGCCAAGGCGCGCACCCGGCCCTGATTGCGCTTGCGCCGGGCGCTGATGCCCTCGACGGCCCAACGCGCTTCGGCCTTGATCTTTCGGTCAAGCTTGTGGCGGCTTTGGTCCTCTTCTTCCCAGATCTTGTCGCGCCAGCTTTCGTAATTGCCAAAGGCTGGTCCATCCTGCGCACCACCGACCGGTCGAGCCACAGCGTGCCACGCGCCAGTGCCGTCAGAAAGGCCCGATCGTGGCTAGATCAGCACAAAGCCCGCGCGGCTTTCCAAAAGCGTGCGTTCCAGCCAGCCGATGGCCTCGACATCCAGATGGTTGGTCGGCTCGTCGAGCAGCATCAGCTCCGGCGCCTCGGCCAACAGTCGCGCCAACGCCGCGCGCCGACGCTCCCCGCCCGAAGCGCGGCCCGGCTCGGCCTCGAGCCGCAGTTTCAGACCCTCGGCCGCTGCCTCGACGCGCCAAGCCTCGGCCGGGTCCAGCGCGGCGCCCGCGAAATCGCCCAAGGTGGCGAAACCCGCGAAATCCGGGTCTTGCTCCATGTAGCCCACGCGCACGCCATCGGGCGTCACCACGCGGCCCCTGTCAGGCAGGGTCAGGCCCGCCATCACCTTCATGAGCGTGGATTTGCCCGACCCGTTGCGGCCCACAAGGGCCAGACGGTCGCCCTCCTGCACCACAAGCGAGAGGTCGGAAAAGATAGGATCACCGCCGAAGGTCAGCGAGATGTCGGAGAGTTGCAAAAGAGGTGCGCGTGCCATGGCCGCGAGCTATGCGGCCCCATGCGCGGCGTCAAGCGGGCGCTTTGAGCTGTGGTGCAATCGGGCGCGCCCGCGACGCCGATCAGTTCTTGTCAACGGCCTCGGCGCAGATCGGCAGGCCCGGGTCGGTGCGCACCCGGCTGTGGACTGCGTGACGGCTCCTGCATAGGCTACCTTTTTGTCGATCACTGCGGCATCCAGCTCGGCCACCGCTACCAACACCGCCGTTTCTTCCTTGACCGGCGCGACCGGTTCGGTGCTGGCCATGGCCAGTCCGGCACTGGCGAGTGCGAAAACGCCGGAAACACCCACGAATCTCATGGAAAACCTCCATTGTTGACGTTCACGGCGCGCGATGTGGGAAGCCTTGGCGGGTGGAAAAGTGGCGATCACGTAGCTGTGATCGCACAAGACGAAAGGCCGCCCGAGGGGCGGCCTTTGCAAAGCCTTGAACCGGAAAACGCGATCAGCGCTTGGAGAACTGGAAGCTCTTGCGGGCCTTGGCGCGGCCGTACTTCTTGCGTTCCACCACGCGGCTGTCGCGGGTCAGGAAGCCAGCGGCTTTCAGCGCGCCCCGGAGCGTCGGCTCATAAAGCTGCAGCGCCTTGGAGATGCCGTGCTTGACCGCACCGGCCTGACCCGACAGGCCACCGCCCTTGACGGTCGCCATCACGTCGAACTCGTTTTCCACGCCGGCCACCTGAAACGGCTGGCGCAGGATCATCTGCAACACGGGGCGCGCGAAATACGCATCCATCGTCTTGCCGTTGACCACGACCTTGCCGGAACCGGGCTTGATCCAGACACGCGCGATGGCGTTCTTGCGCTTGCCGGTGGCGTAGGTCCGCCCCAGCGCGTCGCGCTGCGGCTGGCGGGGGGCGGCGTCGAGGGTCATCGTTGCGGGGCTTGCGTCCACCGCGCCTTTCAGCGCGTCAAGCGAGCTTAGGGTCTCGGCCATGGTCATTCGCTCCGGGTGTTCTTGGGGTTCATCGACTTGACGTCGAGCACGGTGGGCGACTGCGCTTCATGCGGGTGCTCGGCACCGGCATAGACGCGCAGGTTCGTCATCTGGCGGCGCGACAGCGGGCCGCCGGGCAGCATGCGCTTGACCGCCTGCATCACCACGCGTTCGGGGTGCGCGCCTTCCAGGATCTGGCCGGTGGTGCGCGACTTGATCCCGCCCGGGAAACCGGTGTGCCAGTAGTTGGGCTTGTTGCGCTTGTTGCCCGTCACCTGCACCTTTTCGGCGTTGATGACGATGACATTGTCGCCCATGTCCATGGAGGGGGTGAAGGTCGGCTTGTGCTTGCCGCGCAGCCGCATGGCGATGATCGAGGCAAGACGACCCAGAACGACACCCTCGGCGTCGATCACGATCCATGTCTTGTCGATATCCGCCGGAGTGGCAGAAAAGGTCTTCATAGGTTCGGTCCTTTCGGGGGCGGGCCCACGGGCCCGGCCGGAATGACGAGAGACGGGATACCCCGCCCTGCGATGACGCGCTTCTAAGGGATTTGCAGCCGAGGTCAATGGCCCACCATTCAACGAGGTCACATGAAATCAATGGCTTGCAGTTGAGGTATTATTTTACCCCATCGTTTTTCCTGCGTCAGGGCAGTGAAACTGCCGGTTTCCCGTCCTTGACCCGCTGCGCCCTCTCCGACCCGGTGAATTGCGCTTGCGCCGAGGGGCGCGCGCTGCGTAGCGTATGGCCTCATCGCGCCACGCCACAAGGCCGGACATGACCCGCATCCTTCGCCCGCCATCCACCCTCGCCACCGACCTGCGCGCCGATTACTTCGTGCGCCGCGACGGGGCGGTCTATGCCGGCACGCATCTGATCATCGACGTGCAGGCGGACGCGCGGCTCGATGACGAGGCGCATATCCGTCAGACGCTGCAAGACTGCGTAAGCGCCTGCGGGGCGACGCTCTTGCACCTGCATACCCACCGTTTCAGCCCGCAAGGCATCACGGGCGTCGCCGTGCTGGCCGAAAGCCACATGTCGGTGCATACATGGCCCGAGATCGGCTATGCCGCCTTTGACGTCTTCATGTGCGGCGCGGCCGATCCGTGGCAGGCCGTGGACGTGCTGCGCAGGGCATTTGATACCGACAGGGTCGCCGTGCGCGAATTGCGCCGGGGCGAGGGGCTGGTGGGCGCCTGACCCGTCACTCCGGTCGGCAGATCTCGTCGCGCGCGATGGCCAGCGCCGTGCGATAAAGCAGACCGGCCACCACGGCCACCAGCGCCGTGAGCACCACCAGACCGATGGCGACATGCGCGTCGCTGGCCGCCTCGCGGCCATAGACGAAGCTCGCCACCGACAGGGCCGCCAGCGGAAAGCTCAAGGCCCACCAGCTGAGCGCAAAGGGAAGTTTCATCAGCTTGGGCACTTGCACCAGCACCAGCGCGGCAAAAACATATCCGCTGTTGAGCAGGATATGGCCAAAGGCATCCACCCCGCCCACCAACCGCAGGTAGCTGACAAAGGCCACGGCAGGCGGTGCGATCAAGATGACCAGCGTCGGAAACAGCCGCGCGGGGATCGGCGCGTGAAAGATCAGCCGGTTGAACACGAGCACCAGCAGCACCAGCCAGAAGATCATCTTAGAAGCGGAAAAGAACAGCCAACTGACCTCGATCCAGCCCATCTGCGCGCCTGCCAGCGGCACGATCACATTCCCCACCGCCGGAATGAACCACGCAGGCGTAAGATGCCCAACCTCAAAGGCGCGGTGGCTGATCCAGCCCGAGATCACCGCGATGGTCAGCCCGCCCTGCCCCAGCATCCCCGCCAGCCACAGCGGTTCCGCCAGATCCGGCCTGTAGCCATGGATCGCGGTTGCCATCAGCAGCATGGAAATCGTGATCGTCGGAAAGAACGCCAGCTTCACCGGATGGTGCCATTCCGCTGCCACGGCGCGCGGGTAGCGGATGGCTTTCAGCAAGTAGACCGCCGCGATAGCCACAAAACAGGCCAGTCCGAACCACAGCACAGCGCGCGCAGGTCCCTCGGCCCAGTCATAGGTGCCCGCCGCCGCATGCAGCGCCAGCGCCAACCCGAAGAGCCCCATCAAGATCGCGAAGAACGTCACCGGCAGATGTTCCAAGCGGCTGAAATCCTCCGCGTCTCGTGCTGCCGTCTCGGCCATGTCCGATCCTCCGGTGGTGTTGGCTTTGTCAATCAGTCTTTAGGCCTGCCGCGACGTCTCCGCACCGATCCCATATGTCGCAGGCAGCCCTAACGCTCGGGCGGGATCGAATAGGTCAGCGAGGCGCGCGCGACGGGCGCCGCTTCGCCTTCGGAATAGAGCAGGCAATCCCCCACCGCCAGCACCCGCCCCAGTTTCAGGATGCGGCACTCGCAGATCATGTCGGTATCAGCAGCGGGCTTGCGCATGAAATCGATGGAGCAATTCGTGGTCACCGCCAGTGCCTTGGGTCCGATCATCGCAAGGATCGCCAGATAGACCGACACATCGGCCAGCGCGAACATGGTCGGCCCGGACACGGTGCCTCCGGGCCTCAGATGCCGCTCGGCCACCTTCAGGCGCATGGTCAGGCGGTTCTCGGCCACATCCTCGACCTCGAAATCCGCGGCCACCTGCGGAAACACCTCGTCCAGAAACCGCGTCAGCGCGGCCACATCCATCGCCAGTGCCATGCCTGCCTCCCTTCCCTGTCGCCGATCCGGCGTTATACAGGGATCGCAAAACGGGTTAGGGCAGTCGGGGAGGGAAGAAAAGACATGACCGAAGATCTGGTGATCCGCGAGGATCAAGGTTCGGTGACGCATCTGACGCTGAACAGCCCCGGCAAGCTCAACGCCCTGTCGGACGGCATGATCGCGGCGATGACGGCGACATTCGGCGACCTGATGGTGTCCGAGACCCAGCGGGTGATCGTGCTGAAGGGTGCAGGCAAGGCGTTTTGCGCGGGCCATGACCTCAAGGAAATGCAGGCCAAGCGCGCGGGCAAAGACAATGGCGCCTACGCGCTGCGTGACCTGTTCGACCGCTGCGCGCGGATGATGCAGATGATCCCCCGCCTGCCCCAGCCGGTCATCGCCCAAACCCATGGCATCGCCACCGCCGCAGGCTGCCAACTGGTCGCCAGCTGCGATCTGGCCGTGGCCGCCGAGGATTGCCGGTTCGGCGTCAACGGTGTGAACATCGGGTTGTTTTGTTCGACGCCGATGGTGGCGCTGTCGCGCAACGTGCCGCGCAAGCAGGTGTTCGAGATGCTGGTGACGGGCGACTTTATCGACGCGCCCCGCGCCCGCGAGATCGGGCTGGTCAACCGCGTGGTCGCTCCCGGCGCGCTAGAGGCCGAGACGGCGGCGCTGGCCGATAAGGTCGCAGGAAAACTGGGCGCTGCGGTGCGGATCGGCAAGCGCGCCTTCTACGAGCAGTTGCAACTGCCGCTTGACAGGGCCTACGAGATGACGGGCGCGGTGATGGTGGAAAACATGCTCGACGCCGACACCGCCGAAGGCATCGCGGCCTTCCTAGACAAGCGCAAACCCGACTGGTCGCAACACTGAGCCTGCGGGCGAAGGACGAAAGCAGATGCAAAACACCTCCGCCATTCCGCCGCTGGTCGACCGTCACAAGGACGATCTGACTGGGCTTGCCGACCGCGTCTGGGGCATGCCCGAAACGCTTTACGGTGAATTCCGGTCCTCCGCCGAGCACGCCGAGATGCTGCACGCCAAGGGGTTTCGGGTCACTGAAGGGGTCGCGGGCATCCCCACCGCCGTGACGGGCGAGGCAGGCAGTGGCGGACCGGTCATCGCCATTCTTGGCGAATACGATGCGCTGCCGGGGTTGAGCCAGGTCGCAGGGCCTCGACCATCCGCAGGAGTTGGAGGAAGGCGGCCCCGGTCATGGCTGCGTGGCCACAATCTGCGGGCTCTGCCGCGTTGCTGGACCGCCTGCGCGGTCAAGGACTGGCTCGAGGCGACGGGCAACACCGGGCCGCGTGCGCTACTACGGCTGCCCGGCGGAAGAAGGGGTGCGGCCAAGACCTTCATGGTCCGTGACGGGGCTTTCGACGATGTGGATGCCGCCGTGACATGGCACCCCGGCGGCATGACACGGGTCGATGACCCCCTGTCGCTGGCCAACACGCGGATGGATTTCCATTTCTCAGGCCGCGCTGCCCATGCCGCCGCCCAGCCGCATCTGGGCCGCTCGGCGCTAGATGCGGTGGAGTTGATGTCGGTCGGCGTCAACTACCTGCGCGAGCACATGGTGCAAGACGCGCGCATCCATTACGCCTATCTTGACGCCGGCGGCAAGGCGCCGAACGTCGTCCAATCCCGCGCAAGCGTCCGCTACTCGATCCGGGCGCTGCAGCTCCTTGAGATGCTGGCGCTGGTCGAGCGGGTGAAGAAGGTGGCCGAAGGGGCGGCGCTGATGACCGAGACCACCGTCGAATACAAGATGTTCGCCGCCGTCTCGAACCATTTCGAGAACCTGACCATGGACCGCGTCATGCAGCAGGCACTGGACGAGTTGGGCGGCGTGCCTTTCGACGATCTGGACCGTGCCTATGCCGCGCGCATCCAAAAGACCCTCAGCGCGCAAGACATCGCCGCCGAATGGTCGGTGGTGGCCGCCCCCCGCGCGGGAAGCCGTGCTGTGCGACTGGGTCGTGCCCATGCGCCCCGGCGGCGCGGTGCTGATCGGCTCGACCGATGTAGGCGATGTGACGTGGAAGGTGCCGACGACCGAAGTTCTGGTCGCCACGGCGGCTATCGGCACGCCGCTCCACAGCTGGCAGATGACGGCGCAGGGCAAATCAGGCGCGGCGCACAAGGGCATGGTCCATGCCTGCCAAGGCCATGGGCCGGGTGGCCGAAATCCTGCTCAGCGACCCCGCCCGGTTGGCCGGGGCCGGAGGAGGAGCATGCCCGCCGACTGGCGCTGACTCCCCTACACCTGCCCCATGCCGCCCGATCACAAGCCGCCGCTGGTGCCCCGCCCCGACGCAGCCTAAAGGGCGTAGAGCGCGCCGAATTTCGCCTCGAGATAGTCGAGAAGCGGCTCCTCGCTGACCGGACCGCCAATGGCGTGTTCGATCGTCTCGCGCGGCGGACGCAATCCGCCATGGGTCTGCACGCGGGTCTTGAGCCAGTCCAGCGCGCCCCACAGATCACCCCGCGCCAGATCATCGTCGAGCGACGGCAACTCCGCCCGCAGGCTGGCGTGCAGGCAGCCCGCATAGACATTTCCAAGGCTGTAGGTCGGAAAATAGCCAAACAGCCCCACCGGCCAGTGCACATCTTGTAACATGCCGTTGGACGGCCGGTCGACCGCGACCCCGAAATCGGACAAGAATCGGTCGTTCCACGCCGCCTCGAGGTCCTCGAGGACCAGATCGCCCCGCATCAAGGCACGTTCGAGATCAAAGCGCAGCATGATGTGCAGGTTGTAATGAACCTCGTCGGCTTCGGTCCGGATGAAGCCCGAGGCCACCCGGTTGACGGCGTGGGCGAAGGCCTCCGGGCCATCGACCGACAGCGGCCCGAACCGGTCCACCATCCGTCCGTAAAGCCAATGGCAAAAGGCGGGCGAACGGCCAAGCTGGTTCTCGTAGATCCGGCTCTGGCTTTCGTGCACACCCATCGACACGCCCTGCCCCAGTGCGGTCAGACCGTAGCTCTGGTTGATGTTCTGCTCATAGCCCGCGTGACCCACCTCGTGGACGGTGGAGTAAAGACACCCCAGCGGATCACCCTCGTCGACCCGCGTCGTGATCCGCACATCGTTGAAAGACCCGGAGGAAAACGGATGCACCGCCTCGTCGATCCGGCCCCGGCTCAGGTCGTAGCCAAAGGCGCGCGCGATCTCCTCGGTCAGCGCCAGCTGCGGCACCTTGGGAAAATGGCCCGTCAGTTCGGGCGCAGGCTCTGCCGCCATCACGGCGGCCCGCAGCGCGACAAGGCGCGGGCGCATCCGGTCGAACAGCGCCGCGATTTCATCGCCGGCAATCCCCGGCTCATAGCCATCGAGCAGCGCATCGTAAGCGTCACCCCCCTCGGCCAGCGCCGCCCCTTCCTCGCGTCGCAGCGCCACGACCTGCCCCATCACCGGCAGGAAACCCGCCAGATCCTCGGCCCGCCGCGCCTCGGCCCATTGGCCCTGTGCGACCGAGGTGACGCGGGCGATCTCGGCTGCCAGCTTGCCGGGCACCTTGCGCGCGCGACCATAGCTGCGCGCGATCAGGCGCAGGTGCGCGGCCTCGGCCTCGGTCGTCGCTTGTGCGCCTGCCAACCATTCACCGATCCGCGGATCGGTGCGGCGCGTGTGCAGCACGCCCTCCAGTGCCGCCATCTCATCACCGCGTTGCACGGCAGCCCCCCGCGGCATCACGGTTTCCTGATCCCAGCCAAGCCGCCCCATGACCTGCGCCAGCGCCTCGGTCTCGCGCTGGAACGCCAGCAGATCGTCCAGCGCGCTCATGCCCGGGCTCCCTTCACGCTCTGCACAAGCGGATACATCGACAAGAAACGCGCCCGCAAGATCAGCACCAGCACCGCGACCGCCCCCAACTGGTGCCAGATCGCGATATACCAGGGCGAGGAATGCATGACCGTGACGATCCCCAGCACGATCTGCGCAAAGATCGCGACCAGCACCCAATCAAAGGCGCGTTTGGTGGCCACCCGCGCCGTGCGCCGGAGCGGCAAACCAGCCCGCCAGCGCCACGACGACGATCAGATACCCCCACATCCGGTGGATGAACTGAACCGTCCGTCATTCTCGAACAGGTTGCGCCAGCCGGGCTCCAGCACCCAGAAATTCGGCGGCAGGAACCCACCCGCCATCAGCGGCCAGTCGATGTAGTTGCGGCCTGCGTCGATACCCGCGACCAGCGCGCCAATAAGGATCTGCACGAAACTCAGGTGCAAAAGCCCCGTCGCCATCCCCTTGAGACGCCGGTCGCCGTCGCGGCGCGCCTGCATCAAAAGCGCCTCTTCCCGGCCGAGCTTGAACACATACCACGCGATCAGCCCGAGAATCAGGAAGGCCAACCCCAGATGCGTCGCAAGCCGGTAGGAGGCGACCGAGATCATCCCCTCGCAGCCCGGAATGGACCATCCACCAGCCGATGGCCCCTTGTAGCCCGCCAAGCCCGCCCAGAAGCAGCAAGCGCCCCGACCAACCGGGTGGAATGTTGCGCATCACCAATAGGCCGACAAACCCGATGGCCCAGACCAGCCCGATCACGCGCCCCAACTGCCGGTGACCCCATTCCCACCAGTAGATGATCTTGAAGTCCTCAAGGCTCATGCCCCGGTTCATCAGCTCGTATTGCGGGATCTGGCGATAGGCGTCGAATTCGGCCTGCCAATCCTCGGCCGAGAGCGGCGGGATCGCCCCCGACAAGGGCGCCCATTCCGTGATCGAAAGGCCCGAGTCGGTCAGCCGCGTCATGCCGCCCACCGCGATCATGGTGACGACCAGCGCAAAGAGCGTCATCAGCCAACCGCGCACCAGACGCCGCGACCGGCTCCGGTCGCGGGTCACACCGCCCGGCGTGGCGGCGGGCTTTTGCGTCTCGCTGACCTCCTCGAAAATGCTGCGCGGTTTGGCCATGTCCTGTCCCTCGTCGTGTCGCGCCATGACCTATCGCGCCCCGCCCCCCCCTTCAAGCGACCGCGTCATGCTGTCCACCCGCTTCTCTGTTTGAAAAATATCCCGGGGAGGCGCGGCGCGCGCGGGGCAGAGCCCCCTGACGACCTCAGCCGTCCCGGCGCTTGCCCTCGGCCCAGCGGACCATCTGACGGAACATGCCGTGAAACGTCTGTACATCCGCGCGCGTCAGCGGCAAGCGGCCCCAAATCTGGCGCAAGCTGCGGCGCATCCCCTCGGCCTTGAGCGGCGGGAAGAAGAACCCTGCCTCCTCCAGCCGCGCCTCGATGTGATCGCCAAGTGCTGCAATCTCGGCCCCGGTGGCGAAATCGGTGCCCGCCAATTCCATCACCTCCGCCGGTGTGGTGTCGCCCGCCCGCCGGAATTCGTAGGCGCACAACAGCACGCATTGTGCAAGGTTGAGCGAGGGGAAATCCGGGTTCACCGGAACCGAGATGATCGCATTGGCGCGCGCGATATCGGCGTTTTCCAGCCCCGCGCGCTCGGGCCCGAAGAGGACCGCGACCTTGCCGCCCGCCGCCAGCATGGCGCGCGCCTGCACCATCGCATGTTCCGGCGTGACCACCGGCATGGTCATGCCGCGAGGCCGCGCCGTGGTGGCGAAGACATAGGTGCTATCCGCGATGGCCCCCGGCACATCCTCGTACAGCCCCGCATGATCCAAGAGCCGCCCCGCGCCCGAGGCCAGCGCCACCGCACGCTCGTTGGGCCAGCCGTCGCGGGGGGCGACCACGCGCATCCGGTCCAGACCGAAATTCCACATCGCGCGCGCGGCCGCGCCGATGTTCTCGCCCATCTGCGGGCGTACTAGGATAAAGGTTGGTTGTCTGGCATCGGTCGGATCTGTCATGGCGCAGCCGTTAGCGCGGGCAGGCCCGCCCGGCAAGCGCCCCGTCGCCCTGAGGGCGCGCCACCCCGTCGCCCGGAGGGCGCGCCACCCATTGCCGTGGCCGCGGCGCCCCGCTATCACGCGAGCCACCAGAAACGGGGGCCAGAGCCATGTCCGAGCGCGACCAGACCGACCAGCCGAACCTCTATCTGGTGACCCCCACCCGCTTCGAGATCGAGGCTTTAGCGCCGCGTCTGGCGGCGATCCTAGACGCCGAACCCATCGCCTGCCTGCGCCTTGCGCTGGTGACCGAGGACGAGGACGACCTCGCCCGCGCCGCCGACAGCTTGCGCGAGATCGCCCATGGGCGCGACGTGCCGTTGGTGCTGTCAGGCCATGCTTAAGCATGGTCGAGCGGCTGGGTCTGGACAGGGTCCACCTGATGGACGGGCCGCGCAGCGTGCGCGCGACGCGCAAGGCGCTTGGGGCCGAGGCCATCGTCGGTGCATTTTGCGGCAGCTTGCGCCATGACGGCATGAGCGCGGGCGAGGCTGGTGCGGATTACATAGCCTTCGGTCCCATGGGCGAAAGCGCGCTGATGGAAGGGCCGCGGGCCGATCACGAGCTGTTCGCCTGGTGGTCGGAGATGATCGAATTGCCCGTGGTGGCCGAGGGCGCGCTGGATGTGAGCCTGATCGAGGCTTTCGCGCCGGTTACGGATTTCTTTGCCATCGGAGCCGAGATCTGGCGCGAAGAGGACGCTGTGGCGGCGCTACGCGCGCTGATCGCGCCGATCCGCTAGTCGGCTCGCGCCGGAGGCCGTGCCCCCGGGCCCCAGTAGTCTAGAAACTCAGGACGCAAGCGCCGCAACGAAGCCTTGTCGCACGGCAGCCTCCGACGCGGCGGCAAGCGCCTTGCGGTCACGGAAGTCCGAGACTTTCAGCGGTGGGTGGTAGACCACCTCGACCCGTCCCTGGCCGCGCGCCGCCAGAACAGACAGGATCGCAGGCCCCAGCGCCATGTCGCCCCACCAGCCGTAAAAGCGCGCATCCTCGCCCGCGGGGGCATGGTAGATCAATGTCACCGGCTGGATCTGCAGCACATCGCGCAGGCGGTCCGAGAGAAAGGCCTGAAACAGCGTCGGCTTGAATGGCAGCACGCGCCGCCCGTCGGTCGACGTGCCCTCGGGGAAGAAGAGCAGACGGTGCCCTGCGCGCAGTCGATCCTCGAAAATGCGCGTCTGCGCCTGTGCCTGCCGGGGATCGCGGGCAATGAAGACGGTGCCGGTGCCGCGTGCGAGCCAGCCGATGCCGGGCCAGCCCGCGACCTCGGATTTCGCCACGAAATAGAGCCGTTTGCAGGCATTGAGCACGAAGATGTCGAGCCAGCCGACATGATTGGCCACATAGGACCCGGGCCCCGTCATCGGCGCGCCCCGCATCTCCAGCCGCAGGCCAAGGATGCGGCAGGCCGCGCGGCAGACGCCTTGGGTGATCCACGGCGTCACCGGTCGGTCGAGGCCGAAGATCAGCCGCTCGAGGCAGGCGCAAGATCAGAAGGAGGGAAACCGACGGCCAGCAGCGCAAGGATAGCCCCGCCCCGCCGCGCGACCCGCAGCCACCCGGCCCCAGACACGGCACGCGGCGCAGGCGGCTCAGCCCCTCGCCAGGTCTGGCTCATGCGCTGCCACCCCGGCAGTAGATCGCCCTTTGCTTTTCGGGGATCAGGGCCACGTCCATCACAAGGCAGACGTCTATGCAGTTGAAGGCCCGATCGATATAGGCCCCCTCGCCCACGAAACCGCCCAGCCTGAGATAGGCCTTGATCAGCGCCGGAATGGCCCGGATCGCGGCCGGACGGTCCAGATCCTTTTCAGGGATCAGGTCCATCGGTTGATGGCCGCTGGCGCGGGCCATGGGGCGGATCGCAGGCGGCGCAAGGTGGCGGTGATGCAGCAGCGAGAGTGGCCCGGCCAGCGGTGCGGGGTCGAGGCCGTGAAAGCTTGCGACGCCGAACATCACCTCGATCTCATGGGCTGCAATGTAGTCGGCCAGACCCGCCCAGAGATGCATCATGGCGGTGCCGCCGCGATAGTCGCGGTGGACACAAGACCGCCCCAGTTCCAGCAGGCGGCGCCCCGAGGCCCGCAAGGGCGACAGATCATATTCATCCTCGGAATAGAATTGCCCCGCCGCCCGCGCGCCCGCTTCGCGCATCACGCGGTAGACGCCGATCACCTGATCACCCGCGCACCGGCGGCGGTCGCGCAGCAGCAGATGATCGAAATACGGGTCGAAGCGGTCGGCCTCCAGCCGGGCGTCGTGATCCACCAGCGCCCCGTCCCCGCCCAGTTCCTCGACGAAGACGGAATAGCGCAGACGTTGCGCCGCGCGCAGATCGGCCTCGGTCGCGGCGAGGCTGAGGTCGAAATGGCTGTCATCGTCGATCTGCATGCGGGGGCGCAAGGTCCATCTGGGCGGCAGCCTCCACGCCAGCAGGCGCGGGCGGCCTTGCAAACCGGCGCGGGCGCTCAGTCGGGGTGCACGGCGGCGTTAAACTCGTGTTAACCTGCGCGGGCCTAGGCTGCGATCGGCGGAAGGGCGAGGACGCGATGGATCAGTCGAGATACACGATCTCAAGGGGCACGCGGGCCGCGTCCAGGACCAGCTTGCCCGCATTCTCGAAATTGATCGTGACGCGCCCGCCGATGTTGGATTGCACCTGCCCCATGCCCCAGTCACGCTGGCCGGGACAGCGGACCAGCATCCCCGGTTCCAGGATCGCGCTCAGATCGTTCTGCATGACAGGAGGCGCTCCATGAATGACCAATCACCGCTCGGGCCGCAGACCCTGTCGGACCTGATCGGGTCGCGACTTTGCCATGACCTCGTAAACCCGCTGGGCGCGATCGGCAACGGGGTCGAACTGATCGAGATGACGGGATCGGTGCGTGGCCCCGAGATGGATCTTATCCGCGACGCGGTGCGCGACGCGCAGGCGCGTGTGCGGTTCTTGCGCGTGGCCTTTGGCGCGGCAGGTCCGCAGCA
The DNA here is from genome assembly GCA_018401055.1 of Roseicyclus sp. The sequence continues at coordinate 62,662 of JAGYLB010000126.1, forward strand.
GATCATGAGCGCGCGGGAGGCGCGGGCGACGGCGCAGGCACCGTGGCAAGGCGGGCGGCTGGTGCTGGACTGGGCCGTGACGACCGATCTGCCGCGCCTCAGGGTCAAGCTGGGCTATCTGATGTTGCTCTGCGCGGAGACCGCCTTGCCGATGGGCGGCGAGGTGCGGTTGGGCGTGGATCAGGGCGGCCAGTGGCGGCTCGAGGCCAAGGGTCCGCGCGTGACATTGGACGAGGCGCTGTGGTCGGTGCTGCGCTTCGGCATGGGTGCGGCCGGACGACCGCTGCGCCCCTCCGAGGCACAATTCGCAGCACTTCATGCCGCGGCAGAGCCGCTCGACATCACCCTCAACTATGTTGCGCGCGACGGCGGCTTGTCGATGGCGACGGCTTGAGGGGCTGGTCTGCCGCGCATCTCGGCCTTGCGGCCTGCGTCAACGGCGGTGGTGGCACCGCGCAAAGCGCGGTGCGGGTGCGCGTTTGCCTTGAGCCAAGGCGCGGATGACGCGGGCGGGCCCCGTATTTGGAGAAAGGTGAAGCCGAAAGGGTTCAGAGCGCCACGAGACCGGTGCGGAAGCGGCGCATCCGGTCGCGGTAATGGGCCGCGGATTTGAGCAGTTTGGCCCGAGCCGCCTCATCCAGATCGCGGACGACCTTGCCAGGCATGCCCATCACCAGGCTGCCATCGGGGATCACCTTGCCCTCGGGGATCAGCGCGCCGGCCCCGATCAGGCAGCCGCTACCGATCACCGCGCCGTTCAGGATCGTGGCGCCCATTCCCACCAGCGATCCGTCGCCGATGGTGCAGCCATGCAGCATCGCCTTGTGGCCGATGGTGCAGTCGCGCCCGACCTGAAGCGGATAGCCCATGTCGGTGTGAAAGACGCAGTTTTCCTGCACGTTCGATCCCGCGCCGATGCGGATTTCCTCGTTGTCGCCCCGTAGCGTGACGCCGAACCAGATGCTTGCCCCTTCCTCCAGCACGACGCGGCCGATGACATGGGCGCCTGGCGCGACCCAGGTGTCGGGGTGAATGTCGGGGGCTGTGCCGTCGAGCGCATAGATCATGCCTGATCCTCCTGGAATTGGTCGTGGAGCCTGCGCACATGGGCGGCAAGGCCGGGCTGCTGGGCGCGGCGCAGGCGCTCTGCGGCGATGATGGTGGTCAGCTTGTCGAAAGTCGTGTCGAGATCGTCGTTGACCAGAACGTAATCATAGCCATCCCAATGGCTGATCTCGTCCCAGCTTTTCAGCATCCGCTTGGCGATCACCTCGGGCTGATCCTGTCCGCGAGAGATGAGCCGACGTTTCAGTTCCGGGATCGAAGGCGGCAAGATGAAGATCGACAGCGTGTTGCGCCCGAGCGCCGAGTTGCGGATCTCGCTGCGCGCCCTGCCAGTCGATGTCAAAGAGCACGTCGCGCCCGGCATCGATCGCTTCGGCCACGGGCGCCATGGGCGAGCCGTAGAAATGACCAAAGACATGGGCATGTTCCAGCATCGCGCCATCGGCCACCATGGCCTTGAAGGCGGGCTCGGGCAGGAAATGGTAATGCTCGCCATCCACCTCCCCCGGCCGGGGCGCGCGCGTCGTGGCCGAGACCGAGAAGCGCAGTGACGGGTCCCACGCCATCAACCGGCGCGCCAACGTCGATTTTCCGGCACCCGAAGGCGAGGAGAGGATGATCAAGAGGCCCCGTCGGGGCACGGGCGGGCGCGCATCGGCCATGGTCATTCCACGTTCTGAACCTGCTCGCGGGTCTGGTCGATGGCCAGTTTGAGGTCAAGCCCGATGGCGGTCAGCGCGGAATCTTGCGACTTGGAACACAGCGTATTGGCCTCGCGGTTGAATTCCTGCGTCAGGAAATCGAACTTGCGCCCGACCGGGCCGCCCTGCGCCAAAAGCGTGCGCGCGGCGGCGACATGGGCGTGCAGGCGGTCGATCTCTTCGGTCACGTCGGTCTTGACGGCAAGCGCGGCCACCTCCTGCAAGAGGCGCGGCTCATCAATATCCGTAGCCTCCACAAGATGTGCAACGGCGGCGCGCAGGCGCGCGGCCTGCGGTTCGGCACGGGCGACGGCGATCTGCGCCGCTTGGGCGATCAGCGCCTCGATATGGTCGATCTGGGCTGCGAGTAGCTGGGCCAGCGCCGCGCCTTCCTCGGCGCGCATCGCGGTGAAGGCGGCGATCAAGGGCTCGGCATCGGCCAGCAACGTCTCGGGCGCGGGCATGGCCGGGGTCTCGCCCGTCTCGGCAAGGGTGCGCAGCGACAAGATGGTGGCCGGATTGACCGGGGCGGTGGGCAGGCCCTGATCCTCGGCCGCGCGGCGCACCTGTGCAAGTTGCGCCAACACAGCCGCCAGTCGCGCGGGGTCGAGCGCATGGCCCGCAGTGCCCGTCTCGCGGTGCACCCGGAGCGAGAGGCTGACCGAGCCGCGGCTGATCACCTCGGACAGACGCTTGCGCAGGGGCAATTCCAGCGCGCCAAGACCATCAGGCAGGCGGAGGCGCAGGTCGAGCCCACGCGCGTTGACGCTGCGCAATTCCCAACTCCAGCTGGCGCCCTGCCCATCCGCACCCTCACGCGCGGCAAAGCCGGTCATCGAGGCGATGGGGCCGCCCCTGCTTTCGTTAACCATTTGGAAAATCTTCCCCTGCCCGGACAATTCTATTCGTTGTAGTCACGATTGGGTAAGGAATTTCCAACCAGCGTCAAGCAAGCGTCAGCCTTTCGTCGGCCCGCTGGTCGGGCGCAGACAGGGGACCTCAAGATGGACCACGCGCCACGCAGCGGCGGCCCCTCGGGGCTGGATACCGGGTCTCTGGCCCCTGTGCTGGCCTATTGGCAGGGGTTGCGCCGGGGGCGCATGGTGCCCGCGCGCGCCGATCTTGACCCGGTCGCCTTGCAGCCCTGGCTGGCGGGAGCGGGAATCGTGGAGCGCGATACCGGGGGCAGCATCCGCTTCCGCCTCGGTGGCCGGGTCATCGCCGGACTTCTGGGGGTCGAGCCTCGGGGCGTGTCCTTCAGGGCGCTTTTCGCAGTCGCGGAGCGCGACCGGCTGACAGGCCTCACCGAAGGCTTGTTTGACGGTCCGCGGGTGCTGTGCCTGACCCTGGTGGCGCCCCATGTCGCGGCAGGCAAGCCGGAGATCGAGGTGCCGATGGTTGTGATGCCGCTTTGCGATGGATCTGGGGCGGTGAGCCGGGCGCTGGTCTGTGTCGATGTCGATCCGCGCGCGGGCCTTGCCATGCCCTGCCGGTTCCAGATCCGGCAGGCGGTTCTCTCGGCCCCAAGCCCCAAGCCTCGGTTGACAGGTCTGCGGGTGGCGCGCGGGGGTGCCCCCGCCCTCAGGGTGATCGAGGGCGGGCGCGGCTGATCGTCAAACGGCGGCGCGCAGCGCCTCGCGGCTGGTCTGCAGTTCCTTGGCGACCAGAAACGCCAGTTCCAGCGATTGCGAGGCATTGAGCCGCGGGTCGCAAGCCGTGTGATAGCGCGACGACAGATCCTCATCTGTCACGGCCCGCATACCGCCTGTGCATTCGGTCACATCCTTGCCGGTCATCTCGAAATGCACGCCGCCGGGCACCGTGCCCTCGCTGCGGTGGACAGCGAAGAACTCCTGCACCTCGCGCAAGATCGACTCGAAGGGTCGTGTCTTGTAGCCGGTCGAGGATTTGATGACGTTGCCGTGCATCGGGTCGCAAGACCACAGCACGTTGGCGCCTTCGGACTGCACCGTGCGGATCAGGCGCGGCAGGTTGTCACCCACCTTGCCCGCGCCGAAGCGCGCGATCAGGGTCAGGCGGCCCGGCTCGTTTTCGGGGTTCAGCTTGGCCATCAGCACCTTGAGGTCTTCCTCGGTGGTGGTCGGGCCGCACTTGAGCCCGATGGGGTTCAGAACGCCGCGGCAGAACTCGACATGGGCGCCATCGGGCTGGCGCGTGCGGTCGCCGATCCAGATCATGTGGCCGGACCCCGCCAGCCACTTGCCGGAGGTCGAATCGACCCGACACAGCGCCTCTTCGTATTCGAGCAGCAGGGCCTCGTGGCTGGTGTAGAAATCAACGGTCGCAAGCTGGTGATTGGTCTCGCTCGTCAGGCCAGCGGCGGTCATGAAATCCAAGCTGTCCTGAATCCGGTTGGCCAGATCGCGGTATTTCTCGGCGTCATCATGGTCGGTGAAGCCCAGCGTCCAGCTGTGCACGCGGTGGATGTCGGCAAAACCGCCGGTGGAAAAGGCGCGCAGCAGGTTGAGCGAGGCGGCGGCTTGCGTATAGGCCTGCAACATGCGGTTCGGATCGGGGATGCGCGCCTCGATCGTGGGGGCGATGTCGTTGATGATGTCGCCCTTGTAGCTGTCCATCTCGACGCCGCCGATCACCTCGGTGGGCGCGGAACGCGGCTTGGCGAACTGGCCCGCCATGCGGCCCACCTTCACCACCGGTACCTTGGCGCCATAAGTCAGCACCATCGCCATCTGCAGCATCACCTTGAAGGTGTCGCGGATGTTATCGGCGGAAAATTCTGCGAAGCTCTCGGCGCAATCGCCGCCCTGCAGCAAGAACGCCTCGCCGCGCGAAGCCGCGGCCAGCGCCTTTTTGAGACGCCGCGCCTCACCGGCGAAGACCAGTGGCGGATACTTGGCCAGCTGCATCTCGGCCGCGTTCAGCGCTGCCTGATCGGGATAGGCGGGCATCTGGATGCGCGGCTTTGCGCGCCAGTCGGATTTCGTCCAGGCCGATGCGGTCGCTCGGGTCATGGCGGGGTCTCTCCTTGGCTCTCGTCTCGGGGCCGCTTATAGGCCGGGCGCGGCGGGCTTCCAATGCCTTAAATCATGGCCTGCGGGGATTGCGTCGGCTCAAAAAAGCTGCTTTCGCTCAAAGGACATGCGGGCGCATCCCGCCGCACTGCGACAACAGAAGGCCGCAAAATGCCCGAACATATTGGCCCACGGCGCTTCGTCTTCGTGCTTCTGGACCAATTCACCATGCTGTGCTTTGCCAGCGCGGTGGAGGCCCTGCGCATCGCCAACCGCATGTCCGGGCCAGCCGCTCTATTCCTGGACCCTGACGGGCGAAGGCGGGGATATCGCTTATTGCAGCGCGGGCATCGGCTTTCGCCTCGACAGCGATCTCGAAGAGGTGACGCGCGACGACACGGTGCTGGTCTGCGGCGGCATCGACGTGGCGGCGGCCACCACCAAGCGCATGGTCGGCTGGCTCAGGCGTGAGGCGCGCAAGGGCGCGATCATGGGCGGGCTTTGCACGGCGGGCTACACGCTGGCCAAGGCCGGGCTTCTGGATGGCAAGCGGGCCACGATCCATTGGGAAAACCAGGACAGTTTCATCGAGGAATTCGAAGAGGTCACGCTGACCAAATCGGTCTTCGTGATCGACGGCAACCGCATCACCACGGCGGGCGGCACGGCGTCGATCGACCTGATGCTCAAGATCATCGCGGACGAACATGGCGAGGATCTGGCCAATCTGGTGGCCGATCAGTTGATCTACACCTCGATCCGCACCGATCAGGACACGCAGCGCCTGTCGATCCCCACCCGCATCGGCGTGCGCCACCCCAAACTGGGTCAGGTCATCCGGATGATGGAACAGGCGATCGAGGACCCGATCAGCCCCGCGCAGCTGGCCAAGGATGTCGGCATGTCGACGCGGCAGCTGGAACGGCTGTTCCGCCGCTACCTCAACCGGAGCCCCAAGCGCTATTATATGGAATTGCGTCTGGGCAAGGCGCGCAACCTCTTGATGCAGACCGACATGAGCGTGATCAACGTGGCCTTGGCCTGTGGGTTCGCCTCACCCTCGCATTTCTCGAAATGCTACCGGGCGCATTACGCGACCACCCCCTACCGGGAACGTGGCGCGCATGGGACGCGGGAAAAGACCTGAGCCTGCCTCAGTCCGCGACGCGTGCCCGCCCGCCCGCCCCGGCGGCGCGGCGTGGCCTCTGGCAGCAGCCCCTCACGCAGAACGGCCGACATCGGATGCCCTCGGGCGCATCGGCATGCCGGGCCAGCAGCGCCTCGATCAGCGGGCGCGGATCGGGGGCTTCGATGCTCAGCGCCCAGTCGACCAGAATAGAACGGCATTCCCCATCCGTGATGCCCTCTATCCGGTAAGCCTCAAAGATCAGGTTCTTGGGGTCGATGGGGTCGCGAGGGGCGGCTGCGGGGCTCATGGGGTTTCCTTTGCGGGCACCGGGCCAAGGACGGTGTCGATCCACCCAAGCGCAGAGGCGCGGGTCTTGTCCAGATGGGTTGCAAGGCTTTCGGCATCAGACTGGCCTCGCGACCCGAGCCAGAAAGAGCCCGCCCACCTGCACCTATGCCGCCCGGATCAAGTCCCTCGTCGGTCAACAGCCGACCCGCGCCTTGCACCCGGTTGAACAGCCCATGCGCGGCCTGCAGCTCCTGCACGGCGGCGGCATTCAGCCAGCCAAGACGCTCGGCCGCAGCCAGTTGATCTTTGCTCGCCCGCGCGGGCGCGCCCGCCGCCAATGCTGCCGCCTGCCCCAGCAATTCGATCTCCTGCAGGCCGCCCGGCCCCTCCTTGACCGCCCATGTGCTGCTCTCGCGGCCCACGGCGGCCAGCCGCGCGCGCATCACCGCCGCCTCGGCGCGGACATGATCGGGCAGAGCTTTCTCGGCGATCACGGCGCAGCGGATGGCCTCGATCTCGGCGGCCAGCCGCCCGGGGCCCGCGACCACCCGCGCCCGCGTCAAAGCCATGTGTTCCCAGGTCCAGGCCTCGTCGCGCTGATAAGCGGCAAAGCCCGCCACCGCGGTCGCCACCGGCCCCTGCCGCCCCGAGGGGCGCAGCCGCATGTCCACCTCATAGAGCTTGCCCGAAGCCGTGGGGGCCGAGAGCGCCGTGATCAGCGCCTTCGTCGCCTTGGCATACCAGCCGCGCGGATCAAGCGGACGGCGCCCCTCGGTCATCTCGACGCCCGCGGCGTCATAGATGACGATCAGGTCCAGATCGGACCCCGCGCTCATCCGCCCCGCCCCAAGGCTGCCCATGCCCACGACCGCGCCGCCAAGACCCGGCGCAGGCCCGTGGCGCTGCGCAATCTCGGCGCAGACGGCGGGCCACAGCGCGCCGATCACCGCATCGGCCAGATCGGTATATTGCGCCGAGGCCTCCTCCGGGCCGATCAGGCCGCGCAACTGGTGCACGCCGATGCGGAAATGCCAATCCTTCTGCCAACGCCGGGCCAGATCGAGCTGCGCCTCATAATCGTGGCCCGCGATAATCTTGGATAGATCGAACAGAAGACCCGAAGCCTGCGGCCAAGGCGCAAAGAACCGGCCGTCGAGCACAGCATCAAGCACGCCCGAATGCCGCGACAGATAGCGTGACAATCCAGGTGCAGTGGCGCAGATGTCGACGATCAGATCGACCAGCGGCGGATTTGCATCGAACAAAGAGAACAGTTGAACACCGGCAGGCAAGCCTTTGAGGAAGAGATCGAAATTGGAAAGCGCTTCTTCAGGCTTTGCGGCCGCCTTGAAGCGCTTGAGCAATTCGGGCCTGAGCCGTTCGAAGATCACCCGCCCACGTTCGCTGCGCAGCGCGGGGTAGCCGGGCCAACGGGCGACAATCTCCGCCTCGGTGGCGGTCATCTCCAGCGCGGTGGGCTTGCTGCGCGTTGGCTGGAACAGGTCCCCGGTCAGATGCTCGACCCGGCGCAGGTTTTCGGCGAGATGCGCGCGAAACTGCGCGGTATCGCTTTCGCCGCAGAGCCGAGCCAGACGGTCGAAGCCTTCGAAAGATTTCGGCAGATCATGGGTTTGCGCGTCGTCGATCATCTGAACGCGATGCTCGATCTCGCGGTGATGAGCATAGAGCGTGGTCAGTTCTTCTGCCACCTCGGCCGGGATCCAGCCCGCTTCAGCGAGGGCTGCCAGCGCCTCGACCGTGCGGCGCGAGCGCAGCGACGGGTCGCGCCCGCCCGCAACCAATTGCCGGGTCTGGGCGAAGAACTCGATCTCGCGGATACCGCCCGCACCAAGCTTCATGTTGTGACCATCCAGTTTAATTTCGCCGTGCAAACCTTTATGATCGCGTATTTTCTGACGCATATCCATGGTGTCTTGCACCATCGCGAAATCCAGATGCCGCCGCCAGACGAAGGGCTTGAGCATATCGCAGAAAGCGCACCCCCGCCGCCAGATCGCCCGCCGCGGGCCGCGCCTTGATATAGGCCGACCGCTCCCACGACCGGCCCTCGGCCTCATAGTAGCGCTCGGCCGCCGTCATCGAGATGCAGACGGGCGTGACGCTGGCATCGGGCCTGAGCCGCAGATCGGTGCGGAAGACATAGCCCTCCGCCGTGGTGTCGCCCAAGCTCGCCGCGATACGGCGGGTCGGCGCGTATGAAGCCGGCGCGCGCCTCCATCACCTCGGCCGGGTCGAAGCGGTCATCGTCGAACAGGCAGATCAGGTCGATGTCGGAGGAATAGTTGAGCTCCCCCGCGCCCATCTTGCCCATGGCAAGCGCCACCATGCCCGCGCCATCGCGGTGAGCATCATCCTCGCTCATGCACGGCAGCTTGCCGCGCCGCGCCTCAAGGGCCACATGCGTGGTGAGCGCCGCACGCAGGCAGGCGTCGGCCACATCCGGTCCAGTATTGCGTCACGGTGGCGAGCGGCCAGACGCCCCCCAGATCTGCCAGTGCCACCATCAGCGCCGCCCGCCGCTTGATCCGGCGCAAGCCGGTATCGAGGTTAGCGGGCAACAGCGTCGCCGCCTCGGCAATCAAGGCGTCAACCACATCCTCTGGCGCGGTCTCCAACGCGTCAGCCAGCCATGCGGCCTCGCGGGCGATGAGGCTGCCAAGATAGGGCGAAGACCCGCCCGCGCCTTCGATCAAGGGGCGGAGCTCGGGCGACAGGCCGGGCAGATGCGCCAGCGCATCCGTGCCGCGTTCGGGGAATGGGGGATCGGGTGGCGGGTCAGGCGGGACACAAGGTTCATGGGCGGACACTGGCGCGGGGCGCGCGGGCGGTCAACGGCTTGCAGGCGCGCGCCGTCCTTGGCATCACCGGCGTGGACAGGGGGATCGGCATGTCGAAAAGTCTCAACAGGGTCAAACGCGCGCTGGAAGAGGCGGGCGTCGCGAGCGCAGGTGCTGGAGATGGCCGAGGGCACCCGCACGGCGGAGGAGGCCGCGCGCGCGGCAGGCTGCGCGCTGGACCAGATCGCCAAATCCATCATCTTTGGCGCCGACCGCACAGGCGACGCGGTGCTGTTCGTCACCGCAGGCGGCAACAAGGTCGATGCCGCCAAGGCCAGCGCGCTGGCAGGCGAACCACTGGGCAAGGCCGATGCCGGGCTGATCCGGGCGCAGACGGGCTTTGCCATCGGCGGGGTCGCGCCGGTCGGTCATCTGACACCGGTCCGGGCGTGGTTCGACCCGCGACTTTTGGACTTTGATTTGGTCTGGGCGGCGGCGGGAACGCCGCGCCATGTCTTTGCCATCGCGCCCGAGGTGCTGTTGCGGCTGAGCGGTGCCGCAAAGGCCGATTTCACGGCCTGAGCCGCCCCTAGATCACTGACGGGACTGAGCGCGCGGCCCTGAGCCCGGCGCCTCGCCGCCCTGCCCAGCCGCATCATGGTCAGCGCCATGGCCTCAAGCTGATCGCGCCGCGCGGTATCGCTGTCGAGAAGCGTGTTCAGCGCCGCGGCAATCGGGCCGGGGCGGCATTTATCGCCAATGAATTCGGGCACCGTGCGGCTCTCGGCCACCATGTTGACCAGCGTCACGGTATCGACCTTCAGCATCGACAGCACGAGTTTGCGGCTAAGCCAGCTCATGTCATAGGCGATGACCATGGGCGTCTGGCTGGCCGCTAGTTCAAGGCTGACCGTGCCCGAGGCCGCCAGCGCCACATCGGCCACGGCAAAGGCTGCGCGTTTCTCTGCGGCGAAGTCGGCGCGGGCGAATCCGCGCGGGTCAGCCACTGCATGGGGCCGCCCGGGCCAGCCCGCGATGCGATCCCCGATCATGCCCGCGACGGCCGGGCGGCGGAAGCACAGCATGGCGCGGCGGGGTGGCGGGCCAGAACGGGGCGCAAAGCCTCGCCAAAGATCGGGGCCAGCCGCTCGATCTCGGACCGGCGGGACCCGGGCAGGACAAGGATTGCGGTTTCCCCCTCCGGGATCGCATATTTGGCCCGGAAGTCCGCAATCTCGGCCTCCGTCGCCTGCGGTTCGGTCACGACGGGGTGGCCCACGAAATCGCAGCCCATGCCCTCGGCCTGCATGTAGGGCGGCTCGAACGGCAGGAGGGCGAGCACATGATCGACGCTGCGCGCCATCTTGCGCGCCCGCCCCGGCCGCCAAGCCCAGACCGTGGGCGCAACGTAATGGACGGTCGGCAGATTCGGCGCGCGCGACTTGACCCTTGCTGCAACCCGGAGGGAAAACTCGGGGATGTCGATGGTGATGAGCGCATCGGGCTTTTCGCGCAGAACGGCTTCAGCGGTGTCGGTCACGCGGCGGGCCAGAACGGGCGGTGGTTGGCGATGATCTCGGTCAGGCCGATGACCGGCCGTTCCTCCATCGGGAAAAGCGGCACCAGACCCTCCGGCCTGCATCAGCGGGCCGCCGATGCCGTGAAACTCGGTCGCCCACGGCGTGCAGCGTCTTGAGCCCCGCCGCCGAGCGCCGCGCCCAGCCGGTCGCCCGAAGGCTCGGGCCTGCCACAAGGAAAAGGCGCAACGTCATGGCACGGCCCAAAGGGCGACACCATGGGCAGCACAGGCCGCGCGCACGGCATCGGGGTCAAGGAGGAGCACGTGGCCCGCCTGAAGCTCGATCCCCGAAAGGCCCGCTTGGGCCACCAGCGCGACCGTGTCAGGGCCAATGGCGGGCATGTCGACGCGCATATCCTGCCCGGACTTGGCGCGTTTGACGAGCACTCCGCCCGATCCCGGCGCGGTATCCACCACGAACCGCAGCATGGCGTCGGTGCCTTGCAGCGTTTCGACGCCCAGCATCTGACCATGGGCCGCCACGGCCGCCTGTCCCACATCGAGGGGGCCGAGTGCCGCCAGCACGGCACGCGCGCGCGCTGCATCGGCTGTCTGGGGCGGGGTTCCGGCCAGCACCCCCTCGGGCGCGACAAGATCCGGGCGGAGGTCATGGGCGCCCCGGATGGTGAAGCCCTGTTCCTCGAAGATCGCCACGATCTCTCGCAAGAGCGCATCATCACCCTGCCCTTGCGCCTCCATCACGCGGGGCAGCAGGGCGGCGGTCTCTGAATCGAGGCGGTCACGGTCGAAACTCGCGCGCCGCATCGCACCCGCAAGGCAAAGGTCGGTGACACCGGCGGCGCGCAGATCGGTGAACATTTGGCCAAGGCGTTCCAGCCGCGCCGGGATCACGGTGTCAGAGGTGACGGTGGCGTCGATCCCCGCCAACCGGACAATCACGGCCGGGTGCTTTGCGGCCAGAAGCGCCGGAAGCGCGCCGGTGCCCGCGATGATCGCCAGACGGCCCATGGCCCGGCTCAACCCGGCGTCAGGAAGGATCGGTCGCTGTCGCCCAGCACGAAGGCCACGATGTCCTGCACATAGATGCTTTGACCCGCGGCATCGTCTTGCAGCCTGCGCGCGCGGTCCTGAAACGCGCCTTCGCCCTGTGCCAAGGCCTGAAAGGCCGCGCGCAGTGCCATGATATCCTCGCGCGCGACGCCGCGACGCTTGAGGCCGACGAGGTTCAGACCGTCGAGACCGCCCCTCGGCCCCTGCACAAGGCCATAGGGGATCACGTCATGGGTCACCATCGTGACCGCGCCGATGATCGCGCCCTTGCCGATGCGCACCCATTGATGCACGCCCGACAGCCCGCCGATGATGACATCATCGCCCAGCACGCAATGGCCGGCCAAAGCGGAGTTGTTGACCATGATCACCCGGTCGCCGACCTGCGCATCATGGGCAACATGGGCACCCGCCATGAACAGGCCATCGTCGCCAATGCGCGTTATGCCGCCCCCGCCCTCGGTGCCGGTGTTCATCGTCACACCTTCGCGGATGCGGGCGCGCTTGCCCACGATCAGCCGCGTGCGTTCGCCGGAATACTTCAGATCCTGCGGCACGTCGCCGATATTGGCGAAGGGAAAAATCGTGCTGTCCTCGCCCACATCGGTCCAACCGGTGACGACGACATGGGATTTCAGCGTCACGCGCGCGCCCAAAGTCACCTCCGGGCCGATCACGCAAAACGGGCCGATGGTGCAGCCGGCGCCGATGCTGGCCCCCTCCTCGATGACCGCCGAGGGATGGATGGTTGCGCTCGCGTCGATCGCCATCACGCGGCCCCGCCCATCGCGCCCAGATCCATCATAGCGGTGAACTCGGCCTCGCAGGCAAGATCGCCCTCGACACGTGGCCTGCCCTGAAGCTTCCAGACCTTGCCGCCAGGCTTGCCGCGGAGCGTGGTGACATGCAATTCCAGCACGTCGCCCGGCACGACCTTGCGGCGGAATTTCACGCCGTCGATCCCCATGAAATAGACCAGAAGGTTCTTGTCGGCCAGATCGGCAGAGACCCCCACCATCACCGCCGCCGTCTGGGCCATCGCCTCGACAATGGTCACACCGGGCATGATCGGGGCGCCGGGGAAATGGCCCTGAAAATGCGGCTCGTTGAAGGTGACGTTCTTGAGACCCACAGCGGATTGAAAGGGCACGATGTCGCGCACGCGGTCCACCAGCAAGAACGGGTAGCGGTGCGGGATGATCCGCTGGATCAGGTCGATGTCGGCGGTGCTGGGCGTCTCGGCCGTCATGCGGATGGCTCTCAAGCGTCGTTTTGCATTGGCCGTCGGGCCTGCGCTGCAGGGGCGTCCTAGCAACTCGGCCCGGGCGCGGCAAGCGGTGGGTCAGGGTGCTGCCTCGGGGGCGGGGCTGGCGCGGGCGCGGGCGGGCGCGCGGTGCCATCAAGGTCGATCAGCGGGTCCGGCCCGCCCTCGCCGATCCGGGCGTCGATCAGCGCGATTGCCTCTTCGGTGATGTCGATGCCATCGGCGGACAGAAGCACGGCGCGGTTGTCCATCAAGATGCTGGCCCCCCGGCCCCGCAGCACCTCGATCAGGATCAGGAAGGCGATCTCGAAGAAAGCCTGCTGCGCGGCCTCGGCCTGTTGCTGAAGCGCGCGGCTCTTGGCCTCTTGCGCGCTGCGGATGCCGTTGACGCGGGTGTCGAATTCCTGGGCTATGGGGCGGAAGGCTTCGGGCGTCATGGAGGCACGGCGCTGGGTCAGCGCCAGTTCCTCTTCGGTCAGGCGCGCCTCGATCTCGCGGTTTTCAGCTGAAAGCGCGGCACCCGCAGCCTCGACCTCGCGCTGGATGCGCTGACCATAGAGCGATTGAGACAGCAGGCGTTCTTGATTGAGAACGACGATGGCGGTCGGTCCGTCCAGTCCAGGCTGTGCCTGCGCGACAGCACCCTTCGCCACGCCAAGGGAAAAGGAAAGACAGACGACCAATGCGGCAAGACGGATGCACGCCATGCCGCGGCCCTCAGAATCGGGCTTCGACTGTCAGATCGAATTCGCGCGTCAGGTCGTAGCTTTCGAATTGCAGCGGATGCGAAAAGTTGAAGCGCAGCGGGCCGATGGCCGTATGCAGACATGCCGAGGCCGATGGTCGAGCGCCAATTCAGCGTGTCGTCGACCGGCCCACCGAACCCTGCGGTATCGTCAAGGCCCCACACCGAACCGACATCGAGGAACAGGCCGCCCGAGATCCCGTATTCGTCGGGCAAGCCGAGCGGAAAGGCCGCCTCGAACCGAGCCACTGCAAAGTAGTTGCCGCCAAGCGCGTCGGCATTCGGCGCAAGCGTGTCGCGCGGCCCGAGGCCGTTTGCATCGAACCCGCGAATCTGTCGGCTGCCAAGGGTGAAGCGGTCCGACTGGCGGCTGTTGCCGTTCAGGGTTTCGATCGCGCCCGCCTCGAAACTGGCCCGCAGGGTGACTTCCTCACGCAGGATCTGACGTTCGGCAATCGCGAGCATGGTGGCTTCGACATATTCGGTGTCACCGCCAAGGCCTGCCAGTTCGGTGCCGAATTGCAGCCGCACGCCGCGCGTCGGGTCAAGGCCGGTGTTGCGGGTGTCATAGGCATATTGTGCGCCGACATAGGACAGCAGACGATCCCCCTGCTCGCGCAGCAGGATCGGCGAAGACCGCGCCGGATCAAGCCCGGAAATCTCGTTTTGCTCGATCCCGTAATAGACATTCAGGCGACCGAACTCACTGATCGGAAAGCCCAGACCGGCTCGCAGGCCGATGTCGAGCGTGTCGAAGTCACGGTTTTGCGCCGAGGTTTCCGTGTAGAAAGCGCTGAGCGACAGCGACAGGTCACGCGCAAGGAAAGCCGGTTCGGTGAAGCCGAAGGTAAAGGATTGGCTACCATCGGTGGTGTTGAAGCCAAACCGCAAGGCCTGACCGCGCCCGAGGAAGTTATCCTCCGAGAAATTCACCGCAAGGCCGGCGCCAGTATCGGTCGAAAAGCTGGCCGAGAACCCGAGCGAACCTGTCGGCTGCTCCTCGACATCGACATCGACGATGACTTGATCGGGGGCAGTGCCGGGGCGCCCGGCGACCTCGACATCGCTGAAAAAGCCTGTGGCACGGATGCGCTCGGCCGCCTGCCGGATCGCGCGCGGATCGAAGGGGTCGCCTTCCACGGCGGTGAAATGGCGCCGGATCACGCGGTCGAGCGTGGTCTGGTTGCCTTCGATGTCGATGCGTTCGACAAAGACCCGGTCTCCGCGCGAGATGACGAATTCCACGTCCAGCGTGCGCTCTGCGTCGTTACGGGTGATGCGCGGTTCCACCCGCACGAAGCGTTGGCCCTGCTGCGTGGCCAGCGCCTCCATCCGGGTTATCGTGTTGTCTATGACGCGCGGGCTGTAGGTCTCGCCCGACCGAAGACGGATCATGTCTTGATACGCAGCTGCATCAAGACCCGGGATATCGGAGACCGTTGTGATCTGGCCGATGTTGAAGGACTGACCTTCCTGGATGTTGAAGGTCACGAAATAGGCGCCGCGGTCGCGCGACAGTTCGGGCGTCACGCTGAGGATGCGGAAATCGACATAGCCGCGATCTTGGTAGAAATCGGTCAGGAGTTGCCGGTCGAGCGCGATGCGCTCGGCGACAAAGGTGTCGCGGCGGATGATCTGGCGCAACAGGCCCGCCTGCGTGCTTTCCAACACCCGGCGCAAGCGGCGGTCGGAATAAGCTCGGTTGCCGACAAAGGACAGACGCTCGGTCTCGACCACGGCACCCTCGGCCACCTCGAACACCAGATCGACGCGGTTGTCCGACTGGCGGATGATGCGTGGGGTGACGGTTGCGGTCAGGCGGCCGGACAAGCGATAGGCCTCTGCGATGGCGTTGGCGTCTTGCTCGGCCACCGAGGGCGAATAGGTGCGCCGCGGCACCGATTGGATGTTGGACAAGAGCGCCTCATCATCAAGGCGGCGGTTGCCTTCGACACTGATGCGGTTGATCGTGGGGTATTCCTGCACCTCGATCACCAGCGTGCCGCCGCGCGGAACGATATCGACCTCTTCGAACAGGCCGGTGTTCTGCAGGCGTTGAAGAGCGTCATTGACCTGCGCGCCGGACACGACCGCCCCGGGGGCGATTCCCGCATAGGTCAGGATAGCGCTGTCGGAAATGCGGGTATTGCCCTGCACGTCGAAGGTCGTGAAGCGGAAGGTCTGCGCCTCGGCGGGAGCAACCATAGGTAGCGAAAGACCAAGGAAACCGGCCAGAACAAGTGGGGCGATGCGCGGCCGCGCGGAAAGCTCCGCAACGGCGTGGCGCGTCGAAAGGGAAAGACGGGCGCGCAAACGCAAATACATCGATTCAACCCCAGTGTTCTGTGCGGCCTAGACCCCTGCCTAGCCGAGGGTCCGGGGGTTGTCAAAACGAAGTGGGCGCGGTGCGTCGCATCCGGGTCGGACTGCCACATTTTCGCCATGATCCGTGCGGGCCCAATCAAGCGCCCTGCCCCGCCCCTGACCGATGCGGCTATCAGTATTCGGTGGCGTAGCTGAAGATCATGCCGCCCAGAAACAGCGCCGCGACAATCAACAAGGGCACGAGAAAACGGTCCATGTTCAACTGCAAGAACACCGAAACGCCACGGGTTCCGTCGATCAGGGTTTTCATGTCACGCGTCCTTCACCAGCACAGGCCCACTCGAGGCCACAGCCTGATAGATGCCGCGGGAATGTGGCGAGACTTCGACAGGTCTGGGGAAACCTTGGGAAGATCTCCCCAAACCGCCTGTCAGGGGCAGAAGATGTCGTTGGTGAGCGCGAACAGCATCAGCGACAGCAAGAGTGTCAGGCCGATGGTCATGAACACTCGCAACACCTTGTCCGAGGGCGGCTTGCCCGACACAGCCTCGTAAGCGTGGAACACGAGGTGCCCGCCGTCCAGCACCGGGATCGGGAAAAGGTTCAGCAATCCCACGGCAGTCGACAGAACGGCCACGAACCAGATGAAGTTGTCGATGCCCTGACTGGCGGCCGCCCCGGAGGTTTCGGCGATGCCGATCGGGCCTTGCAGGTTGCAGCTGAGGAAATCGCCCCGGTGATCATATGCCACAAGCCCGACAGCGAGGACTGGATGACGAACAAGGTCTGCGACGCGCCGTATTCGAGTGCCGCCAACGGTCCCACGCCCTCGCGCACCGGCTCGAAGCTTAAGCGCCACCTGGTCACGCCGATCAGCCAGCGCGTCTCGAAGCCGCCATCGGCCAGCGGAAGGTCGGTGCGGCGCGGGCGTCAGGGTCACTTCAACTCTTCCCCCGCGCCACAGCGATCAGGGTCAGCGGCGCCATCGGCGGCATCAACCGCCTCGCGCAGCTGCCGGAAGGCGAAGATCGCCTCGCCATTGACGGCGCGGATCAGGTCGCCCTGCCTCAGGCCGGCTGCGATCGCCGCAGACTGCGGCGCGACCGATTGCACCAGCGGCACAAGGGGAAAGGCGGCCTCGATCTGCTGCGTCTGTCCGTCGCGCTCTACGGTATAGGCGACGGTGGGGGCGGGCGTCAGATCGGCGGCGATGTCGAAGAGGTCGGAGAAGGCCGTGACCGGCTGCCCCTCCATGCTCAGGATCAGATCGCCCGCCTGAAACTGCGCGATATCGGCGGGCAAGGCCACCTGCCCCCACGCGGGGCTCGTCCACGGCGCGGCCGGTGAAGGCCGGAAGGCCGCAAATACCAAAATCGACAAGATGAAGTTGAAGACCGGCCCAGCCGCGACGGTGAGCGCCCGAGCCCAAAGGGGCGCACCGTGCATCGAGCGCCGCCGCTCATTGACGTCCAGCGCATCGATGGCCGCGCCATCCTTTCCGCTGGCCGCATCTGCATCGCCCAAAAACTTGACGATAGCCGCCAAAGGGCAGCGCCGCGACCTGCCAGCGCGTGCCGCGCCGGTCAGTGCGGCTGAAGAGTACCGGGCCGAAGCCCAATGAAAACACCTCGGCATGGATGCCAGTCCAGCGGCCGACGATGTAATGGCCGTACTCATGGATCGCCACGATGATCGACAGCGCAGCCACGAAGGCAACAAGCGTGAAGGCGATGCCGCCGAACTGGGGAATAAGGTCCATGGGTCAGGTCGTCTCCATCTGCTCGATCTGGGTCGTGGCCATCTGCCGGGCCATCTGGTCGGTATCTAGGACATCCTCAAGGCTTGACATGGGCGAAGTGAGGCAAAGCCGGGGCGATATCGCGTCAAGCACTCGTTCCACCACCTCCGACATCTGCATGAAGCCGATGCGGCCGGCCAGAAACCCGTCCAGCGCCACCTCCTTGGCGGCGTTGAAGACGGCGCCCGAACGTCCGCCCGCCTCCATCACCTCGCGCGCGATGCGCAGCGCGGGGTAGCGGGTCAGATCGGGGGCGTAGAATTCCAGCGTGGCGATCTGCGCAAGATCGATCCGCGACACCGGCAGGTCGCGGCGGTCTGGCCAGTGCAGCGCATAGCCGATGGCGTGCCGCATGTCGGGCGCGCCCAGATGCGCCATCAGCGCCCCGTCGACGAAGCCCACCAGCGCATGCACGATGGATTGCGGATGGATCACGGCCTCGATCCTGTCGGGGGTGACGCCGAAAAACTCCTTGGTCTCGATAAGTTCCATGCCCTTGTTGAACATGGAGGCGCTGTCGATCGTGATGCGCTGCCCCATCGCCCAATTGGGATGGGCACCCGCATCTGCGACGGTGGCCTTGGCCAGCGCCGAGATCGGCCAGTCGCGCAATCCCCGCCCGAGGCGGTGATGATGATCCGCTCGACGGCGGCGATATCTTCGCCGACAAGACCCTGAAAGACGGCCGAATGCTCGCTGTCGACGGGCAAGATGGTGGCGCCGTGGTCGCGCGCTTCTTGCAACAGAAGAGGGCCCGCCGTCACAAGGCTTTCCTTGTTTGCCAGCGCGAGCGTGGTGCCGTGGCGAGCGCGCGGAACCCCGGTGCCAGACCCGCCGCGCCAACGATGGCCGACATGATCCAGTCCGCGGGGCGGTCGGCAGCCTCGATCAACGCGGCCTCGCCCGCCGCGGCCTCGATTCCCGTACCAGAAAGCGCGGCGCGCAACTCCTCAAGCCGGGTCTCGTCGGCCGTGACCGCGACCTCGGCCCGCAGGCGGATGGCGTCACTGGCCAGCCGAGCGATGTTGCCCGACCCCGTCAGCGCCACGACGCGGTATTCCCCCGGCGCGCGCGCGATCAGGTCGACCGTGTTCTGTCCGATGGAGCCTGTCGCCCCGAAGATGCTGACGCTGCGCATGCCCTGACGCCTACCTCAGACCGGCGGCGGCGGGAAGGCGGTGACGCTTTCGACGATGACCAACAAGAAGGCCGCGCCCAGAAGGCCGTCGAAACGGTCATAGACGCCCGCCGTGGCCGGGCAGCAGGTTCGAGCTGTCCTTGACGCCCATGCGCCGCTTGACCGCCGATTCCGCGATGTCGCCCATCTGGCTGGCCATGGACAGCGCGATGGAAATCCCGATCAGCTCCACCCCCGATCCGGTCAGCGACATGAACCCCCAGCCGATCAGCCCCGCGCCGATCCAGCCCGCGATGGTGCCCGACCATGTCTTTTTCGGGCTCACGGCCGGCCAGAATTTCGGGCCGCCCAACACGCGACCGGCGAAATAGCCCAAGGTATCCGTCGCCGCCACCAGCAGCACCAGCCACAGCATCCAGGTCAGGCCAAAGCCGTCGCGATGCAAGATCAGGCCAAAGCCCGCCAGCAAGATCACACTCGTCATGACAACAAAAAGCGTGCGGTTGCGCGCGAGCACCCCGATCCCCGAAATGGCGACAGCCAGCAAGATCGGCAGCGCGATACCCGGTGGCAGCAGCTTGGAGGCGAGGATCGCCGCCCCTGCCATGCCGCCCAGCATGAATGCGCGGCGTGTTCCGCCGCCCAGCATCCCCACGAGTTCCCAGACCAATGTGGCCACGATGACCACCACCAGCCCGGTGAACCACCAGCCCCCGCCCAGACCGCCGCCAGCCCCACCACCGCCAGCACCAAGCTTGTCGCCATGCGCGTGGCCAGATCGGCGAAACTGTCGCGGGACAGCGTCACGAGGGTCTCACGCCTTCACCGCACCGAACCGGCGTTCCCGCATGCCGAAGCGCGACAGCACATCGGCAAAGACCGCCGCCGAAAAATCCGGCCAAAGCGTTTCGATGAATTCATATTCCGCATATGCCGATTGCCACAGCAGGAAATTCGAGATGCGCGCCTCGCCGCTGGTGCGGATCACCAGATCGGGGTCGGGCAGGACATGGGTGTCGAGATAGCTCGGGAAGGTCTCGTCGGTGATCTTGCGCGGGTCGAGCTTGCCAAGCGCCACGTCATGGGCCAGACGGCGCGCGGCACGCGTCACCTCGTCCCGGCCGCCGTAGTTTAGAGCAATGGTGAGGTTCGTGCCGGTGTTGCCAGCCGTCATCAGTTCCAGCCCGTCCATCAGGTCGACCAGCGCCGGTTCAAGCTTGACCCGGTCGCCGATGAAGCGCACGCGCACGTTTTCCTCGTGCAGGCTGCGCGCCTCGCGGCGGATATAGCTCTTGAACAGGCGCATCAGGCCCGCGACCTCGGTCTGGGTCCGTTTCCAGTTCTCGGTCGAAAAGGCAAAGACCGTCAGGTAATCAACCCCCAGCGCCGGACAGGCGCGCACGATCTCCTTGACGCGCTTGGCGCCCTGATGGTGGCCGAACAGGCGCGGACGCCCGCGCATCTGCGCCCATCGTCCGTTCCCATCCATGATGATCGCCACATGTGCCGGGCGTCGCCTGTCCGAAGTCATCTGCACGTGTCCTTGATCCTGCCTTGATATTAGGGCCCAGCCTAGGGGCACGCGGCCAGTCGCCCTAGTGAGGTTTGCCCTACCAAACCGGCGGGGCAACAGGCACCTAGATCATGAACGCGCCATGTGTGGGTTTTGAGTCACAGAGGCCCAAAGGCCCATGTCAGACCTGCATGATCTCGCCCTGCTTGGCCTCGAGCGCGGCATCGACCTTGGCGATATGGGCATCGGTCAGTTCCTGCACCTCACCTTCCCAAAGCTTCTGGTCATCCTCGGACATGCCCTTGCCCTTGGCCTTCTTGATCTGATCCATGCCGTCGCGCCGCACGTTGCGGATGGCCACGCGGGCGTGCTCGGCATACTGGGCCGCGACCTTGGTCAGCTGGGTGCGGCGTTCCTCGTTCAGCTCGGGGATCGGCAGCATGATGATCGTGCCGTTGAGCTGAGGGTTGATGCCCAGCCCCGACTCGCGGATCGCCTTTTCGACCTTGCCGACCAGCGCCTTGTCCCAGACGTTGATCGTGACCATGCGGCTTTCGGGAACGTTCACCGTACCTACCTGGTTGATCGGGGTGGGGCTGCCATAGGCATCCACCATCACCGGCTCCAACATGGAGGCCGAGGCGCGGCCTGTGCGCAGCGAGGCGAATTCCGTGCGGAGCGCCGCAAGCGCGCCCTCCATCCGGCGCGTCAGGTCGTCGAGGTCGATATCCAGATCGTCTTCTGCCATGGGGGACTGCCCTTCGTTCGGTCCTTTTGTCGCGGTCATAGCCTGCGTTGCGTCAAGTTTCCAGAACCGAAACGCGGCAGGCGATGCGTCGCTCAGGACACGCGGGTGTAGGTGCCCCGCCCGGCAAGGATGCCTTTGAACCCACCCGGCTCGTCCGAGCGAGAAGACGATGATCGGCAGATCATTCTCGCGCGCAAGCGCGATGGCCGAGGCATCCATCACCCCCAGATGCTGCGACAGCACCTCGTCATAGGTGACTGTCTCGTAGCGTTTGGCGTCAGGGTGCTTCTTGGGGTCCTTGTCATAGACCCCGTCGACCTTTGTGCCCTTGAAGATCGCCTCGCAATTCATCTCGTTCGCGCGCAGCGTCGCGGCGGTATCCGTGGTGAAGAACGGGTTGCCGGTGCCTGCGGCGAAGATGCAGACGCGCTTTTTCTCCAGATGGCGCACGGCGCGGCGGCGGATGTAGGGCTCGGCCACCTCGTTCATGGTGATGGCGGAAATCACGCGGGTAAAGACCCCGATCCCTTCCAGCGCCGATTGCATGGCGAGCGCGTTCATCACGGTCGCCAGCATCCCCATGTAATCGGCTGTGGTGCGTTCCATGCCCTGCGCGGACCCTTGCAGCCCGCGAAAGATGTTGCCGCCGCCGATCACCATGCAGATCTCGACGCCCAGATCATGGACGGATTTCACTTCGCGCGCGATGCGTTCCACCGTCGGCGGGTGCAGGCCATAGCCCTGATCGCCCATCAGCGCCTCGCCCGAGATCTTGAGCATGACGCGGCTGTAAAGCGGCGCGAACGAGGGATCGGGTTCGTCCGGCATGGCGGTCTCCTTGGGGCAGGTCTGTGAGGGCGGTTGCGCGGGGCGGACCATGGTCTAAAAGCGGCCGGTGTTCAACGCCCCTTCGGGCCCCCGACCCTGCGACATGCGCCCTTTGATCGACCTTGCCGCTATCCCCCCGTCCCTGCCCGTCCTGATCGCCGGGCCGACCGCTTCGGGCAAGTCGGCCTTGGCGCTGGCCATCGCCGAGGCGGGCGGCGGCATGATCGTCAATGCCGACGCGTTGCAGGTCTACGACGGCTGGCGCGTGCTGACGGCCCGGCCGAGCCCACAGGAGGAGGCGCGCGCGCCCCATCTGCTCTACGGCCATGTGCCCTTTGAGGCGGAATACTCCGCCGGCGATTGGCTGCGCGCGGTCACGCCGCTGCTGCACGGCGCGACGCGCCCGATCATCGTGGGCGGAACGGGGCTTTATTTCCGCGCGCTGACCGAGGGGCTGGCCGAGATCCCGCCGACCCCACCCGAGGTGCGGGCCGAGGCCGAGGCGCGCGCGCCCGCCGATCTGATCGCCGATCTGGCACAAGGCGACCCGGTGATCTTGACGCGGATCGACACGCAAACCCCGCCCGCCTGCGCCGCGCATGGGAGGTGTTGCGCACAACCGGGCGCCGTTTGTCGGACTGGCAGGCAGAAACCGGGCCGCCGCCCCTGCCCCTTGATGCGACGGTGCCCATCTTGATCGACGCGGATCGCGACTGGCTGGCCGAAAGGATAACCCGGCGTTTCGATATGATGCTGGCGAGGGGCGCGCTAGAGGAGGCGCGCGCGAACCTGCCCGCTGGGACCGCGCTGGCGGTGCGCGCAAGGCCATCGGCGCACCCGAGTTGATCGCCCATCTGAAAGGCGCGATGACGCTGGAACACGCGCGAGAGGCCGCCATCATCGCAAGCCGCCAATATGCCAAGCGGCAGCGCACATGGTTCCGGGCCCGGATGCAGGGCTGGACCCGGATAGCCCAGCCGTGAGGGCCTGGGAAGGCCTGATTTGCATATATCAGGTCATTTTCGGCCAAGAAGATGCACTTCAGCACCAAAGCCTTGCATTTTCTCGACCCCGCCCACAGCCTCAAGCCATGATCGACTCGCGCCCTCCCTTCAGTGTCCTGTCGCTGGGCAAGCTGCGTATGCAGGAGCCTTGGCGGATCGAGCTGTTGCACAGCCGTCCGCAGCACCGGCTCTACTGGATCACGCGCGGACAGGGCCGGGTCACGGTCAATTGCCTGACACGCGGCTACGGCCCCAACACGGCGGTCTTTGTGCCTGCAGGTGTGCAGATGGCGCTTGAATTGCCCTCGCAGATGCAGGGGCTGGAATTGCGCCTGCCGTCCGGCGACGACCTGAGCCTGCCCGCGGAGCCGTTTCACCTGCGCATCTCCAACATCGAGGCGCAGGCCAGCCTGACCAGCCATCTGGAACGGATCGAGCGCGAACTGGCCGCCCGCGCCCCGGCGATGGACCGCGCGATGACTGGCTACGGCCTGCTGATTTCCGCCTGGATGGAGCGCGAATTGTCCCGGGCCGAGGGGGCGATCTTGCGCGAACGCACGCACCGGCTGGCGGAGCTTTTCGGCGCAATGATGGAGGCACGCTTTCGCAGCGGGCGCGGTGTTGCCGATTACGCCGAGGCGCTTGGCGTCACTCCACCCATCTCAGCCGCATCTGCCGCGAAGCGGCAGGCAGGCCCGCGCATGCGCTCTTGACTGAACGCCTGATGCACGAGGCGCGCCGCTTGCTGCGCGACACCGACATGCCCGCCCGCGAGGTGGCCGAAACGCTCAGCTTTTCCTCGCCCGCCTATTTCACCCGCGCCTTCCAGCAAGCGACAGGGCGCACCCCGACCGAATTCCGTGCGCCGCGCGCGCGGTCCTGACGACGCATCACCTTGGCCTGACGCGGACCTGGAGTTCCTTGCACAAACACCAGTTTAGGGGTTGCGATCCTGGCCGATGTCGTTTTTTCTGCGGTCATATGTCGGAATTGGATCATGACACTTCGCAACTTGCGATTGACGCAGGGACCGAAAGCCTGCGCAATAGGATCAAGGTAATGAACGGGTCACACAAGAATCCGCACCATTCCACCTGCGCCCGCCCGCGGGCGTCCGAAAAGTAGTCACAGGGAGAGACGAACATCATGATATCGACCACCACCCCGCATCTGGCGACCCATCCGGCAGCCGAGATGTATGCCCGAGAATACAAGGCAGGCCAGCTTAGCCGCCGCGAATTCCTCGTGCGCTCCACCGCGCTTGGTCTCAGCGCCGCAGCCGCCTACTCGATGATCGGGCTCAAGCCTGCGATGGCGCAGCGCGCAACACCTGCCATGGGCGGCAGCCTGCGCATCCAGCAGGGCGTTCTGGCGCTCAAGGACCCGCGCACCTATGACTGGTCCGAACATGGCAACGTGACGCGCGGCCTGATCGAATATCTGGTCGAATACAACCGCGACGGCAGCTTCAGCGGCATGCTGCTGGAAGGCTGGGAAGCCAACGAGGACGCCACGCAATACACGCTGCGCGTCCGCCCCGGCGTGAC
Organism: Roseicyclus sp.; assembly: GCA_018401055.1. Next base: position 87,136 of record JAGYLB010000126.1, read on the forward strand.
CTGGAACAACGGCGATGCCTTCACCGCCGAGGATGTGGCCGCCAACTTCACCGCATGGTGCGACACCACGGTCGAGGGCAATTCGATGGCAGCCCGGATGGGCGGTCTGGTCGATGCCGACACCGGGCAGGCGCGAGATGGCGGCATCGTGGTGGTCGATGACCTGACCGTGCAGATCAACCTGCCCGCCCCCGACATCACGCTGGTGCCCGGCATGGCCGATTACCCCGCGGCGATCATGCACCGCGACCTGATCGGCACCAACCCGCTGGATCATGGCGTCGGTACTGGAGCTTACCGGATGGCTGATTATCAGGTCGGCATCTCGGCCCGAATGGAACGCAACCCCGATCACACCTACTGGGGCGAGGCCTATCTGGACGAGATCACCTTTGTCGACCTCGGCACCGATCCGGCCGCCTGGTTCGCCGCGGCGGAAGCGGGCGAGTTCGACATGACCTACCAGACCGTCGGCGAATTCGTCGATCTGTTCTCGGCCGTGGGTTGGGAACGCTCGGACGTGACGACAGGCGCGACCGTTGCCGTGCGGTTCAACCAACTCAATGAGCCTTACGGCAACGTCGAGGCGCGCCGCGCGATCCTCGAGGCTGTGGATCTCAGCGTGGTGCTGGAACTGGGCATGAACGGTCAGGGCACGGTGGGCGAAAACCACCATGTCTGCCCGATCCACCCCGAATACGCCGAATTGCCGCCGATGGTCGTCGACAAGGCGGCGGCGCTGGCGCGCCTTCAGGCGGCGGGACTGGCCGACACGAACTTCACCCTCGTCTCGCTCGACGATGGCCTGACGCGCTTCACCTGCGATGCCGTCGCCGCCCAGATGCGCGACGCCGGCATGACGGTCACGCGCGAGGTTCTGCCGGGGTCCACCTTCTGGAACGACTGGCTGAACTACCCGTTCTCGGCAACCGAATGGAACCACCGCGAACTGGGCGTGCAGATCCTGAACCTTGCCTATCGCTCGGGCGTGGCCTGGAACGAGACCGCGTTTTCCAACGCGGAATTCGACAGCCTGCTTGACGAGGCCAACGGCATCCAGGATGCGGAGGCCCGCCGCGAGGTGATGGCCCGCCTGCAGCAGATCATGCAAGAAGATGCGGTCACGATCGTGCCCTACTGGCGGTCGCTCTTCCGCCATTACCGCCCCGGCGTGGTGAACGCGGACATGCATCCGAAGTTCGAGATCAACGTCCACCACCTCGGCCTTTCGGCCTGACCTGACACGTAAGGGGCGCGCGCCATGGCGCGCCCCTTCCCCCGCCAAGTGCAGGCGGGACTCCCCCCAAGCAGCCGGGTGGCCCATTGGACTGGGCCATCCCAAAGGCCCGCATGACGGGCCGCAAGGACAGGGAAACAGATGGCTCTATTCATCCTCCGCCGGGTCGGCGTGATGGCCCTGACGGCGCTGTGCCTGACCTTCGTGGTGTTCTTTCTCACGAACCTCGCGCCAAATCTTGAAAAACTGGCCAAGACGCAAGGCAACGCCCGCATGAGCGACGCGGAGGTCGTCTCATGGCTCGAGCGCAACGGCTATGGCGGCCCTTTGGTGGTGCGCTATGGCGAATGGCTGGGCGTGGTGCCGGGCTGGCTGCGCGAGGACCCGATCAACGGTGAATGGCGCGGGCGTTGCATCGTGCGCGGGCAAGACCCCGAAGGCGCGCCCCGCTTTTGCGGCCTGTTGCAGGGCGATCTGGGCTATTCCACCGTGTCCGCCGCCGAGGTGTCGAGCATTCTGGGCGGGCGACTGCAATTGACCGGCATCCTGATGTTCTGGGCCTTTGCGGTCATGGTGCCCTCGGCTTTGCTGGTGGGCGTTCTTGCGGGCATGCGCGAAGGCTCGCGCACCGACCGGACACTGTCGACCCTGTCCATCGCCACGACCGCGACGCCGGAATATGTCTCTGGCGTGATCTTCATCATTCTGCTCGCCTCCTCGCAGGTCGGGCTGTCGCCCTTGCTGGTCAGTTGGGGCTGGCTGGATGGCGGCACGCTGTTTCTGGGCTCGGCCCGCAGCGCGATGGATCAGGTCACGTTCTGGAATTTCACCCTGCCGGTCATGACCATCGCCCTTTACGGCATGGGCTATATCGCCCGGATGACGCGCGCCTCCATGGCCGAGGTGATGACCGCGCAATATATCCGCACCGCGCGGCTCAAGGGCGTGAGTTTCCGCAACATCGTGCTCAAACATGCGCTCAGGAATGCGCTGATCGCCCCCTTCACGGTGATCATGCTGCAATTCCCGTGGCTGCTGACGGGCGTCGTCATCGTCGAGACGCTGTTCAACTACAACGGCTTTGGCTGGACACTGGTGCAGGCGGCATCGAACAACGACATCGAACTGCTCTTGGCCTGTTCTATCGTCGCCGTCCTTGTCGTGCTGGTGACTCAGCTGATTTCCGACATCGGCTACGTCTTCCTCAACCCGCGCATCCGCATTTCATGAGGGGGGACACACCATGGAACCGCTGACCTGGTCCGGTGATCTGGGCGCCTTCCTGAACCCGCTGATGGGTTTTGCCGTGGCGTTGTTCGTGGCGGGATTCGTGGCGAATTTTGCCCTTGTTCTGGCGGGCCAACGCCCCGGCGAGATGGTGGTGAACGCCGATCACACGCTGAGCTTGCAGCGCACGCCGGTCGATTTCGCGCTGATGGCGATGAAATACGCAGTCCTTGTGCTGGTGCTGGGGGTGGTGGGCTACATCGTCGGCGGCATGGTGCTGGCCGACCCCAACCGCAGCGGCATTCTGGGCGCGATGGCCGCGCGACTGACGCCGGTCTGGCTGTCGCTGGTGGGGCTGTTTGCGCTTTCCATCGCCTTCAAGCGCCGCCTTGGCCTCTATGGCAAGCTTTTCGACAGCCCGATCGGCATGGTGGGCTTTGGCCTTGTGATGTTCTGGATCTTCACCGCCGCGTTTTCCGGGATCGTCGCGCCGCATGGGCCGATCACAGTGATCAGCCAGATGCGCAACGAACTGCCCGGAAGCGCCCTGCCCAACCCCGCCGAGGGGCAATACGGCTGGTATCTGCTGGGCGCCGACAATCTGGGGCGCGACGTGTTCAGCCGGGTGATCTACGGCGCCTTCGAGGTGCTCAAGATCGCGCCCTTGGCCACTGTCTTCGCCTTCATGGTCGGCATCACCCTGGGCCTGCCGGCGGGCTATTACGGCGGACGGCTGGACACGGTCATCACCTTCCTCGCCAATCTCGTCTTGGCCTTTCCGGTGATCTTGCTGTTTTACCTTCTGGTTACGCCCGAGATCGTGGCGGCAGGCATCCCGAACTACCTGTCGATGGTGTTGTTCATCTTTCCCATCATCTTCTTCGTGGTGCTGTTCAATTCGCGCTTCCGCACCGATCCGCCGCGCCGCAACTGGCTTGTGGGTGCGACCGTGATCCTGGGCGGGCTGGCCTATCTGTCGCTGATCTCCAACCCGTCGGACCCCGAACTGCCTTGGCTGTTCCGGCTCTGGCCCGAGGTGTTCGACCTGTTCGATATCCCCGGCAATCTGCTGATCGTCTTCGTCTCGGTCGTCTTCGTGAACTCCCCCACCGTGTTCCGGATCGTGCGGGGCATCGTGCTTGACATCAAGACCCGCGACTATGTGGCGAGTAAGCCAGACGCGCGGCGAAGGGCCGTGGTACATCATGCTGTGGAAATCCTGCCCAATGCGCGCGGGCCGCTCATCGTCGATTTCTGCCTGCGGATCGGCTACACCACGATCTTGCTCGGAACGCTGGGGTTCTTCGGGCTGGGCGTGTCGCCGGAATCGCCCGACTGGGGCTCGACCATCAACGAGGGGCGTCGCCTGCTGACCGTCTATCCGCACCCTGCCCTGCCGCCAGCACTTGCCCTGATGAGCCTTGTTCTTGGCCTCAACCTGCTGGCGGACGGGCTGCGCGAAGAAAGCCTGAAGGATTGACGCCATGCTCGACCAAACCCCCGATGCCGCCGCGCTTCTGCCCGAGAGTTACGACGGCCCGATCCTCGAGATCGAGAACCTGTCGATCTCCTTTTTCACGCGGCTCCGCGAAATCCCCGCCGTGATGGATTTCTCCTGCACCGTCATGCCCGGCGAAGCCATGGGGCTGGTGGGCGAATCGGGCTGCGGCAAGTCCACGGTCGCCCTTGGTGTGATGCAGGATCTGGGCGTGAACGGGCGGGTTGTCGGTGGCTCGATCAAGTTCAAGGGCCGCGACCTGAACACCATGTCGCCCGAGGAACTCCGCGCCATCCGCGGCCGCGAGATCGCCATGATCTACCAAGAGCCCATGGCGTCGCTGAACCCCGCCATGCGCATCGGCCAGCAGTTGATGGAAGTGCCGATGATCCATGAAGGCATTTCTGCCGAAGAGGCGCGCAAGCGCGCTCTGGAGGTCGTGACCGACGTGCGCCTGCCAGACCCGGAACGGATGCTGCGCAGCTATCCCCACCAGCTGTCGGGCGGCCAACAGCAGCGCATCGTCATCGCCATGGCGCTGATGTCGAAACCGTCCCTCCTGATCCTCGATGAACCCACCACCGCGCTCGACGTGACGGTCGAGGCGGCCGTTGTCGATCTTGTAAAAGATCTGGGCCGGAAATACGGCACATCCATGCTGTTCATCAGCCACAACCTCGGGCTGGTGCTGGAAACCTGCGACCGCATCTGCGTGATGTATTCCGGCGAGGCGGTCGAGACCGGCTCGATCACCGATGTCTTCGACAAGATGCGCCACCCCTATACGCAGGCGCTCTTCCGCTCGATCCCGCTGCCCGGCGCCGACAAGAACGACCGCCCGCTGGTCGCCATTCCGGGCAATTTTCCCCTGCCCCACGAACGGCCCCGGGGCTGCAATTTCGGGCCGCGCTGCAGCTACTTCACAGCCGGGCACTGCGACTTGGGCGACATTCCCATGGCCGAACTGGCCGAGGGCGACCGCCACGAAACCCGTTGCCTGCGCCACGCCGAGATCGACTGGCGCGCGCCCGTGGCCGTCAGCGAAGCCACCCAGAAAAGCGCGGTCGGCGACGTTGTGCTGCGGGTCGAGAACCTCAAGAAATACTACGAGGTGGCGGCAAGCGCACTCTTCGGCGGGGGCGAGACGCGGGTGGTCAAGGCCAATGAGACGCTGAGTTTCGAGGCGCGCGAAAGCGAGACGCTGGCCATCGTGGGCGAATCGGGCTGCGGGAAATCGACGCTTGCCAAGGTGTTGATGGGGCTGGAGACGGCAACCGAAGGCAGCGTGTTCCTCGACAACCGCTCGATTGAGCAGATCCCGATCGAGAACCGCGATACGCGCACGATTTCATCGATCCAGATGGTGTTCCAGAACCCGTTCGACACCCTCAACCCGTCGATGAGCGTGGGCCGCCAGATCATCCGCGCGCTCGAGGTTTTCGGCGTGGGCGACAGCGACGCCGACCGACGCGCGCGGATGCTGGAGCTGCTTGATCTCGTGAAGCTTCCCCGCGCCTTTGCCGAGCGCATGCCGCGCCAACTGTCGGGCGGGCAAAAGCAGCGCGTGGGCATCGCGCGGGCCTTTGCGGGCGGCGCACGGATCGTCGTGGCGGATGAGCCCGTCTCGGCGCTGGATGTCAGCGTGCAGGCCGCCGTCACCGATCTGTTGATGGAGATTCAGCGACGGGAAAAGACGACGCTGTTGTTCATCAGCCACGACCTCAGCATCGTGCGCTATCTCAGCGACAGGGTGATGGTGATGTATCTGGGCCATGTGGTCGAGATCGGCACGACCGAACAGGTCTTCAGCCCGCCCTACCACCCCTATACCGAGGCGCTGCTTTCGGCCGTGCCCATCGCAGACACCAGTGTGACCAAGCGCGAAATCGTGCTGGAGGGCGATATCCCGTCAGCGATGAACCCGCCCTCCGGTTGCCCGTTCCAGACCCGCTGCGGCTGGAAAGCGGAGGTATCGGGCAACCGCTGCGAGACAGAGGTGCCAGTCGCCCGCACCGTGGCCGACGGCCATCAGATCAAGTGCCATCTGAGCGATGACATCCTTGCCCGGATGGCGCCGGTGATCTCCTTCGACGGTGTCGCGCGGGACGCCTAGCGCTTGCGCGCCGCCAGCACGCGACGGCGACTGGGGATAAGCATGTGGTCGGGCAACGGCCTGCCGCTGTCGCAATGCATCAGCGACAGCGCCAAACGGTCGGCGCGCGTCAACGCCATCACGAAAAGAGCAGCGCCGATGGCCAGATTGACCGCGGGGCCGAACAGACCGTTCTGCGCAACAAGGGCTGCGGACATTCCCAGCAAGAGCGTGGCCCAGATCTGCACCTCGGCCCGCATGGCCGTTGCCAACAGATGCGCCGACTGTTCCGCGCCAGAGTCCTCTGGATGGATGCCGAACCAGCGGAAGAAAAACAAGCGCCTGAGCTCGGCCGTGCTGCGGTAACCGGGCGGCAGGCGGTCCCGACCGAAGAGGTCGGAGACGATGTTGATCCTCCAGCCAGCAGATGCGCAGCAGCGCCAGAAGCGCCAGCGCCCCCACCAGCCCCAAAGGCACCCAAAGCGCGGCCATAGCCCCTGCGCCTACAAGAGCCGCCCCGATCGCAACATGACCCGGTTTCATGGTTCCGCTCCCTCCGTGCAATGGACACCCAACGCCAGTCTGCCCCCAATCGTTCCCGTTGTGCAGGTTTTCCGTTAACTTGACCTTAAAGTGCGGCGCGCCGCCGATCTGGTCACTCGCAATCACATATCAACTTTCCTGCATATGTTTCCCGCGCTAGGGTGCCGCTGCAAACCCGGGAGGAGACCGACATGCAGATCACCCGCCGCCGCCTGATGGCAAGCGCCACCGCCACGCTGGCCGCCAGCGCCCTGCCCCGTCGCGGCTGGACGCAGACCAGCCTGATGATGGGCGACACCGAGATCATCACGCTCAGCGATGGCTGGTTGGACCTACCCGCCGATTTCATCTTCGGGCCCATGCCGCAAGACGAGTTGGCCGCCATTCTGGCGCAGCATGGCATCGACCGCTCCGCGCCCCTGACCCCGCCGTGCAACCTGACGCTACTGCGCCGGGGCGACACGCTCGCGCTCTTCGATGCGGGTGCGGGCACACAGTTTTCGCCCAATGCAGGCACCCTGCCCGATGCGCTGGCCGCCGCAGGCATCGACCCCTTCGACATCACCCATGTGATCTTTACCCATGGCCATCCCGACCACCTCTGGGGGGTGCTCGATGATTTCGACGAGCCCTTTTTCGCCAATGCCGAGCACATGATGGGCGGGGTGGAATTCGACTACTGGATGGATGAGGGCACGGTCGCCAGCATCGGCGAGGCCCGCGCGAGTTTCGCGGTCGGCGCGCAGCGGCGGCTGGAGGTCATCGCGGATCAGGTGACGCGGATCGGCGATGGCGACGAGGTGCTGCCGGGCGTGGTGGCGGGGCTGACGGCCGGGCACACGCCGGGGCATCTGGTGTTCACCATCGGCGAAGGGTCCGATGCGGTGATGGTGCTGGGCGACGCGATCGGCAACGACCATATCGCCTTTGCCCGACCCGGCTGGATCTCGGGATCGGATCAGGACCCGGAGGCGGCGGCTGCGACGCGGTTGGCGCTTTCGACCGGATCACGGCGGATCAGCTGACCGTGGTGGGCTTCCACCTCGGCGGCGGGGGGATCGGCACGGTCGCGGCGGATGGCGAGGGTTACGCCTTTCGCCCATCTGCATGAAGATCGCGCCATAAGCCATTGATCTGACATAAAAGCGGGGGGCCACTGGCCCCCCGTTGAGTTTCGCGTATCAGGCTCTGATATTGCTGCCCGAAGTTTCTGCCTGCGGCCTGATCCGCGTCAGGGGCGAGCGCACCCGCCCCGGATGACAGGCGCCCCGGTGGGGCGCCCGGTTCTCACTTCTTGTTAGGGCGCTGTGTCAGCGCTGAACGCGGCCGCCGTTTTGGCAGCTTTGCTTGCTTTTGGGTCGCGGAGCACACGGGCCGCAGCGGAAGCCGCCTTGGCACTCGTTACCTCGTTGTTGCCCTTGCGATTGGTCATAGCCAAATCTCCAAGCTATCCACAGTTTCGGAGCAAAGTTGGGTACATCCCTGTGCGAAACCTGTGGGTGGGTCAGCGCGTCATTGAACTGCAGCACCATCCATGTCTGTCGTTACTTCCAATCGACCCGACAGGGCCGATCTGCTTTGCCTCTCACCCACGCTGATTAAGTGGGAGGCGAGCGGGGGGCTGGCGTTGCCGCGCCAGTCCCTCACCCTCAATTCCTCAGCTACACCCGCTCGTCCCGCCACAAGTGTTGCACTTCATGCAGGTGCCGTTGCGCACCAGCGTGTAGTTGCCGCACTCGCCGCAGGCCTCGCCTTCGTAGCCCTGCATCTTGGCCCGCGTCGCCGCATCCATGCTGACCGTTCCGGTCGTCACGGCGGTGGTGGAGGCGACAGCCGCGATGGTGGTGCCGCCGCCCCGGACTTCGGGGATCAGCGTCTCGAGCGTGGCGATGGGGTCCATGCCACCTTGGAACACCATCAACTCCTGCGGCGCGCGCTTGCGCAAATAGCCTGTGGAGGCGACCTGCTTCAGCACTTCGATCGGCGTCGAGGCACGGCTTTCGGGCACTTCGCGGATGTTGGACACGCCTTCCTCGGCGCCCCGGCCCACATCGTCGAAGCTGGTGCCCTGCGGCTGGACATGGGCGAGATCGGTCCGGTCCAGATAGCTGACCGCCAGTTCGCGGAAGATGTAGTCGAGGATCGAGGTCGCGTTCTTGATCGCCTCGTTGCCCTGCACCATGCCCGCCGGCTCGAACTTGGTGAAGGTGAAGGCGTCGACGAATTCCTCCAGCGGCACGCCGTATTGCAGGCCGACCGAGACCGCGATGGCGAAGTTGTTCATCATCGCGCGGAAACCGGCACCTTCCTTGTGCATGTCGATGAAGATCTCGCCCAGCGACCCGTCCTGATATTCGCCGGTGCGCAGATAGACCTTGTGGCCGCCCACGATGGCCTTTTGGGTGTAGCCCTTGCGGCGGTCGGGAAGCTTGTCGCGGTGGGCCTTGATGACCTCCTTGATCACGATCTTCTCGACGATCTTTTCGGCAATGACCTGCGCCTTTTGCATGGTCGTGCCGGTCTCCATCACCTCTTGGGCTTCCTCGTCGTCCTCGACCAGCGCGGAGGCCAAGGGCTGCGACAGCTTGGATCCATCGCGGTAGAGCGCGTTGGCCTTGACCCCCAGCGACCACGACAGTTCATAGGCCTTCTGGCAATCCTCGATCGTGGCGTGGTTGGCCATGTTGATCGTCTTGGAGATCGCGCCCGAGATGAAGGACTGCGCCGCCGCCATCATGTAGATATGCGCGTCGACACCGAGGTAGCGCTTGCCTTTCTTGCCGCAGGGGTTGGCGCAATCGAAGACGTGGTAGTGGTCCGTCTTGAGGAAGGGCGCGCCTTCCAGCGTCATGGTCCCGCAGACATGGTCGTTGGCGGCGTCGATCTCGGCCTTGGTGAAGCCCAGATGGCGCAGCATTTCGAAGGTGGGATCGTTCAGCTTTTCGGCCGGGATGCCCAGCGTCTTGGTGCAGAAATCCGCCCCCAGCGTCCACTGGTTGAAGACAAAGCGGATGTCGAAGGCCGAGGGCAGCGCCGCCTCGATCTTTTCGATCTCGGCGCGGCCAAAGCCGTGCCCGATCAGCGCCGTGTGGTTGATGCCCGGTGCCTGACCCAACGTGCCGTGACCGACCGCATAGGCGATGATTTCCTCGATCTGGGAGCTGCTGTAGCCCAGCGTTTCCAGCGCACCCGGAACCGACTGGTTGATGATCTTGAAATAGCCGCCACCGGCCAGTTTCTTGAACTTCACCAGCGCGAAATCAGGCTCGATCCCGGTGGTGTCGCAATCCATCACCAGACCGATGGTGCCGGTCGGCGCAATCACGGTGGATTGCGCATTGCGGTAGCCATGCTGTTCACCCAGCGCCAGCGCCTCGTCCCAAGCCTGCTTGGCCAGTGCGACAAGGCGCTGGTCGGGGCAATTGGCATGGTCGAGGGCCACGGGGTTCACGTTCACCTGCTCGTAACCATCCGTCTTGCCATGGGCGGCAGCGCGGTGGTTGCGGATGACGCGCAGCATGTGCTCGCGGTTCTTGGCGAAGCCGGGGAACGGGCCCAGTTCGGAGGCGATTTCCGCGGAGGTCGCGTAGGACACGCCGGTCATGATCGCCGTCAGCGCGCCGCACATGGCACGGCCTTCGGGGCTGTCATAGCCAAGGCCCATGTTCATCAACAGGCCGCCAATATTGGCGTAACCCAGACCCAGCGTGCGGAAGTCGTAGGAGCGTTGGGCGATCTCCTTGGACGGGAACTGCGCCATCATCACGCTGATTTCCAGCGTCAGCGTCCAAAGACGGCAGGCGTGCATGTAGCTTTCGGCGTCGAAGGTGCCGCCTGCGTAGAAGGTCAGCAGGTTCATCGACGCAAGATTGCAGGCCGTGTCATCCAGGAACATGTATTCCGAGCACGGGTTCGAGCCACGGATGGCCCCATCCTCCGGGCAGGTGTGCCATGCGTTGACCGTGTCGTGGAACTGGATGCCCGGATCGGCGCAGGCCCAGGCGGCATGGCCGACCTTGTCCCACAGCTCGCGCGCCTTGATGGTTTTGGCCACCTTGCCGCCGACGCGGTTGATCAGCTGCCAATCCTCATCGTTCTCAACCGCTTTCAGGAATTTATCGGTAACGCGGATGGAGTTGTTGGAATTCTGTCCAGACACGCTGGAATAGGCCTCAGAGTCCCAATCCGTGTCGTAGGTCGGGAATTCGATGCTCGTGTAGCCTTGCTTGGCGTAATCCAGAACCCGTTTCACATAGGTTTCCGGAATAGAGACGGATTTGGCCGCGCGGATCGCCTTTTTCAGCGCTTCGTTCTTGGTCGGCTCAACCGCATCCTCAAGGCTGCCATCCCATTCGCGGATCGCGGTGAAAATGCCGTTCAGCATCTTCTCATGGCTCTTGGAGCCCGCAACAAGACTTGCGACCTTCTGTTCCTCGATCACCTTCCAGTCGATGAAGGCCTCGATATCGGGGTGGTCCGCGTCGACGATGACCATCTTGGCCGCGCGCCGCGTGGTACCGCCCGACTTGATCGCGCCCGCCGCCCGGTCGCCGATCTTGAGGAACCCCATCAGGCCCGAGGATTTACCGCCGCCCGACAGCTTCTCGCCCTCACCGCGCAGGTGGCTGAAGTTGGTGCCGGTACCCGAACCATATTTGAACAGCCGCGCCTCGCGGACCCAAAGGTCCATGATGCCGCCGTCATTGACCAGATCGTCGGCGACGGACTGGATGAAGCAGGCATGCGGCTGCGGGTGTTCATAGCTGGATGTCGAGCGGGTGAGCTTGCCGGTCTTGTAGTCCACGTAGAAATGGCCCTGCGCCGGGCCGTCGATGCCATAGGCCCAGTGCAGGCCGGTGTTGAACCATTGCGGGCTGTTGGGCGCTGCCATCTGGCGCGCCAGCATCAGCTGCATTTCGGCGAAATAGGCCTCGGCATCGGACTCAGAGGTGAAATAGCCGCCCTTCCAGCCCCAATAGGCCCAAGCGCCGGCCAAACGGCGGAACACCTGCTTGGCCGAGGTCTCGCCGACATAGCGGGCGTCTTGCGGCAGCGCCTCGAGGGCCTGCTCATCGGCCACCTGGCGCCACAGGAACTCGGGGACGCCCTTTTCCTTGATGGGCTTCAGCCGCGCAGGCACGCCCGCCTTGCGGAAATATTTCTGCGCGATGACATCGCTTGCCACCTGGCTCCAGCCAAGCGGAACTTCGACGTTTTCAAGCTTGAACACCACGGTGCCGTCCGGATTGCGGATCTCGGATGTGGTGGTGGTGAAATCCAGATCTGCATAAACATCTACGCCGGCGCGGGTAAATCTGCGTTCAATCTTCATCTTGGCTGCCCCTTTAAGCCTTTCGTTTCCGGTCTGCGGTCTGCCAGCGTCGTTGCGCTCTGACCGTCTTTTGGCTGGCGGCACGCCAGACACCCCCCCAACGACCGAGCCTGAAAGGATCGTTGGCGCCTGTGCATCGCAGGCGTTATGGTGGATGTGTTGGGTGTGCCCCGTCCCTGCCGCCGCCCACCATATATTGTGGTGTTTGTACCGGCTCACACAAACTGACGTAGGACGCACCCCCCGGTCAACGCTTTTTTTACCGGTTCGTTACAGATTTTCTTGTTGCAATCGCACCAGTCCTGATTGCGGGCTATCGGACTGTGATTCATCCCCAAATCGTTAATTCCCAAAGAGAAAGCGGAAATTCCTTTGACCGCGCAGGGTTGCACGCCGGACCCGAAGCGATGGGTGAAGTTTTTCCACAGGCGCAGCAGATCGGATGCCGCACGACCCGCGCGACGCATCGGCGCCCATCACAACATATGGTTGCGGTGCGCGGCCCGGCGGCCACAGCTAGCGAGAAAAGAGGGAATGGTCGGGGCGGCGAGAATCGAACTCACGACCTTCTGTACCCAAAACAGACGCGCTACCAGGCTGCGCTACGCCCCGACGAGGGTTCTGTTACAGCGCCCGATGCGCCTTGGAAAGCCCCCGCGCCTCACTCGGCCGCACAGGGCCAGGCGGCGATGTCTTGTACGATGGAGGGATGGCGCATCTGGTCGCCCTCGGACAACCCCAACGACGCGGCCAAGCCGCCGTTGATCTCCAGCACATACTGGATGTCGTTCCCCCCCGGAATCGGCGTGCGATCCAGCGGCACGGCGTTCTCGTGAATACGGCGCACCAGGCCCGTCTCGTCGGCAAAGATCATGTCCAGCGGGATGAGCGTGTTTTCCATCCAGAAGCTGACGCTTTGCGGCCGCTCGTAGACAAAGAGCATGCCGGACATCCGGGGCATCTCGGGCACATGCATCAGCCCGCGCGCGCGGGCCTGCGGCGTATCTGCGATGACGACCCGGAAGCGTACAGTGCCGAAATCGCCGCGCATCTCGAGCCGGTCCGCACTGCAGGCGGCAAGAGCGGCGTGGGGAACGACCGACACCGCAAGGGTGGCGGCCAGCAACAAGATGAACAAACGCACGGGCGGTCTCTCAAGAAGGGGTCAGACGTAATCCCAGCTGCGCACTTCGGCGGCCATCTTGCCACGCGGCCCATCGACGACCTTGATCGCAACCGCTTCGCCCGGTTGCAGGTCGGCAAGGCCGCAGCGGCGCAAGACCTCCACATGCACGAACACGTCCTCAGGATGCCCGAAGACATTGGCAAAGCCAAAGCCTTTCGCCCGGTCGAACCACTTCACCCGCGCCGCGACAAAAGCCACGTCGGGGGCAAGACCCACGATGTCGCCGTCTATACCAGCGCCCTCGGGCGGTTCGATCGACAGGACCTCGAGGGCCTGAATGCCACGCGGGGTGTTATGCGCCAGAACGGTGACGCGCGCCTCTTCGACCACCGACCCCTGACCGAAGTTCCGCAAGACATTGGCGTGCAGCAATATGTCCGGACCGCCATCATCATCGAGAAGAAACCCGAACCCTTTACCGGCATCGAACCATTTGACCCGACCGCTCAGCTCGGCCGGGGCGTTCTCCCCTTCGTCCGACATCTTGACATATCCCATGTCCCTGGTCCTTGACCTGGTTTCCCCAAACAGAATGACAGCGTTCATAGCATCGACACAAGGTAAAAACATTGACTTAAATCAGTTCGTTGAAAATTCACGCTTCGTGAATTCGCAAAATTCTTGGAGCTACCGCAGCGTCAGGCAGGGCCGTGATCGCTGCCTGATGCTTCAGGGATTCAACCGCTGCACGTCCCAGTTTGCCCCCGGGGCCGGGCGGGTCCAGCGAAACCGGTCGTGCAGGCGGAAAGGGCCGTCGGCCCAGAACTCGATCTCGACCGGGGTGATGCGAAAGCCGCCCCAGAATGGCGGACGGTCGGGGTTGGTGCCTTGTTGCGCGGTCACCCGCGCCACCTCGGCCACCAGCGAGGCGCGGCCTGACAGGGGTTGCGACTGTTTCGACGCCCAAGCCCCCAGCCGGCTTTTGAGCGAGCGCGAGGCGTAATAGGCATCGGCCTGCGGCCCCTCCTCTCGCGTGACCGTGCCCCGCACCCGGATCTGGCGCCGCAGCGATTTCCAGTGCATCACGAAGGCCGCCTTGCCCGAAGCCGTGATTTCGCGCCCCTTGGCGCTGTCGTAGTTGGTGTAGAAGACAAAGGCGCCCTGCCCCGCGCCCGGCGCCTCGATCTCCTTGAGCAAGACCATCCGCACATTGGGCAGGCCGTCGGCATCCACGCTGGCCAGCGCGATTGCGTTGGGGTCGTTGATCTCGGACGCCTCGGCCTCGGCCAGCCAGGCTTGCGCCAGCACGAAAGGGTCATCGCCCACGAAAATGCCACTTCGGTCGCTCATGCCATGTCCCCTTGTCTGTCACCTTCCCGCGTCAGCTAGCGCCGGGATGCACGCCGTGCAAGGTTGCGTCTCTTGATGCCTTGCGGGCGATGGCTTAAGCGACCGACACGACATGCAGAACGGACGGTGACGTGACATGGGTTTGATGACTGGCAAACGCGGGCTCATCATGGGGCTGGCCAACGACAAATCCATCGCCTGGGGCATCGCCAAGGCGCTGGCCGCCGAGGGGGCGGAGCTGGCGTTTTCCTACCAGGGCGAGGCGCTTTTGAAGCGCGTGCAGCCCTTGGCCAGCAGCGTTGGGTCGACCCTGATGGTGCCTTGCGACGTCGGCGACGAGAGCTCGCTCGACGCGCTGTTCGACACGCTCAAGGCGGAATGGGGCAGCCTCGATTTCGTGGTCCATGCAATCGGGTTCTCCGACAAGAACGAGCTGCGCGGGCGCTATGTCGAAACCAGCCCCGCGAATTTCGCCATGACCATGAACATCTCGGTCTATTCCTTCACCGCCGTCTGCCAACGCGCGGAAAAGATGATGCCCAACGGGGGCTCGCTTTTGACGCTGACCTATTACGGCGCCGAAAAGGTCATGCCGCATTACAACGTGATGGGCGTGGCCAAGGCCGCGCTCGAGGCATCGGTGATGTATCTGGCCGAGGATCTGGGCCGCGACGGCATCCGGGTGAACGCGATTTCGGCGGGCACGATCAAGACCTTGGCGGCCAGCGGAATCGGCGATTTCCGCTACATCCTGAAGTGGAACGAATACAACTCGCCCTTGCGCCGGACCGTGACGCAAGACGAGGTGGGGCAATCCGCCCTGTATCTCTTGTCCGACATGTCGAGCGCCGTGACCGGCGAGGTGCTGCATGTCGATGCGGGCTACCACGTCATCGGCATGAAGAACCCCGAGGCGCCGGACATTAGCCTCGAAAAGAAGGAAGGCTGACGCCATGATCACGCCGCTGCCCCATGAGAAAGGCTTTCACGTCAGCTGGGACCAGCTGCACCGCGATGCGCGCGCGCTGGCCTGGCGGCTGGACAAGCGCGGCCCGGGCGCGGATGGCGCCTGGCGCGCGGTGGTGGCGATCACGCGCGGCGGCATGGCGCCCGCGATGATCGTGGCGCGCGAGCTCGACATCCGCACGGTCGACACGATCAGCGTGAAATCCTACCACGCGGGCGGCGGCAAGGCCGACACCCAGCGCGAGGCGGAGGTGCTGAAAAGCCCGGACGAGGCGATGATGGGTGACGGCGAGGGTGTCTTGATCGTCGACGATCTGGTCGACACCGGCAAGACGCTGGAACTGGTCCGCCAGCTTTACCCCAAGGCCCATTTCGCCACGATCTACGCCAAGCCCAAGGGCGAGCCGATGGTCGACACCTTCATCACCGGGGTGAGCCAGGACACCTGGATCTTCTTCCCTTGGGACATGGCGCTGCAATACGTCGAGCCCTATCGCGGCAAGGATTGAGACGGGGGGGCCGCTTTGCGGACAAAGTTTCCTTTTCTCATCGCATCCCAGTAGTCAGATTTTTGTATTTAAACTCAATAACTTCGCCTTCCAAGACTCACGCGTGAGACAGTAGCACCGCCAAGATTGAGGGCCGCCGCCCAAATCCAGATCAGCTTCATGTGCCAAAACCGCACCAAGTTTCATCGTCGCTGTTTGCGACCGGATGTTTTCTATTCCAATATGAAACCACGCTTCGGAATTATGCTTATAAAGATGATCCAGCATCAGACTTTTCAGAGCTTGGTTTGTCGAACCGCCCCAATGTGAGCAAGTCAGAAAGGTGAAACCGATTGACAGTCGCGAGGGCGCTGAAGGATCGGTATAAAATGCTGAACATCCGATCACTTCTTCTGTCGCGCGATCTCGAACCAGTAGCGTTCCACCGACGCCAAGAAGAGCAGTGAAATATGCGCCAAAGACGTCTCTCTGATACCTGTTTCGAACTGGATGGCCCGCCCAAATGGCAGGATCGCTAGCCGCCAAGGCCAGTTCGTCGATATCTGCGCGAACCAGTGGACAAAGGGCAAGCAAGTCATTTGCAAGTGACGGTTGAGGATCAAAGTCATGGGGAAATTGAAACATCAGACTCTTTTCCATTTGCAATATTAAGCGCGCAGTCGCGCTGCGCACGGGTCGTGTCAACCAGGGCTCGAAGCAGACATGCGCGATACCCCACAACCCCTAGCCCAAAACCTCTCGCACCGCTTCCCCCGGCACATCCTCCGCCACAAAGGCCTGCCCGATCCCGCGCGCCAGGATGAAGCGCAGCTTTCCATCCACCACCTTCTTGTCCTGCCCCATCAGCGCCAGAAGCCCATCCGCATCCGGCAATTCGCCCGCAATATCAGCAATATCCCGCATCATCCCCATCTCGGCCATATGCGCGCGCACCCGGCTTGGGTCCTCCTGGCTGCACAGCCCCAACCGCGCCGATAGCTCAAAGGCCAGCACGCAGCCGATCGCCACCCCTTCGCCATGCAACAGCCGGTCGGAATAGCCCGTCGCGGCCTCTAGCGCGTGGCCGAAGGTATGGCCAAGGTTCAGCAAGGCGCGGTCGCCTTGCTCGGTCTCGTCGCGCACCACGATATCGGCCTTCATCTGCACCGAACGCCGCACCGCCTCGGCGCGCAAGCCCGCGTCGCCTGCCGCAAGCGCAGGCCCGTTCACTTCCAGCCAGTCGAAGAAATCGGCATCCCCCAAAAGCCCGTATTTCGCCACCTCGCCATACCCCGTGCGGAAATCGCGGGGCGCCAGCGTGCCCAGCACGTCGATATCGGCCAGAACGAGGCTTGGCTGGTGGAATGACCCCACAAGGTTCTTGCCATGCCCTGTGTTGATCCCGGTCTTGCCGCCTACCGAACTGTCGACCTGCGCCAGCAGTGAGGTCGGCACCTGGACGAAACGCACGCCCCGCCGCAGAATCGCGCAGGCGAACCCCACCAGGTCACCGATCACGCCGCCGCCAAAGGCCAGCACGACGTCGCGCCGCTCAACCCGTTCTTCCAGCAGCCACTCCACCACCCGGATCAGATGCGGCCAGCTTTTCGTGCCCTCGCCCGGCGGAAGGATCAGCGCTGCGGCTTGCACGCCGCCCGCGCGCAATCCAGCCTCCAGCCCCGCCAGATGCAGACCCGCCACCGTCTCTTCGGTGACGATCCAGACCCGCGGCCGCCGCAGCAAGGGCGCAATCTCCTCGCCCGCCCGGCCGATCAGGCCAGCCCCGATCCGCACGTCATAGGCCCGCTCGCCCAAGGGCACATGCACCGTCACGCTCATCCGCGATATCCCTTCACCGCGCCTACGCGCGCCAGTTCCGCCATCACATGTTCGGCCGTCTCTTCGATCGACCAATCGGCATGAACATCCACCGACACGGGCGCCAGCGCATAGACCGGTTCGCGCTCGGCATAGAGCGCGGTCAGCGTGGCCTTGGGCGTCTTGGTGCGCAAAAGCGGCCGGGTCGCCTTGTGCCGAACCCGCGACCAGAGAAGTTCCAGATCGGCCTTGAGCCAGACCACCGCGGCCGAAGCCGTCAAGAGCTTGCGGTTGCCCTCCGACATCCAGGCCCCACCGCCCGTCGACAAGATCGTGGGCGGCCCGTCCAGAAGGCGCGCGATGACCGCACTTTCCTTTTCCCGAAAGAAGGGCTCGCCATATCGTTCGAAAATCTCGGCGATGGAGAGCTGGCTGGAATTCACGATCTCGGCGTCCGAGTCGCGCATCTCAACCCCAAGCCGCGTGGCCAGCGCGCGGCCCACAGCGGTCTTGCCCGCCCCCATCATCCCTACAAGGACAACGCTACGGCACAGGTCTTCGCCCCGGTCTTCACGCGAATGTGGCGTCGTTTCGCCCATGGTCCCGAAAAAACTTTCCCCTGACTGGCGCAATTTCGCCGGTCATGCCTTATAAGGATTCAAGAACGGCGGCAAACGCCGATCCACGCGAAAATCCGCGCGGACCATGACATGAGGCAAGGAGCGCAAGACCATGGGGCGCATCATCCGCTTTCTGCTGATCTTGATCGTGCTGGGGGGGCTTGGCCTGGTCGGCTATTCCTATTCCGGCTATCTCGTGCCCGCGCAGCAGACCGTGACCATGCCGGTGGAGATCGATGTCGACTAGACCCGCCGCAGCGGCGCTTGGCCTGTTGCTGCTCTGCGCCCCGCCTGTCTTTGCACAGGCGCAAAGCCCGACCGACCTGTCCGGCCTGCCCGAGATGACGGCGCCCGACTGGCTGTCGGACACGATCACAAGGCCGCATGCCAATGTCGCCACTTCGGCCCTTCCGCCGCAGATCACCGTCATGCCCATCGGCGCGGTCGAGATCGAGGCGATCGGCCTCTTGCCCCCCGCCATCACCGGCCTGCCGCGCGACCTCTGGGGCGCCTCCGAGACCGAGACACTGGCCCGCCTGATCGCAGCGCAACCCGTGCAGGGTCTGCCCGCGATCCAGAGTTTCACCGAAACCCTCGTGCTGGCCGAGCTTGACCCGCCCGTCGATGCCGACCCCGACCGTGCGGCGCTGTTTCTGGCGCGGCTCGACCTGCTTCTGGCGCGCGGCGCGCTCGACCCGGCGCAGGCGCTGATCGAACGCGCCACGCCCCGCAACCCCGAGGTCTTCCGCCGCTGGTTCGACATCTCCTTGCTGTCGGACCATGCCGAACGCGCCTGCACGGCGATGGCCGCCAACCCCGACATCGCCCCCACCCTGCCCGCGCGGATCTTTTGCCTTGCCCGGTCCGGCGATTGGTCCGCCGCCGCCCTGACGCTCGGCACCGGCGAGGCGCTGGGGCGGATCACCACCGCGGAGGGCGATTTGATCGCGCGCTTTCTCGACCCCGAATTGTTCGAGGGCGAAGACCCGCTGCCACCCGACGCCGCCCTGACGCCGCTGACCTTCCAGATGCGATCGGCGATCGGCGAACGCCCCGCCACCGCCCGCCTGCCGCTGGCCTTTGCCCATGCCGATCTGAGCGATCTGGCGGGCTGGCGCGCGCAACTGGACGCGGCCGAACGGCTGACCCGATCCGGCGCGATCGAACCGGCGCAATGGCTGGCGATCTACACCGCGCGTGTCCCCTCGGCCTCGGGCGGGGTCTGGGACCGGGTCGCGGCCCTGCAACGATTCGACGCCGCCATCCTTGCGGGCGATACGGCCACCACCACCGCCCATCTAGCCCCGGCATGGGAGGCGATGGCGGCGGCAGGGCTTGAGACAGCCTTTGCCGAGACCTATGCAGATCTCCTGATGCGCCTGCCGCTCACCGGCGAGGCGGGGTTGCTTGCGCGGCGCATCGCGCTGTTGTCCTCGCGCTATGAACAGGTCGCTCAAGCGGCGGTGGCGCAAAGCGAGGCCGAGCGTTTCGCCTTCGCCATCGCCACCGGCCAGACCGCAGAACTGCCTGACGGGCGCAGGCCTGATGGCCGCCGCCGTCGCAGGGGCCTTTGCCGAGACCTTGCCCGACCATCGCTATGCCTGGTTCCTTGAAAACGACCGTCTGGGCGAGGCGCTGCTGCGTGCGGCGCTCGTGCTGTCCGACCCGGACCGTGACCCCGATGACGTCACCGATGCGCTGACGCTTTACCGCGCCGTTGGGCTGGAGGATGTGGCGCGGCGCGCGGCGCTGCAACTCGTCTTGCTGGCCGAATGACCGCGATGGCCGCCCCGCAAGACGACAGCCGCAAGATCGCCGCCTTCCTCGACGCGCAGGCCGCCGAACAAGGTGCTGCGCGCAACACCCGGTTGGCCTATGGTCGCGACCTCATGGACGCCAGCGGCTGGCTTGCCCGCCGGGGCGGCGACCTCGGCCATGCCGCGCGGCCCGCGGTCGAGGCCTACCTGACCGATCTTGACGCGCAGGGGTTGGCCCCCGCCACACGCGCGCGCCGCCTTTCGGCGCTCAAGCAATTCTACCGCTTCGCCGTCGACGAAGGCTGGCGGACCGATAATCCGGCGCTGCAGATCAAGGGGCCGGGCAAGCGCCGAACCCTGCCCGACACGCTCAGCATGGAGGAGGTCGACGCGATGCTCACTGCGGCAACGACCCATGGCCGCAGCCCCGCCGACCGGCTGCGGATCACCTGCCTGATGCAGGTGCTCTATGCCACGGGCCTGCGGGTCACCGAACTGGTGTCGCTGCCCGTGGCGGCAGTGCGCGGCAACCCGCAGCTTTTGCTGGTGCGCGGCAAGGGCGACAAGGACCGCATGGTGCCGCTTTCGCCACCGGCACGCGCGGCCATCACCGCCTGGCTCGCCCACCGAGATGCCGAGGAGGACCGCGCGCGGATTGAAACCGGTGCCAAACCCTCCTCCTTCCTCTTTCCCTCCCGAGCCAAGGAGGGGCATCTGACCCGCATCCGCTTCTTTACCCTCATCAAGGAACTGGCCCTCGCCGCCAACCTCGACCCGGCCAAGATCACGCCCCACACACTGCGCCACGCCTTCGCCACCCACCTGTTGCAAAACGGGGCCGACTTGCGCGCGATCCAGACGCTGCTGGGTCACGCCGACATCGCCACCACCGAGATCTATACCCATATACTCGACGAACGCCTCAAGCGCCTCGTTCTCGACAACCACCCACTGGCCAACCGGTAACATCGCATCAAGGCTAACGCGCGCGCCCTTCTTCGTTTCAAAAATATCCCGGGGGGAACGGCCGCAGGCCGTTGGGGGCAGAGCCCCCCAGCCACATCGGCCCTCAAGCCCAAGCACACCATCTTGCAGCAACCCGTGTCACACCCCATAACCACGCCATGGAACCCTCCGCTATGACCGATACAGCCTCGGCGCTGGCCGACCCCTCGACCTGGATCACGGCAGCCGTGATCTTGGTCCTTCTGGTTTGCTCAGGAATTTTCTCGGGCTCGGAAACAGGTCTCACGG
Source organism: Roseicyclus sp. (assembly GCA_018401055.1). Next base: position 108,444 of record JAGYLB010000126.1, read on the forward strand.
CAGCCTCCCGCGGCAAGCTGCGGGCAATGGCAGACAGGGGTGACGGATCGTCCAAGGGGGCGCTGCGCGCGCTGGCCCTCAAGGAAGACAATGAACGCCTGATCGGCGGCATCTTGCTGGGCAACAATCTGGTAAACATCCTGGCCACCTCGCTGGCGACGGTGCTGTTCACTGCGATCGTCGGCGAAGGCGGGGTCGCCATCGCCACGCTGGTGATGACCGCCATGGTCCTGATCTTTTCCGAGGTCCTGCCAAAGACCTACGCAATCAACGACCCCGAGCGGACGGCCGCCCGCGCGGCGCAGCCCATCGGGCTGATCATCGCCGTCATGGCCCCTGTCGTGGCTGTCGTGCGCCTGATCGTGCGCGGCGTGCTGCGGCTTTTCGGGGTGCGCATCGATGCCAGCGCCAACATGCTGTCCGTGCACGAGGAAATCATGGGCGCGCTCTCCATCGGCCATTCCGAGGGCACGGTGGAAAAGGAACAGCGCGACCGCCTGCTCGGCGCGCTCGACCTGCATGAACGCACGGTCGAAGAGATCATGCTCCACCGCTCGGGCATCGAGATGATCGACGGCGAAGCCGACCCCGAGGTGATCCTGAGCCAGGCGCTGCAATCGCCCCACACGCGTCTTCCGGTGTTCAAAGGTGAGCCGGAAAACGTCATCGGCCTTGTCCATGCCAAGGACCTTCTGCGAGCCGTCGACCGCCTGACCCGCGGCGAGGATGCGCCGGGCATCTCGGGCTTCAAGATCATGGATGTGGCAGTGAAGCCCTACTTCATCCCCGAGACCACGACGCTTGACGACCAGTTACGCCAATTCCTGCGCCGCCATACGCATTTCGCGCTGGTGGTCGATGAATATGGCGCGCTGCGCGGTCTCATCACGCTCGAGGACATCCTCGAAGAGATCGTCGGCGAGATTACCGATGAATTCGACGTCAAGGAGGCCCCGGAGCTGGCACCGGCACCCGATGGCAACTACCTGATCGACGGCGCGATGACGATCCGCGACTTCAACCGCGCGACCGATTTCACCCTGCCCGACGAAGAGGCCAACACGGTCGCAGGGCTTGTCATCCACGAGGCACAGACCATCCCCGTGGTGGGCCAATGCTTCAGCTTCCACGGCTTCCGCTTCGAGGTCGCCGAACGCGACCGCAACCGGCTGACCCGCCTCAAGGTCCGGAAACTGGGCTGGGGCGGGCGGCCGTGAAGCGCGCGCGGTCGGTCTCGTCTTGCAACTTGGCCATGGCACGACGCGCGTGATCCACGGCCGCAGCGCGCGCCTGCGCCGCCAGCGCCGCATCCCCCAGCCGCGTCAACGAGCCTAGCGCGTCTTGCAGCGCAAGATGCACCTCGAGCGCGTCGCCCGCATGGCGGGCGATGGCGCCAAAGCCCACCTCGAACAGCCGGACGGGCGACACCGGCTGCATCCACACCCGCTCGCAGCGTGGGCCTTCCTCGGGCGCGGCCGCCAGCGCCCCAATCGCGCGGGCCAGCCTGTAGGTCACGTCGACGGCGGTGTTGGGGTCGTTCACCCCTGGCGACAGGGCGCGCGTCGCCACCTCGGCCAGGGTCGCCACGGCATAAACCGGATCCATCTCGAAAGTGCGGGTCTCGCCCACGGGAATAGCGGCGCGGATTGCGGCCGAGACCTCCTCTCCGGGCGGCATGCCGCCGATGACGCAGGCCAGCACATCGCCCGGCTGCACGAAACCGCCAACGGGCTGCAGCACATGGATCTCGGCGTCCAGATAGGCGGCGCTGTCTTGCAGGACACCTTCGAACACCTGCTCGACATAGCCCGCGCGCCGTGCCTTTGATCGCGGCCCCGCCGACGGGCGGCGGCGCCCCCGGCGTCATCACCCGCGCGCCCTGCGCGGAAGCGGCGGGCCATCTCTTCCAGCGCCTCGCGGGCGCGTGTCTCGATCAGGTCGGCGGTATAGCGCAGGCTTCCGTAGGTATCGAGGTGAATGATCCAGCGGATCATCGCCACAACGATCCACAAGGCCACTCCGACCGTGGTGAAGAACAGCACCACCAGTTCGCGCTCGCCGAACAGGTCGGCGGCGCGCAAGATCATCCCGATCAGCGCATAGAGAAACGCCCCCAGAAAGGTCGCCAGAACCGAATGCGTGACCCTGTCTTGCTGCAAAAGGGTATGGCTGCGCGGCGACCATTGCCCTTCGGCCCGCGAAAACCCCGTGACCATTATGGTCAGCGAGAAGGTGACGACAGCCAGCATGGAACTGGCCAGCACCGGCAAGATGGTGTCGACCGCGCCCGCCCCGACGAGGCCCGCGAATCCCTCGGGGATCAGGGGGCCGATCACGGTGGCTACCCCCAACGCCAAAAGCGCCAGAACGGCAACAAGGATCACCCGCACCTGGATGCGCCGCGCCTGTTGCCTGAGCCAGCGCAGCATCGTGGTGAACATCTGGCGGGGCCTCCGGTCTGCGACACGGGATGTCGGTTTCGGGCTTGTGGGCTGCGCGGGCTTCGCGCGACGGTGCACGGGCAAGGGTAACGGAGGCGGGACATGAAGACCACCACACGCGTCTGCATCATCGGGGGCGGGGTCGTCGGCTGCTCGGTCGCCTATCACCTGACCAAGATGGGCTGGTCGGACGTGATGCTGCTGGAACGCTCGGAGCTGACCAGCGGGTCGACATGGCACGCGGCAGGCGGGTTCCATACGCTGAACGGCGACACCAACATGGCCGCTCTTCAGGGTTACACCATCCGTCTCTACCGCGAGCTTGAGGCGCTGACCGGCATGTCCTGCGGTCTGCACCATGTCGGCGGCATCACACTGGCCGACACGCCCGAACGCTTCGACATGCTCAAGGCAGAGCGCGCCAAGCATCGCTACATGGGCAATGACACCGCGATCCTCGGGCCGGAGGAAATCGCGAAGCTCTCGCCCATCACCAATCTCGACGGCATCCTTGGCGCGCTTTATGACCCGCTCGACGGGCATCTCGACCCTTCGGGAACGACCCATGCCTATGCCAAGGCTGCACGCATGGGCGGGGCCGAGATCGTCTTGCACACCAAGGTCATCGAAACGCGGCCCCGCCCGGATGGCACATGGGACGTGGTGACCGACAAGGGCACCATCCACGCCGAACATGTGGTCAATGCCGCGGGCCTCTGGGCGCGCGAGGTGGCGGCGATGGCGGGCTGCTATCTGCCGCTGCACCCGATGGAACACCAGTATATCGTGACCGAGGAGGTGCCCGAGATCATGGCGCTGCTGGCCGACGGCCATGAGCATCCGCATGTGATGGACCCCGCCGGCGAAAGCTATCTTCGCCAAGAGGGCCGCGGCCTGTGCATCGGCTTCTATGAGCAACCCTGCCGCCCTTGGGCCGTCGATGGCACACCATGGGGCTTCGGCCACGAGCTTTTGCCCGACGACTTCGACAAGATCGAGGCTAGCATCGACTTCGCCTATCGCCGATTCCCCGTGCTGGAACGCGCGGGCGTGAAATCGGTCATCCACGGCCCCTTCACCTTCGCCCCTGACGGCAACCCGCTGGTCGGGCCGGTGCCGGGGTTGCGCAACTACTGGTCGGCCTGTGGCGTGATGGCGGGGTTCAGCCAAGGCGGCGGCGTCGGCCTGATGCTGGCGCAATGGATGGTCGAGGGCGAATGCGAGCGCGACGTGATGGCGATGGATGTCGCCCGGTTCGGGCGCTGGATCGGGCCGGGCTACACGCTTCCCAAAGTAATCGAGAACTACCAGACGCGGTTTTCCGTGGTCTATCCCAACGAGGAAAAACCCGCAGCCCGGCCCCATCGCACGACGCCGATGTATGACACATTCGACGCCATGGGCGCGGTCTGGGGCCAGCAATACGGGCTCGAGGTGGTCAATTATTTCGCCACCCCGGGTGACGTCAGGTACGAGACGCCGTCCTTTCGCCGCTCCAACGCATGGGAAGCGACAGCACGCGAGGTGCGCGCCGTGCGCGACGCGGTCGGCATCAACGAGCTGCAGAATTTCGGCAAGTATCGCGTGACGGGGACGGCTGCGCGCGGCTGGCTCGACCGGGTCATGGCAGGCCGCATCCCTGCACCGGGGCGGATGTCGCTGACGCCGATGCTGTCGGAAAAGGGCAAGATCATCGGCGATTTCACTGTCTCCTGCCTGTCGGAGACCGAATTCCAGCTGACCGCGAGCTATGGCGCGCAGGATTTCCATTTGCGCTGGTTCGACAGATGGTTGCAGGGCGATGTTCAGGTGAAGAACGTCTCGGACATCCGCAGCGGTTTCCAGATCGCAGGGCCGCGCGCCCGCGATCTTCTGGCAGCCGTGACGCGCGCAGATGTTTCGCCCGAGGCGTTCCGCTTCATGGACGTGCGTCGCCTGCCCATCGGCCTGTCGGACGCCATCGTCCAGCGCGTCAGCTACACCGGCGATCTGGGCTACGAGATCTATGTCGACGCGATGGAGGTCCGCGCGCTGTGGCGGCTTCTGTGGGACAAGGGGCAGGCCTTCGGGATCAAGCCTTTCGGGATGCGCGCGATGATGTCGCTGCGTCTTGACCGGTTCTTCGGGTCGTGGATGCGGGAGTATTCGCCCGATTACACCCCCGCCGAGACCGGGCTCGACCGGTTCATCGCCCGGAAGAACCCGTGGATTTCATCGGGCGCGCGGCGGCCGAGAGCCCGAGCGCACCAGCCCCCCGGCCCGGCGACTGGCGCAGTTCGTGGTCGACGCGGGCGATGCCGATGTGGTCGCCTACGAGCCGATCTGGCTGGAGGATGCGGTGGTCGGTTTCTGCACCTCGGGCGGCTTCGCCCATGGATCGGGCAAGTCGGTCGCCATGGGCTTTCTGCCCACGGACCGCATTGCCGAAGGATTGGCCGTCGAGATCGAGATCCTTGGCGAACGCCGCCCGGCCCGCGTGGTGACGGGGCCGCTGTGGGACGATCCCCGCATGCGGGCCTGAGGGATGCCCATGACAGCGCCGACGATCTTGATGCTGGCCGCCAGCCGATCCTCGCGCATGCGGGGCCGCGACAAGCTGATGGAAGAGATAGACGGCGAACCCCTGCTGCGCCTGATGGCGCGGCGGGCGGTCAAGGCGGGGGTGCCGGTGCGCGTCGTGCTGGGCCCGGACCAGCCTCTGCGCCGCGCCGCGCTGGAGGGCTGGCCATCGAGATCATCGAGGCCGAGGATACCGACGGCATGGCCGCCTCTATCCGCGCGGGTGTGGCGGGTCTGTCTGGGCCGGTGCTGCTGGCGCTGGCCGACATGCCGGAGATCACCGCGAATGACCTCTACCTGATGGTCAGCCTCGCCGCGCAAGCCCCCAAGGCGATCTTGCGGGCCGCGGCCAAGGACGGCCGCCCCGGCCATCCCGTTTTGTTCCCTGCCGATCTGCTGCCCGATCTGGCCCGCCTGACCGGCGACACCGGCGCGAAGGCCATCCTGACGCGGGAATCCGCGCGCCTGAATCTGCTGCCTCTGGCCGATGACCGCGCGCTGGTCGATCTGGACACCCCCGAGGCCTGGGCCGCCTGGCGCAAGACCCGTACGGCATGAAAAAGGGGCGGCCCTGTCAGGCCGCCCCCTTCCCATTTCCTCGCCCTCGCAGGCGCCCGGATGCCCGGGCTAGCGGGGCTCAGAGCTGCAGCAGTTGAGCCTCGTGCGCCTTGAGTGACCGGCGCGCCGCGGCATAGTTCTCGATCCCGGCCTTGGTCTTCAACTCGGGGAAGAGCGCGAAGATTTCCGACCGGACCTGTTCGCCCATGTCGCTCATCGTCTGCTCGCCCGGCTGGAAGCTTTCGGTCCAGGATCCGTTGGACAGAACCACTTCGTGCTGGTCGAACATGAAGTGGATATAGGTCGTGCGCAGTGTTTCCAGCTGCGTGATACCCCACTTGTTGATCAGATGCTTGGCCGGAACCAGAACCTCGGTCTCGTTGAAGTAGAGCTCGGTCATCTGGTTGGCGATCAGCAGCCGGTGCTGCGGCGACACGACCATGTCGCGTTCCGGCAGGCCGTGGCCCAGGCTTCCCTTCTTCACAAGGATCGGCTTGAAGTTCGGGTTCTGCGCCAGTTCCGCCCGGTCGAGCGTCCGGTTGCCGACCCAACGGATTTCCTGGATGCCGTTGTCACGGGTGATGACCCGGTCGCCGACACGCAGTTTCTCCACCGGCACCTCGCCACGCGGCGTCGCAATCAGCGTGCCGGGGGTGAAGCAGGGGATGACGTTCTCGATCTCCTTGAAGATCAACTCGCCCGCGATCTCGGTCTGGGCGGCATCCTTGTAGAAGATCACCTTGCCCGATTCACCCGAGGTGCCCGTCGGATCTATCGCATCGTCGAAGATGATCTTGAGCGGGCCAGCCCCGGACAGGTCCAGAACGTCGATGTCGTTGCCGTCCGGATCCTCGCCGCCGACGATCGTGTCGCCCACGCCTTCCTTGTAGACGCCACCGAAGATCGGATCGGTGAAGTCGCCGATGGTGAAGGTGTCATTGCCCTCACCACCCGACAGGCTGTCGGCGCCTTGGCCGCCAATGATCAGGTCATCGCCTGTGCCGCCGTCGATCACATCGTCGTCGATGCCACCGTCGAGCGTGTCATTGCCCGCGCCACCAAAGATGGTGTCGTTGTCATCCTCGCCGAAGACCAGATCGTTGCCCGCCCCCGCATCGATCAGATCATCGCCATTGTCGAGGATCGGATCGTTGTTGGCCGGATTGATGTTGTCGTCGATCAGGTTGACCAACGGCGCGTTCTCGCCGCCGTAGATCGTGTCGTCGCCACCGCCGGCATTGATCGTGTCCGACCCCTCGCCCGAGATGATGGAGTCGTTGCCATCGCCCGAGGTAATGCTGTCGTCGTCAAAGCCGGCGTCGATCACGTTGTTGCCGTTGCCGGCATTGATCACGTCGTTGTCGTCACCGGAAATGATCGTGTCATCACCGTCGCCGGTCGTGATCGTGTCGCGGTCGTCGAACGGGTTGGCATCGGGCGCGCCAAAGAACGGCAGGCCGCGATCAGGCGATCCGTCGATGCCCGATGTGACGAGGTTGTTGCCATCGAGGTCGGTGATGACGTCATTGCCCGAGTTGCCGTTGATCGTGTCGTCGTCGGCACCGCCGTCCAGCACGTCATCGCCCGAGCCGCCCGAAAGCGTATCATTGCCCGCACCGCCCTGCAGCGTGTCGTTGCCCTCGGCGCCACCCATCGAGTCGTTGCCGTCGCCACCATCAAGGCTGTCGTTGCCATCATTGCCGCGCAGCTCGTCATTGCCATCGCCGCCCAGCACGGTGTCGTCGCCGAAGCCACCCGTGACGGTATCGTTGCCCTCACCGCCGTCGAGCACATCGTTGCCTGTGCCGCCGTTGACCAAGTCATCGCCGGTGCCGCCATCGACAGTGTCGTTGCCTGCGCCCGCGTTGATCGTGTCGTCGCCGCCATTGCCGCGGATCGAGTCGTCCAGACCGTCGGGCCCGTCGATGATGTCGCCGCCGCCGTCGGTGGGCGCATTGCCGTCATCGTAGCCCGGCCCCATGACCTCGCCGAACTCTTCGCCGTCCACCACCCCATCGGGCAGCGGTTCAAACAGCACATTCTCGATTTCCGAGAAGTTGATCGTCACGGGTTCGCCCGCGTCGTTGAGGTAAACGGCCGTGCCGCTTTCGCCCACGCCGGTGACCGGGTCGAAGGTCGGATCGGTCGGGTCGAACACGATCGACACCAGATCGAGGCCACGCAGGTCGAGGATGTCGCCGTCGCCCCCATTGGTGGGATCGGTCAGGTCCTCGCCGGTCTCGCCGCCGATGATGGTGATGGGATCGGTTCCGGTCAAAGTCTGATCGATGGTGAACTCGTCATCGCCCGAGCCGCCGATGGCGAGGTCGCCCGCACCCACGATGATGTCGTCGTCGCCGTCGCCACCCTCGATCGTGTCGGCACCTTCGCCGCCCGTGATCGTGTCCGAGCCAGCCCCGCCAAAGATCCGGTCGTCGCCGTCGCCGCCATCCACAAGGTCGTTGCCGCCATCGGCATTGATGACGTCGTCGCCAGTGCCACCTTCGATGGTGTCATTCCCATCCTGGCCGTTCAGGTCATCATTGCCCGCGCCGCCGAGGATGAGATCGTCGCCCGCGCCGCCCACGATGAGGTCGTCATCGTTGCCACCGTCGAGCGTATCATTGCCTTCGTCGCCGAAGGATTGTCGCGACCGTCCCCGCCGATGATGCTGTCATTTCCATCACCGCCGAACATCACGTCATCGTCGGCGCCGCCATCGATCACATCATCGCCGTCGCCGCCTTCGATGTAATCCGAGCCGATGCCGCCGAGGAGCGTGTCATTGCCCTCGCCGCCGAAGATCTCGTCGTCGCCGCTGCCGCCAAGGATCAGGTCATCGCCGGTGCCGCCATCGATCTGGTCGTTACCGCCCGCGCCGTCGATCGTGTCGTTGCCGCCATTGCCCTCGATGATGTCATCACCATTGGTGATCCGGTCGCCGCCGCCGTCGGTCGGTGCGTTGGCGTCATCATAGCCAAGGCCCATGACTTCGCCGGTTTCCTCGCCGTCGACGACGCCGTCGGGCGCCTTGCGCGGCAGGAGCAGGAATTCGATCTCGGCGAAGGTCACGGGCACCCAGTCGCCATTGGCGTTCTGGACTTCGACCGTGCCGGAGGTGCTGTCGCCGTCTGCGTCGGTCGTCTCGACCAGATTGCGGAATGCCACGAAGCCCGTCAGATCGAGCGTGTCGCGATCGGTGCCTTCGGTCGATCCATCGACGAAGATCGGCGCGATGATCCCGCCGCTCGCGTCCAGTTCATTGGGATTGATGACGATGCTGTCGTCGCCCGAACCGCCCACGATGGTGTCACCGGCGCCGCCGAGGATGGTGTCGTTGCCGAGACCGCCCGCCAGGCTGTCATTGCCACCCTGTCCCACGATCAGGTCGTCACCGTCGCCACCTTCGATGGTGTCGTTTCCGGCAGGGCCGGTCACGCCCGACAACTGCACGAGAATGACATTGTCGATGGCTGCGCCAAATGCGTCTTCCCGGCCCAGACCTTCGAATTCGAGCCGGTTGGAGCCGTTGCCTGTGCCACCGACGAGGTTCAGCGTGATGGTCTCGAAGTTGGACTCGCCGACATTGCTGGGATCGATGGTCGCGATCAGCTGGCCGCCCCAGTAGACATTGACGAGGTTCTCGTCAGGCCCGTCGATCGCGGTCAGGAACTGGCTGTCGCTGACATCGAAGGTGAGGCGATAGGACAGGCCGTCCTGCACACCCGCGACGTTCTGTCCGATGCGGTTGTTGCCGGGGCTGGCCTCCAGATCGAGCCAGTTGTTGCCGTCGGTGGCCACCTGACCGTCGCGGCTGTCATTATGGACGTCGATCTCGTTGCCGCTGGTGTCGGTCCAGCCAGGGATCACGCCATTGGTCGCGACAAACCCGTAGAAGGTGGGCGTCGTCCCGGTCGTATCCTCGAAAGACCCGTTCACGATCAGATTCGGCCCGACAGGCGTGCCCACCGGGCCAGCCAGAGGGGCGTCATCGCCATAGAGCGTGTCGTTGCCCGCACCGCCGACGATCGAGTCGTCGCCCGCATCGCCGTAGATCAGGTCCTCGCCCGCACCGCCAAAGACCAGATCATCGCCGTCACCAGCCGCGATGGTGTCGTGCCAAGCAGGGGCCGGTGACGCCCGAAAGCTGCACAAGGACGACATTGTCGATGGAGGCACCGAGATTGTCTTCACGGCCCAGGCCTTCGAATTCCAGCCGGTTGGAGCCGTTCCCTGCGCCGCCGACGAGGTTCAGCGCGATGGTCTCGAAATCGCTCTCGCCGACATTGCTGGGGTCGATGGTCGCGACCAGTTGGCCGCCCCAATAAACATTGACGAGGTTCTCGTCCGGCCCGTCGATGGAAGTCAGGAACGGGCTGTCGCTGACATCGAAGGTCAAGCGATAGGTCTCACCATCCTGCACGCCCGCCACATTCTGGCCGACCCGGTTGTTGCCGGGGCTGGCCTCCAGATCGAGCCAGTTCTCGCCGTCGGTTGCCACCTGACCGTCGCGGTCGTCGTTGTGGACGTCGATCTGACGACCATTGGCGTCGGTCCAGCCGGGGATCGCGCCGTTGCCGACGAAACCGTAGAAGGTCGGCGTCAGGCCCGAGGTATCCTCGAAGGACCCGTTCACGATCAGGTTCGGCCCGACAGGCGTGCCCACCGGTGCGTCATCCCCGAAGAGCGTGTCGTTGCCCGTGCCGCCCAGGATCGAGTCGTTGCCGGTTTCGCCATAGATCAGGTCATCGCCCGCACCGCCCGAAAGCGTGTCGTTGCCGGGTCCTTCGGGATCGGTTACCGCGATGGGCGCGTCAAAGAACACGTCGGTGACGTTGACGCCTGTATTGTCGTGACCGTTCTGGCTGTGGGTGATGACGATGCGCGCCACCGGGCCGGGGATCTCGACCAGCAGCGAATATTCCGGCGCCGTATCCTCGAGATAGCCACCGTTCGAATCCGCGGTGTCCACACCCGGCACGGCATCCGTGTCCAGAAGCGTGATGCGGTTGCCTGCCGTCAACTCGATCTCGATCGGGTTTCCGGCTGCGTCGAAGGCCTGCACCCGCACCACGCCATCTCCGTCGATGTCGTTGATGCGGAAGGACACGTTTTCGACCGGCGCCGAGAAGGCCAGCTGATAGCTCTCGGAATTCCCGTTGCCGCGCGTCTCGGAATAGAAAGAGCTGGTCGCGTTGATCGTCTCGGACCCGCTGTCGATCCCGGCGATGTTCTGGGCCGTGTTCTCGAACTGATTCAGGACATGGCCATTGGGGTGGAGGACCGAGAAGGTGACATTCACATTGCCGGTGTTCTGGGTGAACCCGTTGATCGGATCGCCGTTGTCGATCGGGTTGGGGCCGTTGGGGTCGTCGACCTGGCTCCAGTTCAGGCTTTCGCGCACCGTGGGCGTGTTGCCATCGGCCTGCCCGAGCGAGGTGTCGCCGAAGATCACGTCGTTGCCCGCGCCACCCTCGACGCTGTCATCGCCCGACCCTGCGAAAACGGTGTCATTCGCAGCACCGGCAATGACGGTGTCATCGCCCGCGCCGGCATCCACGACATCCTCGTCGCCGCCGGTGGCATTGTCGCCCGCGTCGATCATGTCGCCCTCGGGGTCGCCGGTATAGGCTGCGTCGATCACGTCCGCACCCGAGGTGCCCTCGACGATGAAATCGGGGCCGGTCGGGGCTGCGGGTTCGATCACCTTGTTGAAGACCGCGACATAGTCGATCGCGCCCTTGAAGAATTCATCGTAGTGCCCGTCGTTCTCTTCGCGGGCGCCGAAAGTGAAGTTCTCGTCGTCATTGTCGCCGATATCCAGAGTGAGACCGGTGACATTCGACTGGATCGTGGTGCTGGTGCCCTTGGTCAGGTTCTCGACGGTGAAGGTCGCGCCCTTGTGCTCGTCCCAGCTGTAGACGACGTTCAGCGTATCGCCGGGCGCGAAGAAATGCGCCGAGGTCGAGACGTCGACCTTGGCCCCGCCGACACTGTCGGCCATCTGGTGCAGAACCTCGACCTTGCCGTCGAGCGTGACGCTGATGCCGAAATAGCCTTCGTGCTGGGCGTCGTGAAATTCGCCGCGGTTCACGACGGTGTCGGGCGACGTGCCCTTGTGCACTTCTTGCGTGAACTGAACCTCGATCGTGCCGCGCGGCAGGTCAAAGGGGTGGTCGGGGCCCGAGACATCGAACCAGTCGTCATGCCCGTCGGTGCGCAGCTGGTCGTGCGACGCGAAGGCGTTGCCCTCGAAATGCCCGTTCTGCGCGATGCCGTCGGCAAGGCCGGTATCCTTGGTCGTCGCTCCGCTGCGGAAATCCCAGAGGCCGACGAGGTTGGAAATGTTTGCCACATCAGTAAAATTCGTCATACGCGTTCACTCCTTACACCGATCGGCACCGGTCTGTCCGCATGCGCGGACGTGATTTCATAACATCTCAACGGCGGGCGACGCTGCTTGAAAGCCGGCGGCCCGCATTATCGACATCCAAAAACCGGGAGGAGAGACAGGGCAGTACTGCCCATACCGTTTACCCCGCGCCACCTTTGCGGTGCCGCAGGAGTATAGCCGTGTCGGTCATTCAACCGTCAAGCAGCCCACACCTCTCCCGTGTTTTTCGACACGGATCGTGCGGCCGCCCCCGTGGCCTTAGCAAACATCGCCCCCCAGTTGGGCTGACGTTCTGATATCCGGAACGAGCGTCCGACCGAAAGCGAAAATTTTCGGAAACACCTTTGTAGTGACGCGCACCCTGCCACCTTTTTGACCATTTAAGGACATGGGCAGGCCGCAGTGTCGGGGCCGGTTCTTGGTAAAGAGGCCGGTCTTCATCCCGTGACCATCCTTAGTGCAGTCAAGTATCGTTGGCGATAACCACAAAACTTTCGATACTTGCAACGAAATGGCCCCCGCCTTTGCGTGCCGTTCCAGACCTTCGGCAGCGAGGAAGAAACGGAAACAGTATGTCACGCCCCGACAACCCTTGCCACAAATTCGCCATGTTTGACGCGGTCACGAACCTGTCCAAAAGGACAGGTCTGCGGCGCAGAGAAACGCCGCGACGCGCAGGTGTCCACGAATCGGCATGGATGCAGGGAATGTGACTTGAATGTGGTACCCGAGGCCGGACTCGAACCGGCAAGCCTTGCGGCGGCGGATTTTGAATCCGCTGCGTCTACCATTCCGCCACTCGGGCAACGTTGGTCTCGATACCGAAACCGCCATGGCTCGTCCAGCCCAAATCAAGGCGTGGTCGTGCGGGCGCACCAGTGCCCAAGGCCGGTCCGCTCCACGCTGGTGAGCCGGCGTCGGGTTTGCTACCGATAGCCATGAGTCGAGGTGCCTTGCCTTGTTCGGGATCACACAAGGAGATGCGCCGATGACGCCGCCTGCCCCTGAGCCGATGACGATTTCGGACCGGCTGAGCCGACTGGCCGATGATGCGCAGGGCGACGCCGTCACACTGGACTGGGTCCTCGATCAACTGCACGAGCGCGCCTTTGGCCTGTTCTTGCTGGTGCTGGCCCTGCCCTGCTGCATCCCCTTCCTTTATGGTGTACCGCAGATCGTCGCCTTGCCGCTGATGTTCATCTCGGGACAGATCATGCTGGGGCGCAAGACGCCGTGGTTGCCGCGAAAGCTCGGCTTGCGGGCGGTGGCAAAGACAAGCCTTGACGGTCTGGCGCGCAGGGCCGGCCCTTGGCTGCGCCGGATCGAGGCGGTCAGTCGCCCCCGGCTTGCCGCGCTCACGCGGCGCCCGCTGGATCAGGTGGTCGGAGTTGTGCTTGTCTTGTTCAGCGCCTCGATCCTCGTGCCATTGCCCGGCACGAACACAGTGCCGGGCTTGGCCGTGGTGATCGTTGCGATGGGCCTGTTGCAGCGCGATGGCATTCTTGTGATCCTTGGCGCAGTCCTGGGCCTGGCCTGGATCGGGACTTTGCTGTTTGCAGGCGCTACTTTGGCGAGCCTGATCCGGACATGGCTGGGAGCGTAAGAGGCCGATGCAACGCACATATCTGATGGCGCTGGCGGCGCTGGGGTCGCTGGGCCTGTTGGCTGGCGCCTTTGCCTTTCAATATATCGGCGGCCTTGCGCCTTGCGCGATGTGCCTGTGGCAGCGCTGGCCGCATGCCGCGGCCATCGTCATCGGGGCCGTGGGTTTCGCCCTGCCGCGCGCCCTTGTCGCCTTGGCGGGCGCGGGTGCCATGCTGACGGGCGCAGGCGTCAGCTCTGCTGCATACCGGCGTCGAGCGCGGCTGGTGGACGCTCAACCTCACCTGCACGGGCGGCGGCGAGGATCTGGGCGCGATGGACATCGCCACACTGCTCGACCCGACCCAAGGCGGCGAGGTCGTCATGTGCACGGATGTGCCATGGTCGATGCTGGGATTGTCGATGGCGTCGTGGAACGGCATCGCCAGCCTTGTGCTGATGGCGCTCTGGATCGCGGCCGCCCTTGCACCACGCCTTAGTGGTAGGTGAATTCCCCCGTCACGTTGCGCCATTCGCCGGGCGAGATCATCTTGCGATGCACGAAGCGCACGGAATGCAGCGGCGCCTCGATGCTGCCTTGCCAGAACTCGATGAATTCGAACAGGCGCGGGTGATCGGGCGCAAGATCGTAGTCTTGCCAGACGAAGGTGTTGAGAACATTGCGATAATCGGGCATCCGGTAGACCATCTCGGCGGTGGTCAGGCCGTAGCCCTTCAACATCAGCTCGGTCTCGGTCGTTTTCATGGGCACCTCTGGTGTTGCCTCTTCCACGACTCAAGCTTGCCTCAGGGATTTTAAAAATCAATAAAAACAGACTGTTGGCAATCATCCCCGCTGGCTGCCAACCGCAATCGGCCTGCGCCATTGCACCCCATATCCGGGGAACGTATAGTGCGGGGCAACAAGATATAGACGCGGCCACAGACACAGGCGGACCCCGTGAGCGATACCCCGAACCCCCTGAGAACGATACCGAAAACGCACCCGAACGTGCGCCCCATCACGGGCCGTCGATCGATATCGCCGCCGAGATGAAGACCTCGTTCCTCGATTACGCGATGTCGGTGATCATCTCTCGTGCCATTCCCGACCTGCGCGACGGGCTCAAGCCTGTGCACCGGCGTATCCTGTTTGCCATGCACGAAACCGGGAACACGCACGAAAAATCCTACCGCAAATCCGCCCGCCCCGTCGGCGACGTGATGGGCCAATATCACCCCCACGGCGACAGCGCGATCTATGACGCGCTGGTGCGCATGGCGCAGCCGTTTTCCATGTCCCTGCCGCTTCTGGACGGTCAGGGCAATTTCGGCTCCATGGACGGCGATAACCCCGCGGCCATGCGCTACACCGAAGTGCGGATGGACAAGCCCGCCGCCTATCTTCTGGCCGATATCGACAAGGACACGGTCGATTTTCAGGACAATTACGACGGCAAGCAACAAGAACCCACCGTTCTGCCCGCGCGCTTTCCCAACATGCTGGTCAATGGCGCGGGCGGCATCGCCGTCGGCATGGCCACCAACATTCCGCCCCACAATCTGGGCGAGGTGATCGACGCCTGTCAGGCGCTGATCGTGAACCCCGATCTGACCTCGGAGCAGCTGATCGAGTATATCCCCGCACCCGATTTCCCCACCGGCGCGCTGATCCTTGGCCGGTCCGGCGCGCGCAAGGCCTATCTCGAAGGGCGCGGCAGCGTGATCATCCGCGCGAAAACCCGCGTGGAAGAGGTGCGCAAGGACCGTTTCGCCATCATCATCGACGAGATCCCCTATCAGGTGAACAAGGCCTCGATGATCGAACGCATCGCAGATCTGGTGCGCGAGAAAAAGCTGGAAGGCATCTCCGCCGTCGCCGACGAGTCCGACCGGATCGGCGTGCGCGTGGTGATCGAACTGAAACGCGACGCGACGCCCGAGGTGGTGCTGAACCAGCTGTTCCGCTTCACGCAGATGCAGACGCATTTCGGCTGCAACATGCTGGCGCTGAACGGGGGCCGCCCCGAGCAATTGACGCTGCGCGGCTTCCTGACCGCCTTCCTCGACTTCCGGGAAGAAGTCGTGGCGCGGCGCACGGCGTTCGAGCTACGCAAGGCACGCGACCGGGCTCACGTGCTGTGCGGTCTTGCCGTGGCGGTGTCGAATGTCGACGAGGTGGTGCGCACCATCCGTGCCTCGGCCGATGCCAGTGAGGCGCGCGAAAAGCTGATGACCCGGCGCTGGCCCGCCGAAGAAATCCTGCCCTTCATCAAGCTGATCGACGACCCGACGCACACCGCCAACGAGGACGGCACCTACAACCTGTCCGAGGTGCAGGCCCGCGCGATCCTCGATCTGCGGCTGCAACGCCTGACCCAATTGGGCGTCAAGGAGGTCACCGACGAACTGCAGGAGCTTGCAGGCAAGATCAAGGATTACCTCGAGATCCTCGGATCGCGCGACCGGATCCTTGCGATCATCTCTGCCGAACTGGCGCGAGATCCGCGACCTCTTCGCCGTTCCCCGCCGCACCGAGATCACCGATTGGTCCGGCGACATGGACGACGAGGACCTGATCGAGCGTGAGGACATGGTCGTCACCATCACCCAAGGCGGCTACATCAAGCGCACCGCGCTGACCGATTTCCGCGCGCAAAAGCGCGGAGGCAAGGGAGTGGCGGGCGGCGCGCTTAAGGATGACGACGTGGTGACGTCGCTCTTTGTCGCCAACACCCACACACCGCTTCTGGTCTTCACTACCAGCGGCATGGTCTACAAGCTCAAGACCTGGCGCCTGCCCTTGGGCAGCCGGTCATCGCGCGGCAAGGCCATCGTCAACATCTTGCCGATCGAGCCCGGCACCGGCATCGCCGCCGTCATGCCCGTCGACCGGGACGAGGCGCATTGGGACGAGTTGCAGATCTTCTTCGCCACCTCGGATGGCGACGTGCGGCGCAACGCGCTGTCGGATTTCACCAATGTCATGCGAAACGGCAAGATCGCCATGAAGCTGCCCGAGGAGGGCAATGTCAGCCTTGTGAACGCGCGCATCTGTTCCGAGGACGACGACATCATGCTGGTCACGGCGCTCGGCCGCGCGATCCGCTTCCCGGTGACCGAGGTGCGGGTGTTCAAGGGCCGCGATTCGACCGGTGTGCGCGGCATCCGTCTGGCGGACGGCGACCGCGTTGTGTCAATGGCCGTGATCCGCCATTTCGAGGCAGAGGCGATGGAACGCGCCGCCTATCTCAAGCAACGCCGCCTGATGGCGGGCGCGCTGGAGGAAGAAATCGAGGCCGACGAGGATGAGGACGCCGTGGCCGAGGGGCAGTTGTCGACAGACCGCTACGCCGAGATGTCGGCGGCCGAGGATCTGATCCTGACGATCACTTCCAGCGGATCGGGCAAACTGTCTTCGTCGCACGACTATCCCGTGCGCGGACGCGGCGGCCAGGGCGTGATGGCGATGGACAAGGCGATGCGCGGCGGCGCGCTGGTGGCGAGCTTCCCGGTCGAGATGAGCGACCAGATCATGCTGGCGACCTCCACCGGCCAGTCGATCCGCGTACCGGTCGAAGGCATCTCGTTCCGCTCGCGCAGCGCGGGCGGGGTGAAGGTGTTCAACACCGCCAAGGGCGAAGAAGTCGTCAGCGTCGCCTGGATAGCAGACCAGGGCGAAACCGAGGGCGAAAGCGGCGCCGAGGCATCCGGCCCAGACACGACACCGGACGAGGCGTAAGATGTGGCAGAATGCACAGATCATTCTGCCCCTCATCCTCTTTGGCGGCGCGATCATCGTCTTGGGCAGCTGGGTCCAGTCTCGCAGCTATCGCGGCTACCTCGAACGGGTGGCAGCCGAAAACGCCAAGCTCGTGGAAAGCCAGCGCCAGACCCAGGCCCTGCTGGAAAAGCAGACGGCCGTGCTGGACCGCATCGCCGTGGCGTTGGAAAGCCGCCGCGCGCCCTGACTGCGGGGACCCTTTCCTCTCGCGCCGAAAGATCCTAGATCTCGACCATGACCCAGACACTCACCATCATCGGCGGCGGCATGGCCGGGTCGGAGGCCGCATGGCAAGCGGCAGAGGCCGGCATCGCCGTGACGCTGCACGAAATGCGCCCCGCGGTCGGCACCTTTGCCCATCGCACCGGGTCGCTTGCGGAAATGGTCTGTTCCAATTCCTTCCGGTCAGACGACCATGAACAAAACGCTGTGGGCCTGCTGCATTGGGAAATGCGCGCGGCCGGGTCGCTGATCATGGAGATGGCCCATGCCCATCGCCTGCCCGCCGGTGGCGCGCTGGCCGTGGATCGCGACCCCTTTGCCGAAGCGGTGACCGCCAAACTGCGCGCGCATCCCAAAATCACCATCGCCCCGGGCGAGATCACGGCGCTGCCTGACGGGCCAGCAATCATCGCGACCGGCCCGCTCACCTCGGGGGCTCTGGCGCAGGCCATCGCGGCGGAGACCGGGCAGGACAGTCTCGCCTTTTTCGACGCCATAGCCCCCATCGTCTATGCCGACACCATCGACATGTCGGTCGCTTGGGAACAGTCGCGCTACGACAAGGGCGAGACCGAGGCGGAGCAAAAGGCCTACATCAACTGTCCGATGACACGCGAGCAATACGACGCCTTCATCGACGCGCTGCTGGAGGCCGACAAGACCGAGTTCCACGAGGGCGAAACCGCCGGCTATTTCGACGGCTGCCTGCCGATAGAGGTGATGGCCGAACGCGGCCGCGAGACGCCGCGCCATGGACCGATGAAGCCGGTGGGGCTCACCAATCCGCATGACCCGACCGTCAAGCCATGGGCGGTAGTCCAGCTGCGCCGCGACAATGCACTGGGCACACTCTACAACATCGTTGGCTTCCAGACGAAGATGAAGTACGGGGCTCAAACATCTGTTTTCAAGATGATTCCGGGGCTGCACGACGCCAGTTTCGCCCGCCTTGGCGGCATCCACCGCAACACCTTCATCAACTCGCCCACGCTCCTCGACGATCAGATGCGCCTGCGCACACGACCCAACATCCGCTTCGCAGGCCAGATCACCGGGGTCGAGGGCTATGTGGAATCCGCCGCCATGGGCCTTCTCGCGGGACGGCTTGCCGCCGCAGAATTGCGCGGGGAAACGCTTGCCACCGTGCCGCAAGTCACCGCCATGGGCGCGCTCGTGCACCACATCACCGGCGGGGCCGAGGCCAAGACATTCCAGCCGATGAACGTCAACTTCGGCCTCTTTCCCCCGGTCGAGGGGCTGAAGGCCGGGCGCCGCGGCCGCAAGGATCGCTACAAGGCCTATACCGACCGCGCCAAGGCCGCCTGGCAGGAGTGGCTGGGCACGACGCGGGCCGATGCGGCCTGACCCTCATGTGACGCATAAAGATCACATGGCAAACTCTTGTTATAAATGACTTTGATAACCCGGTTCGCGCCTTCGCCCACGGGCCCCCTGCATCTCGGCCATGCCTATTCGGCAATCCTCTCCCATGACATGGCGCGCGCTGAGGGCGGCGATTTCCTGCTGCGGATCGAGGATATCGACCGCGACCGTGCACGACCGGAATGGGAACAGCGGATTTTCGAGGATCTCGCCTGGCTCGGCCTTGCCTGGGAGGCGCCGGTGCTGCGCCAATCAGACCGGCATGGCGTTTATGGCGCCGCCCTCGACACCCTGTGGGCGCGCGGCCTGCTCTATCCCTGTACCTGCACCCGCCGCGACATCGCCGAGGCGCTAACAGCTCCGCAAGAAGGCACGCACCCCGCCATCGGCCCCGATGGCCCGGTTTATCCCGGCACCTGCCGCGCCCGGCCCCGCAGCGGCCTGCGCCCCAACGACAGCCACTTGCGCCTTGATATCGGCGCGGCGCTTGGTCACCCCACTTTGTGCTTCACGGAAACCGGCCCAAGCCACGCCGGAACTATCGAGACAGGCTTGGAAACATACCGCACCGCCATCGGAGATGTGGTGCTGGCCCGCCGCGACATGGGCACATCCTACCACCTGTCGGTTGTTCTGGATGACGCCGCGCAAGGCATCACCCATGTCACCCGCGGCGAAGATCTGTTCGAGGCGACGCGCATCCATATTCTGCTGCAACGCCTGCTCGGCCTGCCGACGCCGATCTACCACCATCACCGCCTGATCCGCGACGAGACCGGTAAGCGCCTGGCCAAGCGCGACGATGCCCGCTCCATCGCAACCTACCGTGCCGAAGGGGCTACGCCCGACGACATCCGCCGCAAGGTAGGGCTCTGACAGGCTTCATCTTTCCACAAATATGCCTTCGACCGGCCGCTTACTCGGGCGACACTAATTCGGTTTCCTGCCCGTCCCGCACCGCAGTGTAGAAACACACCCGCCGGTTGGTATGGCAGGCGGGCCCGGTCTGACGCACCAGCGCCAACAGGCAATCGCGGTCGCAATCGAGACGCAGCTCCACCAGCTCCTGCACATGGCCCGAGCTTTCGCCCTTGACCCAAAACGCCCCGCGCGACCGGCTCCAATAGGTCACGCGCCCCGTCTCCAGCGTGCGCGCCACGGCCTCGGCAGTCATCCAGGCCAGCATCAGCACCTCGCCCGTCACGGCCTCCTGCGCAATGCAGGGGATCAGGCCGTTGGCGTCATAGCGTAGGGTCTTGGCATCGAACTCGACCATGGGGATGGGGTTCCTCTTTGCAAAATCGCCTCACGCCGCTACCTATAGAAGCGCATCGATTGAGGTGAAACCCATGTCCGGCGACACTGACCTGATCAAGCTCTATTCGCAGCGCATTCTGGCGCTGGCGGCCGATATCCCGCATGCTGGCCGCCTCAAGGACCCACAAGTCAGCCTGCGCAAACGCGCGCCGCTTTGCGGCTCGACGGTGACGGTGGATCTCGACATGGCAGAGGGGCGCATCACCCGCTTCGGGCAGGATGTGAAGGCCTGCGCGCTGGGTCAGGCGGCCGCCGCCCTGATGGGGGCCGACATCCTCGGGCGCACCAAGGCCGAGGTTGAGGCCGCGCGTGACGCGCTGCGCGCGATGTTGCGCGATGGCGGGCCTGTCCCCGGCGCGCCGTTCCGGGGCTATGACGTGCTGGAACCGGCGCGCGACTATCGTAACCGCCACGCCTCGATCCTGCTGTCGCTCGAGGCGACCGCCGAAGCCATGGCCGAGGCCGAGCGCGCCACCGCCTGCGCCTGAGCAGGCTAAGCGAAAGAACGGCCTGCGTCTGAACAGGCCAAAAGAAAAAACCGCCGCACCTCCGGGCAGGAGGGCGGCGGCAGTCAGCGTATCCATCGACAAGACCAGAGCCGCGGGAGGCAATCCGGGCTTTGGAAAGGGTGCAAGCGGGGACAGTCGCCGCACCCGATGGTCCTGTCGGACCGCAGGCAGAAACAGGAAATCTCAGACGAGGCCGGGCAAATGCAAAAGCCCGTAGGTGAAGATGGCCAGAGCCAAAACCCCGGCAGTGTCGCCCAGAAGCGTGTCGCCGTTGCGGGCCAGAAACTCGGTGATGCGGGTCATGGGCTGCATTCCTCTTGCCGTCGTGTTAACGCTTTGTTCTCATTTTCCCGACCTCAGGTCAAGAACTTTTTAAGAACATACGCGAACAAAACGGGTTAACCCGCCGAGATCAGCCGGATCGCCTTGTCCTGTTCCAACAACCACAACAACACGCGGGCCGATTGCCCTTGCGGACCGATGAGGCCCGGATCGCGCACCAAAAGCGTGCGCGCGGCCGATTGCGCCAAGGCCATCAGCCCGGTCTGCGCCTCCAGATCGGCAATGCGGAACCGCGGCAGTCCTGATTGCGCCGTGCCGATCACATCGCCCGCACCCCGGATCGCCAGATCCTCCTCGGCGATGCGGAATCCGTCCTCGGTGTCGCGCAGCACCATCAGGCGGCGTTTGGCGGTCTCGCCCAGTGGCGGGCGATACATCAACAGGCAGGTCGAGGCCGCAGCCCCCCGCCCCACGCGGCCCCGCAGCTGGTGCAATTGCGCAAGGCCGAAGATCTCGGCCTGTTCGATCACCATGATCGAGGCATTGGGCACATCCACGCCGACCTCGATCACGGTCGTGGCCACCAGCACGCGCGTCTCGCCACGGGAAAAAGCCTGCATCGCCGCAGTCTTCTCGTCGGGCGGCAACTGCCCATGGACCAGCCCCACGACCCCCTCGCCCAGTGCGGCACGGAGCAGCTTGAACCGCTCCTCCGCCGCGGTGGCGTCGAAGTTTTCGCTTTCCTCGACCAGCGGGCAGACCCAATAGGCCTGCCGCCCTTCGGCCACCGCGCGGCGCAAATGGTCCACCACCTCGTCCATCCGGCCTGAGGAGACCAGCGCGGTCGTCACCGGCGTCCGGCCCGGCGGCTTTTCATCCAAGACGCTCACATCCATGTCGCCATATTGGGCAAGGCTCAGCGTGCGCGGGATGGGCGTGGCCGTCATCACCAGCACATCCGCGCCCTGCCCCTTTTCGCCCAGCTTGATGCGCTGGCGCACGCCGAACCGGTGCTGTTCATCGACGATGGCCAGCCGCAGATCGGCGAACGCGACGTCGGACTGGAACACCGCATGGGTGCCCACAAGGATATGGATGTCGCCTCGCTCCAGCGCGGCGAGTTTCGCGCGCCGCTCCGCCCCCTTGTCCTGCCCCGAGAGCATCTCGATCACCACACCTGCCGCCTCGGCCAGCGGCTTGAGGTTGGCGTAATGCTGGCCAGCAAGAATCGTGGTCGGCGCCATCAGCACGCCCTGCCCGCCCGCCTCCACTGCGACCAGCAGCGCCATCAGCGCCACCAGCGTCTTGCCCGCGCCGACGTCACCTTGCAAAAGACGGTTCATCCGGGTCGGCTCGGCCATGTCGGCGGCAATTTCGTCGATGGCGCGCATCTGGGCGCCGGTGGGCCGGAACGGCAGACTTGCCAGCACCTTTGCCGCAAACGCCCGTTCCCTTGCGTCACGCGCCCCTTGCCCCGGCGCAGCGAGGCGCGCGCCAAGGCCAGCGTCAGTTGATGCGCGAACAATTCGTCAAAGGCGAGCCGTTCGCGTGCAGACGCGCCGCGCGCCAGATCGGCGCCACTGACCGGCGCATGGGCGGCCGCAAGAGCATCATGCCAGGCCGGCCAGTTCTTTTGCTCGACAAGCGGAATGTCGATCCATTCGCCAAGGAACGGCGCAAGCGCGAGCGCTGAGGCGACGGCCCGGCGCATTCCCTTTTGCGTGACACCCGCGGTCAGCGGATAGACCGGCTCATAGGGCGGGATCTCGCCCGCCTCCTCAGGCGGCAAGATGTGGTCGGGGTGCGGCATCTGGGCGATGGCGTCGAACAGCTCCACCTTGCCCGACACGATGCGGCGGCTGCCCGTGGGCAGGATGCGCCCGAGGTAGTCGCCCTTGGCGTGGAAAAAGACGAGCTGGAAACTGGTCTTGGCATCCTCCACCTCGATCCGGTAGGGGCCCCGGCCTGCAGGCGGGCGATGCAGGCCCACCGTCACCTCGACTGTCGCCATGCCGGGCAAAATCACGTCGCGGATCGAGGCGACGCGCGCCCGGTCCACGCCACCCACAGGCAGGGTCAACAGCAGGTCTTTCGGCGTCTCGACAGCCAAGGCCTTGTAATGCTTGGCGGTCTTTGGGCCAACGCCGTCAAGCGTCTCAAGGCCTGCGAACAGCGGCCAAAGCTCCTCGGGCCGCCCCTTGGGATGCGCGGGCCCCTCAGCCATCGCCGGGCTCCACCCCGGCAATCAGCGCCAGCCAGCCCTCCTCGTCCAGCGTCTCGATCCCCAATTCCGCGGCCTTCTTGGCCTTGGACCCCGCGCCCGGACCGGCGACCAGGATATCTGTCTTGGCCGAGACACTGCCCGCGACCTTGGCCCCCAGCGCCTCGGCCCGCGCCTTGGCCTCGGCGCGGGTCATCTTTTCGAGCGTGCCGGTGAACACGACGGTCTTGCCCGCCACCGGGCTGCCATCGGTCTTGCGGGCGGGCGGGGCCGTGATGTCGAGATACGCGATCAGCCGATCGACCGAGGCGCGTTCGGCCTCTTGTGACAATGTGGTGGTCAGCGCCACGGCGACCGCTTCCCCGATGCCGTCGATGGCAGTGATCTCGGACCAAGCGGGACTGTCGGCAAGGCAAGCCTTGCGCGCCTTGGCGTCCGGCGCGATGGCCGCAGGCTCCCGCGCGGCGTGGTCGACCGTGTCGATGAAGGCGGCCCAGGTGCCGAAGTGGCGCGCCAGATCACTCGCCGCCACCTCGCCCACATGGCGGATGCCAAGCGCAAAGATCAACCGGCCCAGCCCGATGTGTCGACGCTCGTCTATCGCGTCGAACAGGCTCGCGGCACTCTTGTCGCCCCAGCCTTCCCGGTTCTTGAGCTGTTGCAGGCCAGACCCATATTTCGATTTCAGATCAAAGATATCGGCGGGTTCCCTCACCCAACCATCGGCGTAGAACGCCTCCACCTGCTTGGCCCCGAGTCCTTCGATGTCAAACGCCGCGCGCGAGACGAAGTGCCGGAGCTTTTCGACCGCCTGCGCAGGGCAGATCAGCCCGCC
Organism: Roseicyclus sp.; assembly: GCA_018401055.1. The sequence goes on from JAGYLB010000126.1 coordinate 132,530, forward strand.
GGTACAGCGGCGGACGGCGTCGCCTTCCTCGCGCACGGCATCCGATCCGCATTCGGGGCAGGTGGTCGGGAACACATAGGGCACCGCATCCGCCCCGCGGCGGGCAAGGTCGACATCGGCGATCTTGGGGATGACATCGCCTGCGCGGTAGACCTGCACCCAATCGCCCGGCCGGATGTCGCGCCCGCCGCGAATCTCGCCCCCTTGGCGTCACGGCCCGCGATGTAATCCTCGTTGTGCAGCGTAGCGTTCGACACCACGACGCCGCCCACCGTAACGGGCACCAGCCGCGCCACGGGACTGAGCGCGCCGGTGCGGCCCACCTGGATGTCGATGGCCTCGAGCCGGGTCCAGGCCAGTTCGGCGGGGAATTTATGCGCGATGGCCCAGCGCGGCGTGGTCGAGCGCGAGGCCAAGACGGGCCTGCAGCGCCAGATCGTCAAGCTTGTAGACCACGCCGTCGATGTCATAGCCCAGCGCCGCGCGCCCCGCCTCGATCTCGGCGTAATGGGCCAGCATGGCCTCAAGGCTGTCGCAGCGCCGCGTCAGCGGGTTGGTTTGAAAGCCCAAAGCTGCCAGCCGCGCGATGGCCTGCGCCTGCGTCGTGGCAAGAGGTTCCGAAATCTCGCCCCAGGAATAGGCGAAAAAACGCAGCGGCCGGGCGCGCGTGATCGCAGCGTCAAGCTGGCGCAGTGATCCGGCGGCGGCGTTGCGGGGGTTGGCGAAGCTTTTCCCCCCAGTCGCCTCCTGGCGCGCGTTCAGCGCGGCGAAGTCGGCGTGGCTCATGTAGACCTCGCCACGCACCTCCAGCACCTGGGGCGCGCCGGTGATGCGCGCGGGAATATCGGCGATCTGGCGGGCATTCGCGGTGACATTCTCGCCCGTTTCACCGTCGCCCCGGGTCGCGGCACTGATCAGATCGCCCACCTCGTAGCGCAGAGACAGCGACAGCCCGTCAATCTTGGGCTCGGCGGTGAAGGCCAGCGCCGCATCCCCGGGCAGGTTCAGGTAGCGCCGGATGCCCGCGACGAAATCGGCTACATCCTCTGCGTCAAAGGCATTGGCCAGCGACAGCATGCGCTGTGCATGGAGGATCTTGCCGAACCCCTCGGCCGGGGCGGCGCCGATTTGGTCGCTGGGGCTGTCGGCGCGTTTGAGCCCCGGAAAACGGGCCTCGATGGCGGCATTCTCGCGCTTGAGCCGGTCATACTCCGCGTCCGTCAAGTCAGGCGCGTCATCTTGGTAATAGGCGCGGTTGGCCGCGTCGAGCATACGTGCCAATTCGCCGAGACGCGCGCGCGCCTCTGCCTCGGTCAGGACGGAGGCCCGCTCCATCGCGCGATCGGTCTCATCGGCCATGCGGCTGCCCCCTCCGTTCCTGCCCGGTCTGGTGTGATTGGGTTTAGGAGGGTCTCGTGCGGATTTCCAGCCCGTGTCAGGCGTTCATGGCAATGCCCACCGCATCTTGCCCCGCGATCGGATCACGCAGCACATAGCCGCGCCCCCAGACGGTCTCGATATAGGTCTGCCCGCCGGTCGCGACCGACAGTTTCTTGCGGAGCTTGCAGATGAAGACATCGATGATCTTGAGCTCGGGCTCGTCCATGCCGCCATAGAGATGGTTGAGAAACATCTCCTTGGTCAGCGTCGTGCCTTTCCTCAGGCTCAGCAGTTCCAGCATCTGGTATTCCTTGCCGGTCAGATGCACGGTCTGCCCCCCCACCTCCACCGTCTTGGCGTCGAGGTTCACGGCGATGCGCCCGGTCTTGATCACCGATTGCGCATGCCCCTTGGAGCGACGGATGATGGCATGGATGCGCGCCACCAATTCCTCACGGTGGAAGGGTTTGGTCAGGTAGTCATCGGCGCCGAAGCCGAACCCCTTGAGCTTGGTGTCGGGATCGTCGAGGCCCGAGAGGATCAAGATCGGCGTATTGACCCGTGCGCTGCGCAGCTGCCGCAAAACATCATGGCCATGGATGTCGGGCAGGTTCAGGTCCAGCAAGATGATGTCGTAATCATAAAGCTTTGCCAGATCGATGCCTTCCTCGCCCAGATCTGTGGCGTAGACATTGAGGTTGGCATGGCGGAGCATCATTTCGATGCTGCGGGACGTGGTGGGGTCGTCTTCGACAAGCAAAACGCGCATCAGGTCACTCCGAATCTCAATCTGGTCCACCTGAGCGTCCGTTGAAATGGTTAATTTCAAGTTACCCTTTTCGACAGGCTTTCGCACTCATTTTGAGAGTTCCCCGGATATCTTTAGCGAAAGCGTTGCAGCGCTGTCGCCTTGAGCGCCCGGATTCCATGGCGCGCGACCGCGCCGCGCCAGCTGTCAAGCTCCTCCACCGAAAGGCCCCATGTCTCCAGCGCCTCTTCAGCGCTAATCAGGCCAGCGTCGACGGCCTGCACCACGGCGGCTTTGCGGCTGGCGACCCAGCGCTGGGTCGCGGGTGCGGGAAGGTCGGCGCGTGTCATCGTGCGCCCGTCGGGCAGGGTCACCGCATGGGGCCCCGAAATGCGTCGGATGTACATTGCTGGCCATCTCTCCTGTGATCGTGGCAAACGACACCTGCGCAGGTCCAGCTTAATTCGAGGTAAGCGCGGCGCTTGTGGATAGGCGCGATTTTCCTATATTCCCCACGAAACTCCCTGCCCGCCTGCTCCGACCAAAGGACGCCGCCATGGCCCTCGACCGGCCCGATACGCTCAATTCGCTGGGCTTTGCCAAGCCACCCGCGCAAACCCGCGTGGTGGTCGCCATGTCGGGTGGGGTCGATTCGTCGGTGGTCGCCGCCCAACTAGCCGAGGAAGGCTATGACGTCGTGGGTGTCACGCTGCAGCTTTACGACCATGGCGCGGCGCTGGCAAAAAAGGGCGCGTGCTGCGCGGGCCGCGACATCCATGATGCGCGGCGCGTGGCGGAAACCATGGGCTTTCCCCATTATGTCCTCGACTACGAGAACACATTCCGCGAGGCGGTGATCGACGAGTTCGCTGACAGCTATCTTGCGGGCGCGACCCCCGTGCCCTGCATCCGCTGCAACGAAAGGGTCAAGTTCAAGGATCTGCTGCAGACCGCCCGCGATTTGGACGCAGATTGCATGGCGACGGGCCATTACATCCAGCGCAAGATGGGCGCGCAGGGGGCGGAGCTGCATTGCGCAACGGACGCCGCGCGCGACCAATCCTATTTCCTGTTCTCGACGACGCAAGACCAGCTCGACTTCCTCCGCTTTCCGCTGGGCCATCTGGCCTCCAAGGCCGAGACGCGGGCGCTTGCGGCGAAATACGGCCTGCCCGTCGCCGACAAGCCCGACAGTCAGGACATCTGTTTCGTCCCCAACGGCGATTATGCCGCCGTGATCGAGAAACTGCGCCCCGGCGCTGCCGACCCCGGCGACATCGTGGATGCCGAGGGCAATGCTCTGGGCCAGCACCGCGGCGTGATCCACTACACCATCGGGCAGCGCCGCGGCCTCGGCATCGGGGGGCTGGCCGACCCGCTCTATGTCGTCAAGCTCGACCCCGACACGCGGCAGGTGGTCGTCGGCCCGAAAGACATGCTCTCGACCCGCACCGTGCCGCTCCGCGAGATCAACTGGCTGGGCGATGCGCCGCTCACCTCGCGCGCCGAATGGGAGGTGGAGGTCAAGATCCGCTCCACCCGCCCACCGCGCCCCGCGGTGATCCGCCCGCTGTCAGCGACCGAGGCCGAGGTGACGCTGCTCACCCCAGAGGAAGGCGTCAGCCCGGGGCAGGCTTGCGTCTTCTACGACACCGACGGCAGCCGGGTGCTGGGCGGCGGCTGGATCCACCGCGGCTGAGCCTTCGCCCTCACATGCCGCCGTTGAGCAGGTAGGACCGGAAGCGGATCACCTGATGGCTCAGCTGCAACTCGATCAGCCCGCGGTCGAGCCGCAGGACGGTGGTCTCCAACCCTCTCGCCCCTCCAGCCGGTAGCCCTCGGCGCCATAGATCGGCGCAGGGGCCGTGCCCTCGCCCCAAAGGCTGGCGTCGTCATCCTGCAGACCGAGGGGTAAACAGCGCAAAGACCGCCGCGCGCGCGGGGGCTTCGGGGATGATAGCGACACGGCGGGGTGTCATCCCGTGTGATCATGCAGGCCAGCCGCGCCAGCCCGGTCTCGGGCCAGGCCGCAAGATCGTCATTCGCGGGCTGGGTGGCGGCGAAGAGCGTAAAGACCTCGCGGTCCGAAAAGGCCGTCCCGCTCAGCCGGTCGCGGGTGGCAAGGCCATAGCGCGCGCAAGCCACGATCCCGCCCGCCACGCTGCTGCCCGGCAAGGGCGCGCCGAACCGACCGGTCAGGGACCACAGGAAGGGATCGTCGCCCAACTGGGCCTCGGGCAGATCCGCCCGGTCAAGGCTGACCGGCCCCAGCACCGCCTCGAGCCGCGCGACAAAGCCCACCCGGTCGCGCCAGGGCTCGGCCGCAAGGGCCAGCACCGCGCCGGGATCAAGCACCACCGGCGCCTCTTGGGCGGCGGCGGGTGTGACGAGACAGGCAAGGGCGAGGACAAGGCTGCGCATGGAACGGAGCCTAGCGCCGGGCACGGACAGGTCCAGCGATGTCGACGAAGAGAGGGGGAAAGTGGCGCGGTTGACGGGGCTCGAACCCGCGACCCCGGCGTGACAGGCCGGTACTCTAACCAACTGAGCTACAACCGCGCGTGGGGGCGGAGGTAGCCGAGGGGGCGGATGCGGTCAAGCACGAAACGGCAGGCCCTGCCCCCAACTTCGCGCTTGGCGCGGGCAGGCGGATGGCGGAGGATCGGGCGGAATTGGAGCGGAGGCAGGGATGGGCGCGGCAGAAGACGCCTACGCGGCGGCAGTGGAGGAGATCGCGCGGGTCAAGGCGGCGGGAGAAACGGAGCTTGACTTGAGCGGGGAGCGGTTTCGCGCGCTCGACCGGGTGCCGCCCGAGATCGGGGGCCTCACCGCGCTGCAGACGCTCTCGCTCAGCGGCACACAGGTCGCTGACATCACGCCCCTGTCAGGCCTAACAGCGCTGCAGACGCTCGGACTCAGCCGAACACAGGTCGTCGAGAGAGTGTCCGATCTTCTGTGTAACTGGGGTTTGGTCCATGCTTCCTGAGAGGAGCAAGGACGATGACGATTTCCAAGGAACTGCTGGACGAACTACTGAAGGGCTGCGAGCGGCCTGAAGACCTGCTTGGCGATGCCGGGCTGATGAAAGAGCTCAAGATCAAGCTGATGGAACGGATGCTGGGGGCCGAGCTGACCGCGCATCTTGGCTATGAGGAGGGCAAGGACGCGCCTGTGGGGCAGGTCAACCGGCGCAACGGGACCTCCTCCAAGCGGTTGAAGGGGCAGGATGGCGAGGTGCCGATCGCGGTGCCGCGTGACCGTGACGGCAGTTTCGAACCTGAGCTGGTGAAGAAGGGCCAGACCCGGATTGACGGGATCGACGACAAAATCATTGGTCTCTATGCCGCTGGTCTGACGGTCCGTGATATCCGCGCCCACCTTGAGGATGTCTATGGTCTGCAGGTCTCGCCCGACCTGATCAGCCGCGTGACCGATGCCGTTCTGGACGAGGTCCGCGAGTGGCAGAGCCGGGCGCTGGAGCGGATGTATCCGATCGTCATTTTCGACGCGCTCCGGGTCAAGATCCGCGATGCCGACAGCCGGATGGTGAAGAACAAGGCCGTTTACGTGGCCCTCGGCGTAACCCGTGACGGTGTGCGGGAAGTTCTGGGTCTGTGGATTGCTGAGAATGAAGGCGCCAAGTTCTGGCTGTCGGTGATGAATGAGCTGCGAAATCGGGGCGTGCAAGACGTGCTGATCGCGGTCGTTGACGGGCTGAAGGGTTTCCCCGAGGCCATCACCGCCGCCTTCCCGGACGCCATGGTCCAGACCTGTATCGTGCATCTGGTGCGCCATTCGCTGAACTTCTGCGCCTGGAAGGATCGCAAGGCGGTAGCCGCCGATCTGCGCCGGATTTACGGGGCACCGACTGCCGATCGGGCTGAAGCTGAACTGGATGCGTTTGAAGAAAAATGGGCAGGGAAATATGCGTCCATCGCCCCGGCCTGGCGGCGGGCATGGCAGGAGGTGATCCCGTTCTTTGCCTTCGACCCGGCCATCCGCAAGATCATCTACACGACAAACGCCATAGAAAGTTTGAACCGTGTGATCCGCAAATCAATTAAGACGCGCGGCTCGTTCCCGACCGAGGAAGCCGCGACCAAGCTGATTTACCTGGCAATCCGCAACTTCGAAAAAGGCGGCAGAAATGTCCGAGAATGGTTTGCCGCCCGCAATCAATTCGCTATCATGTTCGAGGAGCGCTTCAATGCGTGACCGTATCTGAAACCCGCATGGGCCAACCCAGATACACAGAGTTCATGACACTCCCGTCGTCGACGTCACACCCCTCGCGGACCTAACAGCGCTACAAAGGCTCGACCTCGACGACACAAAGGCCACTGACATCACCCCCCTCGCTGGCCTTACCGCATTGCAGTGGCTCAGGCTCGACAATACACAGGTCGCCGACGTCACCGCCATCGCGGGCCTCTCCGAACTGAAGATGCTCTGGCTCGATGGATCGCAAGTCACGAACATTCACCCCATTGCTGACCTCACCGCGCTCATGTCGCTCTGGCTCAGCAACACAAACGTCGCCGATATCACCCCCGTCGAACGCTTCGCCAAGCTACAATCGCTCGGGCTAGGCGAACTTCAGATCGGCGACATCATGCCCCTCGCGGGCCTCGAGGCACTACAGGCGCTTGACCTCAGCGGCACACAGGTCGCCGACCTGCGCCTCCTTCGCAATATGGCTAAGTTGGGGGGGCACAAAAATACGGGCCTCTGGTTCTACCACACCCCCGCCCTGCGCGATCCCGAACTGGCGCGGTTGTCGGAGATCGAGGACGATCAGACGCGCACCAAAGAAACGCTGGCCTATCTGCGCACGCTGCCACCTTGGCCAGAGCCTTTGCCGTGGGAGGTCGAGCAGACCCGCAAGGCCGCCCCTGCCCCGGACCCGGCCTTGCCCTTGCGGGTTGTGGACGGGGCGATCGACCTGCTGTCGGCGCCACTGGAGCGGCCGGAAGATGATCTGCTGCGCACCACACTTTTCGACGAGCTGGAGGAGCGGGTCGAAGATCTGATCCGCATCTCGGCCAATCAGGACGACGGTATCTACCGGGAGGCCTGTCGGCTGCGCGACCGCCTGCAAGGCGGCTTGAGCGCGATGGAGCCGGTGCGGGTGCATCTGTGCATCGAGGCGTTGCGCCGGGCGCATCGGCAGCTTGCGCCAACAGCGGACCGGGACTTGGCGCAAACGCTGGCGGTCGTACTGGACATCGGGCCCGGACTGACGCTCGGCACGAAAGAGGTCACCTTGCTGCTGGACCGGATCCGGGAAAACCAACTGTTGCGCCGCGATCAGGCGGAGATCGAGGCTGAAACCCGGTTGGCAGAGGCGATTGCCGAAAGCCCGCTCGCGGCACAGCAGGTGGCCTCCATCGCGCGGGCGGCGGCGGATGGTTCGGTCGAGGATCAGTTCAGCGGATTGCGAACGCCCTTGGTGCGCAACTGGATGCTCATTCTGGCCACCAGTGGCATCGTGCAGGCAAGCGTGCAGGGCGTTGTTGGAAATGCCAGCTATGAGGCCCTGAAATGGTTGGTGGCCAACGCAGATGATGCCCTGATCATCGCAAGGTTCTGGGGCGAGCCGGTGTTGTCATGGCTGAGTGCCGATCCTGCACCGCGCGCGCGAGATGACGGAGGCGGGCCGACACATTGCGGCCAAGGTCCGGCGCTCGTGAGACAACCCTGCCGCCCAGCAGCCTCAAGAGAATCACCGAGAAACGGAAAAGTGGCGCGGTTGACGGGGCTCGAACCCGCGACCCCCGGCGTGACAGGCCGGTACTCTAACCAACTGAGCTACAACCGCGCGTGAGGGGTCGTTTAGGTTCCCGCGTTCGGGCCGTCAAGCGCCCTTTCGCGCGGCCCGCCGGTTTTTCAGCTTCGCCGGATCGGCCGGTCTGATGCCAGCGCGCGGCCCTGTGCCCGCTCGCGCGCGAAGACGTAAAGCCCCGCCCCCGCGATCAGCACGATCCCCACCCAGACCGCCGCGCGTGGCACCTCGCCAAAGATCAGCCAGCCCCACAAGATGGCCAGCGGCAAGGCGGCATATTCATAAGACGCCACCACCGAGGCCGTGCCCAGCTTGTAGGCCATGCCCATGCAATAGCCGATCATCGCCGACATCACCCCGATCAGCACGAAGACCGGCAGATCGGCGGTCGCAGGCCAGACCCAAGCCCTGAGCAAGAACACCACCGACGGATGCGTCGCCCCTTCGGCGAAGCGGCCATCGCCCGCCACGATGAAAACAGCGCCGAAAAGCCGAGGAAACTCGCCTGGATATAGACCGCCATGGCCGAGGCGGTGGAGCGCGCGCCCAGCTTGCGCGTCAGCACCTGCATCCACGAATAGCAGGCCGCCGCCGCCAGCGGCAACAAAAGGCTCGCCCGCCCGATATCGCCCCAGTCCACGCCCGGCGCCATCATCACCGCGACCCCCGCCAACCCCACGACGATCGCGGTCAGCCGGTGACGCCCGACAGGCTCGCCCAGCACCGGAATGGCCAGAAGCGTGATGAACAGCGGTGCCACGAAGAACAGCGCGGTGGCCGCCGCCAGCGGCATCACCGCAAGCGCGGCGAAGAACGTCATGTTCGAGATCATCACCAGCCCGGCCCGAAGCGCATGCAGCCCCGGCCGGTCGGTGCGCAACAGGGCCAGCCCGCCTTCGTGGTAGAGAAAGGCCATGCTGACCGTCAGCGCTACGACCGAGCGGAAGAACACCGTCTGATGCAGCGGGTAATCGCCCGACAAGAGCTTGATCCCGCTGTCATTGACCGAGCCGCAAAACACCGCGACCAGAACGAAGAGGATCGCGCGGGCCTGCGGGCTCATCTGCGGGGTCTGCCCTTTGCACCATCGGCAATGAGACCGCTGTCGGCACATGTTACAAGCCGCGCAGCGAAGACGCCCTCCGGACCCAGCGCGTCAATCGCCACCAGATCCGACAGCACGCCCGCGCCCCGGCCATTGAGCATCGCCGCCGGTGCCGCGACGCGGGGGGCGCCACGGGGCGGCAACCCCGCGCACGCTTCGTGCCAAGTCGCGGCACGTAACGCCGCGATGGCAGGCTGAGCGTCGGGGATGCCGGGCGGATCATCATGAGGCGCACCCTGCCCCGACGCGCGCGCGGCGGCAATGGGTCGCCGCAGGGACCTGCGCCGGTAGCGGCCTTGCGCGCCTCAGGGCCGCGCGATCTTGCCCCACAAGGCAAGGGCTGCGCGCGGATCGATGCCCATCTGCGCATCCGCAACCTTGAAGGTCGACACCTCGGAGGTCAGGTTCTCCGATGCCTGCGCCAGCGCCTTGGCCGCCGAGGTGGTCTGCACCACCATATCCGCGTTTTCCTGCGTCACCCGGTCCAACTGGCCGACCGCCCCATTGATCTGGGTCAGTGTGGCCGATTGCGCCGCGATTTCGGCGGCCGTGCGCGCCATGGTTTCGGACAGATGCTCGATCCCGCTGAACACGCCGCCCAATTCGCGGCCGGCATTGTTGACCAGTTCCACCCCATCGGCCACATGGCGGCCGCTTTCATCGACCAGCTCGGCGATTTCGCGGGCGCTGTCCGAACTGCGCTGCGACAATTGCCGCACTTCGGAGGCGACGACGGCAAAACCGCGTCCCGCAGACCCGGCGCGCGCAGCCTCGATCGCGGCATTGAGCGCAAGCAGGTTGGTCTGCACGGCAATCGCGTCGATGGTGCTGACGATATGGGAAATCCGACCTGACGATTTCTGGATCCTGGTCATCGCCTCCATCACGTCCTCGACCAGTTTGCTGCTCCCCGCGGCCTTGTTGCGGGTCTCGGAGGCGATGGCGTCGGCGCGCTGCGCATCCTCGACAGCGCTTTTCACGGTCTGGGTGAGCTGTGCAACGGCGGCGGCGGTTTGGCCAAGAGCCGAGGCTTGCGTGGTCGTGCGATCGGAGAGATCCGAGGACAGCCCGCCAATCGTGCCGCTGATGGTGCCGACCGTATCGGTCACGAGCGACAAACGTCCGACCAGCGCCCGCCAGCCTGCGGAGGTGCGGTTGAATGCCTCGCCCAGAATCGCGAGATCGGGCAGATCGCTGACCGCAAGCTGACAGGTCAGATCACCGTCGCGCAACCGCTCGAGCCCATGAGCGAGGTCCTCGATCACCTGACGCCGCTTGGTCACGTCGGTGGCGATCTTGATGATGCGGCTCACCCGGCCTGTGGGGTCGAAGACGGGCGCATAGGTCGCCCGAATCCAGATCGTCTGTCCGGTGCGGGTGATACGGGGAAATTGGTCGGTAAAGCTCTGGCCCGAGCGCAGCTTTTCCCAGAACCCCGCATACTCGGGGCTGCGCGCATAATCTGGGGCTACGAACATCTTGTGATGCTGGCCCACGATCTCGCCGGCCGTGTAGCCCAGCGCCCCGAGGAAATTGGCATTGGCCTCCAAGATGATCCCGTCCACGGTAAAGTGGATCACTGCCTGTGTGGCATCGACCATGCGCAACAGGGCGGATTGGGCTTCGTCGATGGCGGGATCGGAATGGGCGCTGTCGAGCATGATCTTGTCCTGTAGGAAGTGTTGCCACAGACAACGCCCAAAGATCGAAAAGTTTTAGCCCCCGACGACCAATCCCGCGCGGCTTGACCGCGCGCGGTCCCGGCGCGTCCGCCTGTGGCGATCAAACCTTTGATTCTATTGTGACTTGATGGGCTTGGTGGGTGGTGAGGGACTCGAACCCCCGACATCTTCGGTGTAAACGAAGCGCTCTACCAACTGAGCTAACCACCCGGGCGCGTGCGTGATAGCCGCTTGGGCCGTGGCGGGCAAGCCCGTCAGCGCATGTCTGCGGTGCGCTCAGGTTCAGCGCAGCGAACGTACAGGAAGGATGGTGGGTGATGAGGGATTTGAACCCCCGACATCTTCGATGTGAACGAAGCGCTCTACCACTGAGCTAATCACCCGCCGGGTGGATGGGTCTTTAGCCATCCTCATCCGGGTCTGCAAGGGGGCTTTCGTCTCCCTTGGACCCGCTCGGACCGGGGCGGCGCAGCTTGAGAGTCAGGATGTCGGGCCCATCGGCATCGGGCTTGCGACGCTTGACCGACAGCTTGCCGAGCGGCGGCAGCACCAGTTCGTCTGTGCGGTCGAGCGCACGGCCCAGTTCCTCGAGCACGAGGTCCAGCACGACCTTGGCATCAGACTTCTTGAGCGCAGTGCGCTCGGCCACCGCTTCGATCAGATCGGCGCGCTTGAAGCGCGTATCGGCTCCGCCATCGCCCTCGGTTTTGGCGGTCGGCGGCGGCGCGGCGGTATCGACCGCGCGCAGATGCACGCGCGCCTCGGCGGGCGGGCTCGCCACGGTCTCGGGCTCCGGGGCGGCGCGGCGGCGGCGCGCTTTCCGGCTGTCCGACGCTTGGGCCCGGCGGCAGTCGCCTTGGCGGCGGTCTTGGGTGTGGTCTTGCGGCTGGTCGCCATGCTGTCCTCCCTGCGGCCGATGCACCGTTGCAAGCAGCCAGAAATGGTCTTTGCGCGCCATGCTATCGAAGGTTGCGCAACGGGACCAGACATCACTGGCGGCCCCTGCGCGAAACGATCATGTAGCCCTTGCCGCCAGACGGATGCGGCGCTGATCCCAGCGCGGCCAGCCGATCAGCTCGGACATGGTGACGAACTGGTAACCCCGCGCGACCAAGGCATCGAGCGTGGCAGGCATCGCGTTCACCGTGCCGCTCTGGATGTCATGGGCCAGAATCACCGCGCCGGGATGTGCGGCATTGACGATCCGGCTGGTCACGACCGACGCCCCCGGACGGCGCCAATCCTGCGGATCGACCGACCACAGCACCGTGGGCAGGTTGCGTTCGCGGTGCACCATCAGGCGCTGGCGCCCCGACAGATTGCCGTAAGGCGGGCGCATGGTGACGGGCGGGCGGCCGACTGCGTCGAAAACCGCCTGCGTGGTCCGGTCCAGCTCGGACAGGATGGCCGCATCGCCAAGGCCAGACAGGCTCGGATGTGACCATGTGTGATTGCCGATCTCATGTCCGGCCTCGGCAATGCGGCGGGTCAGGTCGGGCTGGCGCACCACACGGGATCCGATCACGTAGAAGGTCACCCGGATCTGGCGTGCCGAAAGGATATCAAGAAGTTGCGGGGTGAGGCTCGAGTGCGGGCCATCGTCGAAGGTCAACGCCACCAGCGGCCGAGCGGTACGCACGCGGGTGATCGTGGCCTGATCGCCATGGGTGATGTCGCCGGGCAAGGTGATGGCCGGTTGGGTACGCGATTGTTGCGCAGCACCCGGACGCGCGAGAAAGGGTGTGGCGAGCGCCGCACCGGTAGCCAGCAATATACGCCGGCGGGAATGGCTTTGGGTCATGTCCTGCTGTCCCTCGGGCGCGATTTTTGCGCCACAGTGCCGTCGGCACCGGGCACCCGCAAGGGCGACCGCCCCCCGGAACGACATCCGCAGCAACGACCGCGATATGGTTGCAACAGGCAAGGCAACCGCTGACGCGCCCCAAGACGGGACTGCGGCGCGCAAAGGGGCCGAAAAGGCACGTGCCAGAGGGTGGCAAAAAAGAAAAACGCTTGACCGTCAGATCCATCAACGACGACATGAAACGGTCTGCAAAACACTTGGGGAAGTGTCATGAAGAAAATCTTTGCCGCCACGGCGGTGTCCGTCGTCCTTGTGGTCGGGTCTGTGCACGCCCAGACATTGGAGCCGCAAATGTCAGCACAAGACGTTCGCGCCGCAATAGACCCCAATCCCGCGCATATGCTGGTGCCGATCCTGATGATGATCTTCCTGGTGGCGGCAACCAGCAACGGGGCTGGCGCTGCTGGCCCCGTCGCAGTCAGCGATGAACGGCTGAAAACTGAAATTCGGCCGGTGGGCCAGACCGTCCATGGCCTGACGCTTTATGAATTCCGGTATATCGGCCAGCCGGAACTCTGGCGCGGTGTGATGGCGCAAGAGGTGGCCGAAATCATGCCCAGCGCCGTGCATCGGCACCACACCGGCTATCTGATGGTGGATTATGACGCTCTTGGGACCGCCATGGAGCGGGCGAACTGATCGGCCGGCTTGACTGAATATAAAATGGGCGCGCGCCAGAGTCTGCAGCGCGCCCATCTTGTAACGATACCGACGCTCAGTGCGCGACGGCGCCCTCGCCGCCACGTTCGGCGGCACGGGAGGCTGCGGCGGCGGCTTCCGCCTCCTCGTCCCAATCCACCGCCTCGGGCTGGCGCGCCAGCGCGCGCTCCAGCACCTCGGAGACGTGGCTGACAGGGATGATGGTCAGCCCCTGCTTCACGTTGTCGGGGATTTCCGTCAGGTCCTTCTCGTTTTCCTGCGGAATCATCACCGTGGTGATGCCGCCCCGGAGTGCTGCCAGCAGCTTTTCCTTGAGCCCGCCGATGGGCAGCACATTGCCGCGCAGCGTCACCTCGCCGGTCATGGCAATGCCCTTGCGCACCGGGATCTGGGTCAGCACCGACACGATGGAGGTCACCATGGCGATCCCCGCACTGGGGCCGTCCTTGGGCGTGGCCCCCTCGGGGACGTGGACGTGGATATCCCAGCTATCCAGCCGGGGCGGCTTAACCCCGATCTTGGGCGCGATGGACCGGACATAGCTGGCGGCGGCGTCGATGGATTCCTTCATCACATCGCCCAGTTTGCCGGTCGTCTTCATCCGGCCCTTTCCGGGCAGCCGCAATGCCTCGATCGACAGAAGATCACCGCCCACGCTGGTCCAGGCCAAGCCGGTGACGACGCCGATCTGGTCATCACGTTCGGCCAGACCGAACTTGAACCGCCGGACGCCCAGCATCTTCTCGAGCGACGCGGGCGTCACCAGCACCTGCGTCACCTCTTTCTTGACGATCATCGTCACGGCCTTGCGGGCCAGCTTGGCGATCTCGCGCTCGAGGTTCCGCACGCCCGCTTCACGCGTGTAGTAGCGGATGATGTCGGTCAGCGCCTCGTCCGAGATCTCGAATTCCTTGGCGCGCAACCCGTGGTTTTGCTTTTGCTTTTCAACAAGGTGATGGCGCGCGATCTCGCGCTTTTCATCCTCTGTGTAGCCGGCCAGCGGAATGATCTCCATCCGGTCCAGCAGCGGCCCCGGCATGTTGTAGGAGTTCGCCGTGGTCAGGAACATGACGTTCGAGAGGTCATATTCCACCTCGAGGTAGTGATCCATGAAGGTGGAGTTCTGTTCCGGGTCCAGCACCTCAAGCATCGCGCTGGCCGGATCGCCCCGGAAATCCTGCCCCATCTTGTCGATCTCATCGAGCAAGATCAGCGGGTTGGTGGTCTTGGCCTTCTTCAGCGCCTGAATGATCTTGCCCGGCATGGAGCCAATGTAGGTCCGCCGGTGGCCACGAATCTCGCTCTCGTCGCGCACACCGCCAAGGCTGATGCGGATAAACTCGCGCCCCGTTGCCTTTGCGACCGATTTGCCAAGCGAGGTTTTGCCCACACCCGGCGGGCCGACGAGGCACAGGATCGGACCCTTGAGCTTTTGGCTGCGCGATTGCACGGCCAGATATTCGACGATGCGCTCCTTGACCTTCTCCAGACCGTAATGGTCGGCATCCAGCACCGCCTCGGCCCGGCCCAGATCCTTTTTCACGCGGGATTTCACGCCCCACGGGATCGACAGCATCCAGTCAAGGTAGTTGCGCACCACGGTGGCCTCGGCCGACATGGGCGACATGTTCTTGAGCTTCTTCAGCTCGGCCAAGGCCTTGTCATGGGCTTCCTTGGACAGCTTGGTCGCGGCGATGCGATCTTCCAGCTCGGCCAATTCGCCAGCACCCTCCTCGCCGTCGCCCAGCTCGCGCTGGATCGCCTTCATCTGCTCATTGAGGTAATATTCGCGCTGCGTGCGCTCCATCTGGCTTTTGACGCGGCTCTTGATCTTTTTCTCGACCTGCAGGACTGACATTTCGCCCTGCATCAGACCGTAGACCTTTTCCAGCCGCACGGCCACGTCGAGGGTTTCCAAAAGCTCCTGCTTCTGGCCAACCTCGATGCCCAGATGGCCCGACACCAGATCGGCCAAGCGCGCGGGATCGGTCGCCTCGGACACATTGGTCAGGGCGTCCTCGGGGATGTTCTTTTTCACCTTGGCGTATTTGGCGAATTCCTCGGCCACCGCGCCGATCATCGCCTGCACGGCCGCCGGATCGCCCTCGGTCTCGTCAAGCTCCGTCACGCGCGCCTCGAAAAAGGCGTCAGTGCCGGTAAAGGCCTCGATCCGAACGCGCGCGCGGCCTTCGACCAGCACCTTGACGGTGCCATCGGGCAGCTTGAGCAGTTGCAGCACATTGGCCAGCACGCCGGTGCGGTAGATGCCGTCGGGCGTGGGGTCGTCGACGGCGGGATCGATCTGCGAGCTGAGCAAGATCTGCTTGTCATCTTGCATCACCTCTTCGAGGGCACGCACGGATTTCTCGCGGCCGACGAAGAGCGGCACGATCATGTGCGGAAACACCACGATGTCGCGCAGCGGCAGGACGGGGTAGGTTTGTTGGGTCACTGGCTCTTGCCTTCCTTGGTCTTGGCAAAGGGGCGGGCCCTGTCTGTGCAGCCGCCCTGCCCCCTTCCGGTCAGGATGTCATAACTTGGGGCGGGGCATAGGGGGTTTCAAGCTCCGCCGGCCTTCCGCTTCAAGGCATATCCTGCGCCTGCCATCGGTGCGACGCAAGGGAGGGATGGTGGCGAAACCGTGACAATGCACCGAATGTTGTGGAAGGACGGTCAAGCCCTGCGCCCTGACCGCGCCGTTCCGCCTGCCTAACATGTCGTGACGTCACGCCGTTGGCGCAGTCGGGACCAGTGTTCCGACCTCCAAGGCGGCTCCGAGATGTATACGACCCCGATCCTGTTGACCGGCGACCAGATCGCCAGCGTGACCGGGTCGCCCTATAATCAAGGCAATAGCGGCGATGCCGATTTCGCCATGATCGTGCCGGGCGCCCAGGCGCTGGCCGGGGGCGACACGACTTACCGGTTGGTCTGGAGCGGCAATATCAATGCCAGTGACGACAGCTTTCTCAACGGTCAGGTCTGGACGCTGGAGGTCTATACCGGCACCGGCGATCCCGCGACCGACACCATGGGCTGGAGCGTCGTGCCGAGCCATGACGCGCTGACGCCCAAGCATGACTATGTCGTGGGCGTGGGCGCAGGCGATGATTACATCGTTTTCGAGGGCGCTGGCGGCTTCTTGCTCTACGATATCCGCGGCGGCCTGCCGAGCGTGCCCACGACGCTGACCTATCTTTCGTCGGAGCAAAATGGCGATCTGGCAACCGGCGACAACGACGGCAATCTCGATTTCGCCGATGCCTATGGCGCGTATTGCTTTTGTGCAGGCACGCTGATCGAGACCGCGCGCGGGCCGGTCGCGGTCGAGCATCTGCGCGCGGGCGACCTCGTGGTGACGCTGGACCACGGGCTGCAACCGCTGCGCTGGATCGGGCAGCGCGAGGTGACGCTTGCGGGCATCATCACCCAGCCAGATCTGCGCCCGATCCGCCTGATGGCGGGGGCATTGGGGCCGGGGCTGCCGCAACGCGACCTGTGGCTGTCGCCACATCACCGGGTGTTGGTGCGCTCGCGCATCGCGGAACGCATGACGGGCAGTCCGGAGGTTCTGGTGGCCGCAAAGCATCTGTGCGCCCTGCCCGGCATCGCGCAATCGACACGCTTTGCCCCTGTCAGCTACCTGCACCTGCGTCTGGACCAACATGACCTGGTGCGGGCCGAGGGAGCTTGGGCGGAAACGCTGTTGGTTGGCCGTCAGGCATTGCGCGCGATGGACCCTGCAGCGCGACGCGAACTGCGCCAGTTGTTTCCCGGTCTATTGACGGAAACAGCGGCGCAAGCGGCGCGCGCGGTTTTGCCGGGGCGCATGGCCCGAAGGCTTGCACAACGCCACGCCCGCAATTCCCGAGCCCTGACAGGCAGCCCGACCTAAAGCGGCTCGATATCGCCCTGCGCGCGGCGTGCGTGGAAATCGGCCTCGAAGGCGTCGAACCGTCCCCCGGCAATCGCCGCCCGCATGCCCGCCATCAGCTCCTGATAGTAATGCAGGTTGTGCCAGGTCAGCAGCATCCCCGAGATCATCTCGCCCGCCCGGAACACATGGTGCAGGTAGGCGCGCGAATAGCCCCGGCAGGCGGGACAGGTGCAATCCTCGTCCAGCGGGCGCGGGTCGTCGGCATGCCGCGCGTTCTTGATGTTGACCTGCCCCCGCCGGGTCCAGGCCTGCCCGGTCCGCCCCGAGCGGGACGGCAGCACGCAATCCATCATGTCGATCCCGCGTTTCACCGCCCCCACGATGTCGTCGGGCTTGCCCACACCCATCAGGTAGCGCGGCTTGTCGGCGGGCAGCATCCCGGGCGCGTAGTCGAGGCAGCCGAACATCGCGTCTTGCCCCTCGCCCACGGCCAGACCGCCGACCGCGTAGCCGTCGAAGCCAATGGCTTTCAGCGCCTCGGCGCTTTCCTCGCGAAAATCCCGCTCCAGCCCGCCTTGCTGGATGCCGAAAGCGCATGGCCGGGGCGGTCGCCAAAGGCCTCCTTCGACCGCTCGGCCCAGCGCATCGACAGCCGCATGCTCTCAGCGATCCGGTCGCGGTCCGCCGGCAGCGCGGGGCATTCGTCGAAACACATCACGATGTCGGAACCCAAAAGCTTCTGGATCTCCATCGAGCGTTCCGGCGACAGCATGTGCTTTGACCCGTCGACATGGCTGCGAAAGGTCACGCCCTCCTCGGTCAGCTTGCGCAACTCGGCAAGGCTCATCACCTGAAACCCGCCTGAATCGGTCAGGATCGGCTTGTCCCAATTCATGAACTTGTGCAGCCCGCCCAAGGCGGCGATCCGTTCCGCCGTGGGCCGCAGCATCAGGTGATAAGTATTACCCAGCAAGATGTCGGCGCCGGTCGCCGCCACGCTTTCGGGCAGCATCGCCTTGACGGTGGCCGCCGTGCCCACCGGCATGAACGCGGGTGTGCGGATCTGGCCACGGGGCGTGGAAATCGCGCCGGTGCGGGCCGCGCCATCGGTCGCTGTCACATGAAATTCGAACAGATCGCCCATGGTCATCCTTGCGTGCCCCCGCGAAACCCCGCAGGTCATGCCCCGATTCCCCCGCGATGCCAAGGAGCGCGCCCATGGTCATGCAACACCGGCCCTTGACGCTGGGATGGGAGGAATGGATCGCCCTGCCCGGCCTCGGCCTGCCCGCGCTCAAGGCCAAGGTGGACACCGGCGCCAAGACATCCGCGCTGCATGCCTTTGACATCGAACCTTTCGGTCCCGCTGCACGGCCCAAGCTGCGCTTTGCCGTGCATCCGGTGCCGGGGCGCACCGACCTGACCATCGCCTGTTCGGCGGCCATCCGCGACCGGCGCGAGGTGACCTCCTCGAACGGCGAGAGCGAATTGCGCTATGTGATCGAGACGACGCTCAAGATCGGCGAGGCCGAGGTGCCGATCGAGGTGACGCTGACCGACCGCACAAACATGGCCTACCGCATGCTCATCGGGCGGCAGGCGATCCAGCCCGATTGGCGCATCAGCCCGACTGCCAGCTTCTGTCAGGACAAGCTGAGCTATGACGTCTACCACACCGCCGAGGTCAAGCTCGCCGCCCCCCACCGGTCCCTGCGCATCGCGGTCTTGAGCCGGGAGGACAACCATTCCACCCGCCGCCTCGTGACCGAGGGCGAGGAACGTGGGCATACCGTCGAGGTGATCGACACCACCCGCTGCTACATGGCGATCAACGCGCTGGCCCCGAAGTGCATTACGACGGCACCCGCCTGCCCCGCTATGACGCCGTGATCCCGCGCATCGGCGCGTCGATCACCAGCTACGGCACCGCAGTCTTGCGCCAGTTCGAGACGCTGGGCACGCATTGCGTAAACGGCAGCGCCGGCATCACCGCCAGCCGCGACAAGCTGCATGCCCATCAGTTGCTGGCGGCCAAAGGGATCGGCATGCCCCAGACCGCTTTTGCCGCGAGCCCCAAGGATACCGACAACCTGATCGGGCTGGTGGGAACCGGCCCGCTCGTCGTCAAGCTGCTGGAATCAACCCAAGGCAAGGGTGTGGTTCTTGCCGAGACCAAGAAGGCTGCGCAATCGGTGATCGACGCATTTCGCGGCTTGCGGGCGAATTTCCTCGTGCAGTCCTTCATCAAGGAAGCAGCGGGCGAGGATGTTCGCTGCCTGGTCGTCGATGGCCGCGTCGTGGCGGCGATGAAACGCACCGCCAGCGGCGACGATTTCCGCTCGAACCTGCACCGGGGCGGCACCGCCAGGCCGGTCCGCATCACCAAGGAAGAGCGCGAGACGGCCGTGCGCGCCGCCCGCGTGTTCAACCTTGGACTTGCGGGGGTCGACATCTTGCGCAGCCATGACGGCCCCAAGGTACTGGAGGTCAATTCCTCGCCCGGTCTGGAAGGCATCGAACTGGCCACCGGCAAGAACATCGCGGCGCTGCTCTATGACGCGATCGAGCGCAAGGTGCGGCCGATGCCCCTGCGCAAGCGTCGCGCCGACGCCGCCTGAGGCATATCAGGCGGCGGGCGCGGTTCCGGCCACGAAAAGCGGCTCGAACCCGCCCCACATCATCCGCATCCCGTCAAAGGGCATGTCGCCCATGCCTTCGGTCAGGGTCGGATCGGCCATCATCTGCGCCCAGGCCGCATCGCAGGTTTCGCGGTCGGGCCAGATCATCCAGGCAAAGACCACCACCTCCCCCTCCTCCAGTTTCACGGCCTGCGGGAAAGACGTGACCTTGCCCGGCTCGACATCGACGCCCCAGTTTTCCTGCGTGTAAAGGCAGCCGAGTTTCTCGAACATCGGCCAGGCCATGGTGGCGTGGCGGCGGTAGTCATCCTTGCGGTCGGCGGGGACGGCGAGAAGGAAACCGTGAACATAGGACATGGCAGTGCTCCCTGAGCGGATTTCGGTGATCGGAGCTTGACAGTCATTTACGTTGATATCAACTCTTTTGACATGACAACGCCCGATCCGCCCTTTTCCACCACTCTGGAGGTGCGCGACACCTGCCTGTGCCTGCACACGCAGCGCGCGGCCCGCGTCATCGGGCGCGCCTTTGACGCGGCGTTCCGGCCGCATGGCCTGACCAACGGGCAATTCTCTTTGATGATGGCGCTGAACCGGCCCGCGCCGCCGCGCCTGACCGACCTTGTGCCGCTTTTGGGGATGGATCGCACCACGCTCACGGCGGCACTCCGCCGCTCGAGGCGCGCGGGCTGGTCATGGCTGCGCCCGACGCCCGGGACAGGCGCAGCAGGCGGCTATCCTTGACCGAGGCTGGGCGCGCGACGCTGGTCTTGGCCCTGCCCGTCTGGCGCGCGACGCATGAGGCCATCGAGCGGCGGCTGGGCGCTATCGACCCTGCTTAGCTTGCGCGCGGGGCTCGATGCGGTCGCAAGGCGGGATGCGCTCTGAGCGACCCTTTACGCCCGCCCCGGTTTCCTTATATCTTCACTCAGGATTACCGCGGAAGGCCCCCAAGATGTCCGAGCAACAGCCAAAGCTGGAGGGAACGCCCCTGATCGAGCCGTCCAGCACGGATCACCCGCTTTACGATGACATCGTCGCGGCGTGCCGGTCGGTATATGACCCGGAAATCCCGGTCAACATCTTCGACCTCGGGCTGGTCTACACGATCGACATCAAGCCCGACAACGCCGTACGGGTGGTGATGACGCTGACCGCCCCCGGCTGCCCCGTGGCAGGCGAGATGCCGGGCTGGGTTGCCGATGCGGTCGAACCGCTGGAAGGCGTCAAGCATGTCGATGTCGAACTCACCTTCGAGCCGCCTTGGGGCATGGACATGATGTCGGACGAGGCGCGGCTGGAACTGGGCTTTATGTAAAGCCCGGAAACCTCGCAGGCCGCCAGCCTTGTGGGGAGCTTTTCCCCCTGCCATGATCCACCATGAGACGAGGACCCATCCGGCCCGCCCGCGGGCAGGCACCGGACCGACGCAGCGCAACGGAAGATCATGGCCGCATCCACATTCGCCGCGCTTTATCTGGCCCATGTGATCGCCGATTACCTGCTTCAGACGCACTGGATGGTCCAGAACAAGGACCGCGCCCCCGCCATCGGCCTGCATGTCGGCCTTGTTCTGGCGATGATGCCGGTCGTGACGCTGCACCTGTCGTGGTGGTTCGTGGCGCTGGCGCTGGTGCATCTGGCCATCGATCTCACGAAAACCCATGTGCTGGGCGGCGGGCTTTTGGCCTATGTCACAGATCAGGCGTTGCACATCGTGTCGATCCTTGGCGTCGTGGCACTGGCCCCGGGCCTCTGGGCCCAAAGCCCGCTGTCGGGCATTGATTGGCTGGCGCGATTCTACATGATCCTTGCCGTTTTCGTTTTCGCCGCGCGGGGCGGTCAATACGCGGTCGCCATCTTGCTTGGTACCGACCCCGAGGCCAACGGGCGCGACGTGCGCATCGGCTGGATGGAACGCACGGCGCTGTCGGTGGTGGTCGCGGCGGGCCTGCCCTGGGCCATGCTTGCCGTCCTGGCCGCCAAGGCCGTGCAGATCGTGATCGAACGGCCAAAGCGCGACGCGCGCGGAAGCGGGCGGCTGATCCGGGGCAGCGCGCTGAGCATGGGTTGGGGGCTGGCCTGTGCCGCCGCACTTTGGCTGATCTTGCCAAGCTTCGGTTGAGTGACGACGCACAACACCCTACATTGGGTAAAACACCCCAACCCCGAAGGACAGGTTCCATGTTCGGCATTCCCGGCAAGCAAGCCGTCACCATCACCCCGGCGGCCATTCGGCAGATCGCGAAGCTGATGGCGCGCGACGGGCATCAGGGTCTGCGCATCGGCATCAAGAAGGGCGGCTGCGCGGGTATGGAATACACCATGGATTATGTCACCGACATCGACCCCCATGACGAGATCGTGGAAACCGAAGGCGCGCGCGTGATGATCGCGCCGATGGCGCAGATGTTCTTGTTCGGCACCGTGATCGACTACGAGACCAGCTTGCTGGAATCCGGCTTCAAGTTCCGCAATCCCAATGTGGCCGATGCCTGCGGCTGCGGTGAGTCGATCAAATTCAAGGATGTTTCCGAGCTAGAGGCCGAGCGCGGCGCGCAGTCCTGAGCTGGCAGGCGTAAGCCGATGGGCCTGACCCGGGACGAGATCGAGGCCGCGCGCGACCTATTCGCGGGTCTGGGCGAGATCACGACACGCCGCATGATGGGCGGCCTGTGCCTTTATCACCGTGGCATGATCTTTGCCATCGTGATGGGCGATGGCGGCATCTTCCTCAAGGGTACGGGCGGTTTCGTGGGCGAGCTTGAGGCGGCAGGCTGCACGCAATGGTCCTATCAGCGCGAAGGCCGCGCGAAACCCACCACAATGTCCTATTGGTCGCTGCCCGACGACGCGCTCGACGATCCCGACATCGCCTGCGACTGGGCGCGCCGCGCGCTTGCGGCATTGGAGGCAGCGGCTTGACCTCCGGTCGTGCCCCTGCGACCCCTTCCAACCGACCTGACAAGCCCGAGGAACCGACCATGCCCCCCAAGATCGCCGCCGGAAACTGGAAGATGCATGGCGACGGCGCGTCGCTGGCCGAGGTTGATGCGCTCATCGCCGCCCACCCTGCCCCTGTGGCCCGGGTCGTGATCTGCCCGCCCGCGACCCTGATCCACCGCATGGCCCAACGCGCCAGCGGCACAGCCATCGCGATCGGCGGACAGACCCGCCATGCGGCCAGCCATGGCGCCCATACCGGAGACATCTCCGCCGCGATGCTGATCGAAGCGGGTGCATCCCATGTGATCCTCGGCCATTCCGAGCGACGCGCCGATCACGCCGAGACGGACGCCGAGGTCCGCGCGCAGGCCGAGGCGGCGCTGGCGGCGGGCTTGACCGTCATCTTGTGCGTGGGTGACCGAGGCCGAGCGTGACGCAGATGTCACCCTCGCCGTGGTCACAACGCAATTGTCGGGCTCGATACCCGATGGCGTCAGTGCCGCGACGCTGGTCATCGCCTATGAGCCGGTCTGGGCCATCGGCACCGGGCGCGTGCCGACCACCGACCAGATCGCAGAGGTGCATGCCGCGATCCGGGCGCATCTGACGGGCCGTTTCGGCGAGGAGGGACACGATATGGCGATCCTATACGGCGGCTCGGTCAAGCCCGGCAATGCGGCAGAGATCTTCGCCGTTCACGACGTGAACGGCGCACTGGTTGGCGGCGCCTCGCTCAAGGCGGCCGATTTCTCGGGCATCATCGCGGCGCTCGACGCAGCCTGACACGCAACCGCCGCGCCCGGGCAACCAATGACGCGGCGGCAAAGCCTTGCAGATGCCAGCGCTTATTGTGCAGGCACGAAGCGCTGCACTCCAAGCCGGATGATACCTTGGTATCCATCCGAATACTGGCGCACCGCGATCAGGTAGCGGCCCGGCGGCGTGCGCACGGTCAGCTCCGAGTTCAGCGTGCCATTGGCATCATCGTTGAACCCCAACTCACGGCCGAATTCATCGAAAACGCTGAGCACCGGGTCGCTGTCGCGCACCTCGTCGGCATTGATGATCAGCAAGCTGTAATCCGCAACATCGACCACGAACCATTGCGCCTGAAGACCCGCGACCGTCACATCTTGCGCCAGCCCGCGGCCGACCACGCCCAGCGATTGCACCGGGTAGCTGCCGTCGAGCGGCGGCGCGGCCTCGCCCATGGCATAGGCCCTGCGGCAGCGGCGCGCGCGTCGAATCCCGCGACGCGCACCGTCACCGGCATGTTGGGGTCAGCCAAGGCGCGCATGGCGATGCAGTAATCGCCCGGCGGCAGGGCTTGGGTAAAATCGATGCGGCTGTCCAGACCATCATAGTCGTCATTCTCCGGCCAGCAAGTTCCCCTGCCCATCGAAGATGTAGATATAGGGGTCGGCATCCCAATTTTCGGCCCGGATGGTCACCGGCTGCGGGCTGGCCAGCGTGAACCGGTAATAGGGCACGGCCGCCACCGTGTTGGAGGCACTGACACCGCCCTGAGGCAGCAACGCGTCGATCGGCCCTTGCCCGAGCCGCGTCGCGGGTGTGTCGGCAAGGCAGGGCTGAACGCCGACAAAGATCGGGAACCCCTCGGTCCCGGCGAAACCGCCGAACAGGCCTTGCGTCAGCGCCGGCATGTCCAGACGGCTGACCTGCAGATCGGCGGTCACGGGTTGACTGGCATAGCCCATGACGGCCAGACAATAGTCACCGGCTGCCAGAGGCAATTCGGCCCGGCTGGACAGCGCACCGCCCGAATCGTCATCGGTCACAATCAGCGAGCCGTTCGCGTCGAACAGTTCCAGGACCGTGTCGCCGAACTCGTCTGCGGGGGCAGCCTCGACCCGGAACTCGCCGGGCTGGCTCAGCGTGAACAGCGCCACGCTCCGCGTGCCGGGGCCCACCATGACCCGCGACAGCGACAGCGGCGCCTGCACCCGCGCCAAATCCGACGCTCCCGCGGCTGCCGCCAAGCCATGGCGCACCTCGCCCAGGCCGCCGCAAGACACGCCTTGCGCTGCGGCTGGCATGGCGTATGCGGTAAGCGCTGCGGCAGCGCAGAGGCCGACGATCCTGTAATGCATGGGAAAATCCTCCGGTATGCTGGGGGGCCGTCAGGCCACCTTTGGACCGGACCCTAGACGCCGGGCGGGGGCCAAGGCCAGAAAAATAGTGGTTCGACGCAGGGGGAAAAAACCAGGCCACGCGACGGCAAGGCGCCGTCGCACGCGGCCACTGGCCAGCCGCCCGCGCGGCTTGCATACTGCACCGATGGACAGGGACCACGCCAGCATAACCGATCCGCCCCGCCGCGCGCCGCGCCTACCCGGAACCGTCGTGGCCGCCGTTCTAGCCGTTCTGGCCGTGCTGGGCCTGCTTGCCTTTCCGCGCATCGAACGCGCCTACCAGATCGAGATCGGCGACCGCGACCGCGCCACGCTCGATCTGGCGACCCAGGTGCTGCGCGGCGCGATCGGCCGGACCGAGGCACTGCCGGGGCTGCTGGCCGAGCGTCCCATCCTTGCACAGCTTCTGGCCGATCCCGAGAACTCGGGCCTTGTGCCCTTCGTCAACGAGCAACTGCGCCAGACGGCGCTGTCACTGGGCGTGTCGGATGTCTACCTGATGGACCGCACCGGACTGACCATCGCCGCCTCGTCCTACCGGACCGAACGCTCCTTTGTCGGGCGGCGCTTTGACTACCGCCCATATTTCACGGATGCCATCGCCGGCGGGCGCGGGCGCTTCCACGCGCTGGGCACGACCTCGAACGAGCGCGGCTATTTTTTTGCCGCTCCGGTTCTGGACGGCACCGAAATCGCAGGCGTCGTGGCGATCAAGATCACGCTCGACGCCTTCGAGGCGACATGGGCCGAAAGCGGGGCCACGATCATCGTGCAGGACATGTCGAACGTGATCTTCCTGTCGGATCGGGCTGATTGGCATTTCCGTACCATGGGCCCCGTCCCCGAGGTCGCGCTGGAGGCCATCGCGCAGACCCGGCAATACCCTCTCTCCGCGTTGCGCCCGCTGCCGGTGCGGCGCGTGCTGCTGCGCGGGTCGGAGTATGAACTGGTCACCATCGAGGGCGACGGCGGGTCGGAGACGATGGTAATGCAGACCGGCCTGATCGCGGCCTCGGGTTGGCGGGTATCGATCCTGTCGCCCGTGACCCCGGCCCGGGCGCAGGCCCTTGGCGTCTTGACCATCGCGGGGCTCGCGGCGCTGTTTCTCACGCTGATCGCCGCCACCATCTGGCAGCGCCGCATCCGTTTGGAGGAACGGCTGGTCCGGCAGCGCGGTGAACAGGCCCAGCTTGAGGCGCGGGTGCAGGACCGCACGCGCGATCTTGACGCCGCCAACGCCCAGTTGCGTCAGGAAATCGAGGATCGTATTCGCGCCGAGGCGCAATTGCGCAAGACGCAGGCCGATCTGGTGCAGGCGGGCAAGCTGGCCGCGCTGGGCCAGATGTCGGCGGCGCTGAGCCATGAATTCAACCAGCCGCTCGCCGCCGTGAAAGCCTATGCCGAGAATGCCGCGACATTCCTCGACCGGGACAGGGTCGACGAGGCGCGCGAGAACATCGGCCTGATCTCCTCCATGGCCGACCGGATGGCCACGATCTCAAAGCATCTGCGCAATTTTGCCCGCCGCCCGCAAGACAAGACCGGCCCGGTGCCGATGCGCGCGGTCGTCAGCGACGCCATGGACCTGATGCGGCCACGCCTGCAGGCGGCAAGCGGGCAGATCGCCTATACGCCGCCCGCGACCGAGGTCTGGGTGACCGGCGGGCGGTGCGGCTGCAGCAGGTGATCGTGAATCTGATCGGCAACGCGCTTGACGCGATGGAGGACGACCCCGCGCCCGTTGTGGCACTGACTCTCAAGGTGACCGGCACGCGCTGCCTGTTCGAGGTGGCCGATACCGGCACGGGTCTTGCCGACGACGCGCTGGCCCAAGCTTTTGATCCCTTTTTCACCACCAAGCCGCCGGGTCAGGGGTTGGGGCTTGGCCTGTCGATCTCCTACAATATCGTGCGCGATTTCAATGGGCGGCTGACAGCGGCGAACCGCGCGGGCGGTGGCGCGGTCTTCACGGTGGAACTTGACCTGACCCAGCCGCCGTCCGACATGGCCGCCGAATGACCCGGACAGCCCCCGCCCCCATTCTTTTCGTCGATGACGAGGCCCCGCTGCGTCACGCGGCCGGTCAGGCCCTGATGCTGGCCGATCTCGACGCCATCCTGTGCGACAGCGCCGCCGCGGCACTGGCCCATGTCACCCCCGATTTTCCGGGTGTCCTCGTCACCGACATCCGGATGCCCGGCATGGATGGTCTGGCGCTGATGACCGAGGTTCTGACCATCGACGCCGAACTGCCCGTGATCCTTGTGACGGGCCATGGCGATGTCGATCTGGCCGTCGCCTCGATGAAGGGCGGGGCCTATGATTTCCTTGAAAAACCCTATGCCCCCGCGCGGCTGGTTGAGGCGGTGGGCCGCGCGCTGGAAAAGCGCCGTCTGACACTGGAAAACCGCCGCCTGCGCGCAGGCGGTATCGCGGCGCAAGACTCCGGTCGCGGACCGTCTGCTGGGACGGTCCGGAGGCCATAGTGCGGCTCCGCGCGCAGGTGCGCGCCGTGGCCGACACCGACGCCGATGTGCTGATCGAAGGCGAGACCGGCACCGGCAAGGAAGTCACCGCGCGCGCCCTGCACGCCGCCAGCGCGCGATCCGGAGCGTCCCTTCATCGCGGTCAACTGCGCCGCCCTGCCCGCCGAGATGATCGAGAGCGAGCTGTTCGGCCACGAGGCCGGCGCCTTTGCCGGGGCGACCCGCGCGCGCTACGGCCGGTTCGAACATGCCCGTGGCGGCACCTTGTTCCTTGACGAAATCGACAGCCTGCCGCTCGCGCTTCAGGGCAAGCTGCTGCATGTGGTCGAACAACGCAGTGTGACGCGGCTGGGGTCGAACGACGCGATCGTGCTCGATCTCAGGATCGTCGCGGCCTCCAAGCGCGACCTGTCCGCGGCCGCCCGCGCGGGCGCGTTTCGGCCCGATCTGCTCTACCGGCTCAACGTCGTCACACTGCGCCTGCCGCCCCTGTCCGAGCGGCGCGAGGATATCCCCGATCTTTTCCTGTCGCTCCTGTCGGGGGCCGCCGCGCGGAGCCGTCCAGTGCCCTCAGTGCCCGGTGCGGTGCTTTCGGCCTTGGCCACCCGTGACTGGCCCGGCAATGTGCGCGAGCTGCGCAACGCCGCCGAACGGCTGGCGCTGGGGCTGGATGCGGCCCTTTGGGCGGGCGCGACGGAACCGGGGGGCACTCTGGCCGATCGGATGGCCGCCCATGAAAAGCGCTGATCGCCGCCAGCCTCGCGGCCCATGGCGGCAGCCTGAAAGCGACCTACGAGGCGCTGGGGCTGAGCCGTAAGGCGCTTTACGAAAAGATGCAGCGCCACGCGCTCAGCCGGGAAAACTTCCGCGAGGATTGACCGTTTCGGCGCGGAATGTGTCACGGGGTGACATGGCGGACCCGTTTTGGGTAGAAAGCGACCCATGGCGTCCGGAAATCCTTCGACGCGGCTGCAACCCGGACATGCAAGGCTTGCATGGCCCGGCGGGACGCTCCACACCCCGCCCCCAAGCGGCCCGGGGGGAGCCGGGCGCTTTATCCGTTCAACAGGGAGAGACACGTGATGACCTTTACCCGTATCGCCGCACTTGCGGCCACCACCGCGCTGACCGCGACCGCCGTCTTCGCACAAGAAGACCGCACCGGCTGGCCTGAAAGCTTCACCGTCGGCACCAGCCTCGCAGGGCGGCACCTTCTTCGTCTACGGCGCAGGCTGGGCGAACCTTGTGGCCGACGAGCTTGGCCTGTCGGGCGGCGCCGAAGTTACCGGTGGTCCGATGCAGAACATGGCGCTGGTCCACACCGGCGAAGCGGCCTTCGGCCTGACCACGATGGGCCCGGCCGCCGAATCCTATGCTGGCACCAACCCCGTCGCGCCCGGCCTGCAGATGACCAACGCCTGCGCGATGTTCCCGATGTACCAGACGCCCTTCTCGATCACGGTCCTGTCGTCGACCGGCATCGAGGATATCGCCGATATCCCCGCCGGTGCCCGCATCGGCTTTGGCCCGGCTGGCTCGACTTCGGACACCTATTTCCCGCTGATGCTCGAAGCGCTCGGCGTGGAATTCGAGCGTCGCAACGGCGGCTGGGATGACCTCGGCGGCCAGCTTCAGGACGGTCTTCTCGACGTGATCGCCTTCGCCGCAGGCGTGCCGGTTCCGGCCGTGTCGCAGCTTGAGGTTCAGACCGACGTGAACATCATCGAGTTCACCGCCGAGCAGCAGGCCACCATCCTCGATCAGTTCCCGGTCTCTGCCTTCGATATCTCGGCCGACACCTATACCACCCTGACCGAGCCTGCGGCCTCGGTGGCGATGTGGAACTTCGCCATCGCCAACTGCGACCTGCCCGAAAGCTTCGTCTACGCGGTCACCGACGTGATCATGTCCGACAACGAGCGCATGGTCGGCATCCACCGGCCGCCGCCGAGACCCTGCCCGAGCATTGGGACAAGAACACCGCCCTGATGTGGCACCCCGGTGCGGCTCGCTGGTTCACCGAAAACGCCGTGCGCGACCATCGATCCCGCCACCATCCACGGCGCCAACTGATCAAAGGCGGGGCTGACCTGCCCCGCCCATGATCCGAAAAGGGGCCGCGCCGCCAGGCAAGGCGCGGCCCGCACGACGGACAGGCCAAAGGCCGTCCGCGGGAGACCCAGCATCATGACAGACCAGACCAGCCAGACCGATCAGGTCCTCGCCGAAGGCGTCGACGAAGAGCCGATCGAGGGCAACCGCCGCCTCTTTGTCGGGCGCGCCTATACCATTCTTGCGGCGCTGGCCTTTGCCTATGCGGCCTTTCACATGGCGGCGCTGAACGGTCTGTCGATCAGCGGGCTGATCGCAACGCCATGGTCGGTGCAGGCCACCATGGCCGAAAACGCAGCCCAAGAAGGGTTCGAGGATCTCCGCGCGGCACTCGGCCCCGAGGGCGAGGCCTTCACCGGCAACAGCATGCGCCGCCTCATGGCGCTGGCCGAAGAGGTCGCCCAGACCGCCGACAACGCCGACGAAATCCGAGGTCTTGCCGCCGAGATCACCATTGCCCAGTCCCAGGCCGCCGAACTGCGCAGCACCGCGCGCGACATCAAGGCGACCTGGGCCGACCGCCTGCCGTTCCTACCCACCCTGCCGATGGAACCGTGGAATTTCCGCATGATCCACATCGCGGGTGCGCTGGTCTTGGGCTTCTTGCTTTTCTCGGCCTACAGCTTTCCCGCCACGGCCCCGCCCGGCCCAATCCGCGAAACGCGCACCGTCACCTATATCGCCGCAGCGCTCGCCCTTCCCGCGCTGGTGGCCGCCGTGACCACGCTGGGCTTCATCCAGTTCATCGGCTCGGACCAGACCATCGAGATGGGCGGCCGCGTCCTTTGGATGTCGATGCCCGAGATCCCCGAGAATTTCGCCGCCTATGACTGGGTCTACGACCGTGAGATCTGGTGGTTCGGTCTGCCCCTTTTGCTCGCCACCTTCGGCGCGATCGTGACCGGATGGTACGAGCGGCGCGACCGCGCGGCCTTCACCGCCTCCGACATCGTGCTGGGGCTCTGCGCCCTCATCGTCGCCCTCTACCTGATCCCGGTCTACGGCACCGCCGCGCGCAATGCCGTCGGCACCCCCCAAGTTCCAATCGGTGTGGCCTTCGCCGCCACGGCGGGGACCGCGCTGATCCTCGAACTCACGCGCCGCGTCGCGGGCATGGCGCTGGTGGTGATCGCTGGGGTCTTTCTCGTCTACACATTCACCGCGCATCTCCTGCCATCGATCCTGCGAGTGGAAACCCCCTACAGCTGGCAGCGGTTCTTCGGCACGGTCTATTCCGATGTCGGTATCCTTGGCACGACCACCTCGGTCTCCTCGACCTACATCATCTTGTTCATTATCTTCGCGGCGTTCCTGCAGGCCTCCAAGGTGGGCGATTACTTCGTGAACTTCGCCTTTGCGCTGGCCGGCCGGTCGCGCGGCGGTCCCGCCAAGGTCGCCATCTTCGCCTCCGGCCTGATGGGGATGATCAACGGCACCTCCGCAGGCAATGTGGTCGCCACCGGCTCGCTGACCATCCCGCTGATGAAAAAGGTGGGCTACCAGAAAAAGACCGCCGGTGCGATCGAGGCCGCGGCCTCGACCGGCGGGCAGATCATGCCGCCGATCATGGGCGCGGGCGCCTTCATCATGGCCGAGGTGACGGGCATCCCCTACACCGAGATCGCGGCCGCCGCGATCATTCCCGCGATCCTTTACTTCGCCTCGATCTACTTCATGGTCGATATGGAGGCCGCCAAACTGGGCATGCGCGGCATGCGCGAGGACGAGTTGCCCAAGCTGCGCAAACTGGCGCGGCAGGTGTTTCTCTTCATCCCGATCATCATCTTAATCGTGGCGCTTTTCATGGGCTACTCGGTGATCCGGGCAGGTACGCTTGCGACCGTCGCGGCCGCTGTGGTCAGCTGGCTCACACCCTACCGGATGGGCATCCGCTCGATCATCAAGGCCTTCGAGCTTGCGGGCATCATGTCGATCCAGATCATCGCGGTCTGTGCGGCGGCAGGCATCATCGTGGGCGTCATCTCGCTCACAGGGGTCGGCGCGCGTTTCTCCAACCTGCTCTTGGACCTCGCGGGCGTCAGCCAGTTGCTCGCGCTCTTCTTCGCCATGTGCATCGCCATCTTGCTGGGAATGGGCATGCCCACGACGGCGGCTCTATGCGGTGGCCGCCGCTGTCGTCGCGCCCGGCCTCGTGAACCTCGGCATCCCGCTCTTGACGGCGCATTTCTTCGTCTTCTACTTCGCCGTCGTCTCGGCCATCACGCCCCCCGTGGCGCTGGCCAGCTACGCCGCGGCGGGCATCTCGGGCGCCAACCCGATGGAGACCTCGGTCGCTTCGTTCCGGATCGGCATCGCGGCCTTCATCGTGCCCTTCATGTTCTTCTACAATGGCGCGCTCTTGATGGACGGCACGTGGTTCGAGGTGATCCGGGCCGGCATCACCGCCACCTTCGGCGTCTTCCTCCTGTCGGCGGGGGTGCAGGGCTGGTTCATGGGCGGACGCTCTGCGTGGTTCTTGCGCATCGGCCTGGTCTTCGCGGCGCTCTTCATGATCGAGGGTGGTCTGGTCACCGATCTGGTCGGCCTGGGGCTCGCGGGCGGCATCTACCTGATCCAGCGCCTGTTCAACCCCAGCGCCAACGCCAGCATCCCGGTGCGCGGCGCAGATTGACCACGATCGGGGAGGGGCAAACGCGCCCCTCCCCCTCACCTTTCTCCAAATATGCACGGCGCTACGCTGGCCAAGTGGTGCGCCGCCTGCGATGACAGCGCCCATGTACCGGCTTTCCCAATCCCCCACCGATCCCGATTTCGTGCAAAACCCTGACCGTTCTGCTGAAAGCGCCCGGGCCGCCGGGCCGCTTGTGTGGTGGGAGGATTACGCCATGCCGATGGCCACCACCCATCAGGCTCGTCAACGCCTGTGCTGCGCGACCGCCGCTTCGGGCGGGAACCTATCACGCAGCCCGACATCCCCGACCATGTCGCCGGTTTCTACGCGGTCGAGGCCCATTCGATGCTGGAGCTGGAACCGCCGCGCCACACCCGCCTGCGCGGCCTTGTGCTGCGCGCCTTCACCACGCGCCGCATCCAGGCGATGGCCCCCGAGATCGAAACCCTCGCGCGCGACCTTGCCGCGAAACTGCCCGATGGCACGTTCGATCTGCTCGACAAGTTTTGCCGCCCGATCCCGGTGATCGTCATCGCCCGCCTTCTGGGCGTGCCCGAGGCGATGGCGCCGGACCTGCTGCGTTGGTCGAATGCCATGGTGCAGATGTATCAAGCCCGCCGGACCCGCGACGAGGAACTGGAGGCAAACGCCGCCACCAGGGACTTCGCCTCCTTCCTGCGCGGCTATGTCGAACGTCGCCGCAGTGACCCGCAAGACGATCTCATCACCGCCCTGATCGCGGCTGAGGAGGCGGGTGAGAAGCTCAGCACCGACGAGCTGATCACCACCTGCATCTTGCTGCTCAACGCCGGCCATGAGGCAACGGTGCATACGCTTGGCAACGGGGTCAAAGCTTGCCTCGAGACCGGCGCGCGCCCCGGCGCGGATGCCGGCCCACTGGTCGAGGAAATCTTGCGCCACGACCCACCGCTGCACCTGTTCACGCGGACCGCCTACGAGGATGTCACGCTCTATGGCCATGACTTCCGGCGCGGCGATCAGGTGGGGTTGCTGCTGGCCTCGGCCGGGCGCGACGCGACCGTCTATTCTGACGCCGAGACGTTTCGCTCCGACCGCAAAGACGGCCCCGCGAACCTTGCCTTCGGGGCGGGTCTGCATTTCTGCGTCGGGCGGCCCTTGCGCGACTGGAGTTGCAGATCGCGCTGTCGGTGCTGTTCGACATGCACCCGGGCCTGCGCCTTGCCGCGCAGCCCGTCTACGCCAACATCTACCATTTCCACGGGCTCGAGCGTCTCATGGCAACGCGCTGAAGGCTGGACAGGTCCACGGGCGCGCAATACCGTCTGCATGGGATCGCTGCAGGGAGGAACGCGCGGATGCGCCTGACACTTGCCATCGTGATCGCCGCCATGACCCTTTCGGGCTGCGTCACCGGATCGACCTATTTCGCCGAAGGCGTGGATCTTGCCACCCGCGACGCCGATATCGCCGCCTGCGACCGGCAGGCGCTGGCCGATTTCCCGGTCCGCAATCAAACCCGCTACACGCCGCGTATCTATGTGCCGCCCCGGCAGATCTGCGACAGCGCTGGGGCCTGTGTCACGCAACCGGGGTATTTCGAGGGGGGCAATCCCTATACCGTCGATGTGAATGCCTCGTTCCGGCGCACAGCCGCGCAGGGCTGCATGGGTGCGCGCGGCTACGCCCGCATCGGCCTGCCCCGCTGCGAGGAAGGCACGCAAATCCGGCTCTCAACGGTTATGCCGCAGTTGACGGGCGGCACCTGTCTCTACAGTCCCGGACCGGGGCCCGCGCTGATCGTCAACCCGATCTGAACGGGGCTAGTCGTCGTCTTCCATCTGCGCCACGCGCGCGCCCGACTTGCTGGTCGTGACCACGCCCAGCGACTTGAGCTTGCGGTGCAGCGCCGAGCGTTCCATGCCGACGAAACTGGCCGTGCGGCTGATGTTGCCGCCGAAACGGTTGATCTGCGCCATCAGATACTGACGTTCGAACAGCTCGCGCGCCTCGCGCAGCGGCAGCGTGGTCAAGGTGGGCGACAGCGCACCGCCTTCATCCTCGCCGAGGGCCTCGGCCTGACCCGGCAGGTCGCGCGCCTCGATCGGGCCGGTTCCGTCGCCCAAGATCAGCACGCGCTCGATCACGTTCCTGAGTTGGCGCACATTGCCGGGCCAGCGCATGGTCTGCAAGATCGCCAGCGCATCCTCGCCCAAGGGCCGCAACGGCAGGCCCTGATCTCGGTTGAACTCGGCGATGAAATGGCGTGCCAGTTCGGGGATGTCGTCGCGCCGGTCCTCAAGGCTCGGCACCTCGATCGGCACGACGTTCAGCCGGTGATACAGTTCCTCGCGGAACCGCCCTTCGGCGATCAGGGCCGACAGGTCGCGCGAGGTCGAGGAGATGACACGGTAGGTCGACCCGCACCCTTGGCCGTGCCGCCGACGCGGGTAAAAGACTGGTCGACCAGCACGCGCAAGATCTTGGACTGGGTGCCCGGCGGCATGTCGGCCACCTCGTCGAAATAGATCACGCCGCCATGGGCCTGTTCCAGCAGGCCCTGTTCGACGCCACGCTCGGGGCTTTCGCGGCCGAACAGCACCTCTTCCATGTGGTCGGGCTGGACGGCGGCGGAACTGACCGTGACAAAGGGGGCGCTGGCGCGGTTGGAATGGGCATGGATGTAGCGCGCGGCAACCTCCTTGCCCGATCCCGCCCCGCCGGTCAGCATCACCCGGCCGTTCGATTTCGTCACCTTGTCGAGCTGCCCCTTGAGCGTGCGGAAGGCGATGCCAGCGCCGACCATCTCGGCCCCCTTCACATCCTGCCGCCTGAGGCTCGCGTTCTCACGCCGCAGGCGCGAGGTTTCCATCGCGCGGCGGATCACGACCAGAAGCTGGTCGATGTTGAAGGGCTTTTCGATGAAGTCATAAGCGCCCTGCTTGATCGCGGCGACCGCGATCTCGATGTTGCCATGGCCCGAGATGATGACGACCGGCACATCGGGGTTGTCGCGTTTGACATGGCCCAGGATGTCGATCCCGTCCATCGAGCTGTCCTTGAGCCAGATATCGAGGATCATCAGCCCCGGCTGGGCCTTGTTCAATTCGGCCATGCACTCGTCCGAGGTGCCCGCCATGCGGGTCGAATACCCCTCGTCTTGCAAGATGTCGCAGATCAATTCGCGGATATCGCGCTCGTCATCCACGACCAGAATGTCGCTCATGCTGTCTCTCCGTTGGGCAATATCGGCAAGGTGATGCGCGCCATCGCGCCGGAATGCGCGCCGTCCTCGAACGGCTCTGCATCCAGCAACTCCAGCGTCCCGCCGTGTTCCTCGATAATCTTCTTCACGATCGGCAGCCCCAGCCCCGTCCCCTTGTCGCGGGTGGTCACATAGGGCTCAAACAGCTTTTCCCGGTCCGCGGGCAGGCCGATGCCGTTGTCCGCGATGGTGATGATGGCCGCCGCGGCGGTGGTAACCAAGGCGCCTCGCAACTGTGGCACATGCCCGGCGGGCACTCCTGTTTCCTGCAGTGTTTCAATGGCTTCTCCACCATTCTTCAACAGGTTCGTGAAGGCCTGACCGATCATCGTCGCATCCAGTTCCGCCATCACCGGGCTGTCGGGAATGAGAAATCAAAGCGCACGCCGGGCTGGCCCGCGCGCTGCAGCGTGATCGCCCCGCGGAACAGCTTGCCCAGATCCTCCACCCGCGTTTCGGGTTCAGGCATGCGGGCGAATTTGGAGAACTCGTCGACGATCCGGCGCAGGTCATTGGTCTGACGCACGATGATCTCGGTCAGCTCTTCAAGTTTCGCCTTGTCTTCGCCCTGCAGATCTTTGGCGTAACGCCGTTTTATGCGCTCTGCCGAGAGCTGGATCGGGGTCAGCGGATTCTTGATCTCATGGGCGATGCGGCGCGCCACATCGCCCCATGCCGCCATGCGCTGCGCACTGACCAGTTGGGTCACGTCGTCGAAGGCGACGACATACCCCTCAAGCTCGCCCTCGGTGTTGCGGCGCACGGCCATGCGCACCAGCAAACTTTCCTGCTTGCCTGCGCGCGTCAGCTTGATCTCTTCCTGCACGGCCTCGGAAGTGGATTTCTGTAGCCTCTCAAAGAGCGCAGCGAATTCCGGCACAGCCGCCGACAGGCTCAGACCGCTGTCGCGCTGCTCCACCAGTTGTAGCAGGCGCAGCGCAGAGCGGTTCACGAAATCGACGCGGCCCGCCTCGTTCAGACCGATCACCCCCGCAGTGACCGAGCCAAGCACGCTGTCGAACAGCCGCCGGCGCGCTTTCGGTCGCGGCAGTTCTGCTCGATCAAAGTATCGCGCTGGCCCTTGAGCTGGCGGGTCATCTGATTGAAGAGCCGACCCAGCATGGCGATCTCATCATCGCCGCGTTCCTCGGGCACGCGCACCGACAGATCACCCTGCCCGACGCGTTGCGCGGCACCGGCGAGTTGGCCCACGGGGCGCGACAGGCGTTCGGCAAACCACAGGCCCAGCCAGATCGCCGCCATCACCATGATCAGCGCAAATCCCAGATACAGAAGGCCGAATTCGAACAGCACGCGTCCCCTATCAGCCTCGAGCTGGCGATAGAGCTGCACTGTCTGCTGCGTCTCGTCGAGCAGCGCGAGGATTGCGCCATCAACTTCGCGGCTGACGTAAAGGTAGCGGTCGGGAAAGGCGTCGAGCCGCATAAGGGCCCGGAATTCGTTCTGGGTTCGGTCCTCGATCAGCACAAGATCGCCGTCGGCCGCTTGCGCAAGGCCGGACTCGCTGGGCAGGTCATAGTCGAACAGATAGCTCGATTCGCCCCGTGCCCTGATCTCGCCCGCGCCGTCGATAACGAAGGCCTCCTCCAGCCCGCGCTGGATACGGCTCTGGCCTTGCGTCAGCAATTGCCGCAGATCGCCGTCCGACAGCAGAACGGTCGCGCGACGATTGAGGTTCAGGAAGTTCGCCAAGGCCAGCGTATCGGTCGACAGGTCGTCGCGGTGTTCTTGGCTGTAGGCCACGGCGGCATCCACCGAATTGCCAAGCGCGCGTGACACGCGGTCGGAGAACCAACCCTCGAGGCCCATGTTGACAGTGATCGTGGCAAAGACCGCGACCAAAATCGTGGGCACCAGCGCCACCACCGTGAACACGCCCGTCAACCGCAGATGCAGCCGCGAGCCCGCCGATTGCGCCCGGCGCGAGGCAACGATGCGCGCGACCTCGCGCGCGACAAGGCCCGCCACCAGCAACACATAGACGAGATCGGCCAGAAGAATCAGCCTGAGCCCCGGCGCCTCGGCCAGATCCGACAGCGGCCCGAGCACGAGGAAGGTGAGCACGGCCAGAACCGGCCCCAAAAGCACAAGTCCGAGCGTCGCCACACTGCGCACGCCCGGGTCTTCCTTGAACCGCCAAAGCGGTCGATCAGGCCACCGACCTGCCTGTCCGCGGGTTGATCCACGGGCTGCTCCCCCAAGGTGACGCGGCCGACTGCGGGCTGTCGCCCATCGGCCACGCGACTGTTGCGGGTTTACATCAACTTGCGGCGACGAGTCACGCGGATATCCAGATCGGTGATCTTTTTTCTCAAGGTATTGCGGTTGATGCCCAGCAGGTCCGCACATTTGGCCTGATTG
Organism: Roseicyclus sp.; assembly: GCA_018401055.1. The sequence goes on from JAGYLB010000126.1 coordinate 170,222, forward strand.
CCGCCCGTCGCCTCCAGCGCGATTTCGATCAGGGGTGTTTCCACTTCGCGCAAGATGCGGTTGTAAAGCCCCGCAGGCGGCAGCACCCCCGTGCAGATCGAAGTAGCGTCGCAGATGCTTGGCGACCGACGATGACAGCTTGTCGCCCGGCGCGCCCCCCATCAGCGGCTCGATCGCGGGCTGGTTGCCCAGCACCATCTCGACCTCGGCCTTGCCGATTTCCTCGGACTGGCCGGTCACGGTCAACCGCTTGATGGTGTTTTCCAACTGGCGCACATTGCCGGGCCACGAATAGGCGCGGATCAGGTCCATCGCCTCGTTGGAAAAGCGGCGCAGCGGCAGGCCGTCGCGTTCGGCGCGCGACAGGAAATGAGTGACGAGCAGCGGAATGTCGTCGACGCGTTCGCGCAAGGACGGCACAGTCAGCGTCACGCCCCCCAGACGGTAGAACAGATCTTGGCGGAACTGGCCCGCCTCCATCCGTTCCATCAGGTCACGTTGCGAGGTCGCCATGACGCGCGGCGCGCTGTCGCCAAAGGCGTCGAGCATCCGCACGATTCGCGCCTGCGCCTCTTCGCTCAGATCGCCGACCTCATCGAACAGGGATCGAGCCGCCCCTCGCCCGCGCGGCCAGCGCCGAGGGGCCGTCCATCCCTTCCAGATCGCCCGCCGTGGCGATGACAAAGGGCAAGGTGCGGCGGTCGGAAAAATCATGGATGGCGCGCGCGATCAGGGATTTGCCCGTGCCGCTTTCGCCGGTCACAAGGACCGGCAGATCGGTGTTCATCACGCGCGCCACCAGCCGGTAGAGCGCCTGCATCGCGGGCGTGCGGCCGACCAGCGGCAGATCTTCTTGCTGGGCGGGAATGGCTGTGGCCGGTGTTCCGGTCGTGGCGCTGCGCGGCGGTTGCACCCGGCGCTTCTGGTCCAGCGCGCGGGCGGCACGCTTCATCAGGTCAGGCAGGTCGAAGGGTTTGGGCAGGTAGTCGTAGGCGTCCTTTTCGGTCGCCTGAATGGCGGTCATGATCGTGTTTTGCGCCGAGATGATGATGACCGGCAGGCCGGGCCGCTTCTCGGTGATCTGCGGCAGGGTCTCCAGCCCGTTCCCGTCGGGCATCATCACGTCCGATATCACGAGATCGCCCTTTCCCTCATCAACCCAGCGCATCAGCGTCATCAGGCTGGAGGTCGCGTGCACCTTGCAGCCCGCGCGCGTCAGCGCCTGGGTCAGAACGGTGCGGATGGTGCGGTCGTCGTCTGCGACAAGAACGGTGCCGTCCATGGGTCAGGTATCTCCGGCTGTCTGGGCTTCTTTGGGGAAGGTGGTCATTCCTGCGCCTCCTTCGGCGCGACGGGAAGCGACACGCGAAACACTGTGCGTCCCGGAACGCTGTCGACACCGATCCAGCCGTCGTGGTCGGCGATGATCTTGCTCACGAGCGCAAGGCCAAGGCCCGTGCCGTTCTCGCGGCCCGAGACGAAGGGTTCGAACAGGTCTTGCGAAATGTCGGGCGGGATGCCGGGGCCGTCGTCTATGACCTCGATCTGCAAGGGCACGGCGGCCCCCGATCCGTCCTTGCGGCGGACCTTGAGCGACAGCTCGTAAAAGGTGCGCAGCCGGATCGTGCCACCGCTGCGCCCGGCCTCGGCCGCGTTCTTGAGCAGGTTCAGGAACACCTGCTGCAACTGGTCCGCATCGGCAAAGGTGGACGGCAACGACGGGTCGTAGTCATCCTCGATCGTCATGTGGGCGGCAAAGCCGATGGCGGCGGATTTGCGCGCCCGATCGAGGATGTCGTGGATATTGACCGCGCGCCGGTCGGGCGGGCGGACATTGCCGAATTCCTCGACCTGGCTGAGCAGCTTGAGGATGCGACGCGTCTCTTCGACGATCAGGTCGGTCAGTTCGCGATCTTCGCCGCTCGCGTTCATGGCGATGAGCTGCGCCGCCCCGGTGATCCCCGCAAGCGGGTTCTTGATCTCATGAGCCAGCATCTCGGCCATGCCGATGGCCGATTTGGCGGCCGATTTGGACGACATCGCCCGGTCCATGCGGCCGGCCAGTTCGCGGCTTTCGAGCAGGACCAGCACATGGTCGGGCTTGTCGGCCAAGGGCGCGATCTGCACGTCGCAGCGACACCGGTTTGCGGCTGCCCGTGCCCACGTCCACGGCATTGACGAACAAGGGCGCGCTGGCGCTGCGGACGCGGGCAAAGGCCTCTTCCAGCGGCGCGTCGACAAAGATCTTGTCCCAGACCGGGCTGCCATCCAGCGCCTTTTTCGACGCATTCAGAAACAGTTCCGCGGCGGGGTTCACGTCGCGGATGCGGTCCTCGACGTCGCAGATCACGGCCGGGATCGGGAGGGAGGCCCAAAGGCTGGTGGTGACCTTGGTCATGCTGCATCCCTTCGGGCGGGACGGTCCAGCGCTTGGGCCAGATGCGCCAGAACCCGCGCCGGCACGGTCGCGGTCAGCACAAGGCGCTTTAGATCGGGGGGCGTTTCGGCCACGTCCATATACCAGCCCAGATGCTTGCGCGCGACGCGCAGCCCAAGGTCGCGGCCGTAAAATCCCAGCATCGCCTCGTAGTGACCGGCGACCAGATCGACCAAGGCCGCGCCCTGTGGCACCACAGGCGCGGGCGTGCCATGCAGCGCGGCTGCGATCTCGGCCAAGACCCAAGGGCGGCCTTGCGCCCCGCGCCCGACCATGATGCCAGCCGCCCCCGACAGGCGCAGCGCGCGCGCCGCACTCTCGGCGCTGGTGATGTCGCCATTTGCGATGACCGGGATGGAGACCGCCTGCGTCACCGCCCGGATCGCGGCCCAATCGGCCTGACCCTTGTAGAACTGGCAGCGGGTGCGGCCGTGGATGGTGATCATCGCCACCCCCGCCCCCTCGGCGCGTCGTGCAAGGTCTGCGGCGTTCCTTTGCCCGTCATCCCAGCCCAGCCGGGTCTTGAGCGTAACGGGCACCGAAACCGCTTCCACCACCGCCTCGATCAACGACAGCGCGTGGTCGAGGTCACGCATCAAGGCGGAGCCCGACAGGCCCGTGGTCACCTTCTTGGCGGGGCAGCCCATGTTGATGTCGATGACCTGCGCGCCCTGCGCCTCTGAAATGCGGGCGGCTTCGGCCATCCAATGCGCCTCGCGGCCCGCGATCTGCACAGCGGTTCGGGCGGCGTCATACCCAAGCTCCGCCCGGGCGCGCACCGAAGGCTTGGCCTCTACCATCTCCTGACTGGCGACCATTTCCGAGACCACCATCCCCGCCCCGAACGAGGCGACAAGATCGCGGAAAGGGCGGTCGGTGATACCCGCCATCGGCGCCAGAAGAACCGGCGGTGACGGGGGAAACGCTGCCAATGAAACCGTCAAGTGCCTAATCCTTGTGCGCACGCCCTGAGGCCTAGGTCGGCGCGGCGGAGAGTTCAAAAGAAACAATCATGACAGCCTCCGCAGGGAACAGCATCGCACAGGAATCGGGCGGCATGCCTAATTATTGTGCGTCCAATGTGCCCCGTTGTGCGGCCCGCGTCCAGCGCCTATCACCGCCCCATGACAAGGACCGATGCCGCCCACCGCCCTCGCATCGCTGCGCTGATCGTCGCGGCGGGGCGCGGCATGCGCGCGGGCGGCGGCCTGCCCAAGCAGTGGCGGCCGCTGGTGGGCAAGTCGGTCGCGCAATGGACGCTCGAGGCCTTTGACCGCCACCCTGCCATCGACCTGATCGTGTTGGTGGTAGGGGCGGACACGCCCAGTGACCTCTTGCCCGAAACGACCGCGACCGACCTGCGGATCGTCACAGGCGGCGTCACCCGCGCAGCCTCGGTGATGGCGGGGCTGATTGCGCTGGAGGGTTCGGCCGATCTGGTGCTGATCCATGACGTCGCCCGCCCCGGTGTGCCCGCCGCCGTCATCGACGCGGTGACCGCGGCGCTGGACACTCACAAGGGCGCGGCGCCGGCGCTTGCCGTCACCGATGCGCTTTGGCGTGGCGACGGGCTGGTCGAGGGAACCGTGCCGCGCGACGGGCTCTGGCGGGCGCAGACGCCGCAGGGCTTTCACCTGCAAGCGATATTGGCCGCGCACCGCGCCTTTTGTTGGCGAGCCCGCCGATGACGTCGAGGTTGCGCGCGCGCATGGGGTGAGCGTTGCCATCGTGCCGGGCCACGAGGACAACCTCAAGATCACCGCACCCGGCGATTTCGCTCGCGCCGCCGCGATATTGGAGAGGACAGACATGGATATCCGCACCGGCAACGGCTTTGACGTGCACCGCTTCGGCCCCGGCGACCATGTGATGCTGTGTGGCGTCGCGGTCCCCCATGAGCGGGGGTTGCAGGGCCATTCGGATGCCGACGTGGGCCTGCACACCCTGACCGACGCGATCTATGGCGCGCTGGCCGAGGGCGATATCGGCACCCATTTCCCGCCCAGCGACCCACAATGGAAAGGGGCCGAAAGCCATATCTTCCTGAGCCATGCCGTCGATCTGGCAGCCAGCCGCGGCTTTGCCATCACCCATGCCGACCTGACGCTGATCTGCGAGTGGCCCAAGATCGGCCCGCATGCGGCGGCGATGCGGGCAAAGCTGTCAGAGCTGCTCCGCATCGAGTTGGACCGCATCTCGGTCAAGGCCACCACGACCGAGAAACTGGGCTTCACCGGCCGCGAGGAAGGCATCGCTGCCATGGCCACCGTCACGCTGGTCAAGCCATGATCCGCGCGCTCTGTACCCTTGGCCCCATCGGCCACCTGCGCCCCGGCCCCGGGACTTGGGGCAGTGCTGTGGCTGTGCTCATTGCGTGGGGGCTGCATGTGGTGGGCGGGTTCTGGCTGGTGCTGGCCGCCACGCTGGCGGTCACCGCCTTGGGCTGGTGGGCGGTTGGGCAGGCCACAAAGGGCAGCGCCGACAAGGACCCGTCGGAAATCATCATCGACGAGGTGGCGGGCCAGTGGATTGCGCTCTGGCCTGTCTCGCTGGGCGCGCAGATGGCGGGCGCGGGATTCTGGGACCTCTGGCCGGGGGTGGTCACGGCCTTCGTCGCGTTTCGCGTCTTCGATATCCTCAAGCCCGGCCCGGTGGGCTGGGCCGACCGGCAGGACGGCGCCTTTGGCGTCATGGCCGATGATGTGATCGCGGGCTGGATGGCGGCGTTGGTGGTGGCGATGCTGGCCTTTCTCGCACATCTGCCGCAGGTGATGGGATGAGCGCGGTGGAGGTGCTGGAGGCGCTGCGGCGGCGCGGCTGGAAACTGGCCACCGCCGAAAGCTGCACAGGCGGCCTGATCGCGGCAGCCCTGACCGATGTGGCGGGGTCTTCGGATGTGTTCGACCGGGGCTTTGTCACCTATTCCAACGCCGCCAAGACCGAGATGCTGGGCGTGCGGCCCGCAACGCTCAAGGCCCATGGCGCGGTCTCCGAGCCGGTCGCGGCCGAGATGGCCCAAGGCGCGCTGGACCACTCGCAGGCGCAGATCGCCGTCTCCGTCACCGGCATCGCAGGTCCCGGCGGGTCGGATCACAAGCCGGAAGGCCGCGTCTGTTTCGGTCTGGCCAACGGTCACGACGTGGTGACCGAAACCCGCGAGTTTGGGCCGTTGGGGCGCGCCGCGGTGCGCGCGCGCCGCCACCCGCCACGCCCTGACCATGATCCTGAGCGCCGCCTTTCAACCCCCGGCGCGCTGAGCCGCGCCCTTTGACACGCCGCGACCCGCGCAATACCATCTGTTCCAATAATCATACCGCCCGCACTCGGGCATCACAGGCAGGGCGCGGATGACCGAGCTTCCGGAATACTACTTCCGCATCCGAGAGAACGGGGCGGCCGTGTTCCGGGTCTCGACCGAGAACCGGCAGCGCCGGATCGAGATGGAAGAGATCGCCGTCGTCAACATCCGCAACGGCAATATCCGCCCGCATGGCGAAACGGCTCTGACCCAAGGCGACCTGTCCGTGATCGAAGCCTGGATGGAAGATCGCCGCGCCGTGCTGGCCGACCGCGACATCGACGACATCCACCGCGCGATCGACTATCTGAACCTTACGACGCATTGGGCACAGACCCGCGCCTCGGACGAGGATCTGGAGGATGTGACCGACCGCCTTTTGCTGGCGATGCATGACCTGCGGACGGTCCTCGTGCGCAAAAAGGCCGACCGCATCCTTGCCACGCGCCCCGCGCCGGGGAATGGTGCCGACACCACCGAGTCCACAGGGACCTGACCCCGACAGGCACCCCTGATCCCACACAGGCCACCCGGCACACCAAGAACCAAGGGGGGCAGCGAGCAGAGATGACGAACCTGAACAAATCCGACCTGCTGATCGCGATGGCGGCCCATGTGCGCGGCACCGGGCTGGCGGGGGCCAGCCTCAGGCCGCTTGCGCGGGCGGCGGGCACCTCGGACCGGATGCTGATCTATCACTTCGGATCGAAAAGCGGGCTGATCGCGGCGCTGCTTGACCATCTGGCGGGCGAGATGCTGTCGGCGATGGCCGCAGCCCTGCCGCGCCCGCGCGCGAAATCGAAGCCGCGGCGCTGGCCGAGGTCGTTGCCCTGCTTCGCACGCCGACCTTTCGCCCCTACCTGCGGGTCTGGCTCGATATCGTGTCGGCGGCGGGCTGGGGCGATGCCGATCACATCGCGGCCGCACGGCGCATTCTGGTGGGGCAGATCGACTGGATCGCCACCCGCCTTCCTGAGGCGGTCGAAGACCCCAAGCCACGCGCCAAGGAAATGCTGGGTCTGGTCCATGGCGCGCTGGTGCTGGAGGTGGCGGGCATGACAAAGGCGGCCGACCTGATGCTGGCGCGCGCCTATCCCAAGGGCTGAAACCAGCTGGTGATGACCGCATCCTTGCGTGGGCCGGTGACATGCCAGACCTGCATCCAGACAGGCCAGCGCGACAGGTCATAGGTCACGTTATAGGTGTCGGGATCGCACCAGTGCCGGTCCGACAGCTGCGCAGGCGACAGGGTGTGGAACGGTCGCCCATCCTCGAAAAACACGGCCAGCCCATCGCCATCCGCGCGCCACAGGTAGCGCCGCGCTGCCTGCATCGGCGGGGCACTGCCGTAGTGCAGCAGGCCCTCCTCCTCCTGCACCAGCCCGGCCTCGTCGGGTCGCCATCGGCTGGTGCCCTGCAGGTGCCCGCTCAGCCCCGCGCGCGCATCCGCGATCGTCCGGGTCAGGCGCCACAGACCCTCCAACTCGGCAAGCCCGATCACTCGGCGTCCCGCGGCACCAGCCGCCCGGCGCTGACATTGCCGAAATCATCGGTGAAGCTGATGCCCCCTGCCCCGTCCAGCACGATGGTGTAGCATTCCCAATCCATCGCGCGGTGCCAGCGCAGGCAGCGGGCATCGCCGCTCAGCCACCACTCGCCGAAACTCAGGCGCGAGCGCATGTCCTCGTCCAGCTGGACCATCAGGCGGCCGTTGGCGGCGTGGCGTTCCCAACCGATCTCGTCATAGATCACGTCATGCGTGGTCAAGATGGCGAAGAGGTCCGGCGCGTCCTCGGCTCGCGCCACGCCGGGCGTCAGCAGCGCGAGAGCCGCCATCGCGCGTATCAACTTGCGTGATCCCGTCACCTTGTTCCTCCACGCCCCTGCGCCTATGAGAGCGCGAACCCTGTCCCGAACGCAAGGCCCTGCCCATGATCCCCCGCTATTCCCGCCCCGAGATGACCGCCCTGTGGGAGCCCGCCACCAAGTTCCGCATCTGGTTCGAGATCGAGGCGCATGCCTGCGACGCGCAGGCGGGACTGGGCGTGATCCCCAAGGAGAATGCGGCAGCAGTCTGGGCCGCGAAGGATGTGGAATTCGACGTGGCCCGCATCGACGAGATCGAGGCGGTGACGAAACATGACGTGATCGCTTTCCTCACCCATCTGGCCGAGATCGTGGGTGCGGATGCCGCGCGCTTCGTCCATCAGGGCATGACGTCGTCGGACGTGCTTGATACCACCTTCAACATCCAGCTGACGCGGGCGGCCGACATCTTGCTGGCCGATCTCGACGCGCTCTTGGTGGCCCTCAAGACCCGCGCGATGGAACACAAGATGACCGTGCGCATCGGGCGCAGCCACGGCATCCACGCCGAACCCGTGACCATGGGCCTGACCTTCGCCCGCTTCTACGCCGAGATGGAGCGCAACCGGAACCGGCTGGAGAAGGCCCGTTGGGAGATCGCCACCGGCGCCATCTCCGGCGCGGTCGGCACGTTTGCCAACATCGATCCGGCGGTCGAGGAACATGTCTGCGCCAAGCTGGGCCTGCGCCCGGAGCCGATTTCGACCCAGGTCATCCCGCGCGACCGCCACGCGATGTTCTTTGCCACGCTGGGCGTGATCGCCAGCTCGATCGAGAATATCGCCACCGAGATCCGCCACATGCAGCGCACCGAGGTGCTGGAGGCGGAGGAGTTTTTCTCCAAGGGGCAGAAAGGCTCCAGCGCGATGCCGCACAAGCGCAACCCGGTCTTGTCCGAGAACCTGACCGGGCTGGCGCGCATCGTGCGCATGGCCGTCGTGCCCGCGATGGAAAACGTGGCGCTCTGGCATGAGCGCGACATCTCGCATTCCTCGGTCGAGCGGATGATCGGGCCCGATGCCACCATCACGCTCGATTTCGCGCTCGCCCGCCTGACCGGGCTGATCGAGAAGCTCGTGATCTACCCCGACACGATGATCGCCAACATGAACAAGTTCCGCGGCCTCGTGCATTCGCAGCGCGTGCTGCTGGCGCTGACCCAGCCGGCGTCAGCCGCGAGGATGCCTACAGGCTGGTGCAGCGCAACGCGATGAAGGTCTGGGAAGAAGGCCGCGATTTCCGCGAGGAATTGCTGGCCGACCCTGAGGTGACGGTGGCGCTGAGCCCGGCCGAGATCGAGGACAAGTTCGACCTCGGCTATCACACCAAGCATGTGGACACGATCTTTGCCCGCGTCTTTGGCGACACCTGACGCAAAGGCAGCGCGGTTCTGCCCCTGATTTCAGCAACAAGCGGAATAGTTCCCGGCCCGCCGCGCAAGATCGTTGTCTTTCAAGGCCCGCGTGCTACCCTTTCCATTGCAATAGACGACAGACTGCAGTTGAGACAGGAGACGCGAGAATGCGCATCAAGACTTATCTGGCCGCCTTCGTCCTGATGGCCATGCCGGGCTTTGCCTATGCCGAATGTTCCTGGGGCCCCATGCAGGAGGCCTCCATGAGCTGTGCCGAGGGCATGACCTGGGATGCTACGGCCCAGACCTGCGTGGCGACCGCCACCAGCTGAGCCCAAGGCGCCAGCCCACGAGACCCAGACGCGCGCAGGGCACAGCCCTTGCGCGCGTTTTTTACTGCGCGGGCCCGCTTTGTCATCGAACTGTCACTTGCCCTGCGCCGGAACTGCCTCAGCTTTGCGACGCGCATAGAAAGGAAAAGGGGCCTTTATGCTCGCTCGGATACGTCTGGCGATAGTCGCAACGCTCGCTTGGGCCTCCGCCTCTTGGGCGGTCTTTCCGGAGGAGGATGGCCCGCCGGTGCCGACGCCCACGACCGTCATCTGTCCCGAAGGCACTGTCTGGGACATCGACGAGGCCCTGTGCGTCACCATCGGTGAAACCGGGCTTGTCACGGACCCTGCCCTGCTGATCGGCACCGTGCGCGAACTGGCCTATGCTGGCCGCCACGCCGATGCGCTGGCCCTTCTGGCGCGCGCACCCGACCCGGGCGACACGATGGTTCTGACCTATATCGGCTATTCTTCCCGCAGCCTGGGCTACATGCGCCGAGGGCTGGACTATTACGACCGCGCGCTGGCGGCTGACCCCGACAACCTGCTGGCCCGGTCCTATATGGGCATGGCCTACCTGATCCTTGGCTCGACGGATCGGGCCGCGGCCCAACTGACCGAGATACGCGCCCGCGGCGGCGCCGGAGGTTGGCCCGACCGCGCGCTTGCGGCCGCCATCGCGACTGGTTCGTCGCAAGGTTTTGAGTACTGAGGTAATTCGCGACAAATCCGACGCGTCGGACACAGGGCCGTCAGCACCGCCTTAACCCCTGCGCGTCACCCTCGGCCATGGGTGACTGCGAGCGAAGGATGGGTGGGACATGGGCCTGCAACTGGATATTTGTGACACCGCCATGGGCGGTGAAAGACTGCGTGTGGTCGAACTACCGGCGCGGCTGAGCGCGCAACAGAAGGCGGCGGTGATCGTACGCCTGCTGCTCAGTCAGAACCTGTCGCCGGCGCTGGACCGTCTGACACCGCAGATGCAGGCCGATCTGGCCCGCGCCATGGCGTCGCTGGGGCCGATCAGCCGCGTGACACTGGCCGAAGTGGTGCGCGAGTTTACCGCGCGCCTCGACGGGCTGGCGCTGACCACGCCCAACACGCTGGCCGATGCCTTGGCCCTTTTGGAGCCGCATATCTCGCCCATCGCGCGCGACGGTTTGCGCGCGGAGGCCGAAGCGGGCGACCCGACCGACCCCTGGGCGCGACTGGCGGCGATCGAGGCCGACCGTTTGCGCCCGCTCCTCCTGTCCGAAAGCGCCGAGGTTGCGGCGATCTTGCTGTCCAAGCTGGGCGTCGCCAAGGCGGCAGCGTTGCTTGCAGGCTTGCCCGAGGCGCGCGCGCAGGTCATCGCCCATGCCGTCTCCCTGACCGCGACGGTCACGCCCGCCATGGTCGAGCGGATCGGCCTGCATCTGGCCACGCAGATGGACGCGGTGCGCGAACCCGCCTTTCGGGCCAGCCCTGTGGACCGGATCGGCGCCATCCTCAATTCGGTCAACGGCGCGCTGCGCGAGGCGCTTTTGGGCGGGCTGGAGGCACGCGACAAAGGTTTCGCCATCGAGGTGCGGCGCGCCATCTTCACCTTTCAGCATATCTCCAAGCGGGTGGAGCCTGCTGATGTGCCGCGCATCTTGCGCCGGGTCGAGCCAGATGTGGTCACCCGCGCCATCGCGGCGGGGATGGAACAGGCGCCGCTGTCGGTGGAATTCCTGCTCGAGAACATGTCCAAGCGACTGGCCGAGCAGATCCGCGACGACGCCGCCACCATGCCCACGCCCCGCCCCGACGAAGGCGAAGCCGCGATGGCAGAGGTCGTCACCGCCATCCGCGCGCTGGAGGAAGAGGGCGAGATCCGGCTGATCCCGCCCGAGGATTAGGCCGATGCCTTGGCCCCGTTGCGCCCGTAAAGCGCCTCGGCCCGGGTTTCGAAGGCCCGCACGATGCGCTGCATCGCGTCGTGGAAAAAGAGCCCCGCCGCACCTTGCAAGAGCTTGTTGCGAAACTCGAAATCGACCGAGAAGTGAACCTCACACCCGCCCTGACCATCCGGGGCGGGTGCAAATTCCCATTTGGAAATCATGTGCTTGAACGGACCGTCGACATACTCGGTGTCGATCTTGCGATCTGCTTCCCACAAGGTGACACGGCTCAGGAACCGCTCGCGGAACATCTTGAAGCCGATCACGAGGTCGGCCAGCATCACCGCATTTGCCCCCTCGGGCGTGATCGAGCGGACGCGGCTGGCGCTGATCCACGGAATGAACTGCGGATACTGCGCCACATCGGCCACCAGCGCATACATCTGATCGGCGGTATAGGGCAGCGCCCGGGTTTCGGAATGGGTCGGCATCGGTGCTTTCGTCTTTCTTCCACGGCCACCATGTCATAAAACCGGCAGCGGAGTTCAAGAGGTTCGGGCCGGATCGGCCGGGGGCATTATGGCGCAGGCATCCACGGCACAGGGCACGGCACCCGCCGCGACACCGGGCTACGAGGTCATCCAGATGATCTCGGCCAAATCCATCGCCGCCCGGATCGAGACGCTGGCCCGCGAGATCGAGACGGCGTTTTCGGGCACCGACAAGCTGGTGGTCGTGGGCCTGCTCCGTGGCTCGTTCGTCTTCATCGCCGATCTGGTGCGCGAATTGCACCTGCCCGTCGAAGTCGATTTCCTGGAGGCGTCCAGCTATGGCAATGCCACCACCTCGTCGCGCGAGGTGCGCATCCTCAAGGATCTGCGCGGCGAGATCGCGGGGCGCGATGTGTTGGTGGTCGAGGATATCGTCGACACCGGCCATACGTTGACCCATGTGGTCGGGCTGCTGCGCTCACGCGACCCTGCGCGGCTCAAGACCATCGCGCTGCTCGACAAGCCGTCGCGGCGCGAGGTGGCGATCAAGGCCGACTGGATCGGCTTCGAGATCCCCGACGAATTCGTCGTCGGCTACGGCATCGACTACGCGCAGCGCAACCGCAACCTGCCCTTCATCGGCAAGGTCAGGATGACGGGCGCGGCCTGATGCCCCCTTTTCTCTTGCGCATGGTCTTGTGGCTGCGCCACCCGCCGTCGCGCCATCAGCGCATCGCCATCGCTGTCGTCTGCGGCATCGGCATCGCCTTTGCCGCGATCGAATGGCTTGTGGGCTGGCCCGATTGGCTGACCGCAGACCGCCTGCCCCGCGGCCCGCGCCTGAGCGCGCCATAGGAGTTGCGCGACGGCCACATTTCTTGCCTTAGGAAAGGTCAACACCCTGTGAGGGAAAACCTGCAGAGCGCGAATGCCCCCGCTGTGATAGCTTGGCACTATTGCAAATGCAGAGTGACGGGATGACGATCATGACACGCAACGTGTTCTTCCTTACCGCAGGGGCCGTACTGGCCACCACAACAATCGCCAACGCCCAGGACGACCGCACGCGGCTGGCGCTGGAGCTGAACGGGCAATTCTCGATCGGTTTCTCGGATTCCGATTTCGCCGGGCTGAGCAACCTGAGCTACAGCTTCCTCGATGTCGAAGGCGAGCTGGCCTTCGATGCGGCCAATACCGTCGGGATCGGCTTCGACCTCTTTGGGCTTTCGGAGTTCGAAGGCAAGCCCATCACGCGCACCGATTTCTATCTCTACTACAACCTCGCACCGGGCAGCCAGATCCAGGTCGGTCATGCGCAACCGGCCAGCGAGCTTTTCATCGGTGACGAGGCCTTGCGCTTCGGCGGGCGGAACAGGAACACGCTGTTCCTGCAGACGATCGCAAGCAACAGTTTCGTCCGGGCGCTGAGTTTCTCCGACGATCCGGCGCTCGGCCTTGCCTATTTCGGCGACTACGGACAGATCGAGGTGGCCGCCAGCGCCCATTTCAACCAGGTGGGCGACGGCGAGGTCTACAGCCTCGCGGCGCGCTACAATGCGACCGATGCCATCGCGCTCTTCGCCGCCGTCGAGATGCCCAGCAGCGACACCGCCACCGGTATCGACACTGCATGGTGGATCGGCGGCAGCTACAGCATGAACGGGTTCACCGGCGAGATCGTGCATCACGAGAACCTGCAGTTCCAGCCCGACCTGGCCTCGACCCTTCTGACCGCCCGCTACGATCTGCCCGCCGTCGACGGGCTGACCCTCGGCGCGAACCTGCTGCGCCTCGAAACCGCAACGAATGTCACGAATTTCACCCGCATTGCAGCGGAATACGAGCTCGACAACGGGTTCGTCCTTGGCGGACATGTCGAACGGCTGGACAGCGAGCTCGGCACAGATGTGACGTTCTTCGGCATCGAGGCCAGCTTCCGCTTCTGATCCTGCAGCCACCCAGCCGACATCTGCGCAGATCAGCGGCCACCCAGCCGACATCTGCGCAGATCAAAGGTGCGCAAAGTCACAAAACCGTCGGTTGACCTGTGGTCAGGTCTGTCTAGGGTTGCCCTTGAACGACCCAGCCATGTGCCACCCTCAGGGAGCTTACCGATGACAGCCCGTTCCACCCTTTTCACGATCGCCTGCCTTGCCGCAACCGGGGTTGCCGCCTCTGCCGTGGCACAAGACCTGCCCGCCCCGGTTCAGGCCCGCCAGGGTCAGTTCCAGATCATGGCGCTCAATGTCGGCATGTTGGGCGGCATGGCTCGCGGCAATACGGCGTATGACGCCGCGACCGCGCAGACGGCCGCCAACAATCTCGTGACCCTGTCGCAGATCGACCAGTCCTTCCACTGGCCCGCAGGCACCGACAACATGGCGCTCGACGGCACCCGAGCCCTGCCCGCGATCTGGGAAAACCTTCCCGACGTGGTCGAGAAGTGGGGCGCCTTCGGTGCTGCCGCCGAGGGCCTTGCCGCTGTCGCGGGCACCGGGCTGGAGCCGATGCAGGCCGCGCTGGGCCCGCTGGGCGCATCTTGTGGCGCCTGCCACGACCTTTACCGCGCGCCCGAATAAGCCGATCGCGTCCGGGGTGTGATGCACACCCCGGACGACCTCGCCAATGCGCCGTATCCTCTTTATCCTTATTGTTCTTGCGCTTGGCGCCCTTGGCGCTGGCCTTGCACTGACGCGCCCGACCGTTATCCCGGAGATGGAGCTTGCGGCCTTGTCCGGCGATGCCGTGGCAGGCGAGTCGGTGTTCTGGGCGGCAGGCTGCGCCTCGTGCCATGCCGCCGAGGGCGCGACCGATGCGGCGCGGCTGATGCTGGCGGGCGGGCAGCGCTTTGCCTCGGAGTTCGGCACCTTCATTGCGCCCAACATCTCGACCGATCCGGTGCATGGCATCGGCGACTGGACGCTGGCGGAATTCGTCACTGCCCTCCAGAACGGGATCAGCCCGGAGGGGCGGCATTATTACCCCGCCTTTCCCTACACCGCCTATCGGCTGGCCGAGCGGCAGGATCTGGCCGATCTCTGGGCCTTTTGGCAGACGCTACCGGCATCCGACACGCCGTCCCGACCCCATGAAGTCGGGTTTCCGTTTTCGATCCGGCGCGCGGTGGGCGCATGGAACCTGCTGAACCTGTCGGACGAATTCGTGGTCACGGGCGAATTGACCGAACAACAGGCGCGCGGCCGTTACCTGTCCGAGGCGCTGGCCCATTGCGCCGAATGCCACACGCCGCGCGACACTCTCGGCAGGCTGGACCGATCCGCATGGATGACAGGCGCGCCCAACCCATCGGGCTCGGGCACGATACCCGCTCTGACGCCTGACCGGCTGACATGGTCCGAGGGCGACATTGCGGCCTATCTGAACGACGGTTTCGCACCCGATTTCGATAGCGCGGGCGGGCACATGGTGTCTGTGATCCGCAATCTCAGCCAATTGCCTGAAAGCGACAGGCTGGCCATCGCGGCCTATCTCAAGATGCTGCCGCCTTCAGACGGCTGAGCCTCAACTGACGCCAAGCTTGCGCAGCCGCGCATCGCGCAGGCGCGCGAAATCATCGCCCGCGTGATAGGACGACCGCGTGAGCGGCGTGGCCGAGACCATCAAAAACCCCTTGCCATAGGCGGCTTTCTCATAGGCTGCGAATTCATCGGGATGCACGAAACGGTCGACGGCGTGATGCTTTGGCGTGGGTTGCAGATATTGCCCGATGGTCAGGAAATCGACGTCCGCCGCGCGCATGTCGTCCATCACCTGAAGCACGCCCTGCCGATCCTCGCCCAGACCGACCATGATGCCGGACTTGGTGAAGATCGTCGGGTCCAGTTCCTTGATCCGCTGAAGCAGGCGCAGCGAATGGAAATAGCGCGCGCCGGGCCGGACCGAGGGGTAGAGGCCCGGCACCGTCTCGAGGTTGTGGTTGAAGACGTCAGGTTTCGCGGCAACCACGCTCTCCAGTACGCTCGGCGCGCATTTCAGGAAATCGGGCGTCAGGATCTCGATGGTGGTCGCGGGCGCGCGCTTGCGGATCGCGCGGATCGTCATGGCGAAATGCTCGGCCCCGCCATCCTCCAGATCGTCGCGGTCCACGCTGGTGATCACGACATGGTTCAGCCCTAGCTTGGCCACTGCATCGGCAACGCGCCCCGGTTCGAACAGGTCCAGCGCCTTGGGCTTGCCGGTAGCGATGTTGCAAAACGAACAGCCGCGGGTGCAGATGTCGCCCATGATCATCATGGTGGCGTGACCCTGCGACCAGCATTCGCCGACATTGGGGCAACCCGCCTCTTCACAGACGGTGACCAGCTTGTTGTCGCGCATGATGCGTGCGGTGTCTTGATAGCCTTTGCCCACGGGCGCCTTGACCCGGATCCAGCTTGGTTTCTTGGGCTGGGCGTTGTCGGGGCGATGCGCCTTTTCGGGGTGGCGCTGCTCGGGGATCTTCAGATCGCGCATGGATCGGGCCTCTCTCCTCCGGTTTGCGCCTTATGTAGCGTATCTTGCGCGGGTCTGCATGCGCATTTCGGCGCAGCCGCCTTGCATCACATGCAAACCCGCAGGTTGGTGGAGATTTTCGGAAAATTGTCGGGATCAGCCCCGCAGCGCCTGAGCACGAAGCCATGGCGGTCCTGATAATGCTTGAGCAGGCGCTGCAAGCCGATCTTGAGCACGATCTTGCCCGACCGTGCCGACCATCCCAGCCGACGCTCGGCCTGCTCCAGCCCTTCGAGAAAGCAGCAGACCCTGAGCACCACATCCGACAGGCCCGGACCCAGATCGTCCAGCGCATCCGACACCCGTTGTCGTGCGGCGCGCGGACCTTCGGCGATGCCGCTGTCGCCAAGGAACCCGCCCCGGTCGCCGCCGGTCAGGAAACGGTCCCAGTTCTGACCCACGCGCGGGCCCATCTGTGCGCGCTCGAAATCTTCGCGCAGCCGCTCGCCCGCCTGCACCAGATCAGGGGTCAGGAACACCTTGCCATCATTGCCCTTGCGCCGCGCCAGCACGGCCAGAGGCGATTCCGCCAGATTCACGCGCAGCTTGCGCGACCGGCCGCCGGGTTCCGCAACCTGCGCTTGTCCCCAGACCATGTGCTGACCCTGAAAGGGCGTCGTGGCCTCGGCGAAACCCAGCGCCTCATGGCGGCGTTTGCGGTCCTCGTCGAGCAGACGGCGCAGGGCGGACTTGCCGGTCGCCGTGATCGTGTAGCGCGCGATGCGACCGGGCTTGAGGCAGCTGATCCAGTCCTTGACGGCAAAAGCCTGCGCGATCTTGCGGTCGACGACCGCCGTGCGGGTCTGTTCACCATCCGCGCCGGGGCGCAACACCACCGCCTTGTCGAGATCACCGGCGACGGCAAGAACGGCATCGGTTTCGCACAACCGGCGCAAGATGCGACGCGCCTCTCGGGCGATCGTGCCTTCGTCGTCGAGCGGAGACCGGAACGGGGCTGTCATGGGCAAGTTCTCCTTTGCCTGGAAGTCAGTTTCGGTGGGCGACAGCAGGGTCGCACCCAGCAAGGTCAGCGCTTCGTCCAGAAGCGGGTCGTCGCGGCGCGCCTCGATGCGGCGCACGCGGCGGCACACGGTCGAAGGCGCCTCGCCGGTGGCGCGCGCGATCTCGCGCAGCGAGCGACCGGCCGTGGTATGGACGAGATATTGCAGCGCGGGCACCGGCACCCAGCCGGGCGGATGGGGCAGCAACAGGGATTGATCAGGCACAGGGCGGCCGTGATCGGCCGTGGCCGATGTCATGGTTCCACCTCCCTCACGATTGGACAACAGCGGCAGGATTTCGCCGAATTGATTACCGTTTGGTTAAAATCAGTGGATAAATTAGAGTTTGTTTCGATTTCGTAAACGACTAGCGGGGGGGCGTCCGGTGGACAAGCCTGTGTGCAACACCTCCCGGTCCGGGGTCAGGCTGGGGATACAACGATCCCGCCACAGGAGACCCCGCGATGTCCGATCTGATCTCCACCCTCTCTGCCATGCGCCGCCCCGGCCTGTTGCTCAGGGCCGCACGGATGGCCGCGCTGACGGGCGATGCACACCGCCGGGCACAGCGCCGCCCGGTGCAGACCCTGCTGGCCGAAGAGGACCGGCTGAACGCCGCGCGTCTTGGTGGCGGCTTGGGGTATTCCCCTTCGCGCCATGTCGAGGTGATGAGCGCGATCTTGTGTGCCGCGCGTTCGGTCAGCTGAGACCTGCCCGATCAGATGAACGCGTCGGGCATCGACGCCTTTTTCCGCGTCATGTAGGCGCGCAATTCCTCGTCAATCACGGGGTCAAGTTGGGGCTGGCGGTAATCAGCCAGCATCTTGTCGAGTTTGGCTGAGGCCAAGGCCTCGGTATCGCGCGCGCCTTCCTCGGACCATGTCTCGTAGGGTTTGTAGTCCAGCAGGTTGGTACGCCAAAACGCGCTCGCGTAATTCTCCTGCGTGTGGGCGCAACCCAGGAAATGGCCGCCCGGCCCGACCTCGCGGATGCGCGTCCATCGCCTGCGCGTTGGTGTCGGCGGGCACGCCTTCGGCCAGCTTGTGCAAGATGCCCAACTGGTCGGCATCCATCACGAATTTCTCGGGGCTGGCGACAAGCCCGCCTTCAAGCCAGCCACAGGCATGCAGCATGAAATTCACACCCGACAAGAGCGCCGAGTTCAGCGAATTGGCGGTTTCATAAGCCGCCTGCGCATCGGGCAGCTTGGAGCCGGTGAACGACCCGCCCGAACGATAAGGCAGGTTCAGACGCCGCGCGAGTTGGCCCGCGCCATAGGTGATCTGGCTGGCCTCGGGCGTGCCAAAGGTGGGCGCGCCGGAATTCATGTCGATCGAGGTGACGAAGGCCCCGAAAATCACCGGTGAGCCCGCGCGCACAAGCTGGCTATAGGCCACGCCTGCCAGCACCTCGGCCAGCACTTGCGTCAGCGTGCCCGTGACAGACACGGGCGCCATCGCGCCGCCCACGATGAAGGGCGAGATGATGCTGGCTTGGCCTGCCGCGGCATAAACCTCGAGCGCGCCCATCATGGTGGCGTCAAAGGTCGAGCGGCGAGTTGATGTTGATCAGCGAGGTCATCGACGCAGTTCTGATCGACGACATCAGACCCGAACAAAATGCGCGACATCTCGACCGAATCGGCGGCGCGCACGGGTTCCGTGACCGACCCCATATAGGGTTTGTCGCTCAGCGAGCATATGCGCATAAAGCATGTCGAGATGGCGCTTGTTGACCGGGATATCGGTCGGCTCGCAAATCGTGCCGCCCGAATGATGCAGCCATTTCGACATATAGCCCAGTTTCACGAACATCTCGAAATCGGCCATGGTGGCGTAGCGTCGACCACCCTCGCGGTCGCGCACGAAGGGGGGGCCATAGACCGGTGCTAAGACCAGCGTGTTGCCGCCAATCTCGACATTGCGCGCGGGGTTGCGCGCGATCTGGGTGAACCGCGACGGGGCTGTCGCGATCAATTTGCGCGCAAGCCCACGGGGGATATGCACCCGCTCGCCGCGCACATCGGCACCTGCCGCGCGCCAGCGATCAAGCGCTGCGGGGTTCTCGACGAAATTGACGCCGATCTCTTCTAGGATGGTTTCGGCATTATATTCGATGATCTCGATCGCCTCGGCGTTCAGGATCTCGAAATTGGGGATATTGCGCTCGATAAAGCGCGCGGTCTCGAAGCTGACCGCCGAACGCGAGGCGCGCCGCGCCGCGCCGCCACCACCGCGTACCCGCCGTGCCGCTGTCTGTTCTTCTACCGACATATCCCAAAGTCCCCCTCATGAGGTGATGATGCGCTCTCCTACCGCGATGCGCGCGCGCGGCGAGGGCGGATTGCGGCACCTCGCGCGGGAAAGCGACATGGGGGCCGCATCCCGCCCCCCGGTGGGCTTGCAAGGATCGCCGCCGGGGCATAATGCACTGCCCATGAGCACGCATGCCGCCCCCGCCCCGCACGACCATGACCGCCTGCTGATCATCGATTTCGGCAGCCAGGTGACGCAACTGATCGCCCGCCGCCTGCGCGAGCTCAAGGTCTATTGCGAAATCCACCCCTATCAAAACGTCACCGACGCCTTTCTGGACGATTTCGCGCCCAAGGCGGTGATCTTTTCGGGCGGCCCAGATAGCGTCACGCGCGATGGCTCACCGCGCCCGCCTGCCTCGGTCTATGCGCGCGGCCTGCCCATTTTGGGCATCTGCTATGGCCAGCAGGTGATGATGCAAGATCTGGGCGGCAAGGTTGAGGCAGGCGAACATGCCACCGCCGAGTTTGGCCGCGCCTTTGTCACGCCAGCGGGTGACACGGCGGATTTCCTCAAAGGCTGGTTTTCGGACGGCGGGCGCGAGCAGGTCTGGATGAGCCATGGCGACCATGTCTCGGCCATTGCGCCGGGTTTTGCGGTTTACGGCACATCCCCCGGTGCGCCCTTTGCCATCACCGCCGATCTCGCGCGCCGCTTTTTCGCCGTGCAATTCCACCCCGAGGTGCATCACACCCCCAATGGCGCAAAACTCTATGAGAACTTCGTGCGTATGGCGGGGTTCAAGGGCGATTGGACCATGGGCGCCTACCGCGAAGAGGCGATTGCGCGCATCCGCGAACAGGTGGGCGATGCGCGTGTCATCTGTGGCCTGTCGGGCGGGGTCGATTCATCGGTCGCGGCCGTGTTGATTCATGAGGCGATTGGCGATCAGCTGACCTGCGTCTTTGTCGATCACGGGCTGTTGCGCCAAGACGAGGCCGAACAGGTCGTCACCATGTTCCGCGATCATTACAACATGCCGCTGATCCATGCCGAAGAAAGCGAGCGGTTCTTGAGCGCGCTTGAGGGTGTTTCCGACCCGGAGGTCAAGCGTAAGACCATCGGCAAGCTTTTCATCGATGTGTTCCAGCATTACGCGGATGGGATCGAGGGGGCGGCCTTTCTCGCGCAAGGCACGCTTTACCCCGATGTCATCGAGTCCGTCAGCTTTTCGGGCGGGCCATCGGTTACGATCAAATCGCACCATAATGTCGGCGGCCTACCTGAAAAGATGGGGCTAAAGCTGGTCGAGCCTTTGCGCGAACTCTTCAAGGACGAGGTGCGCGCGCTTGGCCGTGAGCTTGGCCTGCCCGATCAGTTCATTGGCCGCCACCCCTTCCCCGGCCCCGGCCTTGCCATCCGCTGCCCCGGCGAGATCACGCGCGAGAAACTCGACATCTTGCGCAAGGCTGATGCGGTGTTCATCGACCAGATCCGCCGCCACGGGCTATATGATGAGATCTGGCAGGCTTTCGTGGCGATCTTGCCCGTGCGCACGGTGGGCGTGATGGGCGATGGGCGGACCTATGATTTCGCCTGCGCGCTGCGCGCGGTCACATCGGTCGATGGGATGACGGCGGATTACTACCCGTTCAGCCATGAGTTCTTGGGCGAAACCGCCACGCGGATCATCAACGAGGTCAAGGGGATCAACCGCGTGACCTATGACATCACCTCGAAGCCCCCGGGACGATCGA
>JAGYLB010000127.1 GCA_018401055.1 Roseicyclus sp.
GCTATGTCATGCCCTCGCCGATCCCGAAATTCGACAATCCCAAGCTGGAAAGTGCCGCGCTGCAACTCTTCGGTGCGGGGCGCGAGCAGCGCATCTATGCCGTGCCGCCTTGGACAAAGGTGGTGAGCCTCGATTTCGATGATCACCCCTTCGACCCGTCCAAGGCGCCGCACCCCTGCGCGCTATGCGGGGCGGAGGACAGCTATCTGGACGAGGTTATCACCGATGACCAAGGCACCCGGATGTTCGTGTGTTCCGATACCGATTTCTGCGCCGACAGGCGGGGCGAGGCGGCATGACCGGACGTGCCATTTTCCTGACCCATGCCGAGGTCGTCATCGACCCCGCCACGCCGGTGACGGAATGGGGGCTGAGTGCCGAGGGTCACCGCAGGCACGCGGCCTTTGCCGCCAGTGAGGCTCTCGCGGCCGTCTCGACGGTTTGCAGCAGCACCGAGCGCAGGGCCGTGGACGCCGCCGCGCCGGTGGCGGAACGGCTTGGCTTGCCTCTTGTGCAGCATGCGGACCTTGGCGAGAACGACCGCAGCGCGACGGGCTACCTGCCGCCCGAGGCGTTCTGGCCCATGGTCGACCGGTTCTTCGGGGCCCCCGATCTGTCCGCCGACGGGTGGGAAACCGCCCGGGCCGCGCAACATCGGATCGTGTCCGCCGTGGGTCGGGTGCTGGCGCAGGCCGCCGCCGGGGGCGACGTGTTGATCGTGGCCCATGGCGGTGTTGGCGCGCTGTTGCGCCATCATCTTCTGGGCCGCGACATCGATCGGACCCAAGGCCAGCCCCATCCGGGGGGCGGCTGCTGGTTCGCCTTCGACCGCGCCATGAGCGCAGGCCCGACCGACTGGAGGATCATATGAAACCGCTTCTGGATGTCCAATCGCTGACCAAAAGCTACGGCGGTCGGATGGGTTGCGCCGATGTGTCGTTCCGGCTCTACCCCGGCGAAGTGCTGGGGATTGTGGGGGAAAGCGGTTCAGGCAAGTCGACGCTGCTCAACTGCCTTGCGGGCCATCTGCCGCCTGACAGCGGCCGCGTGATCTTTGACACCCGCGCCGAAGGGCCGCGCGATGTGCTGACAATGTCCGAGCCCGAGCGGCGGATGCTGGGGCGCACCGACTGGGCCTTTGTCCATCAGAACCCGCGCGACGGATTGCGCATGCGCATCAGCGCGGGCGGCAATGTGGGCGAGCGGCTGATGGCCGTGGGCGCACGCCATTACGGCGAGATCCGCGAGGCCGCCACCGATTGGCTGGGCCGGGTCGAGATCAGCGAGACCCGCATCGACGACCGCCCCAGCGCCTTTTCGGGCGGCATGCAGCAGCGGCTGCAGATCGCGCGCAATCTGGTCACCGGGCCGCGGCTGGTCTTCATGGACGAGCCGACGGGGGGCCTTGATGTCAGCGTGCAGGCCCGCCTTCTGGACCTGATCCGGGGGCTGGTGCGGCGCATGGGGCTGTCGGCCATTGTCGTGACGCATGATCTGGCCGTGGTGCGGCTGCTGGCCGACCGGCTCATGGTGATGAAGGACGGCCATGTCATCGAGACCGGCCTGACCGATCAGGTGCTGGACGATCCGCAAGCGCCCTATACCCAGCTTCTCGTCAGCTCCGTCCTGCAGGTGTGACATGATTCATGTAGAAGAACTCGCCAAGAATTTCACGTTGCACAACCAGGGCGGCACGGTCATCCCCGTGATCGCGGGGGCAGGGTTCAGTGTCGCGCCGGGCGAATGCGTGGCGCTGACGGGGGAAAGCGGGGCGGGGAAATCCACCGTCATGCGCATCCTTTACGGCAATTATCTGGCCCAAGGTGGCAGCGTGCGGATCGGCGGTGTGGACATCACGAAAGCCGAGCCCCGCGATATCTTGCAGTTGCGGCGCGAGACGTTGGGGTATGTCAGCCAGTTCTTGCGCGTGGTCCCGCGCGTCCCGACGCTGGAGGTGGTGGCCGAACCGCTTCTGGCGCTGGGCCGCCCCGAGGCGGAGGCGCTTGACCGCGCGCGCGATCTGCTCACACGGCTGCGTATCCCCGAACGGCTCTGGCAGCTGTCGCCCACCACATTCTCGGGCGGGGAACAGCAGCGGGTGAACATCGCACGCGGCTTTGCCCATGCCTATCCGGCGCTGTTGCTCGATGAGCCCACGGCCAGCCTTGATGCGACGAACCGCGAGACCGTGCTGACCCTGATCGAGGAGGCCAAGGCCAGTGGGGCGGCCATCGTGGGCATCTTCCACGATCTCGACGCGCGCGCCCGTGTCGCCGACCGCGAGATCGACGTCTCGGCCTTCACCCCGAGGGTTGCATGATCGATGCCCGCGTGACCCCGGGCCGTTTCATCGCCGTCGTCGGCCCTTCGGGCGTCGGCAAGGACAGCGTGATGGACGCGCTTGTCGCCGCGCGCCCCGATCTGGTCCGGGTGCGCCGCGTGATCACGCGGGCCTCAAGCGCGGGCGGCGAGGATTTCGACGGCATCAGCCCGGCGCTTTTCGCGGCGCGCGCGGCGGGCGGCGATTTCGCGTTGCATTGGCAGGCGCATGGGTTGTTCTACGGCATCCCGAAGGACGTGCATCAGGTGCTGGCGCGCGGGCAGGATGCGCTCGCCAACCTGTCGCGGGGGATGCTGGGACAGGCGCAACGGGCCTTTCCCACGCTGCAGGTGCTGCACATCACCGCGCGGCCCGAGGTGCTGGCCGACCGGCTGGCCGCGCGCGGGCGCGAAGGACGGGGGATATCGCCCGCAGGCTCGCACGCTCCGCGCCGCCCTTTCCCGAGGGGCTGCCGGTGCGCGAGATCGACAATTCCGGCCGGCTGGACCGTGCGGTGGCGGCAGCACTTGCCGCGCTCTACCCCGCGAAGGTGTAGCGGTGGAGGAGGTGAAACATGCCCGCCGCGTCCTCGCCCATCAGGCACAGGCTGTCGATGACGAAGGGCGCCGCGAGATGCGGCGTGAAATGGGCCGCAAGCGCCGCATGTGCGGCCTCGGCTCTCTCGCTGGGCAAGTTGCCCGTGAGGGTCATGTGAAAGCGGAATTCCTCCATCACATAAGGGTAGCCCCAGCGCGCCAGCAGCGCCTCTTGCCGGTCGGTCAGGGGGGATTTGCGGCGCCGCGCCAGTTCCGCCTCGGAGGGGGCGCGCGGAACGGGTCGAGCACCTCGACCGTGGCCGCCGCGAGATCGGCAAGCGCGGCGCAGGGCTCGGCGGACACAAGGGCGATGAACCCGCCCAGCCGCCGAACCTCGAGCGCGGGGATCGTGACCGGGGAGCGGGTCGCGCAAAAGCTGTGCGCCTCGGCCGCCAGCCCTTTGGCATCGGTACCCGTGGCGAGGGCGAAACGGCGGCTTGATCGTCCCGTGAAAGCCGTATTTACGCGGGGTCGCGGTCAGGGCCGCGGGGGTGTCGGGCAGGCCCGGCAGGTCGGGCTGTGCCACCGCGCACCTTGCCACGCTGTCCCAGCCCAGCCAATCCGCGCCCGCGCGGTAAAGCGCGCCCTGCGGCACCACGTAGAGACCGTATCGCTTGACGTCATCCATCCTGTTCTGACCTTCCGAGACTGACATGCCCAAGGATCACCCCCTGATGCTCGAGACGCTGACGCTTGCCAATGCCCGCCTGATCCTGCCCGAGGGCGAGATGACGGGGCGCATCACCTTGCAAGGGGGCGAGATCGTCGAGCTGGCGCCGGGCCATGATGTGCCCGCGGGCGCCATCGATTGCGGCGGCGATATCGTCGCGCCGGGGCTGGTGGAACTGCACACCGACAATCTGGAGCGTCACATCCGCCCCCGCCCGTCCGCCCATTGGCCGCACAAGCCCGCCATCGTCGCCCATGACGCGGAACTGGCCGCTTGCGGGATCACCACCGTCTACGACGCGATCCGGGTCGGGTCGATCGAGGGCAAGGGCGGTGTCGGCTGGTCGCGCTACGCGCGCGATCTGGCCGACGAGTTGCTGGCGATGCGGGCGGCCAGCGCGCTCAAGATCAGCCATCACATCCACCTGCGCGCCGAGATCTGTTCGCAGACGCTGCTCGAGGAGTTGGCCAGTTTCGGCCCCGAGGACCGGGTGGGCATCATGAGCCTGATGGATCACACGCCCGGACAGCGGCAGTTTGCCGATCTGGCGCAATACGCCACTTACATGAAGGGCAAGCACGGGCTGAGCGAGGAGGTGTTTCAGGAACATGTCCGCACGCGGCAGGCCTTGGGGCAGGCGGTGCGCGACGGCCATGAAGCGGCGGCCGTGGCGGCGGCGCAGCGATTGGGCGCGGTGCTGGCGAGCCATGACGACACTTTGGTCGCGCATGTCGTGCGTTCCGCAGGCCATGGGATCTCGCTGGCGGAGTTTCCGACCACCGAAGAGGCCGCGCGCGCCTGCCGGAGCCATGGAATCGCGGTGATGATGGGGGCGCCGAACCTCGTCAGGGGCGGGTCGCATTCGGGCAATGTCTCGGCGATGGATCTGGCGCGGGCGGGGCTGCTCGACATCGTCTCGTCGGATTATGTGCCTGCTCGCGTTGCTCTATGCCGCCGTGCTTCTGGGCGAGATCTGGGACGACCTGCCGCGCGGCATGGCGACCGTCAGCCGGGCGCCCGCGCATGCGGCGGGGCTCATGGATCGGGGCATGCTGGCCGAAGGGATGCGGGCCGATGTGATCCGGTTCCGGCTGCTGGACGGCGTGCCCGTGCTGCGGGGTGTCTGGTCGGCGGGCGTGCGCGTCGCGTGAGGGGAAGCGCCGCGCGGGGCATCGAGCCCCGCCCGGCGCTTGGGTGCCCGGCTCCGCGGCGGGTGCGCGGGGCGGTAGCGGTTTTCCGTATTTGGGGGAAGCTGAAGGCGGGGGCCATTTGGCTCAGCAGGCAAGGCCTTCACGCTCCAGATACGCCATGGCGGCGGGGATGTCAGCGGCATCGCGCAGTTCCAGCACCAGATGCGGGCGCTGGGGCAGGGCGGCGATGGCGCGGAAGACCGCGTGCCAGTTGACCGTGCCGCGACCGGGCGGCCAGTGGCGGTCGGCGAAGCCATCGGCGTCTTGCAGGTGGACATGGGAGAGCATCGCGCCCGCATGGGTCACGAAATAATCCACGGGGGGCGCGCCGGTGGCGTGATGGGCGTAATGCGCGTGGCCGGTGTCGATCGAGAGGCGCACGGCGTCCGAGGCGAAGCTGGCGGCGAGGTCGTGGCGGGTGCCCGGGTCGATATCCTCGATGTTCTCGATCACCAGCGTGACGCCGCAGACCTCGGCGCGGGCGACGGCGGGGGCCAGCAGGGCGTGGGTGCGGGCAATCTTTCGCTCAAGTGCGGAGGCCATGTTGCCCGCGCGTGGATCGTTTCCGAAATTGAACCAATCCCAGGTTGTGAAGGGGGAATGGACCACCATTTGCGACGCGCCAAGGGCGGCCGCGGCCTCGATTGCGGTGACGAAGCGGCGCGACACGATCGGCGCAATCTCGGGATCGGCCATGTCGAGGGTCATGTCGATGAAGGGCCCGTGGATGCCCAGCCGTCCTTCGAACCCGTCGAGATGGCGTTTGGCCTCGGTCACCACGGCCTGCCAGTCGCCCAAGAGAACCTCGGGGCGCAGGAAATCCTGCAGCTCGAGGTCGCGTTGATCCGCGATCAGCCAATCGCGGTAGGTGGGAAGGTTTGCGACCATGAGGGCCGCGCCGATTTTCAGAGGGAGCATCAAAACACCTGCTTTCCGGCGCGCCAGACGGCCTGCACCACGGGTTGATCACCAACAAGACGCACGGCCACCAGATCGGCGCGCAGACCTTCTTCGATCCGGCCGCGGTCGGGAAAGCCGGTCATGCGTGCGGGCGCATCGCTGACAAGGGCGAGGGCCGCGGGCAGGTCATGAGGAAAGGCCGGGTCGGCCGCGAGGCGGAAGGCCGCATCGAGCGGCGAGCGCGGGATGTAGTCGGAGGCCAGCGCGTCGACGAGCCCGTGGGCCAGCAATTCGGCCACGCCCACATTGCCCGATTGCGAGCCGCCGCGCAGGTAGTTGGGCGCGCCCATGACGATGGCAAGCCCCGCCTCGCGGGCGCGCTGTGCGGCTATGAGCGTGGTGGGAAACTCGCTGATGGCGAGCCCCTCGGCGGCGGCCTGATCGGCATGGGCAAGGGTGCGGTCGTCATGGCTCATGATCGGCTGGGCATGGGCGTGGGCTGCGCGCACGACATGGGCGCGCACCTCGGCGCCGCGCTTGCGGGAGCGCTCGAACAGCTCGTCCATCATGGCGTGGCCTGTCGCCTCGTCCACCTCCATTTCGTGGATCATATGGGCAAACCAGCGGTCGATGTCGGGGCTTTGCCGGTCGCCGGGCGTGTGATCCATCACCGACACAAGGCGCGTGAGCGGATGGGCGACGGTGGCATCGACCAGCCCCATGGTCTCGGGGTCGGATATTTCGCAGCGCAGGTGCAGCAGGTGTTCGGCGCGGAAGACGCCCGCTGCCTGCCCCTCGGCGAGGGCTTCGATCAAGGGCTCGAGGATCTCGCGCCGTTCGGGCCGCTTGAGCGAGGCACCGACCGACAGGCTGTCGAAGACGGTCGTGGTGCCGCCCGAGATCACCACCGCGTCATGGGCCATCAACGCGGGCAGGAAGGGCCATAGCACCGAGAGGCGCGGGTGGGTGTGACGCTCGACATGGTCGGTGTGCAGATCGACGATGCCGGGGATCACGAAGGCGCCGCCAAGGTCAAGGCCGTCTGCCGCGCGGCTGAGCCCGGCGATGCGCCCATCCTCCAGCGCAAGCGCACCCTCGACGATGCCGCTTGGGGTGACGATGCGGGCGTTGGACAGGGTCTGCGCCGGGGCGGGTGGGGCATCGAACATCGCGGGGGTGTCTCCTGACAGATGCGTCTTCTGAACGGGGTGAGTGTAACGCCGGTGTTGCGTCGTGGTGACCGTTTTGTGACGTCTTGTGATGCTTTGCATCGGGTGCCGGAGGCTTGAAGGGCGCGAATCGCGCGGCAAGAGCGTCGCGCCCGCTCAAGTGCCGCCCCGTAAGGCGTTTTTTCCGACATTTCGGCGGGTTGTCGGCGCCGGGTGGTGCGGTCGTCCTCATGCTGCAGCGGGCGTTTCGAGACGATTCTCCTGTCGCTTGGCGGGCTTGGCGCAGTGTCATGAATTCTTCGTCCAACCATTACATAACGATCATCTGCACCCCCTAGCACCCGCCCCAACGAAGACCGGGCGGCACCGTGGGTGAAAAGTCCGGGCTTCGGCGTTACAACCGCAACCCAAGGATATCTGTCGATGATCAAGACAACCCTGACCGCCCTTGTGCTGGGCGCCACCGCTCTCACCTCCACCGCCGCACTGGCGCAGGACTGGCGCGCAGACCTGCCCGTGTTCCGCGTCGGCCTGCTCGGCGGCGAGAACGAAGCCGACCGTCTGCGCAACAACGATTGCATGCGCGTCGCCCTTGAGGAGCGTCTGGGCGTTCCGGTCGAGCTGTTTCCCGCGCCTGACTATGCCGGTGTGATGCAGGGTTTGCTGGCGGGCCAGTTGGATTATGGTGCGTTGGGCGCTTCGGCTTATGCAGGCATCTACCTGCAGGACAATGACGCTGTTGAGCCGATCTTCGTCTCCGCCGAAGCCGACGGGTCCACGGGCTATTATGCCGTGATGTACGCGCGCGCTGACAGCGATATCACCTCGCTTGAGGATATGGCCGGCCGCAGCCTCGCTTATGCCGATGCGAATTCGACCTCGGGCTATCTGGTGCCCCGCTTCGAGCTGTCCCGTCAGGGCATCGCGGACGATTATTTCTCGCAGACCGGCTTTGGCGGCGGGCACGAGCAGGCAGTCATCGCCGTTCTGGAAGGCCAGTACGACGCGGGCGTGACCTGGGTGTCGGGCGTGGGCGATCCGGCCGAGGGCTATTCGCGTGGCAACCTGCGCCGGATGATCGACAACGGCCTGCTGAACATGTCCGATCTGCGGATCATCTGGCAGTCGGGCCTGATCCCGAACGGTCCGGTCGTGCTGCGTCAGAACCTGCCGCAGGAAGTCAAGGACATCGTGTCCGACTACCTTGCCAACCAGCTCGAGACCGATCCGCAGTGCTACTACGACGTGTCCTTCGGCGAAGGTCAGGGCTGGGTCGCGGTCGACCACAGCTTCTTCGAGGGCGTGGTCGCGATGCGCGAAGCCGAAACGCAGGGTTCGCGCTGAAGGTTCGGAATTCCTACGGGGCGGCCTTGGGGCCGCCCCGCTCGTTTCATGCAAAAACCTGGGGACATGACCATGTTCAAGACAACGCTTGCAGCCCTCGTGCTGGGTGCCACCGCGCTCACCTCCACCGCCGCTTTCGCGCAAGATGACTGGCGCGCGCAGATGGGCAGTTTCAACATCGGAATCTTGGGCGGCGAGAACGAGGCCGACCGGCTGCGCCGCTATGATTGCCTGCGCCAACTCGTATCGGACACGCTGGACGTGCCCGTGGAACTGTTTCCCGCTGCCGACTACGCTGGCGTGATGCAGGGGCTGCTCGCGGGGCAGTTGCATATGGCGGGGCTTGGAGCCGCCGCCTACGCGGGTATCTATCTGCAAGATCCCGAGGCGGTCGAGCCGGTTCTGACGCAGGCGCAGCTGGACGGCACGCTGGGCTATTACGCCGTGATGGTCACCCGCGCCGACAGCGGGATCGAGACGCTCGAGGACATGCAGGGCCGCAGCCTGGCCTATGCCGATCCGAACTCCACCTCGGGCTATCTTGTGCCGCGCGGGCAACTGGCGCTGCAGGGCATCAACGATGAGGAATATTTCAGCACGACCGGCTTTGGCGGCGGGCATGAGCAGGCGGTGATCGCCGTTCTCAACGGTCAGTACGACGCGGCTGTGACGTGGATTTCCGGGCAGGGCGAGCATGCCGAGGGCTATTCGCGCGGCAACCTGCGCCGGATGGTCGACAACGGCCTTCTCGACATGAACGACCTGAGTATCGTCTGGACCTCGGACATCATCCCGAACGGCCCGACGGTGTTCCGCACCGACCTGCCCGAAGAGGCGCGCACGGCCCTGCTGGACCTGATGCTGGGCATGAAGGACGCACATCCAGAATGCTACGCCGACACCGCCGGTGGCGATGCGGGCGGCTATGTCGAGATCGATCAGGCCTTCTACCAGGGCACCATCGATCTGCGCCGCGGCGCCGTCGGCACGCGCTGACCACCATTGATACGAAAGCCGCGAGGTCCGGACACCCGGACCTCGCGGCTAAAGTCATTCCGGTGCGGATACCGCCCGACAGCAGGCAGGCAAAGGGGCAAGACCATGCTGAAACTTCAGAAACTGACCCGGCGGTTCGGCGAAAACCTCGCCGTGAACAACGCCAATCTGGAAATTCCCGACGGCCAGATGGTCGGCATCATCGGGCGCTCTGGCGCGGGCAAGTCCACATTGCTGCGCCTTCTGAACCGTCTGATCGACCCGTCCGAGGGTCAGATCCTGTTCGGCGACGCCGATATCGCCGCCCTCAAAGGGCGCGAGCTGCGCGCCTGGCGGTCCGATTGCGCGATGATCTTTCAGCAGTTCAACCTTGTCGGCCGTCTGGACGTCATCACCAACGTGCTGACCGGTCGGCTCTACGACGTGCCCGCATGGCGGTCGATGGCGCAGGTCTTTACCCCCCGCGAACGCGCCTTCGCCATTCAGGCGCTCGACCGTCTGGGCATGGCGCATACCGCGCTGCAGCGCGCGGAAACTCTGTCGGGCGGTCAGCAGCAGCGCGTCGCCATCGCGCGTGCGCTGGCGCAGGAGCCCAAGATCTTGCTGGCCGATGAACCCATCGCATCGCTTGATCCGATGAACGCCAAGATCGTGATGGACGCGCTGCGTGACATCAACCGGCAAGACGGGATCACGGTGATCTGCAACCTTCACACGCTCGATACCGCGCGCAACTACTGCGACCGGATCATCGGCATGCAGGACGGGCGCGTCGTCTTTGACGGCACGCCGGACCTGTTGACCACGCAGATGGCGCGCGAGATCTACGGGGCCGAAGCCGACGAGGCCTTCAACGAGGCCGCGACCTCGACCGCGCTGCCGGCGTCCGTCGCCGCCGCGCGTGTCATGGCCTGAGGGGCAATTGCAATGACCTATACCCCAACCCTCGGCGGGTCGCCCGCCGCGCCGGGTGACGGACCGAGCGACGCGGTCTCCACCTTCGAGCGCCACCGCGCGGAACTGCGCGCCTCCAAGCGGCTCTGGAACATTCTGGGGCTGGTGACCTTTGTCATCTGCCTCGCCCTGTCGATATGGGTCAGCCGTTTCTACCCCGACCGTCTGGCCGCCGGCGTGCCGCGCATCTTCGAGTATTTCGGCACCATCATGCCCGACCTGCAATGGGACGTGCTGTTTGCGGGCCGGACCGAGGAAGGGCGCGCCGTGCCCGGCTCGCTCACCTTTTGGTACACCGATTTCTGGACCTATATGCGGCTGATCTGGGAAACCATCCTGATGGCGATCACCGCGACCCTGATCGGGACCGCCGTGGCCTTTGTGCTCAGCTTTCCCGCAGCCGCCAATCTTGCGCCGAATAGCTGGGTCTACTGGATCTCGCGCCGGTTCCTCGAGATCTGTCGCGGCATTCCCGAGATCTTGCTGGCGCTGGTCTTCGTCTTCATGATCGGCATCGGGCCGCTGGCGGGCGTTCTGGCGATTGCGATCCACACCATGGGCGCGTTGGGCAAGCTGTTCGCCGAAGTCAACGAGAACGCCTCGTCCCGACCGATCGAGGGTATCACGGCGGTCGGCGGCAGCTGGGCCGAGCGCATGGCCTACGGCGTGGTGCCGCAAGTCGCGCCCAACTTCTTCAGCTATGCCCTGCTGCGCTTCGAGATCAACGTGCGGGCCTCGTCGATCATCGGCTTCGTCGGCGCAGGCGGCATCGGGCAGGAATTGAACCGCGTCATCTCGTTCTATTCCGATGACAGGGTGGCGGCGGTTCTGCTGCTGGTCGTTCTGACCGTGACCATCATCGACCTGATCTCGGAACGCGTGCGTCTGAACTACATCGGGCGGGAGAATTTCAAATGAGCATCGCCGCGATTTCCGCCGTCACCGACGACCAGATCGACCGCGTGCGCGCGGCCCATCCTGGCGCCTTCGGCACACCGGCCAAGACCATCCGCCGTTGGGCGCCGCTGGCTATCGCGGTGGTCTATCTGATCGCGTCGATGTGGTATTTCGAGTTCGGCAAGCTTCTGGAAAGTTCCGAGCGGGTGCTGCGCCTGCTCCGGGCCTTCGTGGTCTGGAATGACATGGACACCTGGGCCTATGACCAGATCTATGTGGGCATCGCGCAGACGCTGGCGATGGCCTTCCTCGGCACGCTTTTGGGCACCATCGGCGCGCTGATGATCGGCTTTTTGGCGGCGCGCAACGTCATGCCCGTCATGATCGTACGCCAGATCGTGCGCCGCATTCTCGACGTGCTGCGGGGCATCGACTCGCTCGTTTGGGGTCTGGTCTTTGTACGGGCCGTGGGTCTGGGGCCGCTGGCAGGCGTTCTCGCGATCTTCGTCTCGGACCTCGGCACGCTGTCCAAGCTCTATTCCGAGGCGATCGAGAACATCGACCGCAAGCAGGTCGAGGGGGTCAAGGCCACGGGCGCCAGCCAGCTGGGCGTGATCCGCTACGGCTACATCCCGCAGGTGTTGCCGGTCTTCATCTCGCAATCGCTTTACTTCCTCGAGTCCAACACACGGTCCGCCACCATTCTGGGCATCGTGGGCGCGGGCGGGATCGGGATGATCATCATCGAACGCTTCCGCGCGGGGCTTTACGATCAGGTGGCCTTCGTGGTGCTGAACGTGCTTGTGCTGATCTTTGCGATTGACTGGGTGTCCAAGCGCGTGCGCCTCTGGGCCATCGGAGAGAAGCACGACGCATGAGCAAACGACTGACCGAGGCGCCGACCCTGCACGCGGAGGCAGAAGTCGGCGCCGATGTGATCCTTGGCCGCTGGACCGAGGTGGGGCGCCAGACCAAGATGGCCGCCTGCGAGATGGGCGATTATTCCTACATCTGCGATTTCGGCCATGTCATCTGGACCACCATCGGCAAGTGGACCAACATCGCCAACATGGTGCGGCTGAACCCCGGAAATCATCCGACATGGCGGGCGACCCAGCACCACGCGATCTACAGGGCCAGCATGTACGGTTTCGGCGAGGATGAGACCGAGTTTTTCGAATGGCGGCGCGACCATTGGGTGACCGTGGGCCATGATGTCTGGATCGGTCATGGCGCGACCGTGCTGGCGGGCGTCAGCATCGGCACCGGTGCGGTCGTGGGGGCAGGCTCGGTCGTGACCCGGGATGTCGCGCCCTACACGGTCGTGGTGGGCGCGCCCGCCCGGCCGATCAAGCGCCGCTTCAGCGAGGCGCAGGAAGAGGGGCTGATGGAAATCGCGTGGTGGGATTGGGATCATGACCGTTTCGGCGCAGCCATCCCCGATTTCCGCGCGCTGTCCATCGACGCCTTCATCGAGAAATACCGCCCCTGACCTGCCCCGCGTCAGTCCGGAGCATCGGGCGGCGCCACCGTGCGCGCGGCCGATGCGACCAGCTCGGCCCAAGCTTGAGGATCGGGGCGGGCGCGGGTCTGGGGAGGGGCAGGCGGCATCCCCGGGCCGCCGGGATGCAGGTGCAGCCCGGTCTGGCGCGTCAGCACCAGCTTGGCCATGCCCTCGGACCACGGCAGCCCGTCCGGCCCTAGGCTGAGGATGCCGCTGTGCCATGACAGCGTCACCGGCCCCTGAATCGCTGCGCGCCACATCGGCGGCGAAGGGCAGGATCAGTTTAGCACCAGCACCCCCACAAGGCCGACCCCGTCGGGGGGCAGGTGGCGGGCGATGTCGCTGAGCGCGGCGCCGGTGCGGATCGGGCAAAGCGCCCCGCCCGGTGCGCTCCAGACGCGGTCCTGCAGACGCTGCGGCACCATCTTGGCGTCGCGGCGCACCTGATCTCGGCCAGCAGGTCGGCCAGCGCCCGGCAGCCGTCGATATCGGCCGCGCACAAGATGCGTACGGCGCGCCCGGCCTCGTCGGCCAGATCCCAAGGCAGGCCAGCACCACGGGCAGCGCGGCGCGCCAGCGCCTCCACCTCTCCGAAAGACAGCGTTCCGGTCATGGTGCCCCACCGATGTCACCCACGCAGGGTGCGGCCGGCAAACAGCCGCGCCCGCGGGTCGCCCGTTCCGCCGATGCCCGTGCCCCCGAGGAAGGCCAGCGTGGCCCGCATGAGGTCGACCGGCCGCAGGTCGGCGTCGATCAGGTTGTCGCGGATCTCGGCATAGGGGCGTAGTTTACGATCTGGGCGCGGCGGATGGCGCTGCGGTGGTCTGGATGTTCCAGCAGCATCTGCGCCACCGGCATCTCGTCGGGGAAAAGCCCAAGCCTGCGCCAGGCGCGCACAGAATCGCGCACCACCGCCAGCGGCAATTCGAAGGGTCCCGTCACCGCGCCCGCGCCAGCACCGCCTTGCCTGTCCCGCGGCCCAAGTGTCGGATCGCCGCCCCCCTGCGCGCTGGACCATGCCAATGCGGTCATCGCGTCCTCGGACCAGTCGCGCGTCAATGCCCAGCCATGTACGCCCGCGATCAGGGTGCGCATCCGCCCCACGGAAACGGTCCCGTCTATGCGGTAGTCACGATCCAGCGTGTCGGACATGCAATGGCTAAGGCCGTCGACCAGATCACCAAAGGGTTCCAGCATGGCTGAGGCCAGCGCCTCCTGCCCGCCCGGGCCGAGCACGCCCGCCGCCCACTCCATCAGCCGTGCCCAAGGTCTCGGCCACGGTCCCTGCGCCATCGCCTCGCCCGGAGGCGCCCAGATCGGCGTGCAGTGCGGGGCCGCATGCCGTATCGCGCCAAGCCTGCCAGCAGGTCGCGGACCTGTTCCCAGTCGCCGGGACGCAGCCGGTCGAGGGCCGAGACGCGGGCGATGGCCTCTTCGCGAGCCATGATCCATGTGTTGAACAGGCACGGATGGGTCACCGGAAAGGCCGCAAGCGACAGCCCGGTGGACAGGCCGATGCCAAGCGCCTGCGCCGCCGAGGGGTCAGCCGCGCGGCCTGCGCGCCGCCCGGCCCTTCGGCCAGATGCTCTACCAGATCCCGCGCAAAGCGCCGCATCAGCCAGAGCGTCAGCAACTCGGCCTGAAACGGGGCGTGCATCTCGGCGCGGTGGGCGATCAGGTCGCGGTCGGCCGTGCCCATCTTGCCCGAGGCCAGAACCGGCGCCGCGCGCATCAGTGCGCCCGTCGTCAGCCGCGCCGTGTCGGGCTGGCCGCCCGCTGCAAGGCAGTGCAGAACATGGTCCCACAAAGCGCCCTCGCGCGTCGCATGGGTCAGGCACAGCTCCCGTTCGGACGCGCGGCCGGGTTCGGCGCGCAACAGCGCTGCGCGCAAACGCGCGATGTCGTCCGCGTCCGGAGTGCCGTCGCACAGCGCGAAGCCCGACCGCAGCCCGCCATCCGCCACCGCCAGCAAGGCGTAGCGCCGGGCGCCCGTGGAGACGGTGTAGACCGCGTGACCTTTCCCTGCGGCATCGAGCGACCAGATGCTGCGCGTCACCGTCCAACGCTCGGCGGCGATGCGCCGCAACAGCTGCCGGTCGAAACTGAGGCGGCTGGGCTGCAGGGCACCCAGCCGTGCAAGCCGCATGACCAGGGCAGGCGCGCGCAACCTGATGCCTTGCGGCAGGCCGGGCTGGGTCATGGGTGACACCCGGCGGTCG
This sequence comes from Roseicyclus sp., assembly GCA_018401055.1. Next base: position 14,760 of record JAGYLB010000127.1, read on the forward strand.
TTCGGCCGGGCGGGGCGCAATGCAACGGCTGGAGCGGCCGACAGGCCCCGCCATCTGGTCTTGTGCAGCCGGTCGCTGCGCATGGTTCGCGTGCCCCTTCGGTCTTGCACGCCAAGCATGGGCCCTGTGCGGGGGCGCGTCAAACCAAACCGGGGCTGGTCAACCGATCCGCTTTTCCGGTCGCCATTCGGGTTCGGCATCCTCGGCCGGGGTGGCCAGCGGAGGGCAGACCGGCGGCTGGCCCAGATGCGTCAGAACGGCACGGGCATCGGCCGCGTTCCGGCGGCGACCATGACCTCGGCCAGCAGGGCGCGCAGGGCCGCCACATCGGGCGCGGCCTCTATCGCGGTCACCAAGATCGCCTTGGCCGCCGGGAAATCCCCTTCGGACAGGGCGATGCGCGCCTTGAGGAGGGCGGTCTGGGCAGCCGGTGCGGTGGTTTCTGCCTGAGCCACGACGGTGCGGGCCAGATGGACCCGGCCATGTTCCAGCGCCACATCGACCAACAGGTCGACCGGATCGGGCCGCCCCGGCAAAATCTCCGACAGATGCCGTGCCGCGGTCAGCGCAGCGACAAGATCGCCCCGCAAAAGTTGCGCGCGCGCCAGCAAAAGCCCTGCATCGGGCCCTGTGTCGAGGGTTTCGGATACGCGGTCCATCGGACCCGCAGCAGCGCCTTGATGATCTTCGGTTGCAAAATGACGTGCCATACGGGTCCTCGGTCTACTCTTTCCCTACCGGGGGCATGGGACTTTGCGCCTGATCCGGCCGGTCTTGCCCGGATCACGCCAACTTCTGCACATCCCCTGCCTGCAAGCCTTGCGGGGATCGGTTAACACTTGGTTAACCGAATGGAAAACGTCACTTTCAAGTTGATAGTTTTCGGTGATCTTATGCCGCAAGCACCGTGAAGGGGATTTGATCGGGCCCGCCCGTGGTGCGCCGTTGCGCCATGGGTCAAGATGTTGCAACACTTGCCACATTGCATGATCCGTCAGCCCCGCCGCTGCGGCACATTTATTGAAGGAGATTATCTTGTCTCGCGCTCAAGCCTTCACGTCCGTCCCTCGGAGTCGCGCTGAGCGCGCCGCTTGCCTTGCTGCTCGCGTTTGGTCAATTCGAGCCGGCACAGGCGGTCGAGCTGCCCGATCCCGCCGTGATCGAGGCGCAGATGGCCGAGTTGAACGCCGATGTGCCAGGATCGATCTGGGCCTTGAACCCGTTTCGCAACGCGCATGAGGGGACGGGTGCCGATGGCACGACCTATCGGCTCACCTCGCTCAATCCGAGTGTGAACTCGTGGTTCGTGCTTGAAGTCGCGCCGGTGTCGGGGCGTGCGCGCGCCTATCATCTTGAGAATGGTGACCCCGATGGCACGCTGATCGCGTTGCAAGACGGGGATGCGCCTTCGCTGGTCATCGACCAGTCCGGCGTCCTGACCGAATGCGCGCCTTGGGACGACGACAGCTTGCAGACGGCCGCCAACCTCGACCTGCCATTCGCCCCGATCTGCGACTGGGCGGTTTTCGTGCGCAACCCCGTGCGCGGCAACCGCACCACGCGCGAGGCGGTGTCGCAATTCCTGCGCGACAACGTCATTTTCGGCGACAGCATCGTGAACCTGATCAAGGGTGCGTTCTTCGAGGACGCCTTCATGGTGTCCTCCGAAGGCTTTGAGACTGCCGAACAGATCAGCGGTGTCGATCTGTTGGGCACCGCGCTGTTGTCGCAGACCCCGTCGATGCGGCCCGCCATGGGCTTCGATCTGGAGGGAACCGAGGGCGGCGCGATGACGGCGGGGCGCCTGGTACGAGGTCAGCGACGCGCCGGGCATCTATGCCTCGGTCATGCAGCCCGGCATGATCGCGCGCGAGGTGCTTCAGGTGCCGGGCGCCAACGGGCTGGACGGTGTGGAAAACCGCGCCGATGTCTACCTTGTCGCCTTCGACATGGCGCAATTCGAGATCGGCTATGAGGTCGGCACGGACCATCCCGCGATGGGCTGGTCGCCGCGTCCCTCGGGCGCGGGCGGCACTACCAAGGACCTGGCCCGGACGGTATCGACCGCCCCGATCCGCTGGTCTTCAACGGCATGCTCTCGCCCGATTTCTACGAAACGGTGGCGGCGACCTTCACCGGTGGGTTCAAGCGCGAACACGGGGCTTGGCGGTTCGGCGATTACGCGACCTTCAACTGGGGACATCACTACGGGTTCCTGACCCATGGCGTGCTGTTCTCGCGGCTCTGGCCGAACCTCGCCACGCTCTATGTGCTCGACGATGGCACCGTCGGCATGCGCACCTGGACGGAGGAGGATGCAGGCCTGATGGACCGTCTCGTGACAGCGCGTCAGAATGGCGTGCCCCTGATCGAGAACGGGGTGCCGGGGTCTCGCGTCACGTCATGGGGCGGTGGGAATTGGTCGGGTTCGGCCGAGGCGAATTTGCGCACCTTGCGCGCCGGTGCCTGCCTGCGGACGGTGGAGGGGCGGCAGTTCCTGATCTACGCCTATTTCTCTTCGGCCACGCCGTCGGGCATGGCGCGGACCTTTCAGGCCTATCAATGTGACTACGCGATGCTGCTGGACATGAACAGCCAGGAGCTGACCTACATGGCGCTCTACACCCGTGAGGATGGTGATCTCGAAACCCGCCACCTCGTGCGCGGCATGGCAGAGAGCGATCCGGGCGGCGCGGCGCGATTTGTCGAGGCACCCGACAACCGCGATTTCTTCTACCTTGTGCGGAGGGACTGAGAATGATCCGACCGATCCTCAAGGCGGCACTGGCCGCGGCAGTCATGGCCTTGCCCGCGGGCGCGCAGACGCTGGCCGAACGCAACGAGGCGATGTTTCGCCAGATGCAAGAGGTGCGCGGCGTCTCGGCGTCCGAGATCAGCCGCATCCGGGCGATCTTTGCGGCCTCGCCCAATGGCTGGATGGGGCAGGGTAACCCGGCCGTCACCCGCCACCCCCTGACGCCCGAAGAGGCGGCGGCGCGGGCTAGGTGGCACGGTCGAGCAGGTTCAGAACAGCTATCGCAACCGCGAATATGAGCGGATCTGCGGCGAGCCCTTCATGGTGCCGCTTTACGATCCGCAGACCCAAAGCCCGCGCGATGCCACCGTCTGCGCCGACATGTTCGAATATCCAAACATTCCCATGGCCTATCCGGTGGTCTGGGTGCGCGCTAACGAGGCCGCGCAACTTTGCGCCGCCGAGGGCAAGCGGATCGGCGACGCCCATGAGTGGGAAGGGGCATCGGCGGGGCAGTTGTTGCCGCCCGATTATCCCTTCGACCGGATCCGGGGGATGAGCGCCTCGGCCGCGGTCAACACGATGCGTGGGCTCCACAACGCGCGCTATGCCAACACGTCAGGCACCTTTTCCATTGGGTCGTGGCGGTCCGGCGTCTGCGCCACGGGCAGTTTCAAGAACGCCTCGTGCAACGGCGGCAGCTTCGCCGGATGTGGAGTCGAACACTTACCTATCCGGCGGGGTCGTTCCCGAATGCCGGTCGCCCTTGGGGGGTCTATGACATCGACGGCAATGCGGCCGAGCATATGAACCTGCTGCGCTTTCCGAGGATCAGATGGCCAGCCGTGGGTCGACCACGCTGGGCGTGACCGAGATGAAGGGGTCGTGGTTCATATGGGACACGATCCGCGCGCATGAGCATTGGTCGCGCTGGCGTGCACCCTTCTGGCACGGCAGCCGGGTGATGTCGGAGGGCAGCCACCGGAACTACCACCTGGGCTTTCGCTGCTTCCGCGATGTGGGGTAAGGGGATCGGAAAACTGCAGTTTTTCCGGTTGGAAAAATTGCAGTTTTTCCCGCGCGTTGGCTACCGAAGTGCGGCCAACCTGACCGTCGTGCTGCTGAGCGGCCCGTCGCTGTTGAGCAGGCCCGCATATTGCCCGTCGGTCAAAAGCCCGCGCAGATCGACCGCGCGCCCGTTGACATAAGCTGTGCGCGCGACCAGCCGCACGCCATGGCTGTAATCGGCGTAATATTCGCCATGCACGGTCGACAGGGGCTGGATCGGGTCGCCGTTCGACCGGTGCCAGCCATAGATCGCCACGCGGCCCGGCGCATTGGCCAGCCTGTTGGCGATCACGACATCCTTTTTGTGGCCCGCAACCAGCAGGCCGGGGCGTGCGCCTGCGCGGGCGAATTGCGCCGCGACAGTCGCGTTGTGGCGCAGGAAATACTCGGTTGAAGACATGGCCGAGGTCGGCGGCATGGGCGAGGGCGAGACGCGCACATCTGCCTGCGCATAGATCGCGTCGACCATGCGCGTCGTGGGCAGCATCATGTCAAAGGCATCGGCCACCCGCAGCGCCGCGGGCAGGCCTAGTGGCACGCGGACATGATCGGCATCCGACCCGATGGCAAGGTAATCGGGTGTGACGCAGATGGTGATCTGGGTCTGCCGTCCGCCGACCACGCCGGTGAACTCGACCGGCTGGAGGTCGCGCAGATGGCTCGGGATGTTTGCCGCGCAACGCCTCGGCCACCAGTGCCGTATCGCGTGCGTTGCCGCTGCCATTGCCGACGGCGGCCATGACGGCGGCGCCGCTTGCGGCATTGCCCGGACGGCGCGGGATCTCGCGCGCCAGTTGCGGCGAACAGGGGTTTGCGCCCGTGCGCGGCGGCACAGGGTCCGACAGGCGGGGGCGGGGCTCAACCTCGGGCATGGTGGCTGCGGCCAGCACGATTTCAGCCTCGGCTTCGGCGTCGGCGGGCGCGCGCGTCGACAGGGTCACCGGGCGCAGGGCAGGGCGCAGCGCCGCGACGCGGACGGGTGCTGCGACCGGCGCGTCGGGGCGGGCGACCGGGCCGGGCAGGCCGAGGGCACGGGCGGCGGTCAACCCGTCGGCCAGCGCAGCGAGGCCGGAGCCGCGCGTCGGGCGCTGCGGCGGGACGACAGCGGGACGGCCCCTGCACGATGGTGACGGGCATGATCGCACGCGGCGGTTCGGGCAGGTCGGCGGCTGCAAGCTGGGCGGGCGCGGCGCGCGCCACCTCCGGATCGTCGAAATCGAGCGCAAGGGTAGGCGCGTCGACGGGCAGGATGACGGCGCGCACTTGCGCGACGGGGCGCGGGACAGGTCGCAGGGGCGTGTCTACACCGCTGAGCTCCGTGGGCGTGGCCAGATGGGAAAACGCACGTGAGGGTCGCGACATGGCTGGCGACGGCCGCCACGCAGGTCGACAAGACCAGCGCCGCGATCACGGTGTTGGGCTTGTCCGCGATACGGCGCGATATGGTTTGAGATGCGCGCCTTTGGCTGCGCCGTCACTGTCCCGGTCATCATCTTGCCCTAAGCGCAAAGGTGAATTTCACAATAAAGCGCTTGCAAGACATGGGCGCGCGCCCCGGCTCCCGGCGGAATCCCGCGCAAAACATTAGGGCTTGCGCGGAAACCGGCGTGTCCTGTCCGGGGGCGTCAGATCGAGGTCTTCTTGAAGATGCCTTCGGGAATGGTCTTGATGATGGCCATGACCAGCCACCAGATGCGCCGCACATGGATGACATCGCGGCCCTTTTCGACGGCGGCCAGAATGGCGCGACCGACCTCATCGGGTTGGGCCAGCAACGGGCCGGACAGGCCCATGCCTTCCGGTCATCTTGGTGTCGACAAAGCCCGGCAGCACGGTCACGACATGCACGCCCTTTTCGCCAGCCGGTTCCTCAGCCCCGAGAGATGGGCCGTGAACCCCGCCTTGGCGCTGCCGTAGAACATAGTTTGATGCCCGCCCGCGTTCGCCCGCGACCGGGAAATGCCCACCAGCGTGCCAGAACCGCGCGCCTCCATCTTGTTGGCCAGAACGCCCAGGATGCTTGCAGGCCCCTCGAAATTCGAGCGCAGGATCACGGCGGCGCGGGTCATGTCGGCGGCGTTGTCGGCCTGATCGCCCATCAGGCCCACGGCGCAGACGGCGACCATGGGCAATTCGGGCAGGCCGTCCACGAGGCCTCGTGGCTTTCCACGTCCAGCGCGTCCACGCCATGCAGCGTCACCGCCACCCCAAAGCGCGTTTCCAGATCGGCGCGGTCGGCCTCCAGCCTTGCGGGATCGCGCGCGGCCAGCTGTATCGCGCAGCCCTTGGCGGCGAAGGCCTTTGCTGTCGCCCGCGCGATGTCCGAGGACGCGCCAAGGATCAGGACCGGGCCCTTCACGCCGCCGCTCACAGCCCGAGCCTTTCGGATTGGACCGATTTGAACCGCCCCGCTGCGCCGGTGGTCGCGCGCATCGCCCGGAAGGCGTCCACACGGGTGTCGGACGCCTCCAGGACCATCGCGCGGCATCCGCGCATCCTCGGCCAGATAGAACCGCCCCCCGTGGTCGAGCGTGATCGCGTCCAGTTTCTCCATCAGCCTCAGGCTCCGGTCATTGGCGGGAAAATCGAGGGCGAGCGTATAGCCCGGCATCGGAAAGGAAAACCGGCCCGATTGCGCGCCGAAGCGTTTCAGCACAGAAAGCACCGACGCCTCGCCCGAGCGCGCGATGGCACCCAGCAGGGCGGCCATGCCGGGTTTCGCGGCTTCCTGCGGCAAGGCGCATTGAAACTGCAGGAATCCCGCGCGCCCATAGCCGCGGTTCCAGTCAAGGATCGCGTCGAGCGGGTAGAAATAGCTGTCCCAATCCACCAGTCGCGGCCCGGGCTTGCGTCGCCCGTTCCAATAGTAAAGGCCGTTGAACGCATGCCGCGTAACCCCGTTCAGCGCCGCGGCAGGCAGGTCGAAGGGCAGGCGGAGGGTGGGTTTCTTCGGCGTGACAAAGGGCTTGCGCCGCTCCGCCCGCGGCAGGTCGGCTTTCGTGGCATGCCGACCCAGCATCACCAGCCCGCGCCCCATCATCACACCCGTCGTCACGCAATCAAGCCATGCCACCGAATAGGGGGCCGACAGCGTGGCATCCATCATGTCGATGGTCGCCTCCAGCGTCTGGGTGGCGCGCATGTCTTGCAGGATCCAGCCGGTCCTCGACCGGGCGCAGTTGGAT
>JAGYLB010000128.1 GCA_018401055.1 Roseicyclus sp.
CCAATCGCCGACCGCGCCACCGAAAGCGTCATGCACCACGCGGGCAAAAAGCGCGATGGCCGCCACCTTGGGTGCCGTGGCGAGAAAGGCCGTGACGGGCGTGGGCGCGCCCTCGTAGACATCGGGGGTCCACATGTGGAAGGGCGCGGCCGAAACCTTGAAGGCGAGGCCCGAGATCAGGAACACGAGGCCGATCAACAACCCGATGGACATCTCGCCCTCGGTCGCGGTCACGATGATGCCAGAGAAGATCGTGGTGCCCGCAAACCCATAGACCAGCGACGCCCCATAGAGCAGCAGGCCAGACGACAGCGCGCCGAGGATGAAGTATTTCAGCCCCGCCTCGGTCGACCGCACGCTGTCGCGACGCAGCGATGCAATGACGTAAAGCGCCAGCGATTGCAGTTCGAGCCCGAGATACAGCACGATCAGATCACCCGAGGACACCATGACCATCATGCCGATCACCGACAGGGTCACGAGGATCGGGTATTCGAACCGCAGCAGATCGGCCTTTTGCATGTAGTCGATGCTGAGCACAAGGATCGCGGCGGCCGACAGAAGGATCGTGATCTTGGCGAAACGCGCGAACCCGTCATCGACGAACCCGCCGTTGAAGCCCACGCGCACCCCCTCGCCCGTGACGCCGATGTAGAAGGCCATGATGACGAAGACGAGCGCCGTGCCCCAGGTCAGCGCGGGCGCCATCCCGTCCTTGGACGTGTAAACGCCAGCCAGAAGCGCGCCGAGCGCGAACAGCGTCAGCACGATCTCGGGGATCAAGATGGCTAGGTCGGGACCGATCATCGGATCACCTCAGTTGTTTGCGGCGACCATCGTGTCGGCGGCGTGCGCCGCGACGGCGATGTCGTAGGAGGACACAAGCGCCTCGACCGAGGGACCGATCATATCGGTCACAAGGCTGGGGTAGACGCCCAGAAGCAGGGTCATGACGATCAGCGGCGCAAAGATCGCCTTTTCGCGTCCGGTCATGTCGGTGATGGATTTCAGGCTTTCCTTGATGAGATCGCCAAACACCACCCGGCGGTAAAGCCACAGCGCATAGCCCGCCGACAAGATCACGCCCGTGCAGGCCAGAACGCCGACCCATGTGTTGACCTGAAAGACACCGATCAGCGTCAGGAATTCGCCCACGAACCCGCTGGTTCCGGGCAAGCCCACGTTCGCCATGGTGAACAGCATGAAGATGGCCGCATAGGCCGGCATCCGCACGACAAGCCCGCCATAGGCCTCGATGTCGCGCGTGTGCATCCGGTCGTAGATCACGCCCACGCACAAGAAAAGCGCGCCCGAGATGAAGCCGTGGCTGATCATCTGGAAGATCGCGCCATCGACGCCCTGCTGGTTCGCGGCAAAGATGCCCATGGTGACAAAGCCCATATGCGCAACCGAGGAATAGGCGACCAGCTTTTTCATGTCCTCCTGGACCATGGCGACAAGGCTGGCATAGATGATGGCGATGACGCTCAGCCACAGCACCAGTGGTGCCATGATGTCGGAGGCGACGGGGAACATCGGCAGCGAAAAACGCAAGAAGCCGTAACCGCCCATCTTGAGCAAGATCGCGGCCAGCACGACCGACCCGGCGGTGGGCGCCTGAACGTGGGCATCGGGCAGCCATGTGTGGACCGGCCACATCGGCATCTTGACCGCGAAACTGGCAAAGAACGCCAGCCACAAGAGCGTCTGCACGCCGCCCGCGATCTGCCAGCCCAGCAGGCTGATCGGACCGGCGTCGAACTGGTGGGCCAAGAGCAGCTCGATATCCGACGTGCCCGCCTCGACATACATGGCGATCATCGCCACCAGCATGAGGACGGAGCCGAGGAAGGTGTAGAGAAAGAACTTGAACGCGGCATAGATGCGGTCCTTGCCGCCCCAGATGCCGATGATCAGGAACATCGGGATCAGGCCCGCCTCGAAGAACAGGTAGAACAACACCAGATCCAGCGCCACGAACACGCCCAGCATGAGCGTTTCCAGCACCAGCATGGCGATCATGTATTCCTTGACGCGGGTATTCACGCCCCAGCACGACGCGATGGTGATCGGCATGAGGAAGGTGGTGAGCAGCACGAAGAGCACGCTGATCCCGTCGATGCCGACCTTGTAAGTCAAGCCAAAAAGCCATTCGCTTTCCTCGACCAGCTGAAAGCCGGTGTCGTTGGGATCGAACTCCACCAAAATCGCCAACGAGATCAGGAAGGTGGCCGAGGTTGCGGCCAGCGCCAGCCGCTTGGCGTTGAGCTGCGCCGCCGCATCCTCGCCGCGCAAGAACACGCCCAGGATGACGGCCGCGACAATCGGCAGGAAGGTGACGATGGAAAGAAGGTTGTCCATGGATCTCTCTCAGCCCCCTGCGCGCAGCGTGACCCAGGTGACGAGGACGACAATCCCCAGAACCATGGCGAAGGCATAGGTGAAGATGTAACCGGATTGCGCCCGGCCCGCGAGGCGGGTGAAGAACGGGATGATGCCCAGCGCCAGCCCGTTGATCCCGCCGTCGATGATCGCGCCATCCCCGCCCTTCCAGAGCGTGCGGCCCAGCCAGCGCGCGGGCTGGACAAAGAGGAAATCGAAGATCTCGTCGAAATACCATTTGTTGAGCAGGAACTGGTAAAGCGGGCGCTGGTTGTCGGCCAGCCGCTTGGGCAGCGACGGGTTCACGATGTAGAACCAGAAGGCCACAGCAAAGCCCAGAAGCATCGCGAAGAAGGGGCTCCACTTGACCCAATAAGGCACCTCATGGGCGTCGTTCAGCACATTGTTGTCGGGGGCGGCGTGAATCGCGCCTTCGCCCGGCGCGCCGGTGAAGACGTAATGCGCATAGGCGGCTTCGCTTTCGGCGGCATCGGTTGCATGGGCGTCATCGCCCTGCGCTTCACCCTCTTCGGCATGCTCCTCCACGGCATAGGCCACGCCAAAGAACCGCGCCACGTCATCGGTGTGGCCGAAGAAGGCGTTGTACCATATCACGCCTGCAAAGACCGAGCCCACCGCCAGCGCACCCAAGGGGGCCAGCATGGTCCACGGGCTTTCATGCGCGTGTTCATGGGTGTGCTTGTTGCCGCGTGCCTCGCCGAAGAAGGTCAGGAACATCAGCCGCCACGAATAGAAGCTGGTGAACACCGCCGCCACGATCAGCGCCCAGAAGGCGAATTGCCCCAGATCGCCGCCGAAGGCATAGGCGCTTTCCACCACCGCATCCTTGGAGAAGAAGCCCGCAAAGCCGAAATAGGTGGTCGGAATGCCCACGCCGGTGATGGCAAGCGTGCCGATCATCATGGCGGCAAAGGTCATCGGGATCTTTTTGCGCAAGCCCCCATAGTTCCGCATGTCCTGCTCATGGTGCATCGCGTGGATGACCGAGCCGGCGCCCAAGAACAGCATCGCCTTGAAGAAGGCATGGGTGAACAAGTGGAACATCGCTACCGAATAGACGCCCGCGCCTGCAGCGACGAACATGTAGCCTAGCTGCGACATGGTCGAATAGGCGATCACGCGCTTGATGTCGTTTTGCACCAGCCCGATGGTCGCCGCGACAAAGGCCGTCAGCGCGCCCACGATGATGATGAAATTGCCCGCCAACGGCGCGTATTCGATCACCGGCGACATCCGGCAGACAAGGAACACGCCCGCCGTCACCATAGTGGCCGCATGGATCAGCGCCGACACAGGCGTCGGCCCCTCCATCGCGTCGGGCAGCCATGTGTGCAGGAACAATTGCGCCGATTTGCCCATCGCGCCGAAGAAGAGCAAGAAGGCGATGGTTTCCGCCGCGTTCAGCTCCATCCCGAGGAACGACAGGGTCATCCCCGCCAGTTCCGGCCCCATGGGCAAGATCACGTCGAACTGGATCGAATCCGTCATCCAGAACAGCGCGAAGATGCCAAGAAGGAAGGCGAAATCGCCCACCCGGTTCACGATGAAAGCCTTCATCGCGGCAGCCCCCGCCGAAGGCTTGCGGAAGTAAAACCCGATCAACAGGTAGGACGCGACGCCGACCCCTTCCCAGCCGAAGAACAACTGCAACAGGTTGTCCGCGGTCACCAGCATCAGCATGGCGAAGGTGAAGAACGACAGGTAGGCAAAGAACCGCGGCCGGTAGCTTTCGCCGTCCTTGAAATTGTCGTCATGCGCCATGTATCCGAAGGAATAGAGGTGCACGAGCGCCGAGACGCTTGTGATCACGATCAGCATGATCGCGGTCAGCCGGTCGATGCGGATCGCCCAATCGGTGAACAACGTGCCCGACTCGATCCAGGTGAACAGCGAGCGTGTCGTCGTTTCGCCATCGAAGCCCAGGAACACCACCCAAGACAGCAGGCACGACAGGAAAAGCATGGCGGTCGCCGCGACCTGCGCGCCCGTCTCGCCGATCAGGCGCCAGCCAAAGCCCGCGACCAGCGCGCCGACGAGGGGGGCAAAAAGGAGGATCGTTTCCATATGCCTCAGCCCTTCATGTTCGAGACATCTTCGACCGCGATCGTGCCGCGGTTTCGGAAGAAGCAGACAAGGATCGCAAGGCCGATGGCTGCCTCCGCGGCAGCGACGGTCAGCACGAAGAGAGTGAAGATCTGCCCGGTCAGATCACCAAGGAACGCCGAGAAGGCGACGAAGTTGATGTTGACCGCCAAGAGCATCAACTCGATAGACATCAAGATGACGATGACGTTCTTTCGGTTGAGGAATATGCCGAATATGCCGATCACGAAAAGTGCGGCCGCCACCGTCAGGTAGTGTTCTAGTCCGATCGTCATCTCGTCCCTCCGCAAGGCCACATCGCCTTGCATGGTCTGGTCATGTCTGCCGCGTTGGGTCGCGGTCTGGCTCGAGTCAGCCGGCGGTTACAGCCCCTGCCCCGGTTTAACGTCCTTGAGTTCCATCGCCGTCTTGGGGTCGCGCATCATCTGGGCGACCACGTTCTGCCGCTTGACGTCCGAGCGGTGGCGCAGCGTCAAGACGATCGCCCCGATCATGGCCACCAGCAAGATCAGGCCCGAAATCTGGAAGGCGAGGAAATACTGGTCATAGAGGATCAGACCCAGCGCCTGCGTGTTATGCGCCTCGTCCAGCGACGGCGTCGGGCTGGCCAGCCGGGTCTCGATCCCTTCGGACGGAGTCCAGGGACCAAAAGCCAGCGCCAACTGCATCATCAAGACGATCCCGATCAGGCCCGCGAGCGGCATGTATTTCGCCATCTCGGCCTTGAGCGCGGCGAAATCGATGTCGAGCATCATCACCACGAACAAGAACAGCACCGCGACCGCGCCGACATAGACGATGATGAGGAGCATCGCGACGAATTCGGCCCCGATCAGCACGAACAGACCCGCGCCCGACAGGAAGGACAAGATCAGCCACAACACGGAATGGACCGGGTTGCGCGCGGTCACGGTCATCAGCCCGCCGATGATCATGACGGTCGAGAACATGTAGAAGGTGACATCAACAACCGTCATCTCAAGCCTTCCCTTCCGTATCCAGCGCCTCGGTCGCCAATTCCATCGCCTTTGTCATCGCAGGCACACCGCCGAACAGCGCCGCTAGCCCTATGGTCTCGGCTACCTCCTGCTTGGTGGCACCCGCGGCGACCGCGTGGCGCACGGTCAGCCGGATCTGCGCCTCCGCCACGGCGCCTTGGATCGTGAGGCCCAAAAGCGTCAGCAAAAGCCGCGTCTTGGCCTCGAGCCCCTCGGGGTTGAACTGGCGGCCCAGAAAGGCCTCCAGCATTTCGGCGGGAACGGTTGGCCACATCTTGTCCAGCGTGCCGGGTGTCATGCCCGACAGGGCCGGGTTGATTGCCTTGACCCAGGCCTCGGACATCTCCTGCGCCTGGCGCATCATCGCCTCAAACGGGTTTGTGGGGGTGTCGGTCATCGGTAGGGCGCATCCAGTTCGAGGTTGCGCGCGATGGCCGCTTCCCAGCGGTCCCCGTTCGCCAAGAGCTTGGCCTTGTCGTAGTAAAGCTCCTCGCGCGTTTCGGTGGCGAATTCGAAGTTTGGCCCCTCGACGATGGCATCGACCGGGCAGGCCTCCTGACAAAAGCCGCAGTAGATGCATTTCGTCATGTCGATGTCGTAGCGCGTGGTGCGGCGCGAGCCGTCCTCGCGCGGCTCTGCGTCGATGGTGATGGCCTGCGCGGGGCAGATTGCCTCGCACAGCTTGCACGCGATGCAGCGTTCTTCGCCGTTGGGGTAGCGGCGCAGCGCATGCTCGCCCCGAAACCGCGGCGACAGCGGCCCCTTTTCATGGGGGTAGTTGATCGTGACCTTGGGGGCGAAGAAATACTTCATCCCCAGTTTGAAGCCGGCGAAGATATCGGCCAGCAGGAAGTATTTCGCGGCGCGGGTATAGTCGATCTGGCTCATGTCACCCTCCGATGGCCCAGCGGGCATAGGCGCCGCCGAACAGTTCGAATTTCGCGGCAAAGGCCACCAGTACGACCCAGCCCAGCGACATCGGCAGGAACACCTTCCAGCCCAGACGCATCAGCTGGTCGTAGCGGTAGCGCGGCACGATGGCCTTCACCATCGCGAAGAGGAAGAAGAAGAAGGCCATCTTGACGATCATCCACAAAGGCGAGTCCGGGATGAAGGGGATGGGCGACAACCAGCCGCCAAAGAACAGCAGCGTGATCAGCGCGCACATCAGGAAGATGGCGATGTATTCGCCCGCCATGAACAGCAGGAACGGCGTCGAGGAATATTCGACCTGATAACCCGCCACCAGTTCGGATTCCGCTTCCGGAAGATCGAAGGGCGGGCGGTTGGTTTCGGCCAAGGCGCTGATGAAGAACAAGAACACCATCGGCAAGATGCGGCAGCCAGTACCAGCCAAACAGGCCCCAAGCCGGTATCTTGCGCCGCCACGATGGCCCCGAAATTCAGCGAGCCGGTGGAGATCACGACCCCGATGATGATGAGGCCGATGGAGACCTCATAGGAGATCATCTGCGCGGCCGATCGCAGCGACCCGAGGAACGGGTATTTCGAGTTCGACGCCCAACCGCCCATGATCACGCCGTAAACCTCGAGCGAGGACATGGCGAAGACGTAGAGGATGGCGACATTGATATCTGCCAGAACCCAGGTGTCGTTGAACGGGATCACCGCCCAGGCGATCACCGCCAGAACGAAACTGGTCATGGGGGCGAGCAGGAACACCGGGCGGTCGGCACCTGCCGGGATCACCACTTCCTTGACGACGTATTTCAGCGCGTCGGCCACCGTCTGAAGCAGGCCGAAGATGCCCACCACGTTGGGCCCGCGCCGCATCATCACTGCGGCCCAGATCTTGCGGTCGCCGTAGACGAGGAACAACAGGCTGACCATGACGAAGCCGAGCACCAGCAGGCTTTGCGCCGCCATGATCGTCATCAGTCCCAGCGTGGTCGAAAAGAAGCCGTCCATGGGTCGCCCCTCAAACCGTCGGTATCCCCTGATCGGCGCATGCGGCCGCCACGACTTCGGCGTCGAGCGTCTGCAACCCCCGAGGGAGCGCCGGCGAAATGGTGTAAACCGCATCTGCGACCCAAACGCCACCCTGTTCCTGCACATTCGTGCGGACATGTCGCGCAAAGCCGAAGCCACGGATGAGGGCGTATTGCGCAGCCGCGCAGCGGGCGTAAGCGTCCAAGTCGTCGCGGGTCGCCACGCCGACCATCTGGACGCGGAAATTGACCAGATCATCGTCCAGAAGCCGGGTCTGGACGCCGTCGTAGCTGGCGGGCGGCATGCTGCGGGGCGCGGCCCTCGGTTGCCGTGCAGGCCGCAACGGCGCAGAGGCCCGCAAAGGCCAGCAGACCGCTCCGGACCCGCGCCACCGCCGCTACTCCGCCGCGATCCTGGTCTGAGCGCGTGCCTTGGCCCGCGCGGAAAGGTCGGCCATCAGGCTAGAGGCGCGCGTGATCGGGTTGGTCAGGTAATGATCGGTCACGGCAAGGACGAAATCGGCCTTGCCAAGGGCGCTCGTCGGCATGGCCTGCCATGCGTTTTCCGCTACCTCGTCCACCATCGCCAGATGCGGCACGGCCTTGACCATGGCGCGCCGCAACTCGGCCAGCGTGCTCCAGGGCTGCGTCAAGCCCAGTTCGGGCGAGAGCGCGCGCAAAATGGCCCAGTTTTCCTTGGCCTCGCCCGGCGGGAAGCCTGCGCGCAGTGCCAGTTGCGGGCGGCCTTCGGTGTTGACGAAAAGACCCTGTTCCTCGGTCCATGCGGCGGAAGGCAGGATCAGGTCGGCGCGATGCGCGCCCCGGTCGCCATGGCTGCCCTGATAGATCACGAAAGCGCCCGGCGCGATGTCGACCTCGTCGGCGCCAAGGTTGTAGATCACATCCGCGCCCTCGACCGCGGTGGTCAAACCACCCTCGCAGGTCGCGCCAACGTCCATCGCGCCGACGCGGCCAGCGGCGGTGTGCAGGATCAATAGGCCAGAGCTGGTCTTTTCCGCCACTGCCTGTGCATGGGCCAGAACCTCCGCGCCATCGGCCTCGCGCAGAGCGCCTTGCCCAACGATGACGATCGACGGCACATCCCTGACCGCACCGAACTCACGGGCGGCAAGGTCGGCAAGGGCCTTGCGGTCGGTGCCCATGTGGGCGACCTCATAGGTCAGATCGACCGCCGCGCCGATCAGGCCCACTTGCGCCCCCTTCAGCCATGCCTTGCGGATGCGTGCGTTCAGCACCGGCGCCTCGGCACGCGGGTTGGTGCCGATCAGCATGATGTATTTGGCGGCGTCGATATCCTCGATCGAGGCCGTGCCGACATAGGCGGAACGGTTGCCCGCAGGCAGTTTCGCCCCATCGGTGCGGCATTCGACGACACCGCCCTGCCCCTCTACCAACTGCTTGAGCGAAAATGCGGCCTCGGTGGGGACCAGATCGCCGATCAACCCCGCAAGCTTCACCGCCCCCTTCATCTTGCGCCCCGCAAGCTCCAGCGCTTCGGGCCAGGTGGCCGCGCGCAACTTGCCGTTTTCGCGGATGTAGGGCCGGTCAAGCCGCTGGCGGCGCAAGCCGTCCCAGACATAACGCGACTTGTCCGACAGCCATTCCTCGTTCACGCCGTCATGGTTGCGCGGCAAGATGCGCATGACTTCGCGGCCCTTGGTGTCGATGCGGATATTGCTGCCCAGCGCATCCATCACGTCGATGGATTCGGTCTTGGTCAGCTCCCACGGCCGCGCGATGAAAGCGTAGGGTTTGGAGGTCAGGGCGCCGACCGGGCACAGATCCACGATGTTGCCCTGCAACTCGGACGCCAGCGTCTGGCCCAGATAGCTGGTGATCTCGCTGTCTTCGCCGCGCCCGGTCTGGCCCATCTCGGGCACGCCGGCGACCTCGGTGATGAAGCGCACGCAACGGGTGCACGAAATGCAGCGCGTCATTGCGGTGCCGACCAGCGGGCCAAGGTCCATGTTGTCTGCGGCGCGCTTGGGCTCGCGGTAGCGCGAGAAATCGACGCCGTAAGCCATGGCCTGATCTTGCAGGTCGCATTCGCCGCCCTGGTCGCAGATCGGGCAATCGAGCGGATGGTTGATCAGCAGAAACTCCATCACGCCCTCGCGGGCCTTTTTGACCATCGGGCTGTTGGTCTTGACCACGGGCGGCTGGCCTTCGGGGCCGGGGCGCAGATCCTTGACTTGCATCGCGCAGGACGCGGTGGGCTTGGGCGGTCCGCCCACGACCTCGACCAGACACATCCGGCAATTGCCCGCGATCGACAGGCGCTCATGGTAGCAAAAGCGCGGGATCTCGATACCGGCGACCTCACAGGCCTGGATCAGGGTCATGGCGGGATCCACCTCGACCTCGTGGCCGTCGATGATGATCTTGCGCAGGTTGCTCATGGGGTGCGGTCCTTCTTCAGGCACGTGCCTCGAGCCCAGGCGGCGCGTCCAAAACGCCGCCCTGCTCAGTGCTGGTTGGAGCCGCTTCTAGACCTACCGAAGCAGTCTGCCAATGGGCGAACCGGCGGCGATTTCGTCGCGGCCCACGCGGCAGGCGCCGTCGGCATCCGCATCCGACATCACGCCGCGTTCGGCAAAATACTGCCGCGCCAAGGCGATGTAACGCGCCTGCTCGGTGTCATCCTCGACATAGGCCGTGACCTCGGCCCGGGTATAGCCCAGCCCCATGGCATGATTGGCCAGCCCGAGAAGAAAGGCATTCGCTGCCAAGTTGCGACGGTCGATGCCGGGACAGGTGCGTTCGATGTGTCGGCCGATGGTGACGGCCAGCAGGCCGTTGTGAAGGCGGCCATCGTTGCGCAACGTCTCATACTGGTCGGCGCGCGCCGATCCGACGGCCGTCAGCAGGCCGGTTGCGATCACGAGAACCGAAATGGCCATGATCTTGGCGTAGGGTTTCATTTTTTTCTTGCCTTTGGTTGCCTGTGGTCCCGCCGGCAGACATGGGGAAATCGGGGCGCGTTATTCAATATCACGCCTAGGCGCAGCGCTCAGTTGAGCGCCGAGCCGCCCATCAAAGGTCATGATCGGCTTAAATCCGCACGCCCCAGAAGGCGACGATAAGCCAGACCAGCCCGGTGATGAATGCGGCAGACATGATGCCATAAACCGCCGCCTCCATCCGTTCCGGTGTGTTGAGCGCCATGGCCACGCCCGAGGCCGCCATCGCACCCAGCACGATCCCGAGGATCGAGCCGCCGATGCCCCATCTGTAGCCCATGATCATGCCGAAGGCGCAGCAGCTGAGATAGATTACCGCCAGCCCATACCAATACAGACGCACCATCACATGCTGCCCCTCTTTACCCTTGCCTCACCGCCGGCCTCGTGTCGCGGACCGATCTGTTTTCAGACAAGTATAGGGAATCAGGGCGTTTGCCGCAACAATGTGGCCGCTCAGGGCCAACTCTGCTGTGGCAGCTTTGCCGCGCAGACGCCCTAGCGCTCGGCGCAACGGCCCGACACGATGGGCTCACCAGCGTCGTTGCGCCCTACGGTCCAATCGCCCGTCGCGGCGTCCATGACCCAGTCGACCGTCGAGAACCCGGTTTGTTCGATGCAATGGCGCGTCGCCTCGTAGCGGGCGCTTTCACGCGCTTGATCCAGCGTCGCGCCCGGCGCGCGCACCAGAACCGTGAACTCGCGCCGGGTCTCGCCCTCGCTCAAGCGCGCATCAAACGGCAGGCCCACACCGCGTGGCCCCGGATCGCGCCAGCCACAGGCGGCGACCATCACCACCAGCCCGAGGACCATCGCAGAACGCAAGATCTTCTTCGTCATGGGTCTTCCATTTGCCAGCAAAGCCCGGGCGCGATATCGCCCTGCCCCGGTCTCGCCCATCCGTTCCTGTGCGTCAAGCATGCGCCGGTGCTGGTCGGTTTCAGCGCAGGCAGCGGGCCATGAAATAGAACACCCCGTCATTGAGCCGGATCTGGGTGTAATCGCGCGCGGGCGGCAAGCGCTCGTAGGTGGCGCCAAGCTCGGCACAATGGGCGCTTGCGGCCGCTTCGGCAGCGACCCACTCATCCCGCGAAAGCTCGGTGCCGTCTGCGCGCCGCACTTCGATCGCGGGCAAGCTTTGGCTGAAAGCCACGCGCCCGTTCAGGCCGCCGACCTCAAGCTGGGTCTGGGTCGCGACAAAGGCGGGCGAAACAGCGACCGGGGTGCAGGCCGACAAGATCAACAGGCACAGACCGCTCGCCCGCAGCGCGGTCATTCGGCGGCAATCTCGACGGTGCCGCCGCGTTTCACCCGGATACGGTCCTCGATCTCGTGGCGGAAATGGCGCACAAGGCCCTGGATCGGCCAGGCTGCTGCATCGCCCAAGGCACAGATCGTATGCCCCTCGACCTGTTTGGTCACATCGAGCAACATGTCGATTTCCTCGACCTGCGCCTCGCCCTTCACCAGACGGTCCATGACCCGCATCATCCAGCCCGTGCCCTCGCGGCAGGGCGTGCACTGGCCACAGGATTCGTGCTTGTAGAACTTGGACAGGCGCCAGATCGCCTTGATGATGTCGGTGGACTGATCCATCACGATCACCGCGGCCGTGCCAAGGCCCGAGCGTTGTTCGCGCAGCCAGTCGAAATCCATGATCGCGCCCTCGCGCATCACCCCGGCCGGCAGCATCGGCACCGAAGACCCGCCGGGGATCACCGCCTTGAGGTTGTCCCAGCCGCCGCGGATGCCGCCGCAATGGCGCTCGATCAGCTCGTCGAAGGGGATGCTCATCGCCTCCTCGACGACGCAGGGGTTGTTCACATGGCCCGAGATGGCAAACAGCTTGGTGCCTGCGTTGTTGGGCCGCCCGAAGCCCGCGAACCATTCCGCGCCCCGGCGCAGAATGGTGGGGGCGACGGCGATGGATTCGACGTTGTTCACGGTGGTCGGGCAGCCATAAAGGCCCGCCCCCGCCGGGAAAGGCGGCTTCATGCGCGGCATGCCCTTGCTTGCCCTTCGAGGCTTTCCAGCAGCGCGGTTTCCTCGCCGCAGATATAGGCCCCCGCGCCGTGATGCAGATAGAGGTCGAAATCCCAGCCCGATTTCGCGGCATTCTTGCCCAGCAGACCCGCCGCGTAGCATTCGTCGATCGCGGCCTGGAGCGCCTCGCGCTCGCGGATGTATTCGCCGCGGATGTAGATGTAGGAGACATGTGCATTCATCGCGAAACTCGCGATCAGGCAGCCCTCGATCAAGGTGTGGGGATCATTGCGCATGATCTCCCGGTCCTTGCAGGTGCCCGGCTCGGACTCGTCGGCGTTGACGACCAGATAGGCCGGGCGACCGTCCGATTCCTTGGGCATGAAGGACCATTTCAGGCCGGTCGGAAAGCCCGCACCGCCCCGGCCGCGCAAACCGCTGGCCTTCATGATCTCCACGATCTTGTCGCGTCCAAGGGCGATGATGTCCTTGGTCCCGTCCCAGTGGCCGCGCGCCATCGCCCCTTTCAGGGTGCGGTCGTGCATGCCGTAGATGTTCGTGAAGATCCGGTCCTTGTCGTGCAGCATCTGGCCTCTCTCGCATGTCCGGGGCCCGGGTCTGGCGGGCCGCATCGCGGGCGTCAACGGTCCGCGCGCCGCGCTTTCCACACCCAATATGTCACAAATAGCGCCCAGACCAGTGCGGCAATCGCCGCAAGGTCGATCAGGAAGGCAAAGCGCGGCGGCAGGCCCAATTGCCCGCCCAGGAAACTGGCCCCCATCCACAGCACCATGGTGGCGGACATCACGATGGCGGCCAGCCGGATCTGGCCCCTGCGGTGGCGCTCGGCCTCGGTCTCGGGTTCGCGACTGGGGGTCTTGGATCGGGACGGCATGACGCGCCTCGCATTTGGTCGTCTGGCTCGCTGACTAGCCGACCTGCGGGGGCCGGGGCAATCCCCGGCCCCCTACAGGTCAGGCCAGCGTGCGGGCCTGCGCCACGATGTCGTGGCGGGCGCAGATCATGCGGAACCCCTTTTGCTGCGCGTCGAGCCAGGCGATCCCTTCCGCGTCCAGCGTGGCGATCTGGTCAAAATGGAAGATCCCGAACTCGTTCAGCGCGACCGCCAGCTTGGGGCCGACGCCCTTGAGCATGGTCAGGTCGTCGGCCACGCCGCCGCGCGGGGCGTCCAGCAGATGCGGGGACGGGGTCGCGGCAGCTGCGGGCACGGTTGGCCCAGGCGCGGCCGGAGGTGTATCTGGCGCTGCAAGCGCGGCCAAAGCGGGAGGGGTCAGGGTGACCACCTCCGCCGCAGGCTTGCGCGGCGGTTTCGACCGCGCGCGCGGCGGGACCGCTGCGGCGCGGCCCAGCGCGGCCCAATAGGACCGCGGCGCTGTCAGGCCAAGCGTCATGGCCTGTATGGCAGCGGTGCCCACAAAGGCCGTGCCATAGGAAACAAGATGAAGAACATTGCGCTGCGCAGCTTGGCTGCGTAGCCACATCGCCTCAGTCATGGTCATACCCACACTCCTCGGGTCTGGTGGTCAACAACCCTCCCGAGGATCAGTATACGTCACCACCGTCAACTTTGCGCGAGAATTCCGTATCGCCGCCGGCGGCCAGCACTCGGGCCTGCTCGACCCAAGTGTCGCGGGTCACGCGGCCCTTGAATCCTTCGAGGTTCTCGTCGACCCATGCGACCTCGGCCGGGGTCCATGCCGCGATCTGGTCGAAATGGTAGAAGCCAAGCCTGTGGCACAATTGCTCCAGCTTGGGGCCGATCCCCTTGATTCGCTTGAGATCATCGGCGCTTCCCGCGCGCGGACCGTCAAGCGCCACGGGGCGGGTGCCGGCTGTTTCCGTGACCCCGGCAGCGGGTGCGGCGGCAGGCTGGGGTGCCGCGGGGGCAGGTTCAGGCGCGAGCGCAACTGCCGGTGCCATGGCCGCAGGTGTCGCCGCCTTGGGTTCAGCAGCATGGGTCGCGGTTGACGCGTGGGACGCCTTTGCCAGATCCAGCGTCTTGCCGCCCCGCCCCGCGCTGCCCGCCGGAACAGGACCGGGCAAGGGCGACAGGAACATCAAAGAAAGGACCACGCCAAGAACGAAGAAGATGATGGCCGCCGCGAACAGGGCCTGCAGCACTGTCCAGTCACCTAGCAGCATAAGCGCCGCCATCCCGGCAAAGCCCGCAGCCGATGCCACGCCCCAGACAATGGCCAAATTGATCAGGCCGCTCGGCGTCGAGTTCATAACAGATCCCCCCGTTACATGTCGCTTGACGCATGTTTAGCCCGAGGAAACCCGTTTGTCTCGCCCCTTTAGGACGTTGTGTCGCGGTCTGTTGCCCGGGCGCGCTGCCCTTCGATCATGGCATCAAGGTCGGTCGCAAAGAGAAACTGGCCCAGAACGCCGCCCGCAACCGTCGTGCCGAGACCCGCGAAGGCCCCCACGGCGACCCAAAGCCCAAGCCAACCTACTGCGGCCAAGGCCACCGTCAGACCCATGATGGCCGACACGGTCCACACCGCCGTGATCAGCACGAAGCGCCGTCCGCTTGTCATTTTTGTCATTGCCTTCAACTCCAGAACCCTCGTCAGCGCCAGAGCTAGGCATGCCGCATCCGAGGTCCACACAAAATCGACGCGGCATTTTTGCCGCGCCGCCGCTTTAGCCGCCCGTCGCGAACACTCGGGCCTGCCCGATCCAGT
This sequence comes from Roseicyclus sp., assembly GCA_018401055.1. Next base: position 15,126 of record JAGYLB010000128.1, read on the forward strand.
CGTCGCGCTCGATCCGGCCCTTGAATTTCAGGCGCGCATCAACCCAGGCGACCTGTTCGGGCGTCCACTCGGCGATCTGGTCGAAATGCCAAAAGCCCATCTCGTTCAGCAGGCCTTCAAGCTTGGGGCCAACGCCCGAGATTTTCTTGAGATCATCCGCCGCTGTCCCAGTGCGCGGGGCGGTCAGGCGCACGGGCTCGGCCTCGGGCACAGCGTCTGGCACCGCCTCATGGGTCGGACGGGCCTTGGCCTCGGCTTGCGCGGCTTGTTCGGTCACGCCGGTCCGGTCCGCGGGTTTGCCCGCCGACGGCCGCGGATCGGGCGTGCGGGTTGCACGTTCTGCCATAGCGATATCGCTGCCCGACTGCTTGCCCCAAGGCGCCAACAACGGCACCTCGGCCCCGTCGATGCGCTTGAGCGTGTCGCCAAGGTCCACAGCCAACCGCGCCGAGGTGTTGAGCGAATCGCGCCCTGCCTCGTGATCCTTGAGCGAGGTCAGCCCGCCCGCTGGTTCCGACGCATAGCGCCCGTTTTGCGGCCCAGGCGTGGGCACGCGACCGGCAGCCATCTCGTCGATGATCCAGCCCAGTTTCTCGGCGGTCAGATCCTCGTAGTAATCCTTGCCGATCTGGGCCATCGGCGCATTGGCACAGGCGCCCAGACATTCCACCTCTTCCCAGCTGAACTTGCCATCGGCCGAGAGCTGGTGCGCTTTGGGCGCGATCTTGTCACGGCAGACCGCGATCAGGTCCTCGGCGCCGCAGATCATGCAGGTGGTCGTGCCGCAGATCTGCAGATGCGCGACGCTGCCCACCGGCTGCAGCTGGAACATGAAGTAAAAGGTCGCCACCTCGAGCGCGCGGATATGGGCAAGGCCCAGCATCTCGGCCACATGCTCGATCGCGGGACGGGTCAGCCACCCCTCCTGCTCCTGCGCGCGCCACAACAGCGGGATGATGGCGCTGGCCTGCCGCCCCTCGGGGTATTTGGTGATCTGCGCCTCGGCCCAGGCCTGGTTGGCGGGCGTGAAGGCGAAGCTGGCGGGCTGGTCGGCGTGGAGACGGCGAAGCATTTTTATTCCCTGTGATCTTCTATGCAGAGGGCTTCAACCATCTGCGCGGTATCGTAGCCAATAACCAACAAGTCTTGAGATCGCGAACAATTTTCATCGTATCTAGCGCAAGCTGCGGCATTTTCGGCAAGTAGGCGAAGCGCACTCGATGAGTTAGTTAACTCTCCAACTATCCGCCGACCGCCGGCAATCTCCAGAAATCGTCTTTCCCGCCAGAACGAGTCGAGGATTTCATTTTGGCGTTCTCCACTTGGCGGATCGAAACCAACCTGCGCTAGCGAAAACGCTAGATCAGCCACATCAAAACAGGACCTTAGTACTAGCATGTCCCCAGTGTCCGCTTGCATTGGCTCGATTGAAAGAAGCATTGCAGTACAGGCACCGCCAACCAATCTCACCGGTCCACCTCGCCGAACACGATATCGAGCGAGCCAAGGATGGCCGACACATCCGCCAACTGGTGGCCGCGGCACAGGTGATCCATCGCCTGCAGATGCGCAAAGCCCGGCGCGCGCAGTTTCGCGCGGTAGGGTTTGTTGGTGCCATCGGCGACAAGATAGACACCGAACTCACCCTTGGGTGCCTCGACACAGGCGTAGATCTCTGCCTCGGGCACGTGGAAACCTTCGGTGTAGAGCTTGAAGTGATGGATCAGCGCCTCCATCGAGGTTTTCATCTCGGCGCGCGGCGGCGGGCTGATCTTGCCGCGCGTCATCACCGGGCCCTGGTTTTCAGGCAGCCGCAACTTGGCGCAGGCCTGCTTGATGATATGGGTCGATTCCCGCATTTCCTGCATGCGACACAGGTAGCGATCATAGCAATCGCCATTCTTGCCGACAGGGATCTGGAATTCGAACTCGTCGTAGCATTCATAGGGCTGCGCGCGCCGCAGATCCCAGGCAAGACCCGATCCACGCGCCATCACGCCCGAAAAGCCCCAATCGAAGATGTCTTGCTCGGTCACTACGCCGATATCGACATTGCGTTGCTTGAAGATGCGGTTTTCCGTCAGCAGAGTGTCGATGTCGGCCAGCGCCTTGGGAAATTCATCGGCCCAGATGTCGATATCCTCGATCAACTCGGGCGGCAGGTCCTGATGCACCCCACCGGGACGGAAATAGGCGGCGTGGAGCCGCGCCCCGCAGGCCCGCTCGTAGAAGATCATCAGCTTCTCACGCTCTTCGAACCCCCAGAGCGGCGGCGTCAGAGCGCCCACGTCCAGCGCCTGCGTGGTGACGTTCAGCAGATGGTTCAGGATGCGCCCGATCTCGCAGTAAAGCACCCGGATCAGTTGCGCGCGGCGCGGCACGGGGGTGCGCGTCAGCTTCTCGATGGCCAGCACCCAGGCATGTTCCTGGTTCATCGTGCCAACGTAGTCGAGCCGGTCGAAATAAGGCAGGTTCTGCAGGTAGGTGCGGCTTTCCATCAGCTTTTCGGTCCCGCGGTGCAGCAGGCCGATATGCGGATCGCAGCGCTCGCAGATCTCGCCGTCCAGCTCCAGCACCAGCCGCAGCACACCATGCGCCGCCGGGTGCTGCGGGCCGAAGTTGATGTTGAAGTTGCGGATCTGCTGTTCGCCGGTCTCGACGTCCTGGAACCCGCGCCGCGTCTCGATGCTGCCGTCCATCATGATCTCGATCCCCCTGCGGATGCGACCGTGGCCTTGGCCGTGTCGGTTTCCCAAAGCCACGATGCCGGCGCGGCATCGCCGAAGCGTCCGCGCACCACCTTGTAGACCTGATCGAAGACCTCGCGCGCGTCATCGCGCATGGTTTGCGTCAGGTCGGATTGCTTGACCTGCTTGGTATCGGTTTCCCAGACCCTGCGATCCAGCGCACCCTCGCGCCGGGACACGCCGAGGAAATCGGTGAGCTTGTCGAGATGGGTCTGGCCATAGGGGCTGAAGAAATGTTCGTAGAAATCGTAATGGATGCGGTCGCGCGGCACGACGGCTTCCAGTTCGTTGATCACGCGGCCATAACGGGAGAACAGGACGACATTGCTTGTAGGGGTAAGGAGGCGCTCATAAAAAAGTTCTTGAACTGACTTCGTTGCCCGTATTCTTGGGCTAATATTATACCATTTTACGATTGATGACCAAAACCGCATTACCGGATCCCGCATCACGAAGATAAAGCGCGTGTTCTCGTGGCGTCCCGCCATATCAGCAAACACGTCGCGGGACAGAAGGCTGTACGACGGTGACATCTCTCCGTAAGCCTTGACACCTTTCGGACGGGAATCAAAAAGGCTCATGTAGTCGACCTTGCCGCCTAGAACAGCCAAAGTGTGACCCAATGAAGCAATACGATCAGCATAAAAATCACCGATCAGCGCACTACTATTATTGGAGCCAATCCAATCATTTCCAAGGAATTTCAAGCGGCGCTGCATCTCGTTTCGGGCATCTTCCATCTTTAAGTTTGAAAAATAATTTATCTCCGCATCGGACGGCACATATATTTCTGGATGGCCATGAAGATATGAATGGAGCAAAGGCATTCCTGCCTCTTGAGCGCCTATGCCGAAGAACACGACTTGTCGCGGCACACTAATGGGACGTACCGACGAACGCACAGAATAGCCATTTTCTATTGCTTCGATTGATTTCTGATCCCAGCTATCGGGAATTTCACCATCAAAGAACCTGTAAACATCACTATAGACCGGCCGAAGGCGATTGCGCACACGGCCGCGAAGTTCCATTTCCACTTCAGGCAGAATGCGATTCTCAGCAGCTTTGTGAACACGTGTATCGTAGTTGGCATGTTTAAATTTCATACCAGAAAAGTCACAAACTCTTTCGATTGTTTCCGGACAAAACAAATCCTCGTAAAATAGAAAGAGTCGCCGATTTTCGGGGACCGCCCTATCAAGGGCCCTCAACACCCTACCGTAGTCGGACCTTATGTCAATATGACCCTGCTTGCCGGAAGTGTATTCGTCCACTAGATCCTCTACCGAAATTGACTTCTTGTGGATCGCTTCTATCCACCGCTTATGCATTTTTATGTGAGACCAAGTTCTTTCCAACGGATCTCGAGCAATGAATACGAACTTGGATTCAGGAAAACAATCGGCGATGTTTGAGAACTGATTTTCGTCCAAAACACAGTAGTCTGGCGTAACATCGGCTGCACAAACCTGTCCATCATAGCCTGAAAGTAGTGCGGCCCTGTAGCGTTGGTGGTTAGCGTCGGGTTTCTCATGCATATCTACTAGCGTTTGAAGAAACCTCAAAGAGGTCAGTCGTCCCGCTTTTTCTGTTGCGAACCGTTGTGAGAACTCTTGCTCCACAATGGAAAAGTCATTGATCTGATCGAGGCGTTCCATCCAGCGATCAAGTTCTTTTTTCCTTATTTCATAAAAACCACGCAAATTTTGGTCAAAGAGGACGTCAAAGTAATGCATCTCCTTTTCTATTGGCACATGACAATCCGGATGCGACGACAAATAGTCGTACAGCCATGTGGTGCCCGCCTTTTGAGCGCCCACACAAAAAAGAATGGTCTCAGGCGACTGTCTCATTTCGCCGGTTCCTTGGCCTTCTCGTCGCCCGGCAGGACATACTCGGCCCCTTCCCAAGGCGACATGAAATCGAACTGGCGGTATTCCTGCACCAGCTTTACCGGCTCATAGACCACGCGCTTGAGCTTTTCGTCATAGCGCACCTCGGTGTAGCCCGTGGTCGGGAAATCCTTGCGCAAGGGATGGCCGCGAAAGCCGTAGTCGGTCAGCAGGCGGCGCAGGTCGGCGTGGCCGGTGAAGAGGATGCCGAACATATCGTAGACCTCGCGCTCGTACCAGCCCGCACCCGGATGGATGCCGGTGATCGAGGGCAGCATCTCGTCGTCGCGCAGCGCGGTCTTGACCCTGATGCGCTGGTTCTGGTGCATGCTCAGGAAATGCCAGACCACGTCGAAACGGCGGTCACGCTCGGGCCAGTCGACAGCCGTGATGTCGATCAGCGTCGAAAACTTGCAGGTCGGATCGCCGCGCAGCCAGTCGATGAACTCAGGCACGGCCACCGGCACGATCTCAACCGTCAGCTCGCCATGCGCGGACACGGTCGTGCCCAACACGGCGTCAGACTGCCGTTCCGCGATATAGGCGGCCAGTTCGCTCAAGGCCTCGACGCTCATGTCCGTCTCCTTCGCGCCCGGGGGCGTCAGCGCGTGATCGTTCCGGTGCGGCGGATCTTCCGCTGCAACTGCAAGATACCGTAAAGCAGCGCCTCGGCGGTCGGCGGGCAGCCCGGCACATAGATATCGACCGGCACGATCCGGTCGCAGCCGCGCACGACGCTGTAGCTGTAGTGATAATAGCCCCCGCCATTGGCGCAGGACCCCATCGAGATGACGTAGCGCGGCTCCGGCATCTGGTCGTAGACCTTGCGCAGCGCGGGCGCCATCTTGTTGGTCAGCGTGCCTGCCACGATCATCACGTCCGACTGGCGCGGGGAGGCGCGCGGCGCGATCCCGAACCGTTCGGCGTCATAACGCGGCATTGAGGTATGCATCATCTCGACCGCGCAGCAGGCCAGACCAAAGGTCATCCAGTGCAAGGAGCCCGTGCGCGCCCAATTGATGATGTCCTCGGTCGAGGTCAGCAAGAACCCCTTGTCCTGCAGGCTGCGGTTCAACTCGGCGGTGGCGACCTCGCGGTCGGGACCGGCGGTGTTGGTTCCCGTCATCACTCCCATTCCAGCGCGCCTTTCTTCCATTCATAGGCAAAGCCCACGGTCAAAACGCCGAGGAACACCATCATCGACCAAAAAGCGAGGTCCGACATCGTCGGGAAAGCCACCGCCCAAGGGAACAGGAAGGCGATCTCGAGATCGAAGATGATGAACAGGATCGACACGAGGTAGAACCGCACATCGAACTTCATCCGCGCATCGTCAAAGGCGTTGAACCCGCATTCATAGGCTGAAAGCTTTTCCGGGTCGGGGTTGCGCACCGCCAGCACGACGGCGGCAAGGATCAGCACCAGACCCAATCCGATGGCGATTGCCAAAAAGATCAGGATCGGGGCGTAGGATGTCAGCAGGTCCGACATGGATGTCCTCTGGCCTTGGCTGGATGGTCTTGGGCCGAGGGCGAAAGCCCCCGCCCGGTCCGGTCGCGTTGCCGTTGATTTACGCCCCGAGGCCGGAGGGGTCAACGGGGGCAGGTGCGGCAAATCGGGGAAAGCGCTGAGCGGTCCCGCCCCTGCGTCAAAGGCCAGCCCTGAGTTCACGGCGCAAGATCTTACCGCTCGCCGATTTCGGCACGCTGTCCACGAACCGGTATTCGGACGGGTGCTTGTAATGGGCAAGGCAGCCCTCGACATGGGTCTGCAACTCGGCCTCCCCCACATCCGAGCCGGGCGCCCGCACGACAAAAGCCACCGGCACCTCGCCCGCCTCGGCGTCGGGGCGGCCCACCACCGCGGCATCCGTGATGCCGGGATGGGCGCAGAGCGCCGCCTCCACCTCGGCGGGGGCGACCTGAAACCCCTTGAACTTGATCAATTCCTTCAGCCGGTCACGGATGAACATGAACCCGTCCGCGTCGATCACCGCCAGATCGCCGGTGCGCAGCCAGCCATCTTGCGTCAGGGTCTCGGCACTGGCTTGCGCGTTGTTGAGATAGCCCAGCATCACCTGCGGCCCGCGCACCCACAGCTCGCCCTCGGCGCCGGGCGCCACATCCTCCAGCGTCAAGGGATCCACGATGCGGCATTCGGTCGAGGGTACGGCCTGCCCGCTCGACCCGTGGCGGATGTTGCCCGCGACAGTCATGTGGGAAATCGGGCTCATCTCGGTCATGCCGTAGCCCTGCACAGACCGTGCGCCGAACCGCGCGCCCACCGCGATCTCGGTCTCGGGGCCAAGCGGTGCCGCGCCCGAAAACACCTCCACCACGCTCGAGAGATCGAATTGTTCGACCAGCGGATGCTTGGCCAGCGCCAGCGCGACGGGCGGGACGATATAGAGCCGCGTCGCGCGATGCGTCTCTATCAGCCGCAAGAACATCTCCAGATCAAAGCGCGGCATGGTCACGAGCTTTGCGCGCTGCTGCAAGAACAGGTTCATCAACACGGTCATGCCGTAGATGTGAAAGAAGGGCAAAAAGGCCACCGCCACGTCATCTTGCGTGATGCCCGCCACGGCGCCCGACTGGACCACATTGGCCACAAGATTGCGATGGGTCAGCATCACGCCCTTGGGTCGTCCGGTCGTGCCGCTGGAATAGGGCAACACCACCACATGGCGCGCCAGATCGACAGGCACCTGCGCGGGCTTGGCCCGGCCCATCACATCGTCAAGCGACAGGCAGGTCTCTGCCCCAATAACGACGATGTCGCGCACGCCTGTCCCCTCGACAGCTTTGCGCGCCACCTCGACAAAGGCGGGGATGGTGACCAGCATCACGGCACCCGCATCGACCAGCTGATGCCGGATCTCGGGCGCGGTATAGGTCGGGTTGATCGTGGTCACCGTACCGCCGCCAAAGGCCACTGCGTGAAAGACGATGGGGTATTCGGGCATGTTGGGCGCAAGGATGGCGACCGTGCCGCCGGGCAACACGCCGCGTTCGGTCAGACCGCCTGCCAGCCGCCGGATCCGGTCCATCAGATCGCCCGCCGTCAGCACGCGCCCCGTTGGGCCATCGATGATCACGGGCGCATCCTCACGGCCCTCGAGCCCTTGGAACAGAAGCTCCGTGATCGAGACCCCAGGCACCGCCACCGTGCCGTGAAGGCTCGGATGTGTTGTCATGGCTGATCCTCCCCAAGGGCTGTCCGGCCTCCCTGCCGGGGGCACCCTTGCGGCAAGGCTAGCACAAGCGGCCCGTCAGATGTCCAGCACAACCGTCCCCAGCTTGGCGCCGGAAGCGACAAGGTCATGGGCCGCCGCGCAATCGGCAAGCCCTCCGCCCGGCACCACGGCATGACTCAGCGCGCTCAGCCTCCAGCCAGTCGGTCAGCTGCCGCTCGCCCGCGCGCCGCGTCTCGCCCGCCAGTTGGTAGACGATCAGCATGTGCAACCGCGCGTTCTTGAACATGAAGGGGTAGAACTCCAACCGCGGCACCATCTCGGCGGCGCTGGCATAGGCGGCGATGACGCCGCCCGGCTTCACCAGCGCCAGATCCACCGCCTGGTTCGCGCCAAAGTCGACCTCTACGATCCGGTCGACGCCCGCCCCACCCGTCAGCTCCATCACCGCGCTCGCCACATCGGTGGTGGTGTAGTTGATCCACTCCTCCGCCGTGGAATGGCGCCCCTTGGCCTCCGACGACACGGTGGCAATCACCCGCGCGCCGCCCAGTCGCGCCATCTGGACCGCGTAACGGCCCACCGTGCCCGCCCCACCCGTTACCAGCACGGTCTGTCCCGCGACAGGCCCGTCGCCCATAACGGCATACCAAGCCGTCATTGCCGGGATGCCAAAACAGGCCCCTTCGGCGAAGCCCGTACCATCGGGCAACCGCACTGCCTGCTCGGCAGGCAGTGCCACGAACTCCGCCGCCGTGCCGAAGGCCCGCTGCCACCCCGCATTCCAGACCCAGACCCGCTCGCCCACCCGGCCCGGGTCCACGCCCGCACCCGCCGCGACGATCACGCCTGCACCATCCGAATGGGGCACCACGCGCGGAAACCCCATCACCGCCCCCGCCCGCGTACCTGAGCGCAATTTCACATCCGAGGGGTTCACGCCGGAGGCATGTAGCCGCACCAGAACCTCGCCCGGCCCCGCCACGGGGTCGGCCATATCGCCAAAGCTCAGAACCTCTGCTGCAGGTCCAAACCGCTCATAACAGACTGCCTTCATGCCCGCCTCTTATCCAAATTGCCCATCTTTGCTTCCCAATTACTCCGGGTGTCCGGGGGACCCTCGGCCGCAACCGCCGGGCGGGCCCGTCACACCTTCCTCGACCCGATCCGCTTAGCGCTTCCAGAGAACCGCCGTGACCCCTCCGACACACTCCCTGTTTCCGGGCGCGCAGCCCGTCCCATCGCGGGGCCTCTGCCCGTGGTCAGGATTGCGGAACGGGCGCGCCGCTGTCCAGACATCCGTACCCGACATGGGCGCCAGCGCAGGACCTCCCCCCCGGACTCGGGGCGTCGTGCAGGGACGGCGGGCCCGAGCCGTTACAGGAACGGCTCCGATCCCATGACGTTCCAGAACACGCGGCCACTGTGGTTGCGATCAAGGTAGAGGTTGTGATTGCGGCACCGGATCGCGTCGATCGCCGCCGCCACGTCGCGCGCCGTCACGGGGTCCGGGTCGTCGGCCGCGCGCTCGAGCGCGGGCAGGGCATGCTCTCTCAAGGAGAAGGCAAGTACCGCGCAGGCTCTGGAGCGGACGCGACCACTGCGATCAGCCAGCGCCTCGATGCCCAGTTCGACCGCCGTGTCATGCCGGCGGCTGAACTTGACGACGGAATAGACAAGCGCATGGCGCCCCCGCCATGTCCGCAGCGCGCGGAAGCCGTCAAGCGCATGGGGCAGGATATCGGGCCCCAGCGGCACCAGCCTGTGCCGCGCCGTCTCCGTGTCTGCGTCGCGCGTGGAATCAAGCGCCGCGATCAGCGCGGGAATGTCCTCAACCATCGACCCAAGCAGCCTTGCGCTTTTCGAAGAAGGCCGCGATCCCCTCAGCGCTCTCGGCACTTTCCCAGCGCGCGACCAAGGCCTCAATGCTCAGCGCCACCTGCGCCGGATCGACGGGACGCGCCAAATCGGCCACCAGCCGCTTGCCCTCGGCCACGGCCCCGGGTGCCGCATTCAGGTAAGGTGCGATCTCGGCCTCCACCGCCGCGTCCAGCGCTGCCTCAGGCACCGCGCGCGCCAGCAAGCCCAGTTCCACCGCCTCCTCCGCCGCGAAGATCCGACCCGAAAAGAACACCCGCCGCGCCTTGGCCGAGCCCATCCGCGCGACGACATAAGGCCCGATGGTCGCGGGGATCAGCCCCAGCCGCACCTCGGTCAGCCCGATCTTCGCACCCTCAACGCCGATCGTCACATCGCAGACGCTCATCAAGCCCACGCCACCGCCAAAGGCCTGCCCCTGCACCCGACCGATCAAGGGCTTGGGCATCGTATCGAGCGCCCCCAGCATCGCGGCCAAAGCCCCTGCTTCCCGCGCCCGCGTCGCAGCATCGGCCGCCATCTGCGCCTGCATCCAGCCCAGATCACCGCCTGCGCAAAACGACCGCCCGTGGCCTGTCAGCACCACCACCCTTACCGCAGGGTCGCGGCCCAGCCGCCCCGCCGCTTCGGTCAATTCCGCGATCATCACGTCATCCATCGCGTTGTGCTTGTCAGGCCGATTCAGTCGCAGCCACGCCACGCCGCGCGCGTCAACCTCCAGATCAAGCGTCTCCATCGCGCATCCTCCGTGCCATGATTGCGGCTGCCTCGATCGTCGCCAGATCCAGCCCGGTCTCGAACCCCCGCGTCGCCAGATGCCGCGCCACCGCTTCCGTCGCCACATTCCCCGCGGCACCGGGCGCATAGGGGCAGCCGCCCAAGCCACCGACGGCAGCATCGAAAACGCGCACACCAGCCTCCAGCGAGACGTCGATATTTTCCAGCGCACGACCCTTGGTGTCGTGGTAATGCCCCGCCAGCTGCCCGACCGGCACGACTTCCGCCACGGCTTGCAACATCGCCGCGATGCTCTCGGGCGTGCCCTCCCCGATGGTGTCGCCCAGCGACACTTCGTAACAGCCCATCCCGAACAGGGCATCCGCCACCCGCGCCACATCGTCGGGGGGCACCGGCCCGTCATAGGGGCAATCGGTCACGCAACTGACATAGCCGCGCACCGGCATCCCCACAGCCCGCGCCGCCGCGATGACCGGCAAGAACCGCTCCAGACTTTCGGCAATGCTTGCGTTGATATTGGCACGCGAGAACGCCTCGGATGCTGCGCCGAAGATCGCCACCTCGTCCACGCCCGCCGCAACCGCCGCGTCGAACCCCTTGAGGTTCGGGGCGAGCGCCGCGTAGCGCACCCCCGGCACCCGCGCGATACCCGCCATCACCTCCGCCGCATCGGCCATCTGCGGCACCCATCTGGGGCTCACGAAACTCGTCACCTCGATCCGCCGGAACCCCGCGCGGCTCAGCGCATCGACCAGCGCGATCTTTTCCGCCGCCGGGATCAGCCGCTTTTCGTTTTGCAACCCGTCGCGGGGGCCGACCTCGAAGATCTCGACGAAGCTACCCATCCACCGGCACCTCGTAGAAATCCCGCGCGTAAAAGTCCTGCGGCCCCTCGATCGCCGCCGCCTGCCGGAACCCGTCGCGCGCCTGCAACCGCGCCCAATAGGCCTGCAGCTTGGGATAGGGCTTCATCCGCACATAGTAGGGCGCGGCAAAAAGGTTGAAGCCCAGCATCGCATCCGCGCCCGAGAACCCGGACGGCAGCACGTAATCCCCCACCAGCATCCCCTCCAGCGCGCGCAGCGTATCGGCCAGCCGCAGCGTGTTGAGCTTGACGACCGTGGGTGAAGGTTTCGCAGGCGGGCGCAGGAACAGATGGTTCAGGTTCAACTGCTCAATCAGGCTCGCCTGCGTTTCGGCAAAGCCCAAAGCCTCCAGATACCGCACCCGCTCCGCATCGCCCGGCGCGCGGCCGAAGCCGTGCGAGCCCCTTGTCTCGCACAGATACTGTACGATCGCCCCGCTCTCGAAGATCGTGATCCCGTCAATCTCCAGGGCCGGAATTCGGCCCGCAGGCGAAACCCCCAGCAAGCCGGGCCCGCGCATCGCCTTGTCGCCGATCCGATAGCGCACGATCTCGTCCGGCGGCATGCCCATCTCGCACAATAGCCACAGCACCCGGAAGGACCGCCCCCATGGCACGTGGTGCAACCGGATCATTCTGCATCCTCCAGCACGATCAGCGCCGCCCCGGCCTCCACCTGCGCGCCCACCTCGATCAGCACTTCGGCCACCACACCGTCGCGCCCTGCGGTCAGGGAATGTTCCATCTTCATCGCCTCCAGCACCGCCAGCCGGTCGCCCGCAGCGACATTGTCGCCCTTGGACACGAACACCGCCTTGACCAGCCCCGGCATCGGCGCCTCGATCCAGCCGCCGCCCGCGCCCGCCGACGCGGCCACGTCCAGCGGATCGACGATCCCGAAGGTATAGCCGTTGCCCCAGAACACGCTCACATGATCGCCAATCACGACAACCTCTGCTAAGCACAGGCGCCCCGTCGATGCGCCAGCCCGTCCGCCTCGCGCGCCACCACATGCGCGGCGCCCCCGACCTCGACCCGGTAGCGCCCACCGGGCCGTACCTCGACCACGGCCTCCACCAATTCCCCCGCATGTGTCAGCGCCACCCGCCGTCGCAAGGGCGCCCAAAGCGTGAAGCCCGCAACCGGCCCCGCCAGCCCGTCCAGCCCCAGCGCGCCCAAGACAGCCAGCGAGCGCGCCCGCGTGCACGGCACAGGCTCCGCCGCCAAGGCCTCCAGATCGCGCGCGATCAGACCGGTATCCACATCACCCGCCGCGAATCCCGCATGCCCCGCCAGCTTGCGTAGGAAGGACAGGTTCGTCACCGACCCCGCAACCTGGCAGCCCGCCAGTGCCTGCTCCAGCTTGCGCAACGCCACCGCGCGCGTCGGCCCGTGGACGATGATCTTGGCGATCATCGGATCGTACCACGGCGATATCTCGTCGCCCGCCCGCACCCCGGTCTCGGCCCGCGCGCCACCGGGAAAGCGCAGATGGGTCAGCCGCCCCGTGGCGGGCAAAAACCCCTTCGGCACATCCTCGGCATAAAGCCGCGCCTCGAAGGCATGGCCGTCGATCGCCAGATCCTCCTGCCGCGCAGGCAATGCCTCGCTTCACCGCGACCCGCACCTGCCATTCCACAAGATCCACGCCGGTGATCGCTTCCGTTACCGGATGCTCCACCTGCAGACGCGTGTTCATCTCCATGAACCAGAACCCGTCGGGCCTGAGCCCGCGCGCGCCGTCCACGATGAACTCCACCGTGCCTGCGCCGGAATACCCGATTGCCTCGGCTGCGCGCACGGCGGCCTGCCCCATCGCAGCCCGCATCTCGGCCGTCATGCCCGGCGCAGGCGCCTCCTCGATCACCTTCTGGTGCCGCCGCTGGAGCGAGCAATCGCGCTCGAACAGATGCACCGCGCGCACCCCGTCGCCAAAGACCTGCACCTCGATATGGCGCGGCTTTTCCACATATTTTTCTATAAGAACGGCGTCATTGCCAAAGGCGCCCGCCGCCTCGCCCCGCGCGCTCTCAAGGCCTCGCGGAACCGCGCCGGGTCATCGACCCGCCGCATCCCTTGCCGCCGCCGCCCGCCACCGCCTTGATCAGCACCGGGTATCCGACGGCATCGGCGGCGCCGGCCAGATGCTCGGGGTCCTGGTTCGCGCCATGATACCCCGGCACCACCGGCACGCCCGCCGCCTCCATCAAGACCTTGGCGGCATCCTTCAGCCCCATCGCCCGGATCGCATCCGCCGAGGGGCCGATGAACACCAGCCCTGCCGCCTCCACCGCCTCCACGAACTCCGGGTTCTCCGACAGGAACCCATAGCCCGGATGGATCGCCTGCGCGCCGGTGGCCCGGGCCGCGGCGAGGATGGCATCGCCGCGAAGATAGCTGTCGACAGGTTTGGGGCCGCCGATGTGCACCGCCGCGTCCGCCATCGCCACATGCCGCGCCGCCCGGTCGGCGTCCGAGTACACCGCCACGGTCCCAACGCCCATCCGCCGGCAGGTGTCGATCACACGACACGCGATCTCGCCCCTGTTCGCGATCAGGATCCTGTCAAACATGCCTTTTCCCCTCGACCGGTCCACCGGTCTGCCCGCGCAGCAGCGCCCGCAGGTCGTCAACCGTCCATCCGGGCGCCTCCAACGAAAGCATCGCGCCACCGTCACCGGGCAGCTTCTCTTCCGTAAGGCACGCCGAACGCTTCGCGCTGGTCGACCCCCTTCACCCGCCACAGGTGGCCCGCGAAGACCACTCTTTCGCCGGCCTCCGGCTCACCCGACAGATGATCGACGCTCAAGGCGACAAACGGCCCGGACGCCCCCCTGACCACGAAGGCGTCCGATTTCCCCGCACGCCACGCGACCACGCCGCCGTCCGCCGCTGCCTCAAGCTCACGCATCGCCAGTCCCCCGCGCATAAGTCGCCACCATCCGCTTCACGAGGCCTTCCCCGTCGAGTTCCATCGTATCGGCCACCCGCACCCCTTTCTCCCGGTCGTAGAGGACGCAGACCGCGTTCACCCCGACCCGCACATCGCGCAAAGCAAACCGCAGGTCCGGGTTCGCCATCCCGCGCGCGAAGTACGACCGCAACTCCGCTTTCCCGCGCAACATCCCGTCCGCGCGGCCCAGCCGCTCCACGACAAGCGGAGAGCAGACCTCCACATCCTCCGCGTAATGCGCCAGCACCGCTTCGAGGTCGCGCGCATTCCATGCCGCGACCCAGGCGCGCGCCATCTCCCAGGCCGCCGCGCTCATGGCCGCTCCACTGTGCCGCAATCCCCGCACCCCTTCATCTTTCCCGAAGTACGCATCCGCGACATCCGCCCCACGCGCGCCCCGCCTCACATCCGGAACAGGCCAAACCGCGTCTCCTCCACCGGCGCGTTCAGGCTTGCTGCCAGCGACAGCGCCAGCACCTCGCGCGACTTGCGCGGATCGACCACCCCGTCATCCCAAAGCCGCCCCGAGGCATAAAGCGGATGCGACTGCCGCTCGAACATCTCGACCGTGGGGCGCTTGAACTCGGCCTCGGCCTCGACAGACCAATCCTCCCCCGCCCGCTCCATCGCGTCGCGCTTGATGGTGGCCAGAACGCCTGCCGCTTGCGCGCCCCCCATCACCGAGATCCGGGAATTGGGCCAGGTCCAGAGGAACCGGGGCGAATAGGCCCGCCCCGCCATCCCGTAATTCCCCGCCCCGAAGGACCCGCCGACCAGCATCGTCACCTTGGGAACGGCGGTCGTGGCCACCGCGGTCACCATCTTGGCGCCGTGTCGCGCGATACCTTCATTCTCGTATTTGCGACCCACCATGAAGCCGGTGATGTTCTGCAAGAACACCAAAGGGATCCGCCGCTGCGAGCACAGTTCCACGAAATGCGCCGCCTTCTGCGCGCTCTCAGAAAACAGCACGCCATTGTTGGCGACGATCCCCACATCCATCCCCATGACCTGCGCGAAGCCCGTCACGATGGTCTCGCCGAAACGCGGCTTGAATTCGTCGAACCAGCTGTCATCGACGATCCGCGCGATCACCTCGCGGATGTCATAGGGCTTGGTCAGTTTCGCCGGCACCACCCCGAACAACTCCTCCGGGTCATGGGCTGGCGGCGCGGCCAGTAGGGTGGGCAATCTGCCCACCACTCCGCCCACCACTCCGCCCAGCGACCGCACCGCCCGCCTTGCCAGCGCCAGCGCATGCCCGTCATCCTCGGCCAGATAATCCGCCACGCCCGACAGCCGCGTGTGCACATCGCCGCCGCCCAGATCCTCGGCGCTCACCACCTCGCCGGTCGCGGCCTTGACCAAGGGCGGGCCCGCCAGAAAGATCGTGCCTTGCTCCCGCACGATGATCGTCACATCCGACATGGCGGGCACATAGGCGCCGCCCGCGGTGCACGACCCCATGACCACCGCGATCTGCGCAATGCCCTTGGCCGACATCCGCGCCTGATTGTAGAAGATGCGCCCAAAATGGTCGCGGTCGGGGAAAACCTCGTCTTGCTGCGGCAGGTTCGCCCCCCCACTGTCGACCAGATAGACGCAGGGCAGCCGGTTTTCCTCGGCAATCTCCTGCGCGCGAAGGTGCTTTTTCACCGTGATCGGGTAATAGGTGCCGCCCTTCACGGTCGCGTCGTTGCACACGACCATGACTTGACGTCCCTCGACGACCCCCACCCCCGCGATCACACCGCCGCAGGGCGCCGCGCCCTCATACATCCCGTGCCCCGCAACCGCGCCGACCTCAAGAAACGGAGATCCCGGATCGAGCAGGTTCGCCACCCGCTCGCGCGGCAGCATCTTGCCCCGGCTGACGTGACGCTCCCGCGCC
The DNA here is from genome assembly GCA_018401055.1 of Roseicyclus sp. The sequence goes on from JAGYLB010000128.1 coordinate 31,283, forward strand.
TTGGCGCCGCCGCCCTCGGCGGCCAGCGCGGCGGCCTCCTCGATCTCGGCCAGGGCTGCCAGATGCGCCGCGCGATTGGCGCGCGCCTCCTCCGATCCGGCGATGAAGTTCGATCTCAGCCTCATGGGCCGTCCTCCCCCTCGGGCCGCGCCACGGGCCGGAACGGCATTGCGTCCGCCACCCAGCCCAGATCCACCGCAGCCCCCGCCACGCCCATCAGACGCGCGACCTGCCACAGCGCCACCGCCTCGGTCAGCTTGAGCCGCGCCTCATGCGTGTCGCACCATGCGGCGACGGGCTCATCCGCACCCGCGCAGTCATCCCCGGCAGAGGACCCATGCGCCACATCCCAAAGCTGCGGATAAAGCCCCGGCAAAAGTCCGGGCTCCGGCACCTCCGCAGGCGCGGGCAGGCTTTCCAGCACCCGCGCCCTCAGGGCCCGCTGATCTGCCGCCAAGGCTCGCTGGCAGGCCTGCGGCGCCGCACCCCGGTCGCAGGCCACGATGGCAAGCGAGCCGCAATGATGCACCCGGTCCCGCGTGACCAGCGCGAAATCCTCGACCCTGTCCGCCGGGCCGGACCGCGCGAACCCCATCTCGAAATGCGCGATGGATTGCGCGAAGCACGCGTCGAACCCTTCCGCCCCCGCAGGCGCGGCGGCACATGTCAGCGCAAGGATCGCGGCCCCCCTCATGCCCCCGGCTCCGGGTCGGGCAGGTCCACCGGGCGGCCCCAATCGTCGACGGCCTGCGCCCAGTCGGGGCCACAGATCACCACCATCCGCACGCCCTCGATCGGCGGGGGCCAGCCGCGCAATCGGTCGCAGCGCCGCCGGTTTCCGCCTCATAGCGCGCAGCGGCGTCGAGGATGATCTCGGTCTCGGTTGGCGGCACGGCGCGCAGCCCCAGCCAAAGCCCGAACGCCGCCGCGACGGTCACAAGGCCCAGAAGCGGCAAGATCAGACCCCGGCCCATGCTCACGCCATCAGCGCCATCAATTCGCGCCCGACCAGCATCCGCCGGATCTCGGACGTGCCCGCCCCGATCTCCATCAGCTTGGCGTCGCGGAACATGCGACTGACGGGACTGTCGTTCAGGAACCCCGCACCGCCCATCGCCTGCACCGCCTGATGGGCGACCTTCATCCCTTCCTCGCTGGCATAAAGCACACATGCCGCTGCATCCTGCCGCGTCACCTGCCCCCGGTCGCAGGCCTTCGCCACCTCATAGGCATAGGCCCGCGCGGTGTTCAGCGCGGTATACATGTCCGCGATCTTGCCCTGCATCAGCTGGAAGGACCCGACCGGCTGGCCGAATTGCTTGCGCTCGACCATGTAGGGCATCACCTCGTCCATGCATCCGGCCATGATCCCGATGTTGACGCCCGACAGCACGACGCGCTCGTAGTCGAGGCCCGACATCAAGACGCGCACGCCGCGCCCTTCTTCGCCCAGCACGTTCTCGAACGGCACCTCGACATCCTCGAACACCAACTCCGCCGTGTTCGATCCACGCATGCCGAGCTTGTCGAAATGCGGCGAGGTGGAAAATCCCTTCATCGTCTTTTCCACCAGAAAGGCGGTGATCCCCTTCGATCCCGCCTCCGGATCGGTCTTGGCATAGACGACCAGCGTGTCGGCATCCGGGCCATTGGTGATCCAGTATTTCGTGCCGTTCAGCACGTAGCGGTCATTGCGCTTGTCCGCGCGCAACTGCATCCCCACCACGTCCGAGCCTGCCCCCGCCTCGGACATCGCCAGCGCGCCGATATGCTCGCCCGACACCAGCTTGGGCAGATAGCGCGCCTTTTGCTCCGGCGTTCCGTTGAGTTTGATCTGGTTGACACACAGGTTGGAATGCGCCCCGTAGCTCAGGCCGATGGAGGCCGAGACGCGGCTGATCTCTTCCACCGCGACGGTATGGGCGAGATATCCCATGCCGGCACCGCCAAATTCCTCGTCCACCGTGATGCCCAGCAGGCCCAGCGCGCCCATCTCGGGCCAAAGCTCATTGGGAAAGGCGTTCTTGCGGTCGGTCTCGGCGGCCAGCGGTTTGACGCGCTCTTGCGCCCAGCGGTGGACCATCTCGCGCAGCGCGTTGACGTCATCGCCAAGATCGAACATCATGGACCCGAGGAACATGGCGCCAACTCTCCCATTAATTGAACGCTTGTTCAATTCATAGCGCGCAGGCCGCGATCTGTCAAAGGATTCGGACCTCCACCCTTGCCATCCTGCGCGCCGGGTGTTCCGCTCTACGGACGGCAGAACCGAGGCCCCTATGCTCAGCTTTCACATCTATGACGTCTTCACCACGACACCCTTCACCGGCAACCCGCTTGCCATTGTCGAGGGGGCCGATGACCTGACGACCGCGCAGATGCAGACCCTCGCGCGGCAGTTCAATCTGTCGGAAACCATTTTCGTCCAGCGCCCGGCCGACCCTGCCCACACCGCCCGCGTGCGCATCTTCTTTCCCACCGCCGAGATCCCCTTTGCCGGCCACCCCACGATCGGCTGCGCGCTGCACCTTGCAGGCGAGACCGCGACGCATGTCACGCTCGAGGAGGAGGCGGGCCTTGTCCCCGTCAGCATCACCCGCGACGGCACAACGGCCCTTGCCGAATTCACCGCCCCGAAACTGCCCATCCGCCACGCCCCCGTGCCACCCCACGCGATGATCGCAGCCGCCCTTGGCATCTTGCCCGCGCGCATCGGGCCGCATGATCCGGGCGTCTGGCAAGGCGGGCCGGCCTTCCTCTACGTCCCCGTCACCGACCTTGCGACGCTGGCCGCCGCCCGCCCGCTTGAACCGCAATGGTCCGACCTGATGGACGCCGCGCAAGTCGACAGCGCCTATCTCTACACCGCCACCCCCGATGGCTACCGCGCCCGCATGTTCTCGCCCGGCGCGGGCATCCCCGAGGACCCGGCCACAGGCTCGGCCAGCGCGATCCTCGCCGCACAACTGCTGGCCAATGACGCGCTCCCCGAGGGCACCACCACCATCGCTCTCCAACAGGGTATCGAGATGGGCCGCCCCTCCGCCATTCGCCTGACCGCGGATGTCATGGACGGCACTCTCACCGCGATCCGCATCGCAGGCCATGCAGTACCCATCGCCAGCGGGATGGTAAGGGTTCCCTGACCCCCTGGGCGGGAAACCCCGCCTTATCGCCCGATCGACTCCCCGGCATTGTGGTGGCATTGCCAGGGAGGGCATTCCAATGACCGCATCCATCGGGTTTTCCATTCTTCTTGTCGTCATCGTCGGCGCGGCGCTCGCAATGCAGGCGCCCGTCAATGCCGTGCTCGCCCGAGAACTGGGCGACCCTACCGCCGCCGCCGCACTGTCCTTCGCCATCGGCTTCTTGGCGCTGGCCGTGCTTGTGGGCTTGCGCGGGACCGGCCTGCCCAGCCTTTCGACGCTGGGTGCGATCCCGTGGTGGGCGCTGATGGGCGGCGTTTTGGGTGCGATCTGGGTCTGGGCCGCGATCTGGTCGGTGCCGCGTCTGGGCGTCGTCACCATGTTCGGCGCGATGATCGTGGGCCAGTTGATCGCAGCACTTCTACTCGACGCGCGCGGCGCCTTCGGGATGGAGGCGCGCGCCATCGACCCCACGCGAATTCTGGCCATCGTAATGGTGGCGGGCGGCGTGGTGCTGTCGAAAGCGTGACCTTTCCAGCGCCCGCTCGTCGGCCTATATCGTTCCACATGATAGCTGATCTTCTCCGCCGCCTGACGGCCTCCGACCCCGAACCCCTTCCCTATGACGACGCGCGCACGGCGCTCGCAGCGCTCCTCGTGCGCATCGCGCGATCCGATGGCGATTACGCCGCCGTCGAACAGGCCCAGATCGACCGGGTGCTCGCCCATCGCTACGGCCTGTCGGACGCCGACACCCGCGCCCTTCGCCTTGAGGCCGAGGCGCTGGAGCTTGAGGCCCCTGACACGGTCCGCTTCACCCGCGCGATCAAGGACAGCGTCCCCTACGAGGACCGCGTCCATGTGATCGAAGCCCTGTGGTTCATCGTTCTGGCCGACGGCCAACGCGACCACGCGGAAGATGCGCTTTTGCGCATGGTTGCCCCCATGCTCGGCATCAATGACCGCGACAGCAACCTTGCCCGCAAACGGGTCGAAGACGCCCATTACGGCGATTGAGGGCGGGGCCGGTGATCGCCGCCCTGCCGATGTACGACCGCCCCGAACTGTGTGCGAAAACCGACGCGCTTTGGGCCGCGATCCGCGACGCGCTCCGCGCCCGCGGCATCGACGCGCCCGACCACCTCACCCGCGACCGCGACCTTTGGGAGGTCTGGCAAAGCCCCGACCTGATCCTCGCCCAGACCTGTGGCCTGCCCTACCGCGCAAGGCTGCACGCTCGCGTCACGCTGGTGGCTACCCCCGACTATGGCCTGCCCGACTGCACGCCCGGCCACTACCGCTCCGTCATCCTTGCCCGCGAGGCCGCCCTGCCCGCGCACCCCCGCGTTGCCCTCAACGACCCGCTCAGCCAGTCGGGCTGGGCCGCATTGCACAGCTGGGCCACGGCCCGCGCCCTTTCGCTCGGGATCGTCAGCATCACCGGCAGCCACGCCGCCTCTGCCCGCGCCGTGGCGGACGGCATCGCAGATCTCGCCGCCATCGATGCCCAGACCTGGCGCCAGCTGGTCCGCTTCGATGGCGCCGACCCGTCGCTGGAAATCGCGCGCACGCCGCCCACCCCCGGCCTGCCGCTCATCACTGCCCTTGGCCGCGACCCCGCCCCGATCCGCGCCGCGCTGTCGGACGCAATGGCCGCCCTGCCCGCAACCACCGCCGCCGCGCTCGACCTGCAGGGCTTCACGCCCATCGACGCGCGCGCCTACCGCGCCATCCCGATCCCGCCCGATCCCTGATCAATCGCCTAAAATGCAGGCGCAAACCGCACCCTTCCCCCGCGGAACCCTGCATAAGACTGTTGCAATTGCGCCATCCATGGGCACAAATCTGCAGACCACCAACCCAAGGGGCCAGAATGTCATCCGCACCGCCGGTCATCCAGATCACCGGCCTTCACAAGAGCTTTGGCGCGCTCGAGGTGCTGCGCGGCGTCGACCTGACGGCACGCGCAGGCGATGTGGTGTCGCTGATCGGGTCCTCGGGTTCGGGCAAATCCACGCTTCTGCGCTGCGCCAACCTGCTGGAAGACAGCCAAGAGGGCGAGATCACCTTCGAGGGCGATCCGATCCGCTGGAAGGGCACCGGCCACAACCGCCGCCCCGCCGACGCCGAACAGGTGCGCCGCATCCGCACCAACCTCTCGATGGTGTTCCAACAGTTCAACCTGTGGTCTCACCTGACGATCTTGCAAAACGTGATGGAGGCGCCCGTCACCGTCCTTGGCCAACCCAAGGCCGAGGTGGAGGAACGCGCCCGCGCCTATCTCGCCAAGGTCGGCATCGCCGAAAAGGCCGACGCCTGGCCCGCGCAGCTGTCGGGCGGCCAGCAGCAACGCGCCGCCATCGCTCGCGCGCTGTGCATGGAACCCCGCGCGCTCCTGTTCGACGAACCCACCTCCGCCCTCGACCCCGAGCTGGAACAGGAGGTCGTCCGCGTCATCCGCGCGCTGGCCGAGGAAGGCCGCACCATGATCCTCGTCACCCATGACATGCGCATGGCGCGCGACCTGTCCACTCACACGATCTTCCTGCACCAAGGCAAGATCGAGGAGGAAGGCCCGCCCGCATCCCTTTTCGGCGCCCCCACATCCGAGCGCCTGCAACAATTCCTCAGCCACACACAGGCGGCCTGAGGCAAGACCACCCCAAACCACCAGGGAGACTACCGATGAAACACCTGATCCTGTCCGCCAGCCTTCTGGTCCTGACCGTCGGCGCGAGCGCCGCGCAAGACGTCGTCCGCATGGGGACGGAGGGCGCTTATCCTCCGTACAACTTCATCAACGACAACGGCGAGATCGACGGGTTCGAGCGTGACGTGGGCGACGAGCTTTGCGCGCGCGCGGGCCTCACCTGCGAATGGGTCACCAACGACTGGGACAGCATCATTCCCAACCTGACCTCCGGCAACTACGACACCATCATCGCCGGCATGTCGATCACCGAGGAGCGGGAGGTGATCGTCGATTTCACCCAACCCTACTTCCCACCCGCGGAATCGCTTTTCATGGGGCTCTCCGAGGATTTCACCCTCGAAGGCGCCATCGTCGCGGCCCAGACCAACACGATCCAGGCGGGCTACATCGCGGCCTCGGGCGCGACTTTGATCGAATTCGCCACCCCCGATGAAACCGTCGCCGCCGTCCGCAACGGCGAGGCCGACGCCGTCTTCGCCGATGGCGACTACCTGCTGCCCATCGCCGCCGAGGATGCCGACCTGATGATCGTGGGCGAGCCCGTCCAACTGGGCGGCGGTGTCGGCATGGCACTGCGCGACGGCGACGAACGGCGCGACGCCTTCGACGCGGCCATCACCTCGATGAAGGAAGACGGCACGCTGAACGCGCTGATCCTCGAATGGTTCGGCCCGGAAGCGGCGACGTTCTGACCGGAAAAAGGTGGGCGGGTCCCAGACCCGCTAGAACCGATCTTGCAGCCGGGGGGGGCGCACCTGCCTTTCCCGGCTGCAAGACAAGCGGGAACAACACATCAGACGGCAGGCGATTTGGGGGTTGTCGGTTGGCAACGAGCTTGTGCGCACAGTTGCACTCGGGGCGAGGGGGCATAGCTTGATTATTGGTTTGATGTTTCTGGTTCTGATGATTGGAGTCGTGGATGCATTCCTGACTTACTTTCGTGTATTTAACACAAATCAAGTAGGGCAAGGCGCACTTCTAGCCCACATCCGGGGCGTTGTTTTTAGTTTTCTTAAGGAACGTCTGAAAAACCTGCCGCTTTTGACGTAATCTGATAGGCTGCGGGCATCGACTGAAGGAGACCCGCTGATGCCCAAGCAGCCTGCCATTCCCGGACTTCGCGACGCGATGAAGAAGAAGGTGACACGGCGCGAGCAGTTTCTGGCGGAGATGGATGCGGTGGTTCCGTGGATGCGTTTGCAGGCGCTGATCGAGCCGCACTACCCGAAGGCTGGTCTGAAGGGCGGGCGGCCGCCGATGCCGCTGGAGACGATGCTGCGCATTTACTTCCTGCAGAACTGGTATGCGCTGAGCGATCCGATGGCCGAAGAGACGCTGTATGATAGCGAGGCGATGCGCCGGTTTGCCGGGATCGAGTTGGGCGATGACCGCATTCCGGACGAGACAACGATCCTCAATTTTCGGCATCTGCTGGAGCGTCATGGGCTGACCGAGGCAATCTTCGCCGATGTGAATGCGCATCTGGCTGACAAGGGGGTCACGCTGCGCTCTGGCACGCTGGTGGACGCGACGATCATCGACGCGCCGTCCTCGACTAAGAACCAGGCCAAGGCAAGGGACCCGGAGATGTCTTCGACAAAGAAGGGCAACGACTGGTATTTTGGCATGAAGGCCCATGTCGGTGTGGACGTTGACAGCGGCACCGTCCACAGCCTCGAGGCCACGACCGCGAAGGTACATGACAGCCGGGTCTGGGATGAGCTGCTCCATGGCGAAGAGAAGTCGGTCTGGGCCGACAAGGGCTATGTCAGCGCCGAGCGCGAGGCGGCCTTCAGCACGGAAGGCAAGGTCTGGGGTGTCATGCGCAAGGCGTCCAAAGGCGGGCAGCTCGACCCCATCGACGAAGAGATCAACCGGATCATCGCCAAGGTGCGTGCAAAGGTCGAGCATCCCTTCCGCGTCATCAAGCGCCAGTTCGGTCATATGAAGACCCGCTATCGGGGGCTGGCCAAGAACCGGGCGCATCTGTTCACGCTGTTCGCGCTCGGCAACCTGTTCCTAGTGCGACGACGGCTGCAGGAATGAGGACCAGTCTGTCCGAAATCGGCATCGACGCCGCTCAGGCGGCTCAAACAGCGCGAAAATCAATGGAAACGCTGCCTGTCTGGCCCCATAGTGCCATCAAGCGGCAATGTCGGCGCAGCCGAAGACGTTGATCAGACGTTCCTTAAATTCGCTCTTTACTTCCTTGTGGCTGCCGTACTGCTTTCTTTTGAGAATGATTAGGATCTGTCATGCAAAATGAACTTGATTTGCAAGTCATTTCTCCGGCCAGCTTAAGTGCCTAAAGTGTCGGGACCGTTCGTCATCACATGGAGCCTGTTTGCCGGCCTCTGGGCGACTTGGGTGCTATCCTCGGACCTGTCCATGGATCGCCTCGCCCCGCTCATTTCCGAAGCGCCACCCTTCCCCGACCAACAATCTCGGGAGGAAGGAGGCTACGCCGACGCCCTGACCGCTTATGGGGTTCATGGAATGGAACGCAATGACGCGCTTGAGCACCTTTGGTCGCTTGTCGCGCGCGCCTTCGGACCGCCGGTAGTGTTTGTCGTCTTGCTTGTCATCTTAGACATGGGCGCCAATCGAATCGGGGGGCTTCCGGGCCGTCATGGACCTCGGCAGGCTTGGCTCGGTGGCTCGATGTCGCGTGCCGCAAGGATCGCGCTCTCGCTTTGGTTGGTCCTGTCGGCCGTTTGGCTTTCAGCCCTCGTGTTGCGCCTGGGTCCCGAGCATTTCCTGTCATCGCCGCGCGACGCCTTCGGTCCACCATTGGTAGCCCTCATGATCGGCCTTTTCATCTACGGGATCAGCCTGCCCGTCCGAAACCGAGGCTGAGCCCATGTTTTCCTTCTGCGCCGACCCCTCCACCCTCGACACGGCCCGCTGGTTCAGCTGCTACCTGACCAACGGCGCGCATATGCTGTTCTACCAATCCTTCCTCGTGGTCTTCGCGCTGCTCGCCGTCACGGCCCCCGTCTCCCTCGCCTTCGGCTTCATCGCCGCCGCGGCCTCGCGCAGCCACATCCTGCCCGTCTCATGGCTCGGCAAGCTCTACACCGCGATGGTGCGCGGCGTGCCCGACATCGTCTTCTTCCTCTTCTTCGTCCTCGTCCTCGATCAGGCCATCGAATATCTGCGCCACCAGATAAATTGCCCCGACTGGTCCGAAGACATCCGGCAAGGCGCCAATTTCCTTGTCTGCCCCGAGGCGCGCACGCCATCGAGCAACGCGCCGCAATGGGTGCATGAGGTTTATGGCTTCGCGCTCGCAGTCTTTACCTATGCCATCGTCTTCGGCGCCTTTTGCGGCAATGTCCTTTTCGGCGCGATGCGCGCCGTCCCCCGCGCCCAGCTGGAAACCGCCGAGGCCTATGGCATGTCGCGCCGACAGGTCTTCTGGCGCGTGCTGGTCCCCCAGATGTGGGTCTACGCCCTGCCGGGCCTGTCAAACATCTGGATGATCTTGATCAAGGCCACGCCGCTCCTGTTCTTGCTCGGTATCGAGGATATCGTCTACTGGGCCCGCGAACTGGGCGGCTCGCGCAATTCGGCCTTCCAATATCCGCACCCCGATTGGCGGTTCTGGTATTTCCTCGGGCTTCTCGTCTTTTACCTCGCCTTCACCCGGGTCTCCGAGATCGTGCTGGCCCGCCTGACCACGCGGCCTCGCGCGGGCAGGCGACGGCGGCGGGCGAAGCGCTCAGGAAGGCCGCAACATGACCTGTTCCGAGGCGTTTGAGGCCTATGCGTTAAGGTCGCTTGGTCTGGGTGAGCGGATGCTGCCCACCGCCGATG
>JAGYLB010000129.1 GCA_018401055.1 Roseicyclus sp.
GTGACCTCGTCCTTCGTCACCAGCCCATCGGCCTTGGCCATCTTGGCCGACAGCGCGATCACGGCGATGGTGAAGGCCACGCTGCGTTCGGGGGGCGCGCGCAGCTTGTCAAAGACGGCCGACAGCCCCTCGCCCTTGGCAAGGGCGGCCAGCGCCTCGGTGATGCGGGTCCAAAGTGACATGACCCCATTTAGCGCGAAATGCCTACAAATGTCAGGGGAAAGGGTGCCGCATCACAGCAGTTTCTGCATCAAGACAAGGTCATGCCAGCGCCCGAACTTCCAGCCCACTTGCGGCAGACGCCCGACCTCGCGGTATCCCAGCGCGGCGTGGAATGCGATACCGCCGGTGTTTTCGCCGGCCACACCGGCGATCATCGCATGGATGCCGCCTGCCCGCGCGGTGTCCTCGGCCTGCGCCATCAGCGCCCGCCCGATGCCGCGCCCGCGCCCGGCTTGGGCGACATAAACCGAATGTTCCATGGTCCGTGCATAGCCCGTGCCGCCCCGGAACTGCGCCCATGTGACAAAGCCCACCACAGCGCCTGACGCCTCGGCCACAAACCATGGCTGCGCGTCGACCAAGGCTGCCAGCGCGTCCGGCTCCTTCTCGGCGGTGCCAAAGGTGTGCGCCGTATCGCGGATCACCGCGTTCCAGATCTCGGCAATGGCGCTGGCATCTTCGCGCCGCGCCGCCCGGATCACAGCACGACCTCGCCCATCGGCGTGGCGATCACCGCCTCCATCCGGGGTGTGTCGGCGGCCAGCACCGTGACCCGCGCATCCGAAATCAGGGGCGCCAGCGCGGCGCGCAAGCCCTCGGCCCGGGGCGAGAACAGCCGCACCCCCGCCAGCCGTGCCCCAACATCCGACAGGCGCGGGGCAGGGTGCGCCGCCCCTCCCACTGGATCAGCGCCGGAAACAGCCCGTCAAAGGGCAAGATGCCGTCCAAAGGCACCGCCATGCGCCAACTCAGATCGCCGCGCGACAGGGCCCAAGGCACACCCGCGCCGGGGGGCGATGCCGCCAAGGCACCCTCCAGATCCGCACAGCGGCAGATCCATGTCGTCGCCCGCGCAGACCCGTTGAAGCGGTCAAGGTCGAACCAGCGGGGCTGGTCCGGCGCGCGGCCTTCGGGGTCGATGGCGATGACCTCCAGATACTCCGCCCCCAGCCCCATCAGCCGGTTGTGAGTGCCCATCGCCGCATGCTGCCCGCCGCCCTGCAGGGGCAGGCCAGCGCGGCTTCGACCGCCGCCGCGCCCTCCTCCAGCCGCTCGGTGGCGATGGCGATATGATCGAGTGTCAGCATGCCCTGTTGTCCTGTCTTGCGTCTTGCGCCGATCCGGTTTTGGGTCTGTCCCATGACCGACGTCAAGACCAGCCTGCGCGCGACCGCCCTTGCCGCCCGACAGCAGGCCTTCGACACGCGGCTTGAGACCGCCGCCATCCCGCGCGCCACCGCCCATCTGCTGGCCCGGATCGGCCCGGCCTATGGCCTGACCGTCGCGGGCTACATGCCCATGCGGACCGAGATCGACCCGCTCCCCGCCATGACGGCCCTCCATGCCCAGGGCGCCCGCCTCTGCGTGCCGGTGATCGCGGGCAAGGGCCTTCCGCTCGAGTTTCGCGCATGGACACCCGATGCCCCGCTCCTCGACGGCCCCTTCGGCGCGCGCATCCCCGAAAGCGGCGACTGGCTGACGCCCGACACGTTGATCGTGCCCATGCTCGCCTTTGATGCGACCTGTAACCGGCTGGGCTATGGCGGCGGGTTCTACGACCGCACGCTGGCCCGCCTCAAGGCACAGGGGCCCACCCGCGCGCTGGGCCTTGCCTTTGCCGCGCAGGCCTTGCCCGAGGTTGCCGCCGGTCCGACCGATGTGGCGCTCGACTGCATCGTGACCGAGGATGGCATCGTCACGCCCTGAGGTGCTGCCCTTTTGCACCTTGCCCAAGACCCGCCCGCGACCTAAGCCCAGATCATGCGTATTCTCTTTCTTGGCGATGTGATGGGCCGCGCCGGGCGCGCGGCGATCAGCGACACCCTGCCGGGCCTGCGCGCCCGCTGGCAGCTCGATTTCGTCGTGGTCAACGCCGAGAACGCGACCGCGGGCGCAGGCCTGTCGGCGGCCCATGCCCGCGCCGTGCTGGATGCGGGCGCCGATTGCATCACGCTGGGCGATCACGCCTTCGACCAGCGCGAGATGCTGCAATTCATCACCGAGGAGCCGCGCATCTTGCGCCCGCTCAACTTCGCAAAGGACGCGCCCGGCGCGGGCGCGCGCGTGTTCAAGGCCCCCAAGGGCCGTCAGGTTCTGGTCGCGCAAGCCTTGGGTCAGGTCTTCATGAAACGCCCCTTCGACGATCCGTTCTCGGCACTCGACGGCGTCTTGCGCAAATACCCGCGCGGCGGCACCGTGCAGGCAGCACTTGTCGACATCCATGCCGAGGCGACATCGGAAAAGATGGCAACCGGCCATTTCTGCGACGGCCGCGCCAGCCTTGTGGTCGGCACCCATACCCATGTTCCCACGGCCGATGCGATGATCCTGCCCGGCGGCACCGCTTATCAGACCGATGCGGGCATGTGCGGCGACTACAATTCCGTCATCGGCATGGAGAAATCCGAGCCGATGCGCCGCTTCATCACCGGCATGCCCAAAGAACGCTTCAGCCCCGCCGAGGGGCCCGCGACCCTGTCTGGCACCTATGTCGAAACCGATGACAAGACCGGCGCCGCGACCCTTGTGCGCGCCGTGCGTCTGGGGGGGCGCCTCGCGCCCGAAGGCCCACCGGATGTGGCATGACCGCAACCGGGTCTGGGCCGGCTATGTCGTGATCTTGATCCTGTGCGGCGCAGCTTGGGGGCTGGGCCAGCCCTTCGCCAAGATCGCGGTCGCGGGCGGCTACCGCCATTTCGGCATCATCTTCTGGCAATTCGCCATCGGCGCGGCGCTCTTGGGGGCGATCAACCTTGCGCGCGGCGGCCGCTTGCCCATGGCACCGCACAACCTCGCCTTCTACACCATCATCGCGCTGATCGGCACGCTCCTGCCCAATTCGGCCAGCTACACCGCCGCGATCCACCTGCCGTCGGGCATCTTGTCGATCGTGCTGTCGCTGATCCCGATGCTGGCCTTTCCCATCGCGCTCGCTTGGGGGATGGACCGGTTTTCCGCCGCGCGTCTGACCGGCCTCTTGCTCGGGCTTGCCGCCATCCTCCTGATCGCAGCGCCGCAAAGCAGCCTGCCCGACCGCGCGATGGTCTGGTGGCTTCCGCTGGCGATGATCGCGCCCCTGTTCTACGCGGTCGAGGGCAATTTCGTCGCCCGCTACGGCACCGGCGGCCTTGACGCGCTGCAGGTCCTGCTGGGGGCCTCGCTGGTCGGCATGGTCTTCGCCGCCCCGCTGGCGCTGATGACAGGTCAGTTCATCTCGCCCTTGCCGCCCTGGGGCGCGCCGGATCTGGCCATCGTCGCCTCGTCCATCACCCATGCGCTGGCCTATACCGCCTATGTCTGGCTGGTCACCCGCGCTGGATCGGTCTTTGCGGCCCAGGTCTCCTACCTTGTCACGGGCTTCGGCATCCTCTGGGCCAAGCTGATCCTGGGCGAGACCTATTCGCCCTGGGTCTGGGCCGCCGCCCTTTTGATGATGGCGGGCCTCTTCCTCGTGCAACCGCGCAAACCGCCCGAGCCTGTGCCCGCCCAATGACGCCCTCGCGTGTCCTGATCCTTGCCCCTCTCGCCATCGGCGCGTTCTGGGGGCTTGGGCAACCGCTCGCCAAGATGGCCGTCACCGGCGGCTGGCAACCCTTGGGCATCCTCGTGTGGCAGGCCTCGTGATGATCGCGGGCGGCGCCATCGCCACCCGCCTGCGCGGCACAGGCCTGCCCCGTGGTGCGCGCGCCTGGGGCGTCTGCGCGCTGGTGGCGGTGCTCGGTACGCTGTTGCCGCAGGCCGCCATCTACCGCGCCATGCAGGACCTGCCTGCAGGCGTCATGGCCATCGTCTTGTCCACCACCCCCACGCTCAGCCTTGCGCTCGCCGTCGCCATGGGACTGGACCGCGCCACACCCGCGCGGCTGGCGGGCGTGGCGCTGGGGGGGCTTGGCGTGACGACCATCGCGCTGGCCGCAGGCCTTGGCGCGGCACCGCTGTCGCTTCTGGCGCTGCTGATCGCACTGGGCGCACCGCTGTGCTTTGCGATCAACGGCAACCTGCTCGACCGCCTCGGTCGCGGTGGCCTCGACCCGATGCAGCTGGTGCTGGGCTCGGCCCTTCTGGCGCTGCCTGTGGCGTTGGTCCTTGCCGGTGCGGCTGGCCAGCTGCGCCTGCCCGGCACCGCGCCTGCCGATCTGGCCATGCTGGGGGCGACCACCCTCCACCTCATCGGCTATGCTGGCCTTTTGTGGCTGATCGGTCAGGCGGGCGCAGTCTTTGCCGCCCTCACCAACCCCTTCATCACCGGCTTTGGCGTGCTCTGGTCCATGGTCCTTTTGTCCGAGCGCTACCCCGCCCCGGTTTGGCTGGGCCTTGCGCTGATCCTTGCCGGTTTCGCGCTGGTCAGGCCGCGCCCGGCGCGGAATTGATCTCCAAGCCCGCTTGCCCTGCCGCGCCCCATCGCCACACTCGACCTTCGCCGCGCCCCCCGGCGCCAAGGGACTGACATGATCGACCTGCCCATCCCGGACACAGGCACGGGCCTGCTGACGCTCGCCATCCTGGTTGTCATGTTCGCGCTCTTCCTGCGCGAGCGCTGGCCGACCGAGGTGGTGGCCATCGGCGGCGTCGCGGCGCTGCTGGTCTTGGGCCTTTTGCCCGCCGACCGCGCGACCGAGGTGCTGGCCAACCCCGCGCCATGGACCATCGCCGCCATGTTCATCGTCATGGGCGCGCTGGTGCGGACCGGCAGTCTCGACCGGATGACCAAATTCGCCGAGGCCAAGGCCGTGTCGAACCCCACGCTGGCGGTCACGACGCTGCTGGGCTTTGTCGCTATTGCCTCGGCCTTCATGAACAACACGCCCATCGTGGTCATCATGATCCCGGTCTTCGTGTCGATCTCGCGCATTCTGGGCACCTCGACCTCCAAACTGCTGATCCCGCTCAGCTATGCCGCGATCATGGGCGGGACGCTGACGCTCATCGGCACCTCGACCAACCTGCTGGTCGACGGTGTCGCCCGTGCGGAGGGGCTGGAGCCCTTCACCATCTTCGAGATCACGCCCATCGGCCTTGTCGTGGTCGCCTGGGGGATGCTCTACCTGACGCTCATCGGGCGCCATCTTCTGCCCGACCGCACCTCCATGGCCGCGCTGCTGGGGGCGGGGCGGGCCAAGGCCAAGTTCTTCACCGAACTGGCCATCCCCGAGGACAGCGCCCTGATCGGCCAGAACGTCAACGAGGTCGACCAGTTCCGCCGCGACGGTGTGCGGCTGATCGACGTGCTGCGCGGCGACGCCTCGCTGCGCCGCGACATGGGCAACGTGGTGTTGCAGGGCGGCGACCGCGTGGTCCTGCGCACCGACATGTCCGAGGTTCTGGGGCTGCAGGCCTCCAAAGATCTCAAGACCGTCGACAAGCTTTCCTCGGTGCGGACCACCACGGTCGAGGTGCTGATCACGCCGGGCGCGCGCCTTGTGGGCCGCACCTTGGGCGACCTGCGCCTGCGCCGCCGCTACGGGGTCTATCCGCTGGCCGTGCACCGCAGGAACCAGAACATCGGCACCCAGCTTGACAACCTGTCGATCCGGGTCGGCGACACCCTGCTGCTCGAAGGCGATCCGGCCGACATCCAGCGGCTCGCCGCCGACATGGACCTTGGCGATGTCAGCCAGCCCTCTGAACGCGCCTACCGCCGGGCCAAGGCCCCGATCGCCATCGCGGCGATGGCGGGGATCGTGTTACTGGCCGCGCTGAACGTCGCCCCCATCCTTGTGCTGGCGGTGATCGCGGTCGCCGTCGTACTGATGACAGGCTGCATCGACGCCGACGAGGCGTTTTCCTTTGTTGAGGGGCGCTTGCTCGCGTTGATCTTCGCCATGCTCGCCGTCGGCGCGGCGCTGGACCACACGGGCGCCATCACGCTCATCGTCGATCCGGTCGCGCCTTGGCTGTCTCAGATGCCGCCTTGGGTCATGGTCTGGGCGGTCTATTACATCACCACCACCCTGACCGAACTGGTATCCAACAACGCCATCGCCGTCATCATGGCCCCCATCGCCATCGCCTTGGCGCAGGCCACGGGCGTCGACCCGCGCCCGTTGGTGGTCGCCGTGATGATCGCGGCCTCGGCCTGCTTCGCAACGCCCATCGGCTATCAGACCAACATGCTGGTCTATGGTCCGGGCGGCTACCGCTTTACCGATTTCATGCGGATCGGTATTCCCTTGAACCTAAGCCTCGGTGTCGTCGTCTGCCTGACGATCCCGCTGATCTGGCCGCTCTGACCTCTGACTGAAAGGCCCGCCCATGCGCCGCGCCCTTGCTTCCTTCGCCCTCCTGACCGCTCTGCTGCGCGTGCGCCACCGGCCCGCCACGCCCGAGCGGGTGACGCTCGACGCAGACCTCTTGTCGGTGCGGATGAGCGATGGTTCCCACCTGCCGCGCCCGGCGCCCGAGACGGGGGCGGAGGCCGGATGGTCCGGCACGCTGACCGGCTGCGCCGCGACCTATCCCTACGCCGTCGAGATCGACCCGGGCACAAACCCGATCCGCTTTGTGCTGCAAGAAATTCTGGGCGACCGCATCATCGGGCCACTGGCCACCGTCACGATCACCGACGCCATGGGCCGGGACCGCGTGTTCCAGACCCCCGAGCGCCCCGAGGATTGAGGGGCAGGCCGGAAACCTCGAGGTTTCCGAGGCGGAAAACGCGCGTTTTCCGCTGCCTCAGGGCAAGCGCCGCAATTCGAACCGGCAAGCGCGCGCCCCTTGCGCACAGCATTCCGTTTCCACCGCTTGCCATCGCGGCCCGCAGATCGCGGCGAAGAGCCGCTCGAACACCGCCGCGTGCCAGTGACACAGCGGCACGTCGGACACCTCGCCGCGCACCACCGGGTTGTCGGCGATCTCGAACACCGGCGGCCA
This sequence comes from Roseicyclus sp., assembly GCA_018401055.1. The sequence continues at coordinate 7,093 of JAGYLB010000129.1, forward strand.
GCTGGCGACCAGCCGAAACTCCCCGATCCGCAAAAGGTCCAGGCGTGTTTCGCGATGGCTTTGGACAGGATCGGCACTGGACGGCGCGCGGGCAGCCGTTTCAGCACTGCCTGCGCCGGTTTCGGGATGCGATGGGCGAGGATGTAATCCCCCGTCCGTCGCCCCGCCTCCGACGACAGCCTTGCGGCGTCACCCGGCAGCGCTTGGCGCACCGCCTGATGCAGCCGCGCCGCCGGCCCCTCCTCGATCAGACCTTTTGCCGGATCGGGCAGGGCGATGATCCCCGCCATGGCCAGCATGTGGGCGGTTTCATCGACCCCAAGCGCGCCCTCCAGGACCGGCACGAACTGGAGGATGGCGTTTGGCCCGATCCTTGCCGTCACGTCAGCCATGGCGCTACTCGGCGGGTTCGGTGCTCAGGCTTTCGCGCATCTGCTCGGTCCCGCCGCCGCAGGCCTACGGACGGAGGCCGGATCGCGCCCGCCCACCGCGCCATTGGGCAAGACGAAATCGCCTGTCCGCGACAGCTTGGCCGCCCGCTTCTGCGCCGCGATATCCTGCTTCGACTGCCAATCTTCCATCTGCGCGGGCGCGATCGTCCGCGTCCGATCAAAGTTGAAGTTCAGCTTGCCCTTCGACTGCGGCCCCCAGTAATCGACCTTGCCCAGATCATAGAACTGGCGTGCAAACCCCGCCTTCATGAAGGCCTTGAGGCATCCCAGCAGGTATTTCCGCCGATAGCCCGTGCCGCGCCATGGATAGTGGAACAGCGCCTTTTTCGAATAGAACCGCCGGTAATTGTTCATCACCCGGTCCAGCAATTCATCCCGGTCCATCGCCTCGGGTTTCATGATCGGCGTGACGAAATTGTATTTCGAGAAATCGAAGATCTCGACCTTGTCGCCCAGTTCCTGAAACAGCGGCGTAAACGGCCAAGGCGTGTACATCGCCCAATTTGCAAGATCGGGCTGCCAGTCCCACGCCATGCGGTAGGTCTCTTCCAGCGTCTCGGGCGTCTCGTTGTCAAGCCCCACGATGAACTGCGCCTCGGTGAAGATATCGGCCTCGCGCAGCAGGCGGATCGCCTCCTTGTTCTCCTCGACCTTGGTTTCCTTGTTGAACTGGTCGAGTTTCAGCTGCGCCGCGGCCTCTGTCCCCAGCGACACATGGACCAGCCCCGCGCGGCGATAAAGCGGCAGCAAATCCTTGTCGCGCATGATGTCGGTCACCCGCGTGTTGATCCCCCATTGGACGCGCCGCGGCAGGTCGCGCTTGATCAGCTCCTCGCAGAACTGGATGAACTTGCGCCGGTTGATCGTCGGTTCCTCGTCGGCCAGGATGAAGAACCCCACGCCATGCTCGTTCACCAGGTTCTCGATCTCGTCGACCACCTTGATGGGATCGCGCACGCGGTAATCGCGCCAGAATTTCCACTGCGAACAGAACGAACAGGTAAAGGGGCACCCCCGCGCCATGTTGGGGATCGCCACTTTGACCCCAAGCGGCACATAGATGTATTGATCCCATTTCAGCAAAGACCAATCCGGCGTGATCCCATCCAGATCCTTGACGGTCGCGGCCGCAGGCGTCGCCACGATCTCGTCCCCGTCACGATAGGCAAGACCCTTGATCTTGGCGCGCCCCTCGGGCCAGCGCCCTTCGTCATAGGCGCGGATCAACTCCACGATGATCTCTTCGCCCTCGCCGCGCACGATCACATCGACCTGCGGTGCCTCGGACAGCACCTGCTTGTACATGAAGGTGGCGTGGATGCCGCCCAGAATGCGCAGCGCCTTCGGCACCACCTCGGCCGCGATCTTCAGCGTCTCCTCGGCCACGTAGATCGACGGCGTGATCGCAGTGGTGCCCACCACATCGGGTTGCATCTCGGCCAGCTTCACCCGCAGCTCGTCCGGGCCGATATGGTCTGTCATCGCGTCGATGAACTGCACATCCGTATACCCCGCCGACTTGAGCGCCCCCGCGATATAGGCGACCCATGCGGGCGGCCAGTTGCCTGCGATCTCGGCCCCGCCGGAATGGTAATTCGGGTGAATGAGACAGATTCGCATTTCGCCAGGCTCCCATATGCTGTCAGCCAAGCAGATCATGAAAACTGTCAACTTGAATTGACACAGATCAAAGTTCCGCCGACCGCCGGGCCATGGGGTTTTTCGGGCAGCCCAAAGGCGCTAGACTGATCACGCAGGCATCATACAGGCCACCAACGCGAGGGAGACACCGCGATGTGGAGCTTGGTTCTTGATGGCATGTTGCGCCAGTTCGTCGTGACCGGTGCGCTTGATGTCACTTACCCCGACGGCACGACGCGACGCTACGGCAGGGCGCAGGGGGCCGATGCGCACCTGACCCTCACCGACCCGGCCCTGCCGCGCCGTCTGGTTCTGTCCACAGAACTGGCGCTGGGCGAAGGCTACATGGATGGCACCGCCACCATCGCGGGCGACGATCTGGACGCCTTTTTCACCCTGATCATCCGCAATATCGCGCGCTTCGATGCCTGGTGGTGGCGGCTCGGAATGCGCCTGCGCCGTGCCAAAAGGTGGACCCTCCAAAACAACCCGTCCCATCGCGCGCGGGCCAATGTCGCCCATCACTACGACCTGTCGGGCGATCTCTACGACCTCTTCCTTGATGCCGACCGGCAATATTCCTGTGCCTATTTCGCCCATCCCGACATGACGCTGGATCAGGCGCAAAAGGCCAAGAAACACCACATCGCCGCCAAGCTCTGCCTTGAACCGGATATGGAGGTGTTCGAGATCGGCTGTGGCTGGGGCGGCATGGCGCTGACGCTGGCGCAAGATTACGGGGTGCGCGTGCTGGGTGTCACACTCTCCAGCGAGCAGCACAAGATCGCGACCGAGCGCGCCGCCCGCGCGGGCCTGTCGGACCGGGTGCGCTTCGAGTTGAAGGACTACCGCGCCGTCCGTGGCGCCTTCGACCGGATCGTGTCGATTGGCATGTTCGAACATGTGGGCGTGCCCCATTACGGCGAATATTTCGACGTGGTGCGCGAACGGCTCAAACCCGACGGCATCGCGTTGATCCACACCATCGGGCGCGGACCGCCGGGGCAACCAGCCCGTGGATCACCAAATACATCTTCCCGGGCGGCTATTGCCCGTCGCTGTCGGAAATGGCCGCCGCCGTCGAGACCGCAAACCTCTACCCCACCGATCTGGAAATCTGGCGCCTGCACTACGCCGAAACCCTGCGCCACTGGCACGACCGGTTCGTGGCCAATCAAGATCGCGCCCGCGCGCTCTACGATGACCGCTTCTGCCGGATGTGGCGCTACTACCTCAAGGCCAGCGAACACACCTTCCGCCACAACCGGCAGGCGGTGTTCCAGATGCAGATCGCCCACCGCCCCGACGCGGTGCCACTGACGCGCGATTACCTCTATCCGGCACAGGGCCCCCGCCAGTTGCGCGCGGCGGAGTAGGGCGCACCTGCCACCCCATTCGCACCTTGCGCCCGGTCCCTCCCTGTCTATAACGCAGACAATTTGCGCCAGCCGTCCCGGGGGACCCCATGCCGAAACGCACCGACATCCGCTCGATCATGATCATCGGGGCGGGACCCATCGTCATCGGTCAGGCTTGCGAGTTCGACTATTCCGGCGCCCAAGCCTGCAAGGCGCTGCGCGAGGAAGGCTACCGGGTCATCTTGGTCAACTCCAACCCCGCCACGATCATGACCGACCCGGGTCTGGCCGATGCCACCTATATCGAGCCGATCACCCCCGAGGTCGTGGCCCGCATCATCGAAAAAGAACGCCCCGACGCGCTGTTGCCCACCATGGGCGGGCAGACCGGCCTCAACACCTCGCTTGCGCTTGAGGAAATGGGCGTTCTGGCCAAGTTCGGCGTCGAGATGATCGGCGCAAAGCGCGAAGCTATCGAAATGGCCGAGGATCGCAAACTGTTCCGCGAGGCGATGGACCGGATTGGCCTCGAAAACCCCAAGGCCACCATCGTGGCCGCCCCCAAGCTGCCCAACGGAAAATACGACATCAAGGCGGGGCTCCAGCAAGCCATCGACGCCATCGAATATGTCGGCCTGCCCGCCATCATCCGCCCCGCCTTCACCCTTGGCGGCACCGGCGGCGGCGTCGCCTACAACCGCGAGGAATACGAGTTTTACTGCCGCACCGGGATGGAAGCCTCGCCGGTGGCCCAGATCCTCGTCGACGAGTCGCTTCTGGGCTGGAAAGAATTCGAGATGGAGGTGGTCCGCGACAAGGCCGACAACGCCATCATCGTCTGCTCCATCGAAAACGTGGACCCGATGGGCGTGCATACCGGCGACAGCATCACCGTCGCGCCTGCGCTGACGCTGACCGACAAGGAATACCAGATCATGCGCAACGGCTCCATCGCCGTGCTGCGCGAGATCGGCGTGGAAACCGGCGGCTCCAACGTGCAATGGGCCGTGAACCCTGCCGATGGCCGCATGGTCGTGATCGAGATGAACCCCCGCGTCTCGCGCTCCTCGGCGCTGGCCTCCAAGGCCACGGGGTTCCCGATTGCGAAAATCGCCGCGAAACTGGCCGTCGGCTACACGCTCGACGAGTTGGACAACGACATCACCAAGGTCACGCCCGCCAGTTTCGAGCCGACCATCGACTATGTCGTGACCAAGATCCCGCGCTTTGCCTTCGAGAAATTCCCCGGCTCCGAGCCGACACTCACCACCGCGATGAAATCCGTGGGCGAGGCCATGGCCATCGGCCGCACCTTCCACGAGTCGATGCAAAAGGCGCTGGCCTCGCTTGAAACCGGCCTGACCGGCTTCGACGAAATCGCCATCCCCGGTGCGCCTGATCAGGCCGCGATCATCAAGGCCCTGTCGCGCCAGACCCCCGACCGCATTCGCATCATCGCGCAAGCCATGCGCCACGGCCTGTCGGACGACGCCATCCACCACGTCACCAAATTCGACCCGTGGTTCCTCGCCCGCATCCGCGAAATCATGGATGTCGAGGCGCAAATCCGCCGCGACGGCCTGCCCGTGACCGAGGAGGGCCTGCGCGCGCTCAAGATGATGGGCTTCACCGATGCCCGCCTCGCCAAACTCACCGGCCGCGACGAGTCCAACATCCGCCGCGCCCGCCTCAACCTCGGCGTCACCGCCCAGTTCAAGCGCATCGACACCTGCGCCGCCGAATTCGAGGCGCAGACGCCCTACATGTATTCCACCTATGAACACCCCACGATGGGCGAGCCGGAGTGTGAGGCCCGCCCCTCCGACCGCAAGAAGGTCGTGATCCTCGGCGGCGGCCCCAACCGCATCGGTCAGGGGATCGAGTTCGACTATTGCTGCGTCCACGCCTGCTACGCGCTCAGCGATGTCGGCTACGAGACCATCATGATCAACTGCAACCCCGAAACCGTCTCGACCGACTACGACACCTCCGACCGCCTCTATTTCGAGCCGCTCACCTTCGAGCACGTCATGGAAATCCTGCGCGTCGAGCAATCGCGCGGAACGCTCCACGGCGTCATCGTCCAGTTCGGCGGCCAGACCCCCCTCAAACTCGCCAACGCGCTCCATGACGCGGGCATCCCCATCCTCGGCACCACGCCCGACGCCATCGACCTGGCCGAAGACCGCGAGCGGTTCCAGCAGCTCGTCCAGCGCCTTGGCCTGAAACAGCCCGAGAACGCCATCGCCACCACCGACGCGCAGGCGAAAGCCGCCGCCGAGAAACTCGGCTACCCGCTCGTCATCCGCCCCTCCTACGTGCTCGGCGGCCGCGCGATGGAAATCGTGCGCGACACAGCCCAGCTTGACCGCTACATCCGCGAGGCCGTCGTCGTCTCGGGCGACAGCCCCGTGCTCCTCGACCGCTACCTCTCCGGCGCCACCGAAGTCGACGTCGACGCGCTCTGCGACGGCACACAGGTCCATGTCGCAGGCATCATGCAGCATATCGAGGAGGCGGGCGTTCATTCCGGCGACAGCGCCTGCTCCCTCCCCCCCCACACGCTCTCCGACGACATCCAGACCCGCATCATCGCCCAGACCGAGGCGCTCGCCCATGCCCTCAACGTCGTCGGCCTGATGAACGTGCAATTCGCCGTCAAGGACGACGAGATCTACCTGATCGAGGTCAACCCCCGCGCCTCCCGCACCGTGCCCTTCGTCGCCAAGGCGACCGATTCAGCCATCGCCTCCATCGCCGCGCGCCTCATGGCGGGCGAGAAGCTGGCCGATTTCCCGCGTGCAGCCCCGCACACGCCCGTCGATGACGCCACGCCCATCATCCCCAACGACCCGATGACGCTCGCCTCCTACCGCACGCCCTGGTTCTCGGTGAAAGAGGCCGTGATGCCCTTCGGACGCTTCCCCGGCGTCGACACGCTGCTCGGCCCCGAGATGCGCTCCACCGGTGAGGTCATGGGCTGGGACCGCACCTTCCCCCGCGCCTTCCTCAAGGCGCAGCTGGGCGCCGGCACAATCCTGCCCGAGGCGGGCACGGTCTTTGTCTCGATCAAGGACGAGGACAAGGGCGCGCTCTTGATCGAGGCCGCCCAGATCCTGCGCGCGCTTGGCTTCTCGCTGCTGGCCACGCGCGGCACTGCCGATTTCCTCAAGGCGCATGACATCCCGTCCGACGTGGTGAACAAGGCCTACGAGGGCGGGCGCAGCATCGTCGACATCATCAAGGACGGCGGCGTGCAACTGGTGCTGAACACGACCGAGGGCGCGCAGGCGGTGGAGGATTCACGCTCCATGCGCGCGGTGACGCTGGCCGACAAGATCCCCTATTTCACGACACTCGCCGCCAGCCACGCCGCGGCGCAGGCGATGCGGGCGAGCCGGGAAGGGGAGCTGGGGGTGAGGTCGTTGCAGGCGTGAGGGGCTATCTCGGCCGAAGTTTGAGTAGGAAGGCAGCGCATACTGCGATCGAAAACTTTAGCAAGAAATGAAAAGAAAGATAATAGGCGATGAACGCCTCATTGGGAATTCGATCTGATCTTTCGACCCAGAAAAAAGCGCTCATCAGAAAGATCAGAAGTGCTGAGAAGGCGAAGCCTCGCCGCCAATTTCTTCTCACGCGATTTCCAGCCGAATTGAGATTGATCCGTATCTTTTTATCTTTGCTCGACATGGTCGTGTGTTTCTCAACATCTTTGATGCGCGCCAAAATAACTTCGTCAATAAACTCAACAAGTAGGAATGCGAAGATCGGGTACGTCAAAGACAGAGCAATTGGATAAAACTCCCTCAACCCAGTTAGGTAGTGCAGACCCAAGAGTTGACCGGCAACAACTCCAAGCGCTAAAGATGCCAGATATGGCGCCCAAAATATCCTTATGTTATTTTTGAGCGTCTTTACTACTGCTTTTGTCATTGTGCAGGTGTGATCTGTGGCGCGCTAGCGAAAACGCCAAATTCACCGTCGACAATGTCGACAACCGACAGGCCAAAAGATCCAAAGAACTCGACTGGAACCTGAAATACCAAATCCTCTACTGGACCCTGAGGGAGAACTACCACAAGATCTCCATTATTTGGCGGTGGATCTTCAAATTGGATAAATTCGCCAAGTCGCCTAATTTCAACTTCAAAGCTACTTGATTCAATAAAATCAGACGGAACGTTAGTAATTTCTGAGGTTCCGTCAAGGGTGAGCAAGGTGTCGTTGATAAGGGAATGAGTTACTGAAATGTTCACAAGGTTGTCTGATTGAATGAAATGCATACGCAACAGCCGGTTTTCTAATCTTCCGAATGAACCCGATTCGCTTGTCGACCATACCTCAAAGTAAAAGTACCTTATTGCGCCTTGAAGGTTAGTCGAGCATAGGTCAAACATTCCTTGGCGGCACCAAACAGCTGTTGGGACTTCTTCTGTAGGGTATCCGCGCCGAAAAACAGGTGATGTGATTGTCAGTAGGTTTGCGAAGAGATCCGACTCATCAAAGTCATCAATATCTACAACATCGATTCTATTAATGCATCCAAAGGGAGGCAGCGGATCTCCTGTCCCCCGGCCTAATCTCGCATGTCGCCAAGACACGACTGATTCTTCTTCAGCGGTATTGCAGATCTCGTAACCAAGAGTAGGTGTTGGATCATCAAAAATGACGGAATAGTAAGTTTGTTGGTGATGTTCTACTGGTCTAGTAACAGCAAGTGGATCAGATGCACTGTATTGGGCAAATGATGTTTTTGCCGGAGCCGCAGTTAGAAAGAGTAAAAATAAGAAAAAACGCATGGCAGAATTCCCTGATTTCACATATATCTAATGATAACAAGGATCCTAATTTTGTCCAGCCATTCTTGGGTTTCAGTAATTCAACCTCACTCCCCCCTTTCCCCCCGCCTTCTCTCCGTCTCCCCCACTTCGGCACCTCCATCCGCGACTGCCAGCTGTCCCGGAACGGCTCGATCGTGTCGTCGCCGTGCAACAGCCCCGCCAGCTTGGCGTGCATGAAGGCCGACAGCACGTCGTTCATCCGGGGCTGATACCCCGGCCCCATCGACCGGAACCATTTCACCACATCCGCATCCAGCCGCACCGTGACCCGCACCTTGGCGCTGTCGCGCCGCGTGGCGATCTCGTGCCACTCGGGCGGGATCCGGTTGTCGACCCAGATCTTCGAATGCATCTCGAATTCGAACCGCCTGAGCGCATCCGCCATGTAGAAGTGATGCCGCCGCCGGCCTTCGCCCAGCGGCCTGTCCTGCGTGCCCATGCCCGCCCCCTGTCTCGTGGAAAAGGCCAGTCTCGGGCGGCAGGGTAAAGAAAACCCTGACACGGGGGTCCGTGTCAGGGCGGTGTACGGGATGTGTACGCGCGGTGTACGACCTGTGCGGGCGGGCCCCCCACTACATATGGGGGGCGTAGATCTCCGCCACCCGCGCCACGGCGACGTCCAGCGACAGCTCCTCGCTCTCGCCCGTGCGGCGGCTGGTCAGCTCCACCACACCGGCGCCAAGCCCGCGCGGGCCGACCGTAATCCGCCAGGGCAGGCCGATCAGGTCCATGGTGGCGAATTTCGCCCCGGCCCGTTCGCTGCGGTCGTCGTAAAGCGGCTCCAACCCCTTGGCACTCAAGGCTTTATACAGATCCTCGCAGGCCCCGTCGCAAGCCGCATCGCCCTGTTTCAGGTTCACGATGCCGACATGGAAGGGCGTCACGCCCTCGGGCCAGATGATGCCCTTGTCATCATGGCTCGCCTCGATGATCGCGCCGACCAGACGGCTCACGCCGATCCCGTGGCTGCCCATATGCACCGGCACGCGCCCGCCCTGACCGTCATCGACCAGCGCGCCCATCGCCTCCGAATACTTGGTCCCGAAATAGAAGATCTGCCCCACCTCGATCCCCCGCGCAACCCTTTGGCGCTCCACGGGAATCTGCGCGAAAACCTCCGCGTCATGGGTCTCGTCGGTGCGCGCATAGCGGCTGGTGAATTCCTCCAGCACAGCCTGACATTCCTCGACCGAATCGTAATCGATCGCCCGGTCGCCAAAGCGCAGATCGGTGATCTCGCTGTCGTAGAACACCTCCGACTCGCCCGTCTCCGCCAGCACAAGGAACTCATGTGTGTCGTCCCCGCCGATCGGGCCGGAATCCGCGCGCATCGGGATCGCCTGCAGGCCCATCCGCTCATAGGTCCGTAGGTAGCTGACCAGGTGGCGGTTGTAGGCGTGAAGGGCATCTTCCTTCGTCAAATCAAAGTTGTAGCCGTCCTTCATCAGGAACTCGCGCCCCCGCATCACGCCGAACCGCGGCCGCACCTCGTCGCGGAATTTCCACTGGATGTGATACAGCGTCAGCGGCAGATCCTTGTAGCTGCCCACATGCGCGCGGAAGATGTCGGTGATCATCTCCTCGTTCGTCGGCCCAAACAGCATATCGCGGTCATGCCGGTCCCGGATGCGCAGCATTTCGGGGCCATAGGCATCATACCGCCCCGATTCCTTCCACAAATCCGCCGGTTGCAGCGTCGGCATCAGCATCGGAATATGGCCCGCGCGGATCTGTTCCTCATGCACGATCTGCTCGATGCGTCTCAACACCTTGTAGCCCAGCGGCAGCCACGAATAGATGCCTGCCGCGGATTGCTTGATCATCCCCGCCCGCAGCATCAGCCGGTGGCTGACGATCTGCGCCTCGGACGGCGTTTCCTTGAGAACCGGCAGGAAATAGCGGCTGAGGCGCATGGGAAAACCCTTTGGCGAGACACGTTTTGCGACGCATACGCCAAAGCAAAACGCCTCACAAGGCGCGGGTTCCGCCCCGATCAGCGCAGGGCGGTCTGCACCGGGATTGTGGTGACATCCGCGCGCGCGGCCTGAAGCCCCGTTACCAGAACGGCGCAGGCGGCAAGGATCAGCACGATCAGTGCAGCGGACAGAAAATTGAACAGCGACATGGCAGTGTCCCCTCGGTGACGCCTGAACCCTAGGCCCTTGGTGATCGGTGCGACAGACAGGCATTCCCAACCTGTGCCCCACAAAAAAAGGCCCCCGGAAAACCGGGGGCCAGTCCAACAGGGAGGAAAAAACAGCTCTCAAGCTGCAACAAGACCGCCCGAGCCGAAGATCAGGACCGTGAAGATCACAAACACGAGAAACACGAGGGAAACCGCGATGGTGTTCAAGATGGTCATGGCAGCGTCTCCGGCTCAAGGGTCTCGGGGGTGGTGTTGCATAAGCTATGCCAACCCCGCCCGTGAGCGTAGTCCGGAAAACCTTACGGTGCCCTTACGGCCTGTTCACCACGATGGCTTCGACCGCCATCGCGGCGGCCAGCGCCTTGAAGCGCGCTTGCGCCACCTCGCCGAACAGGTCGCGCCCTGCGTCGGTGTGCAGCGTCAAGATCAACTCGCGGCGTTTGGAGCGATAGACCAGCGTGCCATGGTCGGAGGGGTTGGCGACCGCGAACATCGCGCCAAAGCGCATGGCGCGGCCCAAAATCTCGGCCTCGGACACCTGCGCCGCAGGCAGCAGGTCCAGAAGCGCCGGGTCGAAGCCTGTGCCCGCCCGGTTCGACTTGTAGCGATGCAGCAGCGCCAGCCCCAGATAGACCCGTTCGGCATGGGTCATGCCGCCAAGGTTGGCGCGGGTCGCGTTGTCGAAACAGACCTCGGCACGGTAATCGGGATGCGCGCGCCAACTGACATCGTGCAGCAAGCAGGCGGCGCGGATCAGGCGTTTCTTGTCGGCGCGGGCACGGGAAACAGCGGCTCGACGAAACGGTAAAGCTGGCGGCCAAAGCCCGGCATGCGGGCCGATTGCGCCTCGGAATGGCGGGCGGCCTCGATCAGCGGATCGCGCTTGCGCAACGCCTCGGACATCTGTTCATACAAAAGCCCCTCGCGGATGCCGTAGGACGATACCGCGATTTCCTTGGGCCTCAGCTTGCGCACCAGCACCTTCAGCACCTCGGCAGCATGGGGCACAAGGCGCATGCGCTCGCCGCTCGTCCCGGTGGAGGCACGCAGCACGTCGATGTCGGTCTTTCCGATATATTTGATCGTGTCGAGGATGCCCTGCGGCGTCATCCGGTATTCGTGCAGCACCTTGAGCGGGTAGCCGCGCCGTTCCATGTCGATCCGGGCGATGGCGCGCCACGATCCCCCCACCAGAAACAGCCGTTCCGAGCGTTGGGCGAAATCATTGGCCAGTCGGCCCACCTCGGCCTTGATATGGGCGCGCAGCGCCTTTGCTTGCCGCCGGTAATCCCCATCAGCTTGAGCGGCCCAAGATCGGATGTCGCCCGCATCCCCACCTTGCCGCCGCCCTGCAACTCGGCCAGTTCCATCGACGATCCGCCGATGTCGCAGATCAGCCCCTCGGCGCCGGGCCAGCCCAGCAGAACCCCCTGCGCCGAGAGCCGCGCTTCCTCCGTGCCGTCGATCACCCGGATCTCGAGGCCGGTGGCCACGCGCACCGCCTCGCGGAATGCGGGCCCGTCCTCGGCATCGCGCACCGCCGCCGTCGCCACCGCCAGAAGCGGCGCGACTTTGGCCGCCTCGGCCAGCCGTGCAAAGCGTTTCAGCGCCCCCATCGCGCGGATCTTGCCCTGCGCGTTCAGGCGGCCGGTCTCGGAAAATCCTTCGCCCAGCCCGCACAGGATCTTTTCATTGAAGAAATAGGCCGGGCTGCGGGCCGCCCCATCGAATATAACCATCCGAACCGAGTTCGACCCGATGTCGATCACGCCCACCCGCGCAAGGCTCTGTGCCTCGGGCCCGTCGAAGAGCGGAACGCCGAAGGGGCCCCACTCGGGGTGATGTTCCGGGCCGCCGGGCGGCGTTTCAGCGCGCATCTGCCTGACCATGAGGTCTTGTGCACAGGCAGCGGTCAGGCGTCAACTGCACCGGCGTCGCGGGTCAGTCGTGACTATGCGTCAGGTCCGGCACATCCTTGGCCCCCGCAGACCCCCGCCCCGACAGCGAGGGGTTCTCCATGAAGAAGCGGTGGCACGAAAACGGGGTGTCGATGGCGTTCAGGTCCGGCCGCAGGAAGCTGCCATCGGGTTGCAGCACCCATGTCTGCGCCACATCCGCAAGGTTCGCAGCCATGATCTGGCTGACGATCTGCGCCTTGACGGTGGGGGTGCGGCATTCGACCAGCGTTTCCACCCGACGATGCAGGTTGCGGCCCATCCAGTCCGCGGAACTGATGTAGACGCGCGCCTTGTTGGACGGCAGCCCGTGGCCATTGCCGAAACACACGATCCGCGAATGTTCCAAAAACCGCCCGATGATGGATTTCACCCGGATGTTTTCCGAAAGCCCCTTCACGCCGGGGCGCAGGCCGCAGATGCCGCGCACCACCAGATCGATCCGCACGCCTGCCCCAGATGCGGCGTAAAGCGCGTCGATCACCTCGGGATCGATGACGGAATTCATCTTGACCCAGACCATCGCGGGCTTTCCCGCGCGGGCATGCTCCATCTCGGCCTTCAGCCCGTCGAGGATGGTCTCCTTGAGGTTCAAGGGCGAGATGCGCAGGTTCTCAAGTCCCTCGGGCTCCGCATAGCCGCCGACATAGTTGAACACCTTGGTGGCATCGCGCCCCAGAGCGTCGTCGCAGGTGAACAGGCTCAGGTCGGTGTAGATGCGGGCCGTGATCGGATGGTAATTTCCGGTGCCGAAATGGGTATAGGTCACCAGCCTGTCGCCCTCGCGGCGCACAACGGTGCTGATCTTGGCGTGGGTCTTGTAGTGGATGAAGCCATAGATCACATGCGCGCCCGCGCGTTCCAGCTTGCGCGATTGGCGGATGTTGGCGGCCTCGTCGAAGCGGGCCTTCAACTCCACCAGCGCGGTCACCGATTTGCCGTTCTCCGCCGCCTCGCATAGCGCATCGACGATCGGGGATTCGTAGGATGTGCGGTAGAGCGTCTGCTTGATCGCCACCACATTGGGATCGCGTGCCGCCTGACTGAGGAAGCGGATCACCATGTCGAAGGTCTCGTAGGGGTGATGCAGCAGCATGTCCTTTTGCCGGATCGCCGCGAACATGTCGCCGTCATGGTCCTGCACCCGTTCGGGCACGCGCGGCGTGAAGCTGGGCCACAGCAGGTCGGGCCGCTGGTCCACCACCAGTTCCTTGAGACGGACCAGACCGATCATCCCCTTGACCTCGACCACTTCGGTCTCGGTGACATGCAGCTGGTGCACGATTTCGGCCTTGAGCTCGTCGGGCGCGCCGGCGCTGATCTGCAGGCGCACGACCTCACCCCGACGGCGGCGCTTCAGCGCGGTTTCGAATTCGCGGACCAGATCCTCGGCCTCTTCCTCCACCTCCAGATCGCTGTCGCGCAGCACGCGGAACATGCACGACCCAGACAGCTTGTAGCCCGGGAACAATGCCCCGATGTGCAGGCGCAAAAGATCCTCAAGCGGCAAGAACCGCATCTGACCCTCGGGCGCGGGCAAGCGCAGGAACCGGTCGATCTGGCCCGGAATAGGCAACAGCGCCTTGAGCACCCGCCCGTCGCGCTCCCGCGTCATCTGAAGTGCCAGCGCGATGCCTTCGTTGGGGATAAAGGGAAAAGGGTGCGCCGGGTCGATGGCCAGCGGCGACAGCACCGGAAAGACGCGCGCGAAAAATTCCTCTTCAAGGAATTTCCGGTCGCTCGCCCCCAGCCGAGCGGTCGGAACGACGCTCAGGCCCTCGGCCTCCATCTCGGCCTTCAGCGTGTTCCACGCCGCCTGTTGATGCTGCATCAACCGCCGCGCATCGGCGTTGATCAGCTTGAGCTGCTCGGCAGGGGTGCGGCCGTCCGCAGCTGGCGTCAGGTTCCCCTCCTGCGCCAACTCGCGCAGGCCCGCGACGCGCACGGTGTAGAATTCATCCAGATTGCCCGCCGAGATCGACACGAACCGCACCCGTTCCAAAAGCGGCACACGCGGGTTCCCGGCCTCTTCCAGCACGCGCCAGTTGAAGGCCAGCCACGACAGCTCACGATTGAAAAATCGTTGCGGGCCGGTGATCTGCGCCTCGGGCAGGGTCACGGGTTCGGGCAGCGGGGCGGTGAGGAAATCGGCGAAGCTCATGGGGGCGGACCTAGTGAGATTGTGTGAAGGTTGCGTGACGCAGGCCGCCATTGTGGGGCGACGGCCGCACGGCGTCGAGGGGTTGGCGTCAGCCTTCAGCCGCGCCAGCACCGCCTTTACATGCCGCAGCCCCGGTCTTTGCTTGGCCGCCAGCGCCTCGGCATCGAGGGCGCTTACGAAACGTTGCACATGGGACAGCGATCGCGCGATCCGGGGCAGCACATAGGCCACCAGCGCAGGCGTCAGCGCCATCTGCCGGTCAGCGGCCAGCTTGACCAAAACCGCGGCCATCAGCGCGTCATCGGGTGCCGTCACGCTCAATTGCGCGGCCTGCAACATCCGGCTGAGCAGGTCAGGCAGGCGCAAGCCCCACTGCCCCGGGGGGCCTGATGCCGTGATCAGCAAAGCGCAGCCCCGATCCGCGGCCGCATTGTGCAGATGGAACAGCGCCTCTTCCTGCGCCGGGCTGCCAGCGATCCTCTCGGCATCCTCGACCACCAGCGCCTGCGCCTCAGCGAGGGTGGCGGGGTTTTCGGCCGTCGCTTGTGCAGCGTCCAGAATGCGCGCCCCGCTTTGTGCAGCGAAAACATGGGCCAGATGCGTCTTGCCCGCGCCCTCTGGCCCGATCAGCAGCATCTTGCCCCCCGGCCAGTCGCGCCAGCCGTCCAGCCCTGCGACGGCGCTCGCATTGGCCTCGGAGACAAAGAAATCCGCGCGCCCCATCGCCGCCCGGAACGGCAGGGCGAGCACCAGTTGCCGAGGGGTCACGCGTCGTCCCCGTCACCCTCGGGCTGACGGCCTGACAGGCCCTTGTAAAGTAGACCGTCTTTATACTGATCGATGACAAAGCGCACCAGCACCCCGATGGCCGCCGCCACCGGTACGGCCACCAGCATCCCCGCAAAGCCAAAGAGCGTGCCGAAAGCCGAGAGCGCGAAAATCAGCCAGACCGGATGCAGGCCCACGGAGGACCCCACCAGCTTGGGCGTCAAGATATTGCCCTCGACCATCTGTCCGACCTGAAAGATGGCGGCGACCGCCACGATCAGCCACCAGTCGCCCCAGAACTGGAACAGCGCCAGACCGACCGACAGCGCGCCGCCGACCAGTGCGCCGACATAGGGGATGAAGGTCAAAAGGCCTGCGACCAGCCCCACCACCAGCCCGAACTGCAGCCCCACCACCATCAGAGCCACAGCATAGAAGGTGCCGAGGATCAGGCAGACCGTACCCTGACCCCGTATGAAACTGGCCAGCGTCCGGTCTATCTGGCCGGCCAGCATGCGGATCGTGTCGGTATGGTCGCGCGGCAGAAGGTCGTCGATGCGGGCGATCAGCCGGTCCCAGTCGAGCAGCATGTAAAAGGCCACGACAGGGACGACGACAAGGAACACCAGTACATTGACCACGCCTGCCGCGGAACTGAGCACCTGTTGCAGCAATTCGCCGCCGCGCGCCTGGATGGTCTCGCCGATCGAGACCAGAGATTGGCGTAATGGTGATCCATCGTCCATCACGTGCGGGAACCGCTCGGTCAGCCAGGCCCGCAACTGGTTGAACAGATCGGGCGTCGACTGGATCAGGTCATTGGTCTGCTGGATCAGCAACGGGATGATCACAAGAAGCGACACGATCACCACGCCGAGCAGGAACACGAAGATGATGACCGTCGCGAGCACACGGCTGAAGCCCATCTTTTCCAAACGGTCGGCGACCGGGTCGAGGAAATAGGCAATCGCGCCGCCGACGAGGAAGGGCAAGATCACATTGCCCAAGGCCCATAGCACGAAGAGAAACACCGCCGTAGCGATGCCCCAATAAGTCAATTGCTGGCGGACGGGCAGGGCCATGCGCTCTCCTGTTTCTCGGCCCTAGATGCGTCACGGCGCGCCGCCCGACAAGGGGTGGCATGCGACCTGTGGGCGAAAGGGGCGGAAAATGCGCGGTTTCCGCCCAGCCGCCTCACGTCGCGCGGGTGGCCCGGATCAGCGACAAGATATCGCGCGCCGCATCGGGGATATTGGTGCCGGGGCCAAAGATCGCCTTGACGCCCGCCTTGGTCAGGAACTCGTAATCCTGATGCGGGATCACGCCGCCGCAGATGACCAGGATATCACCCGCACCGCGCGCTTTCAGCACCTCGATCAGCCGGGGCGCCAGCGTCTTGTGGCCAGCGGCCTGACTGCTGATCCCGATGACATGGACATCGTTGTCGATGGCATCTTGCGCCGCTTCCTCCGGCGTCTGGAACAGCGGCCCCACATCGACGTCAAAGCCGATATCGGCAAAGGCCGTGGCGATCACCTTGGCGCCGCGGTCATGGCCGTCCTGCCCCATCTTGACCACCAACATGCGCGGGCGGCGCCCTTCTTCCTCGGCGAATTTCTCAACATCGGCCTGGATGGCGGCAAAGCCCGCATCGCCGTCATAGGCCGCGCCATAAACGCCGGCCAGCGTCTTGACCTCGGCCCGGTGGCGGCCGAACACCTTTTCCATCGCCATGCTGATTTCCCCTACGCTCGCCCGGGCACGCGCGGCCTCGACCGCCGCGTCCAGCAGGTTGCCCCCCTCTTTCGCGCGCCGCTCCATCTCGGCCAGCGCCGCCTGACAGGCGGCCTCGTCGCGGCTGGCGCGCACCTGCGCCAGTCGGGCGATCTGGCTGTCGCGCACCTTGACGTTGTCGATGTCGAGAATGTCGATCGGGTCCTCGACCTCCTTGCGGTACTTGTTGACGCCGACGATCACCTCTTGCCCGCGGTCGATCATCGCCTGCCGCCGCGCCGCCGATTCCTCGATGCGCAGCTTCGGCATGCCCGAGGCCACGGCCTTGGTCATGCCCCCCATCTCCTCGACCTCCTGCATCAGGGCCCAGGCCTGTTCGATCAGGTCATTGGTGAGGCTTTCGACGTAGTAGGACCCCGCCAGCGGATCGACGACCCGGGTCACCCCGGTTTCCTCTTGCAATATCAACTGGGTATTGCGTGCGATGCGGGCCGAGAATTCGGTCGGCAGCGCGATCGCCTCATCCAGCGCATTGGTATGCAGCGATTGCGTGCCGCCCAGAACCGCGCTCATCGCCTCGTAGGCGGTGCGCACGACATTGTTGTAGGGGTCTTGTTCCTGCAACGACACACCGCTGGTCTGGCAATGCGTGCGCAGCATCTTGGAGCGTTCATCCTGCGCGCCGAATTCCGTCATCACCCGGTGCCACAGCGTGCGGGCCGCGCGCAGCTTGGCGATTTCCATGAAGAAATTCATGCCAATAGCGAAGAAAAAGCTCAACCGCCCCGCGAAATCATCCACATCCATGCCCGCAGCCGTGGCCGCGCGCACATATTCGCGCCCGTCCGCCAGCGTATAGGCCAGCTCTTGCACCAGATTGGCGCCCGCCTCCTGCATATGGTAGCCGGAGATGGAAATACTGTTGAATTTCGGCATGTTGGCGGTGGTGTAGCCGATGATGTCCGAGATGATCCGCATCGAGGGTTCAGGCGGGTAGATATAGGTGTTGCGGACCATGAACTCCTTGAGGATGTCGTTCTGGATCGTTCCAGAAAGCACCTTGCGGTCATGCCCCTGTTCCTCACCCGTGACGATGAAATTGGCGAGGATCGGGATCACCGCGCCGTTCATCGTCATCGACACCGACACCTGATCCAGCGGAATGCCGTCGAACAGGATCTTCATGTCCTCGACACTGTCGATGGCCACGCCCGCCTTGCCCACATCACCCTCGACCCTTGGGTGGTCGCTGTCATAGCCCCGGTGCGTCGCCAGATCGAAGGCGACCGAAACGCCCTGCTGCCCCGCCGCCAGTGCCTTGCGGTAAAACGCATTGCTTTCCTCGGCGGTGGAAAAGCCCGCATATTGCCGGATGGTCCACGGCCGGCCCGCGTACATCGTCGCCTTCACACCCCGGGTGAAGGGCGCCATCCCCGGCAGGCTGCCCATATGCGGCAGGCCCTCGCTATCCTCGGCGGTATAAAGCGGCTTGACCTTTATCCCCTCCAGCGTGTCCCAAGACAGGGTATCGGGGTCGCGACCGCGCAGTTCCTTGGCGGCCAGATCACGCCATGCGGCGTGCGTGTTCTGCGTCATCGATTGGTCCTCTTCCTTGTCCTGTCGGGCCTGGGGTTCGTGCCCCGACCTCGTCGATATACTCCGCCAGACCGCCGGCTCCGGCGGCAAGCCAGTCCAGATCTTCGCCGTATTGCCCGCGCATCGCGGCGCGCTGATGCGCGTCAAAGGGCATGAACCGCCCCGCCGCCCCGCGCGCCAAGGCGGGATCGGCCCCGATGTCGGCCAGATAGGCGCGCAACTCGGGCAGCCGCACACCGGGGTTGCACCAGCGGTCCGAGCCCTTTAGCGGAACAGACGCCCCGGTCAGATGCGCCAGCAGATCGCCGGGCCGTCCCGCCATCGCCTCATGCGTCCAGACCACGATCCGGGCCTGCGGCACGGCCTGCGCCAGATCGGCGATCACATGCCGCCAGCGCCGCGGCTGCGTCACCAGCCGGTCGCACAAGGCCGGATGGGGCAAGGAGCCGCCGCGCAGCACACGCCATCCCAGAACCGAGGCCCAGAACGCATCAGGGCACCGGACCGACAGGCCCAAGGTAAGCTCATTGCCTGCGAAGGCATCGGCAAAGCGGGCCACCCGCGCGCCCGCATCGGGATAGAGCCGTTGCGCCTGCGTGATCAGCCGCATCGTGCCCGCCATGTTCTCTTCGCTCACGACCAAGCTGGTCGCACCCGCGCGCGCCGCCATCTCGATCTGCAGCGCGACACGGCCAGCCGCCCGCCCCTCGCGCCGCGGCGGCGGGACGGGCGCACCGCCGTACAATCCGTCGAACAGACCTGCGCGCAGACGTCGCGGTCCCCAATAGGCGATCCCCGCCCGCTGCAGCGCCTCGGCATTGTCACCCAGCGTGCGCTGGAAGGTGGTTGTCGCGGTGCGATGCGCACCAAGGTGTAGCACGATACGCATGGCGCCCTTGTCATCCGGACCCCGGCACGGGGTGCGGCGGCAAGACTGCCGCGCGACCTGTGAAGATCGGATGAAGGGAAAAATGCGCGAGGTCATCGGTCCGAAATGCTTCGCTTTTCCGCGACGCGTGCCTATATCCGAGACGAACGGAGGAAGAATGCGACACATCCTGCTAGCGTTTACCGCATCACTGACCTTGACAGGCATGGCTTGGGCCCAGACCGTGGCCGTTGCCGCCGCCGAGGCAGGCGCTGCCGATATGGAAATCGTCGATCCGCTTGAGCCGCGGGATGCCCGCGAGCTGACGCTGGAGGAATTCCAGTGGGTCGCCCGTCCGATCATCATCTTCGCCGACACGCCCAACGACCCGCGCGTCGCCGAGCAATTGCAACTGCTGGCTGACCGTCCCGAGCCGCTGTTGGAACGCGACGTGGTCATTATCATCGACACCGATCCAGCGGCACGCTCGGCCATCCGCACTGCGCTGCGCCCGCGCGGCTTCTCGCTCGTGGTGCTGCAAAAGGACGGCGCAATCGGCTTTCGCCGCCCCGCGCCGCGTGACGTGCGCGAAATCATCCGCGCCAATCGACAACTTCTCGATCCGGCAAGAAGAGATCAGGACGGGGCAGTAGCCCCCCGTTCCTCTGTCGATATGCGGCCTGGCGCGGATCACAGCCCTATTCGAACTCCATGATCACTTCGTCCACGGCCAGACTGTCGCCGGGTCCGCATTTGATGCTGGAAACGATGCCGCGGCGCTCGGCGCGCAGGATGTTTTCCATCTTCATCGCCTCAACGGTGCAGAGCGTCTGGCCCTCCTGCACTTCTTGACCCACCTCCACGTCGATGCGCACGATCAGGCCCGGCATCGGGCAGAGCAGCAGTTTCGAGGTGTCGGGCGGCTGTTTTTCGGGCATGCGGCGGGCCAGTTCCGCCTGACGCGGCTGCGCACATGGACCTTGAGATCCGCCCCCGCGTGCGCAGCCGGAACCCGCCGGGGATCTTGCCGACCTTCAGCACCAGCGCCTCGCCCTCGACCATCAGTCGCGCAAGGCTGTCGCCCGGCGTCCAGTCCGACGTCACGCGCATCGCGCGCCCGTCGGCAAAAGTCACCGTCGATCCTTCATGGTCGGCGGCGATGGTCACGTCGAAATCCGTGCCCTGCAACGTCACCACCCAATCGCTGCCGACGCGGCGTTCGTGGTTGTCCATCCGGCCCGATACGCGCGTGCGCCGGATCTCGGCCACCCTGTGCATCGCGCCGCCGCCGCCGCCACATGCGCCAAGGCGTCCGCGTCCAGCGTCGCGCCCTCGAACCCGTCGGGATATTCCTCGGCAATGAAGGCGGTGGTGATGTTGCCGCTGGCAAAGCGCGGATGGTCCATCACCGCCGACAAGAAGGGCAGGTTGTGTCCGATCCCCTCCACCTCGAACCCGTCCAGCGCGCTGCGCATCGCGGCAATCGCGCCCGCGCGGTCCGGTGCCCAAGTGCAAAGCTTGGCGATCATCGGGTCGTAGAACATCGAGATCTCGCCGCCCTCGAAAACGCCGGTGTCATTCCTGACCGCCGTTTCGCCCACGGGCGCATCGCCCTGCCATTTGCCGGTGTCGTGCAGCGGCCCGGCCTGCACCTCGACCGGCGGGCGGTAGCGCGTCAGCCGCCCGATGGAGGGCAGGAAGTTGCGATAGGGATCTTCGGCGTATAGCCGGCTTTCCATCGCCCAGCCGGTCAACGTGATGTCGTCTTGCGCAAAGGGCAGCTTTTCGCCCGCCGCGACGCGGATCATCTGTTCCACAAGGTCCACACCGGTGATCAGTTCGGTGACGGGATGTTCCACCTGCAACCGGGTGTTCATCTCGAGGAAGTAGAAATTCCGCTCGCCATCCACGATGAACTCGACGGTGCCCGCGCTGGTGTAACCCACCGCCTGCGCCAGAGCGACCGCCTGTTCGCCCATGGCCTTGCGCGTCGCGGCATCGAGAAAGGGCGAGGGCGCCTCTTCGATCACCTTCTGGTTGCGGCGCTGGATCGAACATTCCCGCTCGCCCAGATAGACGGTGTTGCCGTGCTTGTCGGCCAGCACCTGAATTTCGATGTGTCGCGGTTGGGTGACGAATTTCTCGATGAAGATACGGTCGTCGCCAAAGCTCGATTTCGCCTCGTTCTTGGAGGCCTGAAACCCCTCGCGCGCCTCAAGGTCGGTCCAGGCGATGCGCATGCCCTTGCCGCCGCCGCCGGCACTCGCCTTGATCATCACCGGATAGCCGATCTGGTTCGAGATCTTGACCGCCTCGTCGGCATCCGCAATCAGGCCCATGTAGCCCGGAACGGTCGAAACCCCCGCCTCGGCCGCCAGCTTTTTCGACGTGATCTTGTCGCCCATCGCCTCGATCGCGGGGCTGGGCGGGCCGACGAAGGCGACGCCCGCGGCCTCAAGGGCTTCGGCGAACTTCATGTTCTCGGACAGGAAGCCATAGCCCGGATGCACGGCCTCGGCGCCTGTCGCCTCGATCGCCGCCATGATCTTGTCGATCACGATGTAGGAGTCCGACGCAGGCGCGGGGCCGATATGCACCGCCTCGTCGGCCATCTTCACATGCAGCGCGCCCCGGTCGGCGTCCGAATAGACCGCGACCGTGGCGATCCCCATCTTGCGCGCCGTCTTGATGACGCGGCAGGCGATCTCGCCCCGGTTGGCGATCAAGAGCTTCTTGAACATGGTCACTGTCCCTTCCTTGCAGGGCTTGGGCCCTGTTCTGACGCAAAAAAGGCCACCGGGGGTGCTTCACCCCGATGGCCTTGATCGATGATGGTCCGGGTCAGCGCGCGGGCTGATCCGAAGCGACGTTCAGCAAAGCCCCGCGTCGTCGCACAGCGCTCCACCGGCCGCGCCGATGAGGATGCCTGTGCCCACGCTGCCGTTGAACGCTGCGGCCGTGACACCGCCCGCGACCGCGCCAAGACCGGCGCGTTCGAGATCGGAGGTGACGCAGCCCGACAAAGCGAGGGCCGCGGCAAAGAGAGTTGCGGGGATGAAAGTCTTTCTGGTGGCGCGCATTTTGCGTCTGCTCCTGTCGATGTGCCTCGTGCCGGACAGTATACAGGCAAAACGCCCGACGCGATAGCAGGGCTTTCCGGACCCATGCCCCCATCGGCGGAAAAGCGTTACGGCAGCAAGCTGGCCGACCGCGTCGAAGGGGAAGGGTAACACGTCTTTTCGATGCCGGTCGTTTTGCAACTGGGGACGTCGACCAGCACAGTCAGGATGACACGGATTTTCCGCGACGGAAGAGGAATTTCACCATCCGTTGCGCGATGCGCGCCAAACCGCCCACCAGCCATGGCGAAAGGCAACTTCATGCCGATGCGCCCTCCCAGATGCCGCGGCCGTCAAAGGCTTCGGGAAACGCGGCGCGGGCGCGGCGCTCGTCTATGACCAGCAGGGCCTCGTAGCTTGCGGGATCGAACGGGTCCTCGGCCGGCACCACCTCGCGCCCGAACAGCCACGACAGCCGTCCGGCATCAAGATTGCCCCGCTCGAAGGGTTCGGTGCCAAAACACAGCCACAGCGCCTCCATGAAGGCGGCATCGGCGCGGCGGTCGGCGGGTTTGCGGTCGGCGTAGCGTTCGCGCGCGACCAGTTTCGTTGCACCCTCCTTGGCCGCCCTGCGGATGGTGAACTGGTAATCGGTGCCGGGCAGACGGCCGGGAAACCCGCGGTGCTTGATCATCGCGGAGTTCCCAAGCCGGTGAAGATCTGACTGTGCCCCGCGGTGTTACGGTCGCTGGTTCGACCCTCTGGGTTCGTCTTGGCCGCCATCCGTGGGCGGACGCTGGGTGATGTAGATCGGAGGGCAGATGGCAACATTGGCGCCTGCCACGGAATCCGCTTCGCAAACATCCTCGCAGATCGGCACACGGGCAGGATAGGTGGCGTTGATCTCCTGTCCTTCCGGTCGGCACAATGCCTCGCCCGACTTGTTGAACAGGGGTGTCGCGACGGCGCGGCTGGGTGGATTGGGGGCTGCACAGCCGGCGATGGCTGCAGCAGCGATCGTGATGAGGGTGATCGATTTGCGCGAAAACATGATGGCTTTCTCCTGCTTGAGGGGCATCCTCGACCTCCAGAGTGCCTGAGAAAGCCCTTTCTGCCGAGTGGGAATTTCCACCAGTGCAAAGCGCCTGACAGCGTCGCGGGCGACGGTGTGGTCCGGGCAGGCGCTGCGGCCCGCCCGGTCCGGTTGTCTTCAGCGATACTTGTTCGACACCGGATCGTGCGTGATCGGTGCGGGTTCGATGAAGATGATCTCTTCCTGCACGGGCGCCGAAGAGCCGCAAGCTGCAACACCTGCCACAAGGCCCAGGGCAAGAAGCGCTTGGATGAAACGCGACATCTCGCTTTCCTTTCGTATTGGACCATGTCCGGATGCACGCACCCGGCCATGGTCAGAGGTACAGCCGCATGGGTACGGCCAGCGCCGAGAATACCGCGAGCCGGGTTTTCTCCACAGGACTTTCCACAGGCCGCGCTGGTCTGTGACCGGCTTGCATCAAATTCGCATCCACCTGAGCGTCGTGCCGCAACATATTGTGGAAACATCAGAAAAGCTCCCAGATACAGACCGGCCCTTCAAGCCGGTATTGTTCGAAAAACTGTGGCACATCCGGCGCGGGCACCCCGCGATCGACGGGCGATGCCATCATCTCGATCACCACCAGATCGGGCGGTGTGGCCAGCGTCGCCGCGGCCGGCAGACCCCATGTGCGGCAAGCCCAATCCATGTCGGTGCGCAGCATCAGAGGCGTGTCGATATCTTGCACGATGGTCGGCGCAAGCAGGCGCACCACAACCAGCATTTCGCCCGACCACGGATTTTCCTCGAACAGAAGCTCCATCAGCGAGAGGCTCAGCCCCGAGGGGGCCGCCAGCTCGCCAAGGGGCCATGCCTCGGCAGTCGCGCTCAGCGGCACCAGCGACAAAAGACCTGCAAGGGGAAGCGCGGGCAGCATCAGCGGGCGGCCCCTCTGGCCTGCGGGCGACGCAGTCGATCTCCACCAATGCCCCCACGGCCAGCGCGGTCACGCCGATGGTGGTGCGGGCGGGCCTGCGGTCAGGTGGGAAAAAGCCCTGATAGGTCTCGTTGAAGGCAGCGTAATCGCGTTCGAATTCCGTCAGATAGGCCCGCATCTGCACGACATGGGACAGGTCGAGGCCCACACCCTTGAGCACGATTTCAAGGTTCTCCATCACGCGGGCCGTCTGCGCCGCCACACCATCTGGCAAGGCCGCGTCGGGGGCTACAGGGTCGGTCGGCATCTGGCCTGTCAGGAATAGCCAGCCATCCACCTCCACGGCATGGGAAAACGGCGCGACAGGGCGCGGGCCGCCGGTGATCATGTGAAAGAGCGGGTCGGTCATGCAGGTCTCCGTAGGGTGGGCAATCTGCCCACCGTGCAGGGATAGGTGGGCAGGTTGCCTACCCTCACAGCGGAATGTTGTCGTGCTTTTTCCACGGCATCTGCTTGCGCTTGGTCCTGAGCTGCGCAAAGGCCCGGCAGACCCGCTTGCGGGTGGAGCGCGGCTGGATCACCTCGTCGATGAAGCCACGCTCGGCGGCGACAAAGGGATTGGCGAAGCGGTCCTCGTATTCCTTGGTATGGGCCGCCGTCTTTTCCGCGTCATTCAGATCGCCGCGATGGATGATCTCGACCGCGCCCTTGGCGCCCATCACCGCGATTTCCGAGGTGGGCCAGGCGTAGTTGATGTCGCCCCGCAGGTGTTTCGAGGACATCACCACATAGGCCCCGCCATAGGCCTTGCGGGTGATCACCGTGACTTTCGGCACCGTCGCCTCGCCATAGGCGAAGAGCAGTTTCGCGCCATGCTTGATGACGCCGCTGTATTCCTGCCCGGTGCCGGGCAGGAAGCCCGGAACATCCACGAAAGTGAGCAAAGGTATCTCGAAGCAGTCACAAAAGCGAACGAACCGCGCGGCCTTGCGGGCGCTGTCGATGTCCAGAACGCCCGCCAGGCATCATCGGCTGGTTGGCGACCACGCCGACCGTCTGGCCCTCCAGCCGGATGAAGCCGGTGATGATGTTCTTCGCGAATTCTTCCTGGATCTCGTAGAAATCGCCCTCGTCCGCGACCTTGAGGATCAGCTCCTTCATGTCATAGGGCTTGTTGGGGTTGTCGGGGATCAGCGTATCCAGGCTTTCCTCGATCCGGTTGGGATCATCGTAAAATGGCCTGACGGGCGGTTTTTCGCGATTGGAGAGCGGCAGGAAATCGATCAAGCGACGCACTTCGGCCAAGGCTTCCACGTCATTCTCGAAAGCGCCATCGGCGACGGAGGATTTGCGGGTATGGGTGGTGGCACCGCCCAGTTCTTCGGCCGTGACGACCTCGTTGGTGACGGTCTTCACCACGTCGGGGCCGGTCACGAACATGTAGGAGCTGTCTTTGACCATGAAGATGAAGTCGGTCATCGCGGGCGAATAGACCGCGCCGCCCGCGCAGGGCCCCATGATGAGCGAGATCTGCGGCACCACGCCCGAGGCCTCGATGTTGCGCTGGAACACCTCGCCATAGGCGGCCAGCGACGACACGCCCTCCTGGATGCGGGCACCGCCCGAGTCGTTGATGCCGATCACGGGGGCGCCGTTCTGCATCGCCATGTCCATGATCTTGCAGATCTTTGCGGCATGGGTTTCGGACACCGATCCGCCCAGAACAGTGAAATCTTGCGAAAAGACATAGACCATGCGGCCATTGACCGTGCCCCAACCGGTCACAACGCCGTCGCCGCGGGGCTTGGACTTCTCCATCCCGAAATCGGTGCAGCGGTGGGTGACGAACATGTCGTATTCCTCGAAGGAGCCTTCATCGAGCAACAGGTCGATCCGTTCGCGCGCAGTCAGCTTGCCCTTGGCATGCTGCGCATCGATCCTTGCCTGTCCGCCGCCAAGCCGCGCTTGGTCGCGGCGGTGCTCGAGTTCTTGCAAGATATCCTTCATGCGGCTTCCCCTCCGAATGGCCGTGCGCGCGGCGTTCCCGCAGGCGTAGCGCAGGACCGTGCCGATTGTCGTGGACCCTATGGCCGCAGGGGGTATCTGGCGAGTCGGATTGCGCATATTTGCAAATATGTTTGCGAGCTACATGCAAAAATCGCAAATCTGCTAATCGGCCATGGCCTCCGCCTGATCCACCGGATCGCCGTCCGGTGCCCTTCTCGTGTTCCACCGCAGGGCATGAGTGCACATAAAGCCCCGCGCACCCTAACGTTGCGGCCTCTGGACCCGGGCCCCCGTTCGGCCTAATTCATTGGAATGGCAACAATCGAACCAGTGCGGTTCCTAGACCGCGCGACTCCGCCCCACATCTTTACCTTGATCGTTCTGACGGGCCTTGGCGCGCTGTCGATGAACATCTTTCTGCCGTCTCTGCCGCAGATGACCGAGTATTTCGTGACCGATTACCGGCTGATGCAACTGTCGGTGGCGCTGTATCTCGCGGTAAACGCCGGGCTGCAGATCGTGATCGGGCCGATGTCTGACCGCTACGGGCGGCGTCCGGTGTTGCTGGGGGGCGTGGCGGTGTTCTTGCTGGCCACGCTGGGCTGCATATTCGCGCCCAACATCGAGGTCTTTTTGTTTTTCCGCATGATGCAGGCGGTGGTCGTCGTGGGCCTCGTGCTGGGGCGTGCGGTGGTGCGCGACATGTATCCGGCCGATCAGGCCGCCAGCCAGATCGGCTATGTCACCATGGGCATGGCGGTGGTGCCGATGATCGGCCCCGCGCTGGGCGGCGTGCTGGATGAAAGTTTCGGCTGGCAGGCGAATTTCTGGCTGCTGTTCGGGCTTGGCATCTTGGTCCTGCTGCTCACATGGCGCGATCTGGGCGAGACGGCGCGCAAGGGCAGCGGCAGTTTCGCGGCGCAATTCGCCCAATATCCTGAATTGCTGACCTCGCGCCGCTTCTGGGGCTATTGCCTGTCGCGTGCCTTCGCCTCAGGGGCGTTTTCGCCTATCTCGGCGGGGCGCCCTATGTGGGGTCCGAGGTGTTCAACTCTGTCGCCCGCCGCTCGTGGGCTTCTATTTCGGTGCGCCCGCGCTGGGCTATTTCTTCGGCAACTGGATCTCGGGGCGGTTTTCGGTGCGCGCAGGCATCAACGCGATGATCCTTTACGGCGCGATCATCTCGGCGGTGGGTCTGACGCTGTCGCTTCTCTTCTTCCTCATCGGGCTCAAGACGGCCTTGGTGTTCTTCGGCTTCATGACCTTCGTGGGCTTTGGCAATGGCATGGTTTTGCCCAATGCAACCTCGGGCATGCTGTCGGTGCGGCCGCATCTGGCAGGCACGGCGAGCGGCTTGGGCGGTGCGATCATGATCGGCGGCGGCGCGGCGCTGTCGGCTTTGGCGGGCGCGATGCTGACGGGGGGCAGCGGCGCCTATCCGCTGATCTTGATCATGCTGGTGACGGCGTTTTTGGGCGTGCTGGCCATCGTCTATACGATCCGGCGGCAGAAGCAGGTTCTGGGCTGAGGCTTGCAGGCCGGTTTGCAAAGACGCATTGTGCGCTTGCAAACCTGACGGAGTGCTGCCCATGCCGCCCCAGAAGCTATACGCCGGTGCCAAGCTGCGCGAGATCCGCACAAGGCTGGGCCTGACGCAAAAGGATTTCGCGGGCAGGTTGGGCGTGTCGCTGCCCTATCTCAACCAGATGGAAAACAACAACCGCCCGGTGTCGACCGCGGTGGTGCTGGGTCTGGCGCAGGAGTTCGGCATCGACGTGACCGAACTGCGCGCGGGCGACGCCGAAAGGCTGGTGTCGGACATGCGCGAGGCGCTGGCCGATCCGGTGTTTTCCGATGGTGCGCCGGGCATGGCCGATCTGCGGCTTGCCGCGTCAAACGCGCCCGCACTGGCGCGCGCCTTTCTCGACCTGCACCGCGCCTATCGCCAGACCCATGAGCGGCTGGC
The DNA here is from genome assembly GCA_018401055.1 of Roseicyclus sp. The sequence continues at coordinate 35,618 of JAGYLB010000129.1, forward strand.
CGAGCCTGGACGAGGCTTTGGGGCAAGATCGCCGTGCCGCCCCCAGCCCGTGGGAAGAGGTGCGCGACTTCTTCCACTATTGCGACAATTACATCGACGCGGTGGACCGTGCGGCCGAACGCTTTGCCGGTCAGGCAACCGGCGATCTGGCCGCCCATACCGAGGCCGTGCTGGCCGCCATGGGGGTCAGCCTGCGGTTCGAGGCGGGGCAGGGTGTGCGCGCCTATGATCCGGCCACGCGGATCCTCACCCTCAGCCCGCGCGCGGCGCCCGAGACGCAGCGCTTTCAGCTGCTGCACCAATACGCGCTGCTGGGACAGGGGCAGCTGATCGAAGCGACGCTCGATCTGGCGCGGTTCCAATCCGACACCTCGCGCGAGATTGCGCGGATCGGGATGGCGAATTATTTCGCGGGTGCGGTCTTGATGCCCTATAACCGGTTCGCAGGTGCGGCGCGCGAGGCGCGGCATGATCTGGAGCGGCTGTCGATCCAGTTCGGCGCCTCGATCGAGCAGGTGGCGCACAGGCTATCGACCTTGCAGCGGCCCGGGGCCAAGGGCATCCCGTTCTTTTTCGCGCGGGTGGATCAGGCGGGGACGGTGACGAAACGCCATTCCGCGACCCGTCTGCAATTCGCCCGCTTCGGGGGCGCGTGCCCGTTGTGGAACGTGCATCAGGCCTTCGAGACGCCGACGCGGTTCTTGCGCCAATTGGCCGAAACGCCCGACGGGATGCGCTATGTCATCATCGCGCGCGACGTGTCGAAATCGGGCGGGGCCTGGGGCCTGCCCACGCGGCGCTTTGCCATTTCGCTGGGATGCGAGGTCAAGCATGCGGGCGATCTGGTCTATGCCGACGGGCTGGATCTGGACCGCGACAGGGCGTTTCAGCCCATCGGAATCTCGTGCCGGATCTGCGAGCGGGCGCAGTGCCACCAACGCGCCGTGCCCCCCCTGGAGCGGCATCTGGTGGTCGATCCGAACCGACGCGGCACGTTGCCCTACGAGATCGGGCGTTGACGCGCGCGGGCGCAGGCCCGTAATCCTGAACGCTCAGGCAGGGAGGAGACCGACCATGGAAATGCACGCAACCCGCACCATCGCCGCCGACCGGATGACGGTCTGGGCCGCGCTGAACGATGCCGAGGTGCTGAAGGCCTGCATTCCGGGCTGCGAGGAATTGACCGGCTCGCCCGAAGACGGGTTCAGCGCGGTGGTCAAGCAAAAGATCGGGCCGGTCAAGGCGACCTTCAGGGGCGAGGTGACATTGTCGGATGTGGTGCCGGGCACCAGCTATACGATCACCGGCGAGGGCAAGGGCGGCGTCGCGGGCTTTGCCAAGGGTGCGGCGCAGATCTTGCTGACGGACGCCGAGGGCGGCGGCACCGATCTGCGCTACGATGTCGATGCCAAGGTGGGCGGCAAGCTGGCGCAGCTTGGCTCGCGGCTGGTGGACAGCATCGCCACGCGGATGGCCGACCAGTTCTTCGAGCGCTTTCAGGCGCGGCTCGAAGGGCGCGACGGCGATGACGGTCGCACGGCAGATGTCGACGGCGACGGGGACGGGGATGGTGATGGCGGCGGCGGGGATGGCGGCGACGCCTGAAGGGGCAGGGCCGCAGGGCCCCGCCAGCGCATCAAGCCGTCTGTCAGGCTTTGGCGAGGATCGTGGCGATCTGATCTTTCAGCACCATGCGTTCCTTGCGCATCTTCTGCTCGGTGAAATCATCCACCGGCTCTGATCCCGGTTTCCGAGCGGTGAACGGCGCGGTTCACATCATGGTAGGATTCCATCAGCCGGGCGAAATGGCTGTCGGTGGTCTTGAGCGTGTGGATCTTCTTGACGTCTTGCGGAAATTCCTCGGCCAGTTCGTGGGGGGTATGGGACATGCGGGGTTCCTTCCATGGGTCCGTGGGATCGCAACGACCCTAGGCCCTGCCGCGCCGTCCCGACCTTGAGCCAGATCAAGCCCGCTGCACTTTGCCCACCGTCACTCCGCCGCCTCGCAACTGTCGCCGCGCCAGGCCGAAATCAGCGCCTCGGGGCTCAGGACATGGGCGATCGGGGCGCCGGCGAAGGTCTCGGGCTCCGCTTCGGCCAAGCGGCCGGGGAAGGCGAGGGCTGCGAGGCCCGCGGCCCGCGCGGCCTGCAGCGCCACTGGCGTGTCGACCACGGCCACTGCCCGTGATGGGCCAAGGCCCAACTCGATCAGGGCCGCCTCCATCGCTTCGGGGTCCGGGGCCATGCGGGACACATCTTCGCGCAAGATCGCGACGTCGAAGGCGACACCACCGCGTGCGCGCGCCGTGGCCACCAGCAGCGCACGCACCGGATCCACCTCGGAGCGGCTGACCAGCGCCAGTCGCACGCCGCCGCGCGCCGCCCAGTTCATCACCCGCGCCACGCCGGGGCGCGGCGGTACGCCGCCCGCCAGCATGGTGGCGAAATGGTTCTGGTGCGTTCGGTCGAGCAGATCCGCCTCCACCACCTGCCCCAGATGGGCGGCATATCGCGCCGCCAGTTGCCGGTCGCCGCCCGGGCGCATCAATTCGCCATAGGTGTCTTGCGACCAGTTCCAATCGACGCCATGCGCGCGAAAGGCCGCGTTCCACGCCGCGCGATCCAGTTCCGCGACTTCGGCCAACGTGCCGATCCCGCCGAAGATAAGGGCTTCCAATGTCATGCGAACCTCCGCTGTCATTCATTGACGGCCCGGAATGGTTAATCGCGTATGACCGAGTGCGGATCGCTGCGTTGCGGCAACGGTCTTTGGTCCCAGCCTGAGCGGGATGATGGCGGGCTGCATAATTTGCAGGCGAAAGGAAAAAGGTTAACCTAGGCCGTCGGCGCGTCGGGCGGTGGCGTGATCGGCGTCTTGCGCCGCGCTTCGCGCCAGGTGACGACGCTGATCGCGCTGATGATCATCGCACCGCCCAGCATCACAAAGACATCCGCAGCCTCGCCGAAAACCACGACGCCAAGGGTCGTGGCCCAGATCAGTTGCAAGAAGGTGACGGGTTGCGTGACTGTCAGGGGCGCCTTGGTGAAGGCCAGCGTCATGGTGTAATGGCCCGCCGTGGCAAAGGTCGCGGTGATGGTCAAAAGCCCCAGCTCGCGCCAGCCGATCGGCACCCAGACCGCCCATGCGTAGGGCAGCAGCAAGATCGGCACCACCACCGAGAGCATGAAGACCACGACCTCGGGTTTGGTGCGGCTGCTCAGGACCTTGGCCATGAAATAGCTGGCCGCCATGGCCACGGCGGTGCCCAGCATGGCGACATGGCCGATGTCGATTTCACGAAAGCCGGGGCGCACGATGACCAGCGTGCCGAGGAAAGCCACGCCGACAGCCCCGATGCGCCAGGGGCCAAGGCGTTCTTTTAGAAGAACGACAGCCAGCAGCATGACATAGATCGGGTTGAGGTAGTTCAGCGCCGTGACATCCGCGATGGGGATGCGCGACATGGCGAAGAACCACAAGACGACGGACACCGAATGGCACAGGCCCCGCATGCCGAACAGGCCCCATGTCTTGCGGTCGATGGTGGCCGCGCGCACCGCGGGCCACATCGGGATCAGGAACACCACGCCAAGCGCAAAGCGCAGGAACGCCGATTGCGCCGCCGGGACCTCCGTGCCGACCATCTTGACGCTGGCGGTGACGACGACAAAGCACAGGCCGGTCACGATCATCCAGATGATCCCGGCGACCGGCTGCGCGGCCTGCGGCGGGGCAGGCGCCAGGGCTGCGGCCGGGGACGGGGCTTTGGGGGTGGGGATCATGCGTCAGACATGGCGCAGGCGGCAGGACTGTCCAGACGCTCACGCCCCAAGCGCAAGCTCGACCGCCAGCGCCAGCATCGTCGCGCCCACCACGGCGTCCAGCGCCCGCCACGCGGCTGGCCGGGCAAAGACAGGGGCAAGCCTGCGCGCGCCATAGCCCAAGGCCACGAAGAACAGGACCGAGGCCGACAGCGCGCCCGCGCCAAAGGCCCAACGCGCGTCGCCATAGGTGGCCGCGACCGCGCCGATCAGCCCGACCGTGTCGAGGTAGACATGCGGGTTGGCCCAGGTCAGCAGCAGGGTCGTGGCGATGGCTGTGCGCAGGCTTTGCTGCGCTGGGCCACCGGCCTCAAGCGCACCCGTCGTGGTCCAGGCGGCACGCAAGCTGCGGAGGCCGTAGACCACGAGAAAGGCCGCACCGCCCCAGCGCATCGCCTCGATTGCCCAAGGGGCGCGCGTGGCGATGACCCCGAAACCCGCGACGCCGGTGAAGATCAGGACCGCCTCGGACAGGCAGCAGACGGCCACCACCGCGCCGACATGGGCGCGGCGCAACCCTTGGCGCAGGACAAAGGCATTTTGCGCTCCGATGGCGAGGATCAGCGACAGCGACAGGGCAAAGCCTGCGATCAAGGCGGCGGTCATGGGGGGCGGTTCCGGTCTGGTGGTCCCGTCCGCCTAGCGGGGGCAGGCGGATCGGTCCAGCGTAAATGAATGCCCAAGACGTTACGGCGGGCGGATCATCGATCGCGCCTGTCTTGGCGCCGTGATCGCGCCGCGGGCGCCCAAAAGTTGGAGGGTCGATCCCAACCCTGTGGTCAGGGTCGATACGCCACTTGACCGCCGGTCTGCCCGCCAGACCGCGCAAGCGCTTCCGGGCGTTCTGTGCTACAGGCCGCGCCGCGCCGGTTTCACGGCAGGTATTGTGTGGGGTTCACCGCCTCGAACCCGCGCCGCACCTCGAAATGCAGGAAGGACGGATCGCCCGGGCCGACCTCGGCCAGGATCTGGCCCTGGGTCACGCGGTCGCCGCGCGCGACGGAGATGTTGCGGATATTGGCATAGACCGTCAGCAGTCCGTCGGAATGGCGGACCACAAGGATCGGGATCTGGTCGGTATCACGCGTGATCGCCGCCACTTCGCCATCGGCTGCGGCGCGCACGGGTGTGCCGGTCGCGGCGCCGATGTCGATGCCTTCGTTGCCGCGGCCGTAGGGGCGGATGATGCTGCCCGACACGGGCATGATGAAGCGGGCCGAGGGGGCCGCTGTGGGGGCGGGGTCGGTGCTGCCGCCGGGGCTGCGGCCTCGGTGCCGCGCTGGGGCAGGGTGGCTTGCTGGATCGGTTCGGGCAGCGGCGTCGCCGAGGAGGGGGGTGGCGGCGGCACGGTGGTGCCCGGCGCGGTGCGGGCGGTGGGCGGGGCTTCTTCGATCACCAGCGGGATGATCAGGAATTGCCCTTCTCGGACCGCCAGATCGGGGCCGAGCCCGTTCCATTCCGCCAGCGAGCGCACCGATACGCTGTAGAGCCGCGCGACCGAATAGGCGGTCTCGCCGCGCGCCACCCGGTGGCGCACAGGTTCCGCGCCGCCCTGCACCGCAGGGGCGGCGCGGCAGGGTCTGGCGCGCCTCGGCGGCGTCGATCGCGCCCGATGCGATGGCGGCGATGTCGCGCCCGCCAGGGGCTGCAGTGGCCCCGGGGGTCACCCGGCGCGGCAAGGCAAGGATTTCGTCGGCCCGCAGCACATCGGTGGTCTGCCGCCCGTTGAAGCGGGCCAGTTCATCGGCATCCATGCCGATGCGCGCAGCCACACCTGCGACCGTGTCGCCGCGACGGGCCACGACGACCTGATAGCTTTCATAGGTCAGAAGACCGTTTGCGTCGGGGGCAGGACGGGGGGCGGCCACGCCTGCGCCCCTAGTCGAAATGCGGTCGGGGCGCAGGTCGAAATCGAGGTCGGACGCGACGCAGCCCGCCAGAAACGGCAGGCAAAGGCCAAGGGCGATCAGGTGGGCGCGGCGCATCGCTCGGGTCTTCCTCAACATCATAGCCGGGCCAGGGCCGGGCAATCACTGGCTACGACCCGCGGGTCGGGGTTCTTGTCCTGTTGCAGGTTCTACATCGAAAACATGGCATGGATAAACCCCTGCGGCGGCGAATTGCCGATCACAGTTGCCTCAATCGCGCGGCAGGCCGTCGATCAGGGGCACCGAAGCGGACCGGCATGATCTCGTCATAGTCAAAACCTGCGCCATCCGCGCGCCGCGTGACCTTGATCAGGCTCTGCACCGCATCCGACTGGCCCACCGGCAGCACCATGACGCCGCCCGGCTTGAGCTGTTGCAACAGCGGCCCGGGCGGGTCCTCGGCGGCGGCCGTCACAAGGATGCGGTCGAAAGGCCCCTGATCGGGCAGGCCGAAACTGCCGTCGCCGGTCAGGACGGTGATGTTGGTCAGGCCAAGGGCTGCAAAGCGGGCCTCGGCCTCGCGCGTGAGCGTGCGGAAGCGGTCGATGGTGTAGACGCGGCGCGCCAACTCGCCAAGGATCGCCGCCTGATAGCCCGAGCCTGTGCCGATCTCGAGCACGGTGTCGCGCGGCTGGACCGACAGCGCCTGCGTCATCAGGCCCACGACCGAGGGCTGGCTGATCGTCTGGCCTGACGCGATGGGCAGCGGCATGTCCTCATAGGCGCGGGCCGCGAAATGACCCTGCACGAAACCGCCGCGGTCGATCGCCTCCATCGCCTTCAGCACGCGCGTGTCCGTCACGCCCTTCTGGCGCAATTGGAACAGGAACTGCATCTTGCGCGTGGCGTCCTCGGGGGTCATTCCAGCGCGGACCTCAAGGCATCGAGACGGTCATGGGCGGTCAGGTCCGCGCGCATCGGTGTGACCGAGATAAAGCCTTCGAGATTGGCATGCGCATCCGAGCCCGGTTCGGTCGGCACGTCCTGCCGCCCGCCCTTGATCCACAAGAAGCGTCGGCCGTTCGGGGCGAGGTGTGGCTCGACGCTGAAACTGGTCTCGCGCCGGAAACCTTGCGTGGTCACGCGGGTACCGCGCACATCGGCGGCCGGCAGGGCGGAAAATTGACGTTGTAGAAGACGCGGTAATCGGTCTGGTCCCAATCGCCGGTGTCCAGAAGCTTGCGGATGACGCCCGCGCCATGCTGTGCCGCGGCCTCGAAACTGTTGTCGAGCGTCACGTTGCCGGGGCCGTAGTATTGCGACAGGGCGATGGCGGGCAGGCCTTGCAGGGCCGCCTCCATCGCGCCGCCGATTGTGCCGGAATAGAGCACGTTCTCGGCCGCGTTGTTGCCGCGGTTGACGCCGGACAGGACGAGATCGGGGGGGCTGTCCTTGAGCACGTCGTAAAGGCCCGCCAGCACGCAATCGGCGGGCGAGCCCTCGGCGGCGAAGCGGCGCGGGCCAAGTTCGGCGATCATCGTGGGATGGACGTAGGAGATGCAGTGGCCCACGCCCGATTGCTCGAAGGCCGGCGCGACGGTCCAAACCTCGCCCGTGGGGCCCGCGATCTCTGAGGCGATGGCCTCCAGCACCTTGAGGCCGGGGGCGTTGATGCCGTCGTCATTGGTGATGAGAATGCGCATGAACGCGGGTGTAGCCGCTGGGGCGCGACGCGACAAGCGGGGGATGGGGGTGAGAGGGGACGGACGAACGCAGAAGCGCGGCGCGGGGGGTCGTGGCGCGGGCCACTTCCTCGACCACGAGGTTGGGCGCGGTCGAGAACGATCCGTCCGCGATGCGGTAATGCGTCCAGATCTTTTCGCTCGAGATGCCCGTGACATGGGAGAGCGCGAGGCCCGCATTGATGGGCGCGGAGAAAAAGGTCCGGTTGGAACCCTGCCAGTCGATGAGCCAGTAATCCACGGGGATGTCTGGAGCGTCACCGGTTGCCTCGAGCGGGCTCAGGCCCAGAACGAAGCCGACGCGGTCAAGCTGCTGGGGCGTCGCGGGATCGACGCGGAAGCTGGCCTCGAAGGAGCGGCCCTGCGCCGCGTCGGGACCGCTGAAGAAGCCGGGCTGAATGTCGTTTTGCAGGGCACCATAGGTGGCGCTGCTGCCGTCGGGCGCGACGGTCCAGCTGCCAAAGCCCCTCGCCTCGAAGTCGAGGAGGTTGACCGGGCTGGCGAGGGCGGGTGTGGCGCCGACGAGGAGCAGCGCGCTGAAAAGGGCTTTGTTGATCATTCCTGAAATTCCCCAAGGCGCGACACGGGGTCGCGAAGATGAACCTGACACGTCACCCCGTCCTCCGGGACCGCGACCCCCAAGGCATGGCGACGCGGAGGGTGGAGAGTGCGGCTGCCGTCACAACTGGCACAAGTGACAGGTGGGCGCGGATCGCGCGCGGCCTCAGAGCAAGTGGAGGTTGATCACGCGCACCAGCGCCTCAGCCCGGCTGGTGGTGCCGAATTTGCGGCGCGCGTTGTCGTAGTGGAACCGTACGGTGCGCACCGAGATGGACAGCTGGGCTGCGATCGCGGCGTCGCGATGCCCGTCGCGTGCGGCACGCAGGACCGCGATTTCGCGCAGGGTCAGGGCCTCGGACGCCGAAACCCCGGGGCGGGCTTGCCGATGCAGCGCGTAAAGGCGCCGATAGCCATGGATCGCGGCATGTTCGAGGATGATGCGGTCGCGCGCGCCGGGTTCGGGGCCTAGGCTGAAGAAACAGACGAGGCCGCGCGCGCCATGGGCACCGAAGATCGGCGCGACGAGGCCCTCGTTGCAACCATGTTTGCGAGCGGCCTCGAGCATCGCCAGTCCCTAGGAGGAGGGCAGGATGCCTGCCTTGCCTTGCCGCAGTTCGGTCAGCGTGAAGGGTTCTGACATCAGGCCCGCGGCGATGCGGACCGGGTCGTGATGGCCGTGGCCCTGTTCGAAATACTCGGCCGCCCAAGCCTCCGGCCCGTCATGCAGCACGAAGGTGTCCGGGAAGGGGTAATCGGGCGTGGGCAGGCGGCCGAGGGCGATGGTCGGAAAGCCGAGGGGCTGCTGTACTGGATGAGGCGCCTGAACACCGCCGCTTGGGTGGGCAGGGATTCCGGATCAAGGGCAAAGGCGATGTCTTCCACGGAGGGTCACCTTGTCCGGGCAGGCCGCATCTTGCCGGCCTACAGGCAGGACATTAGAGCGTGGCGGCTGAAAAGAAATCAATGGCCGACGGGGCTCTGCCCCGCCCGTTCAGGCTCCCGGGATATTTGGGAAACAGAGAAGCAGTCAGGCGCGGATCTGGCGCAGGGCAAGAGCGCCAAGGGCGGCGGCGCCGAGCGCTGCAGCGATGCCGAAGGCGGTGGCGCCGTTGGCCGCGAGGATGCCAATGAGGGCCCAGAGCGACCGCGATGGGATAGGTGGGCGTACGCAGGCGGAGGGTGAGCGCGACGGAGAGGGCGAGGGCGATGAGCAGCATGGCCCAACTTACGGCGGCGGGGCTGCCCCAGCCGTATCCCATGGCGATGGTTCCGGTGGCGACGCAAGATGCTGCGGTCAGCCAGCCTGCGTAAAGCCCGAACGGCAGCGCGTTCCACCCCCGGTCGCGGGCGGGGGCGCGGGCGAGGGCCCAGAGGCTGCCCGCCAGCATGACCCAGATCAGAATCGTTGCCATCACCGGTGAGCTCAGCGCGACGGCGATCCAGCTTGCGCCGATGGCGAGGCTGAGGAAGGCACCCCAGCGGCCGCGATCCCAGTCGGGGGCGGTGTCGCGCTTGATGAGGCCGCAGCCTGCCGAGGCGAGAAGCCAGAGGTAGATCACGCCCCAGATGGAAAAGGCCCAGCCCGCGGGCTGGATCGGCGGATCGTCGACCGGAATCGGCAGTTGCGTGGGGTCAAAGCCCGTGAAGGGTTGCGAGATCAGTGGCGAGACGACGAAAGCCACGGCCGCGACCAGCACCAGCACCGCCTTGAGCTTGGCGCTGTCTTGCGGGTCGTCGGGGTTTTCCAGATCAGGCAAGATTTCCCTCGGGGGTGATGCGCGTTCTGCCCCCCATATAGGAAAGCATGCAGCACCTGCGGAATAAGGACTCGAGTCCACCCGGGCCCGCTGGCCATTTTCCAGTGAAACCGCGACTCGGGCAGCGGTCTACGGCGAGGCCTGAGCCGTCCAGCGTGGACAACCGCTTGCTACGCCGCGCGGCGTGATTCGGAAGCGCGCGTCCGGTCCGCCGGGCCTGGAAGTCGCCGCAGGTCGAGACGGAACTGATCTCGCGGTAGGTGTTCTGGCCGGGCAACCACGCCCCTCTGATGTCGCAGGTGCGACGCGCGCCGAAGCCCATGTCGCCGGTGCACAGCACGAGGGTGCGGTAGGGGATGCCCAGATGTTCGAGGATCGTCTCGGCGCAGCGCAGCATGCGGGTCTGTTCCGCGTCCGACTGGTCGGGATGGGTGATCGACACCATCTCGACCTTTTCGAACTGGTGCTGGCGCAGCATGCCCGCCGTGTCGCGTCCCGCCGATCCGGCCTCGGAGCGGAAGCACAGCGAATGGGCGGTCAGGCGTTTGGGCAACTCGGCCTCGTCCAGGATCTCGCCCGCGACGATGTTGGTCAGCGACACCTCCGAGGTGGGGATGAGCCACCAACCATTGGTCGTCTCGTAGCTGTCCTCGCCGAATTTGGGCAGTTGGCCGGTGCCGAACATGGTTTCCGCGCGGACCAAGACGGGGCCGTTCACCTCGGTCAGCCCGTGATCGGCGGTGTGGGTGTCGAGCATGAATTGCGCCAGCGCCCGGTGCAGGCGGGCCACCGCGCCCTGCATCACGACGAAGCGCGCGCCCGAGAGCTTCGCCGCCGTCTCGAAATCGAGGCCGGGTTTCTTGACGCCCGCGATCTCGTAATGCTCGCGCGGGGCGAAATCGAAGGCGGGGGCGTGCCCCAGCGGTGCAGCTCCACATTGCCCGGTCTCGTCCGCGCCATCGGGCACATCGGCGGCGGGCAGGTTGGGGATGGTGGCGAGCAGGTCGCGGAGGCTCGCGTCCTTGGTCTTGGCCTCTTCCTCCAGCCTTGCGATTCCGTCCTTTTCTCGGCGACGAGCGCGCGCAGGCGGTCGAATTCGGCCTCGTCGCCGCGGGCTTTGGCGGCGCCGACCTCCTTGGAGGCGGCGTTGCGGTCGGCGAGTGCTGTTTCCGCCGCAGGGATGCAGGCGCGCCGCGCCTCGTCGAGCGCGAGGATGGCGGGCGATTGCGGGGGCAGGGCCCCGGCGGGCCAGCGCGGCGTCAAAGGCTTCGGGCGTGTCGCGGATGGCGCGGATGTCGTGCATGGGGCCCTCAAGGAACGCGTCTGTCGGGCGGGGTATGCCAGAGGAGGGGGCGGGGAAAAGGGGCGGGTGCTGCCGCGAATGTGATGGGCGGGCGGGCCGCGTCGCTTGACAGGTCAGGGGCGGGGCGCTGTGCTGGGTGGAAAGGAGGGGCCGCTTTGGGGGAATTTCTGGCGCTTTTGCTGGCCTATTACACCCGATGATGCGGCGGCCCAGACGCAAGAGCCGCTGGGGGGCGACCGGCTGGCCTGCATGCAGACCTATGAGGAGGTGAAGGGCTGGTTCGCGCCGCTCGACCCCGCGCCCATCGGCACGCCGGACTACGGGGCGGAGCGGATCGCGACCTACCGCGCGTTTCAGGCGTGGGAGGAGGCGAATGCGGAACTGGTGGCGCAGCTCAGGGCCGAGGCGCGGGGGGAGTAGGGTGGGCAATCTGCCCACAATAATGGAGAAAACCCTAACCCAAGCTTCTAAAACGGTATGTCATCGTCAATAAATACCGACATGTCGCCATCGACAATTCTGATTCTACGACCAAGCTCACGACTCTGAATCTTCATTCGGCGCGCGAGCTTTTTTCCCATCACGCCAAACGGCTCACGACCCTCACCATCTCCAAGCAAACCTACCTCAATATAATACGCCTCAAGGCGGGATAAATCACTTGGATTGATCGACACCTTTGCCCACCTGAAATCAACAAAGCGTTGAGATAAGATTATTGCTTTTGCAATTCCTTCGGCAGAGCGATCATAGTCCATATAAAAAAAGTAGTTGTCATTATAGTCTGAGTAATTGAAATCTGCACCAGAACAAAAAAACGAGAACAAATCTTCCCAAGTCGCCTCAACGTCAATTTTTGTTGCTACGCTCCCCACGCTACACAAAATTGAGATGACTGTTAATTCTTTAATATCAGGCAGTTGAGGAAAGTTTGCAAGGATATCCAAATCTGCTACTTTTTCTTCATATTTTTTGAGCTCAAGGCGTAATTTCCTATTCTCATCAAGTGCCTCTCTATCTGTTACTTGGTCGGCTCGAATCCATCCAATTAAAGAACTATCGCGAGACTTTTCACTAAGACTCTTCATCACTGCCAGTTTAAGGGAAGACGTATCGCTGTAGAAGCTAGATGTAAAAGACAGAACTTCATCACGAAAGGAGGCGAGCTTCATTCCGTTCATGCCTTCAATGGCTGAAAGACCGTTGTCGCGTGTCTTTTTATCTAGAGCACGTTCATCAATGACAATGCTAAATAACGGCTTTCCAATCTTTTTTGCATATTCGAACTCCAATTCGGTGTAGCTTTTCCCAGATTTTGACTCAACAGTCCCGTATCTTCCGCCCAAAATAAGCATGTAAAGGAACGTCTGAAAAACCTGCCGCTTTTGGCGTGATCTGATAGGCTGCGGGCATCGACTGAAGGAGACCCCGCCGATGCCCAAGCAGCCTGCCATTCCCGGACTTCGGGACGCGATGAAGAAGAAGGTCACACGGCGCGAGCAGTTTCTGGCGGAGATGGATGCGGTGGTTCCGTGGAGGCGTTTGCAGTCGTTGATCGAACCGCATTACCCGAAGGTCGGCCCGAAGGGCGGGCGGCCGCCGATGCCGCTGGAGACGATGCTGCGCATTTATTTCCTGCAGAATTGGTATGCGATGAGCGACCCGATGGCCGAAGAGACGCTGTATGACAGTGAGGCGATGCGCCGGTTTACCGGGATCGAGTTGGGCGATGACCGCATTCCCGACGAGACAACGATCCTCAACTTTCGGCATCTGCTGGAGCGTCATGGGCTGACCGAGGCGATCTTTGCCGATGTGAATGCGCATCTGGCTGACAAAGGCATCACGCTGCGCTCTGGCACGCTGGTGGATGCGACGATCATCGACGCGCCGTCCTCGACCAAGAACCAGGCCAAGGCGCGGGACCCGGAGATGTCTTCGACAAAGAAGGGCAACGACTGGTATTTTGGCATGAAGGCCCATGTCGGTGTGGACGTTGACAGCGGCACCGTCCACAGCCTCGAGGCCACGACCGCGAAGGTACATGACAGCCGGGTCTGGGATGAGCTGCTCCATGGCGAAGAGAAGTCGGTCTGGGCCGACAAGGGCTATGTCAGCGCCGAGCGCGAGGCGGCCTTCAGCACGGAAGGCAAGGTCTGGGGTGTCATGCGCAAGGCGTCCAAGGGCGGGCAGCTCGACCCCATCGACGAAGAGATCAACCGGATCATCGCCAAGGTGCGTGCAAAGGTCGAGCATCCCTTCCGCGTCATCAAACGCCAGTTCGGTCACATGAAGACGCGGTATCGTGGGCTGGCCAAGAACCGGGCGCATCTGTTCACCCTGTTCGCGCTTGGCAACCTGTTCCTGGTGCGACGACGGCTGCAGGAATGAGGACCAGTCTGTCCGAAATCGGCATCGACGCCGCTCAGGCGGCTCAAACAGCGCGAAAATCAATGGAAACGCTGCCTGTCTGGCCCCATAGTGCCATCAAGCGGCAATGTCGGCGCAGCCGAAGACGTTGATCAGACGTTCCTAAACGTCACAATCATCTATCCACCGGTAGATTGTTTCCAATTGAGACTCATTTCCAGCGGCGAAGAGCTCCATACCCGCCGGGATATGACCAGACTCCAACACCGCTTCAACAGCCGCTGCTCGCTCGGCCTTCATATCGGAATAGGTGCTGGAAATGAAAACTTGCAGTTTCCTTCGAGAACTTGTCACCAAACCATCATCTCCTTTGTCGCCCAAGCTCTACCATCTACTCCCTCCAATCCCTTACGAATTACCTAACGCCAAAACTTTTCCCAAACGATTCCAAAACATTAGGCATCTTCTCAACCTTGAGGACATCTCCGCGCAGGCTCCGACTTCACCCAAACACCTCCACAAACTCCCGCCATTCCCCCTTGCTCATGCCCGAATTCTCCTGCGTCACCGCCTCGCCTGCCAGACGCCGCCGGATCACCTCGACCCCCTTGGCACTGACCGACACGCCACCCATCCGGTAATCGGCGAATGCCGCATAGGCCAGCGGCACCCAATCGGCCACCAGCTTGCACATCAATTCCGCATAGACCCGGATTTCATATTGCGCATGGGCATCCGCGCGCAGGCGCAGGAAGTGGAACAGGTTGTGCAGGTCCACCTTCCAATACCATTGCGTGTAGACATTCGCGGGCAGGTTCATCCGCGCCAGTTCGCGGGCCAGACCCTGCTGGCCGTCCTGGCTCAGCATCGCCTCGTAATGGTCATAGGCGCGGCCGGCGTCGGATTTGAGCATCTCCAGCACGCGCGCGGCCTCCTCCCCCTCCAGCACGGCGCCCCGGCCCTGGTTGTTGACGGTGGATTGCGCGGCAAGCTGGCCCGGTTCGGGGATATAGAATTCGCGGTCAAGGATCGAATAGCGCGCGGAATATTCATTCACATTGGCGGTGCGGTGGCGGATCCACTGGCGCGCCACGAAGACCGGCAGTTTGACGTGCAACTTGACCTCGCACATCTCGAAGGGCGTCGAATGCCAGTGCCGCATCAGGTAGCGGATCAGCCCCTCGTCATTGCTGACATGCTTGGTGCCCGCCCCGTAGCTGACGCGCGCGGCCTGCACGATGGCGCTGTCGTCGCCCATGTAGTCGATGACGCGGACGAACCCGTGATCGAGCACCGGATGGGCGGTGTAAAGATGCCCCTCCATCCCGTCGCTGACGGCGCGCAGCGTGGGGCGGGCCTGCGCGCGGGCGGCGGCGATCTCGGCCTGGGCTTCGGGGGTGAGGGGCATGGGCCTCTCCTTTTCGGGCTGGGCATGGCGGGGCGAACCCCCATATCTTGCATCACAGGGGCCGCACACCGCAAGATAAAGGGGGTGCGGCGGGTCCGTTTTACCCACAGGAAATTTACCGCAGCGCGGGGATGTGCCCGGCCGCCACCCGCGCTAGGATCGGGCGCAAGGGACAAACCGGAAGGACGGATGATGCTCAAATACCTGCACACAATGGTGAGGGTGAAGGATCTGGAGGCCTCGATGGCCTTTTTCCAGTTGCTCGGCCTGCACGAGACGCGGCGGATCGACAATGAAAGGGCCGCTTCACGTTGGTCTTCATGGCCCCGCCGAACCAGCCCGAATGCCCGGTGGAGCTGACGTATAATTGGGATGGCGACGAGGGCCTGCCGTCGGACAGCCGCCATTTCGGCCATCTCGCCTACCGGGTCGGCAACATCTACGAGGTCTGCCAGCATATGATGGATCATGGCGTGACCATCAACCGCCCGCCTCGCGACGGGCACATGGCCTTTGTGCGCTCGCCCGACAACATCTCGGTCGAGCTGCTGCAGGAGGGCGAGGCGCTGGCCCCGGCGGAACCCTGGGCCTCGATGCCCAACACGGGCCATTGGTGAGGGCGGCGGCATTCGCGGCTGCGCTGGCTGCCTCACCGGTGGCCGCGCAGGAGCAATGCCGCCTTGCGCTACTTCTGGGCGTCGATGTCTCGGCCTCGGTCGATGCGGTGGAATACCGCCAGCAGATGGACGGGATCGCCAGCGCCCTGATCGCGCCCGAGATCGTGGAGGCCTTTCTGAACGGTCCCGGCCCGGTCGCCTTGTCGATCTATGAATGGTCGGGGCGGTTCCAGCAGGACCTGATCCTCGACTGGACGCTGATCGCCTCAGAAGAGGATCTGACGCGCATCGCCGAACGCCTTGCGCGCCAGACCCGCAGCCACGAGGATTTTCCGACCGCGCTGGGCTATGCCTTGGGCTATGCCGCGGGGCGGTTCCGAGCTGGCGCCGCCCTGTCTGTTCCAGACGCTGGATATCTCGGGCGACGGGATCAACAATGACGGGTTCGCGCCCGGCCGATGCCTACGCGCATTTCCCTTTGACGGCATCACGGTGAACGGGCTGGCCATCGGCGGTGCCGCGCGCGGGATCGAGCCGTATTACCTGGAACAGGTCATCCGTGGCCCCGGCGCCTTTGTCGAATATGCCGCCAGCCATGACGATTTCGCGCAAGCCATACGGCGCAAGCTGGAACGGGAATTGGGGGTGATGATCCTGGGCGGGCTGGCCCTGCCGACGGGGCAATTGCCTCGGTGAGTTACCCGTAGGGTGCCGCCTTCAGGCGCACCATGGGTCACACCGTCAGCGCCGCCAGCCCCACGCGCCGCCCTTCGGACAAGAGCACGTTATACGTCCGGCAGGCCGCGGGGCTTGCCGCGATCTCAACGCCGATCCCCGCGCCTTCCAGCACGGCGCGCAGATCGCGCGGGATCTGCGCGATCTCGGCCCCGGTGCCTATCAGCAGCACATCGATCTCGCCCGCAGCCGCAAGCAGCCTGTCGCGGTCACCATAGCCGCCCCAACCAAAGACGCCCGAGGGCAGGATGATCACCGCGCCCTGCATGATTTCACCGCCGATGCGGAAGAAGCCGGGGCCGTAGCCGTCGACCGGGCGGCTGTCGTCGAATGTCACCTCGTTCATGCGCATGGTGCGGTTCTCCTCATCTCCAGATCGGCAGGCCCACCAGCGCCGAGGCGGCGATGATCGCATAGGCCACGCGGCGATATAACCCTCGCGCCCCGGGTCGAACAGCGCCTGCCCTATGCGGTTGCCCAAAGCATAGGGCACGACCAGCACAAGGCCCAGCCACAGCGCCTCCGGCCTGAGCAGGCCCTGCAGCCAGAGTTGCGGCAAAAGCAGTCCAGACGACAGCGTCAGGAACACCAGCGTGTTGGCGCGTGTCACCGCCGCCGGTGCGCCTGCGCCAAGGTTGAACAAGATCACCACCGGCCCGGTCAGGCCCGTGGCCCCGCCCACCACGCCGGTTGCCGCCCCACGCCCAGACGCGCCCCGGTGCGGGGCGCCGTCTTCATGCGCCAGCCCGCCACCAAGGCCGCCAGCGTCAGCAACACGATGCAAGAGACCGCCCAGCGGATCACCGTCTCGTCCGATGTCCTGAGCACCCAGATTCCCAGCGGAAAGCCTGCCATCGCCGCCACCAGCAATTGCGCGAGCGCCCGCTTGTCGGTCTGGGGATAGGCGCGCGGCACGACCGTGACCAACGAGGACAGGGCCGTGATCGAGAACGCCGCGACCGCTGCAGTTCCGGCGCCACCTGCGCCACCGCCACCGGCAAGAAGATCAGCGCAGCGCCAAAGCCCACGAAGCCGTAGACCGTACCCGACAGCGTCACCGCCGCCAGCATCGCCCAAAGGCCCGGCAGCGCCAGCGCCGCCGAAAGCCCCTCAGGCATCTATGTTGGAAAACTGCGTGCCGGCCTTGCCATCGGGTTTGGACCAGTCGCGCTTGACCCCGATCATCAGCACCACGTTCTTGGCGACATAGATCGAGGAATAGGTGCCCACGATCACGCCCCAGAAGATGGCGAAGACAAAGCCGCGGATCACGTCGCCGCCGAGGATCAGCAGCGCGATCAGCGCCAGCAAGCGTCGTGCCGCTGGTCATCAGCGTGCGCGACAGCGTCTCGTTTACGGACAGGTTCATCACCTCTTGCAAGGGCCGCGTCTTGTACTTGATCAGGTTCTCGCGCAGCCGGTCGAAGATCACGACCGTGTCGTTGATCGAATAGCCCACGATAGTCAGCAGCGCCGCGATCGTGGCCAGATCGAACCGGATCTGCAGCAGCGAAAACACACCGATGGTCAAGATGATGTCATGGATCAGCGCCGCGACAGCGCCGATGGAGAACTGCCATTCGAAGCGCAGCCAGATATAGACCAAGATCGCGCCCAGCGAGGCGAGCACGGCGATGATGGCCGTGGTGATCAACTCGCCCGAGACCTTGGGGCCGACGGATTCGACGCTGGGAAAGCTCATCGCCGGATAGACCGTGCGCAGCGCGTCCTGCACGGCGGTGATGGTTGCGGGGGTGACGCTTTCCTGCCCCTCCTGGGCCTGAATGCGGATCATGGCGACGTTCTCGTCCGGGCCGAATGTTGGGTCGAACACCTCGGTGATCGAGACATCGCCGAGCGCCAGCGCATCAAGTGCTGCGCGGTAAGCGCCGACGTCGACGGGTTCCGAGGACTCGGTCCGGATCGTCGTGCCGCCAAGGAAGTCGATGCCGAAATTCAGCCCCATGCTGAACCAGAGGCCCAGCGACAGGACCATTGCCACCACCGACGCGCCAAAGGTCAGGCGCGCGTATTTGAAGAAGTCGATGTTGGTCTCTTGCGGGACAAGGCGCAGGCGCATGGATCAGACCTCGAGTGTCTTGGGGCGACGCCGGTCGAACCAGGTCACGATGATCAGGCGGGTCACATAGATCGCGGTGAAGACCGAGGTGATGATCCCGATGCCCAGCGTGACCGAGAAGCCGCGCACCGGGCCCGAACCCAGCGTGAACAGGATCACGGCGATGATGAAGGTCGTGAGGTTGGCGTCGACGATCGCCGACAGGGCGCGCTCATAGCCCAGCTCGATGGCGCGCGCCGGCCCCTGGGCGGTCTTGAGTTCCTCGCGGATGCGCTCGAAGACCAGAACATTGGCATCGACCGCCATGCCGATGGTCAGCACGATGCCCGCGATGCCGGGCAGGGTCAGCGTCGCCCCGATCAGAGACAGAACGCCGAAGATCAGCCCGACGTTCAGGATCAGCGCGATGGAGGCGAAAACCCCAAACAGGCCGTAGCTGAGCACCATGAAGATCAGCACTGCGGCAAAGGCCACCAGCGCCGCCATCTCGCCAGCCGCGATGCTGTCGGCCCCCAGTTCCGGGCCGATGGTCCGCTCCTCGAGAAAGACCATTTCCGCGGGCAGCGCACCCGCGCGCAGCAAGACGGCCAGTTCGGTCGATTCCGCCACAGTGAAATTGCCGGTGATCTGCCCCGACCCGCCGGTGATGGCCGAGCGGATGACGGGGGCCGAGATCACCTCGTCATCCAGAACGATGGCAAAGGGCGCGCCCACGTTGGCGCGGTGTGAGCTGCCGAAATCCCGCGCGCCGCTGGGATTGAACCGGAAGGTCACCGCCGGTTGACCGCTTTGCTGGTCAAAGGCTGGCTGGCTGTCGACCAGATCGTCGCCGGTGACGACGGGGGTCTGTTCGAGGATATAGAAAGCGCCCGGCTCATCGAGTGAGGGCAGGAGGATCTGCCGCGCATCGACCCGCGCCTCGGGGTCGGTCGTGCGCCGCACCACGGGGTGAAAGGTCAGCCGCGCAGTGGTCCCGATCAGGTCCTTGAGTTCCTGCGCCGATCCGATGCCCGGCACCTGGATCAAGATCCGGTCCGTGCCCTGACGCTGAATGGTCGGTTCGCGAGTGCCCGCCTCGTCGACGCGGCGGCGCACGATCTCCACCGATTGCTGCATGGTCCGGTCATCGGTCGCCTGACGCTCGGCCTCGGACAGAGTCACGATCACCGTGTCGCCATCGCCCGTAACGTCGAGCGTAGGGGATCCGACACCGGTGATGCCGATCACGGGCGTCGCAAGCGTGCGCACGGCCGCGACGGCCGCCGCGATCGCCCTCGGGCTGGCTGATGCGGACGCGCAATTCGCCTGCCGGTGCATCCTCGCGGCGGATCGTGCCGACCTGATCGCGCGCGTCGCGCAGGACGTCGCGCACATCGGGCCAGAGGCTGTCGATCCGCGCCTCGTAGACATCGGCGACCTGCACTTCGGCGAGCAGATGCGCGCCGCCCCGCAGATCGAGGCCAAGATTGACCAGCGTGGACGGCAAGATATCGGGCCAAAGCGCGCGTTCGGCCGTAAGCGCATCGGTCGTGACGCCCGTATCCTCGATCACGGCCACGGCGTCATTGTGCCGCTCGACCCTGTCGTAAAACAGGTTGGGCATGGCAAAGGACAGCCCCGCCAGCACCACGAGCATGATCATCAGCCGGTTCCACAACGGGATCTGCAGCATTTGTCAGGGCCCTTTCGGAAGGTCCGGGTCCGGGGGCGAACCCCCGCGAAATCAGTCGTTGGCGGCGGCCGGTTCCGTCTTGGAGCGGACCTGCGCGATGGTCGGGCGCAGCACGCGCACCTTCATGCCGGTAGCCAGTTCGACCTCGACCTCGGCATCGTCCTTGACTTTGGTGATCTTGCCGATCAGCCCGCCTGCGGTGACGATCTCGTCGCCCCGACGCAGGGCTGCGATCATCGCCTGATGCTCCTTCACCTTTTTTTGCTGCGGACGGATCAGCAGGAAATACATGATCACGAAGATCAGGATCAGGGGAACGAACTGGGCGAAGGCTTCCATGTCTTGGTCGGTCCTTTGTGGCATGTCGGGCGCGCTAGCGCGGCCCCTGTCGAAATTCGGCGCACCCTACTTTCGGGGTCATGGGAAGGCAAGGCGCGCACCGCGGCACATGGGGGCTGCGGCGCGGGCAGGCAAGGGATTTCCGCTCGACCGCCCTCCGATGGCGCGGGCATGCTCCGCGTCAGCGCCGATGCGCCTCCTCATCGCTTGTCTCATCGCGGCCTGCGCGCCGGGCTGCGGGCGATGGCGAAGCGCCGACCCCGCGAGACCCGCCGCAGCTGGCCCCCTCGCGCATCGCCGCGGGTCTCGATGCGGTGGCTCGCCTCAGAGGGGCAGGGGCGACTGGGGGCGGCTGCTCAGCGGTCCTGATCGCGCCCGACCGTGCGCTGACCGCGGCCCATTGTGCCCGCGGCCCCGTCAGCGGACCCACGCGCCTGACCCTCACCTTCCGCCCCGGTGCGGCCGAGCCGCTGCTGCGCATCCCCGTGCGCGCGGTCCGTCTGCATGCCGAGGCGGACGGCCCGACTGCGCAGGCCACCCATGCCGATCTTGCGCTGCTGCTGCTCGACGGCACCGTGCCGCCCGACCTGATCGCACCGATCCCGCTGGCCGATCCCGGGGCAGAGGCCGCGGAGGTGGCGATCTTCGGCTATCTCAACCCCGACCGCGACCTGCTTCACGGGCACGAGACCTGCGCCCTCAGGCCGCTCGGCGATGGCCTTCTGGGCAGTGACTGCCGTGTCGTCTCGGGCCTGTCGGGCGCCCCCGCGCTCTCCGGCGGGCCGGGCGACTGGCGGGTCGAGGGCATCGCGGTGGCGACCGTCAACGCCCCACCGCTGCGCGCGCTCATCGCCGATGTGGTGCCCTGGCCGGCGTTTGCGGGGAGTGAGGGGGGCGCTGGCCCCTTTGTCGGGCGGCGCAAACCTGCTTTGATCCTTTGGGAAACGTCGAAGGACCAGGGCGACACATGATCCAAATCATCCGCGACTGGCTGGACCAGCAGATCGTCCTGTCCGAGGTCCTGACCTTCGCGGTCATGGGCGGTCTGCTTTTGCTTGCCCTCGCGGGCCTCGCCGGGTCCTTTCGCCGCGCCCGCAAGAG
The DNA here is from genome assembly GCA_018401055.1 of Roseicyclus sp. The sequence goes on from JAGYLB010000129.1 coordinate 56,993, forward strand.
CGTGAAGCCCGCGGACCTCGACCGCCCTGAGGGCTTCCTCGCCCGCTGGTTCCGCACCATGCGCCTCGCCCCGGGCGAAAACCTTCTCCTGCGCGCGATCTTTGCCGCCGTCGCCGTCCTCTTCGCCATGGCCCTCGTCACGGCCTTCGTACTGGTGGGCGGCGTGCTTTGGCAGGCGATCACGGCGCCCGGCGACACGACGCCCTCCGCCTCCCTCGGCCTCGGCGCGCTATTGGTGGCGCTTCTGGGCGCGCTGTTCCTGATCTGGCGCTCGTTGGTGGCGCAGCGGACGTTGGACACCACGCGCGACGGCCTTGTGACCGACCGGATCAACGCGGCGGTTGCCAGTCTGGGCGCTGAAAAGGAGATCAAGCGCCAGCTCAAGGCTGCAGACGGCACACCGCTCTACGAGGACGATCAAAGCGGCCAGCCCGATCCGAAGAAACCCCTTTTCGAGACTGTCACCCTCCCCAACATGGAGGTCCGCATCGGCGCCATCCACGCGCTTGGCCGGATCGCGCGCGAGAACCTGAATTTCCATGTCCAGATCATGGAAATCCTCTGCGCCTATGTGCGGGAAAACGCTGCGGCAGGCGGCGCGATGCCCTATAAGCCGCTGAAATTACTCGTGAATTACATCGAAGAAGGACTTTCGGCCGAGGCGATCCAGACCTATCTTGCAGAGCTCCATTCCGGTCTGGACACTCTCCGAAAAACCTTGCCCAAACCCCGCACGGACATCCAGACCGCGCTGGAGGTCCTTGGCCGACGCACCCCCGCGCAAAAGCGCCGCGAAGGCGGCTGGCCCGACCCGGACCGCGATGCACCTTGCAACTTCGACCAACCTTTCCCGACACCTCCGCCCTACCCGGACGGCGGCTCGGTCGAGGATCGGAAAGGCTGGTCCAAGAAATTCGCGGACTTCCGAATGGCGGCCGACGAACTCATTGCGCAATTTCGAACCGCACGGACGTATCGGCACGACCTTCGGAACACTAACCTGCAGGACTGTGACCTTTCCCACCTCGACCTGCGGGGCGCTGACTTGAACGGCGCACAGATGCAGGGGGCGGACCTCAGCGAGGCGCAGATGCAGGGCGCGGACCTCGGCTGGGCGCAGATGCAGTGGGCGAACCTCAGCGGGGCGCAGATGCAGGGGGCGGACCTCCGCGGGGCGCAGATGCAGGGCGCGGACCTCGGCTGGGCGCAGATGCAGGGGGCGAACCTCTGGAAGGCGCAGATGCAGGGGGCGAACCTCAGAGGGGCGCAGATGCAGGGGGCGCACCTCTGGGAGACGCAGATGCAGGGGGCGAACCTCCGCGAGGCGCAGATGCAGGGGGCGAACCTCAACGGAGCGCAGATGCAGGGGGCGAACCTCAGCGAGGCGCAGATGCAGGGCGCAGACCTGTCCAGCGCGCAATTGCAGCGGGCGGAGCTGTGGGAGGCGCAACTGCAGGAGGCGGACCTCCGCAGGGCACAGATGCAGGGCGCAGATCTGCGCGGCGCGTGGATGGAGGGGGCGAGCCTTTTCGAGGCGGACCTGCAGTGCGTGTACCTGTCCAACGCTCAGATGCAGGAGGCAGACCTCCGCGGGGCAAGGATGGAGGGGGCGAACCTCTTCGAGATCGAGATGTCGGAAGACACGAGAACGACCGGCGCGACCCTGCGCGGCGCGACCCTCGTGTTCACGGATGATGTGACCACGGGCCAGCTACGGCCGCATTGGGACGACTTCATCGCCTTTCTCGAAACCCTGCCCGAGGGCGCCCCGGACCATTGGGTTCAGGTCGCGCCCGGCGATCTCGATTTCCGCACCTTCATCGCCCAATGGCGCGCTTGGGCCGCCACCCTCGACCCGCCCGTCACCATCGCCCCCGACTACCGCCGCGACTGACCCCACCCCGCAGAACCCCGCGATCACCCCCCAGGTTCGTGCGCCCATCGCGTATGCACGGCCTGTGTACGCCCTGTGCACCGGCTGTGACACACCGCAACCGGGGCCTTTTTGCTGCCCGGGACCGCCAGACGCGCGGCCGCCCTATGCATGCCATCCGCAGCGATCCCGCCGCACCGGCCCCCTTTCGCCTCGTCCAAAGCGCCCCGCTTTCCCCGCTCATTGGACCGGAAGGGAGGCAACCAGACCACGCGCTCTCGACAGCAGGGGCACTCTGCCCTACCTCACCCCCAAAGCATTGGTGCCGGAGCGCAGATGTCCCTTGTTGTCCTCTTCCTCGTCACCAGTGCCATTTTCCTTGTGGCGGACGCGATCATGCTGCGCTCGGTGATCCAGCCGGTGTTCGCGCGTCACCTTGGGGCCGGACTTTACGACGGATTTCGGCTGCTGCCGGCCATCATGTTCTATTTCACCTACATGTTCGGGGTGATCTATTTCGCCTCATGGCCCGCGCTGCGCGACGGGGTGCCGGTGCAGGCGCTGGTCAATGGCGCGATCTTGGGCTTTTTCGCCTACGGCACCTATGAATTCACCTCATGGGCCGTGATGCGCGACTGGCATCCGCAGATGGTGGCGATCGATCTGGCATGGGGCACGGCAGTGACGGCCGTTGCCGCCTGGGGCGGTGTCGTGGCCGCCCGCACGCTGGTAGGCTGACGCCGCAAAGACCGGTTGCATTGTCCGCGCCTGTGCCAGTTTGGCAATGGACGGCAACAAACGACCGGCCGATCCGCCTCAGCCGATCTTGCGCAATTCCACCGCCGATTCGCGGCCGTCGCGACCGGCACGCAATTCGTAGCTGAGCTTGGTGTTGTCGGGCAGATCGGTCATTCCGGCCCGCTCCACGGCGGAGATGTGCACGAAGACATCCTTGCCGCCGTCATCGGGCGCAATGAACCCGAACCCTTTTGTGGTGTTGAACCATTTCACGGTGCCTGTGGGCATCGGTCTGTCTTTCCCTCTGTCGTCCATTGTGGGGCCGGGGCTTGTCAACATCGGCCGCTGCGCGAAAGGATGGCGCGAGGCGCCAAAAAGGCAAGATGATGCATCTTGCTGCCAGCGCCCGCCGGGCGGGTTTTCGCGCGCGGGATGCAGCACAGAGCGCGAGCTGCTGAAAAAGAGGGCAAGATGAAGGTTTATGGACTGAAGACCTGCGACACCTGCCGTGCTGCGGTCAAGGCGCTGGCGGGGCAGGGCGCGGTGCTGGTCGACATCCGCGACACGCCGCTGGAGAATGCTGAGCGGGCGCGGTTTCTGGCGGAGTTCGGCGATGCGTTGGTCAATCGCCGGTCGACCACATGGAAGGGCTTGACCGAGGCCGAGCGTGCTTTCGCGCCAGAGACCCTTCTGGCCGCCCATCCCGCACTGATGAAGCGGCCCGTGATCGAGGCAGGTGGCGCGCTTTACCTAGGCTGGGATGCGGGCGTGAGAGCCGCGCTGGGGGTCTGACGCCGGGTCAGAAGCGCGTCGACCGACAAGGGGCCTGCGCCCTTGAGCACCAGCAAGATCAGGGGGAACAGCCACAACAGGCGGGTGTCGATCAGGCCGTTGGCGTGGCGGTCGAACAAGCTGCCAAGGGCAGCGCCATGGCCCATCACGTCAACCCATGTCTGCACCACCACGAAGCCCACCATGCCAAGGGCCGCCAGACGGGTGAACAGCCCGATCAGCAACAAGATCGGCAGCAGGAATTCCGTCCATGTGCCAAAGAGCACGATCAACCGCGGGAACAGGCCCAAGGCCGAGGGGTCGTAGCCAACCGCGTCAAACACCCGAGGCAGGATCTGGACATAGGCCCCGGTCGAAAGACTGAACAGGCCAGACACACCGTCGCCCAGCTTGGTGAGGCCGGAGTTCCAGTAATAGAGAAACAAGACCGCCACGAAGAGAAACCGCGCCAGCGTCGGCAGCAGGGCAGGTGCGATATGGGTCTCAAGCGCACCGAAAATGCGGGCGTGAAGCGCGATGAGGGGCTGCATGGGGGGTCCTTTCAGGAGTGGCGGTCGGGCTCGCCCGTCAGGGCGCCGGAGGTGAAGAAAAGGGTGACAAGGGCCGCGATATCGGCAGTGGGGTGATCGGCCAGCGTACGCATCATCGCCCTCGGACAGCGTCAGGCGGCCCTTGAGGGCGCGGGCCAGCGTCAGGCCGCCCGGCGGCAGAAGATGGGGCAGGGGGTCGAACCCTTTGCGCGCGATCAGCACATCTTGCGGGCCCGGCGCGGGTTTGGGCGCATCTTCGGTGGTGTTGAAGCGCCAGATGTCGAGGACGGGGTAGCGCGAGGACAGGACTAGCGTGGCGGGTTGCCAGCCGCGGTCGCAGCGCCATCACGGCGGCGGGATCGATCCCGGTGGTGTCGAAAGCTTTGGCATCTGCAGCATGGTAGGATTGCCGCAACCCCAGTTCAAGGCGCGCGACATCAGGCAGGTAGCGCAGATGGGCGACCGGGGCAAAGCGCGCCAGAAAGCCGGGAAAGGTGGTGCCGTAAAGCGCCAGCCGGGGATCGGCGGGCGGGTTGGCGCGCAGGTAGACCCCGCCATCGCCTTGAAAAAAATCATCCCCACCAGCTTGGCGATCGTGGGAAAGCCGGTTTCCAGCGCCTCGGTGAGCGAGACGGCGACGTTGTTGCGGTAGACGTCGAACCGCTTGGCCGCAGGCCCGCCGAAAGGGTTTTGAAGCCCCTCTGGCGTAGGCTGCGCAGGGTCGAGCAGGGCCGTGGCGAACTCTGTCTGACCGGTCATCGCGTCACCATTTCGGCCTGCAAGATGGCACTCGCGCGCGCGGCCTCATCCAGTAACTCGGGCAGGGGCGGCACGTCTGTGTCCCATTCGATCAGCGTGGGCTGCCGCCCGCCGCGGGCGATGGTATAGGCGTAAAGCGTCCAGACCGGGTCAACGACCGGGTGGCCATGGCTGTCGATCAGCAGCGGGCGGCCCTGGTCGTCGGCATCCTCGTCATGGCCGCCAAGATGGATCTCGCCCACGGCATCGAGCGGGAAGGCGTCGATATAGGCGCGCGCATCCCAGCCCTGATTGGTGGCGGAGACAAAGACATTGTTCACATCGAGCAACAGCCCGCAGCCGGTGCGCCGCGCCAATTCGGCCAGAAACTCGACCTCCGCCATCTCGCTGTCGGCAAAGGCAAGGTAGCTGGAGGGGTTTTCTAGCAGCATGCGTCGCCCCAGCGTGGTCTGCACCGCGTCGATATGCGCGGCGACGCGGGTAAGGGCCGCCTCCGTGTAGGGCAGGGGCAGAAGATCGTTCAGGAACCCGGTGTCATGGGTCGACCATGCCAGATGTTCCGAAAAGCTGGCCGGGTTCAGCCAGTCGCATAGGTGCCGCAAGCGCGCGAGGTGGTCGCGGTCAAGCGGACGCTCGCCACCGATCGAAAGGCCGACGCCATGGACCGAGATCGGAAAACGTTCGGCGAGCGCGCGCAGTTGCGCCAGGGGGCGGCCGCCATCGCCCATGTAATTCTCGGCATGAACCTCCAGCCATGCCACCGGGCCGGGGGCCTCCATCAGACCGGCGAAATGCCGCGATTTGAAGCCGATGCCGGCAGCAAGCGGAAGGGCGCGGGGGGCTGTGGTGTCAAGCATGGTGGGGGTCCGGCGTGTCAGGCGGGGGTGCGGTTCCGGGTGGGGATCCCGGAACCGCGGGGATGCGTCGGTCAGGCTCAGACCGGACGCAGGACCGAGGTGTCGGTGCCTTCGGGCAGGTCGCGGGCGAGACCTTCGAAGCCCTCGGCCTCGAGCGCCTCGAGGGTCATGCCCATGCGGCCATCGGGCAGTTCGATATCGCCGCAGGTGCCGACGGGCACCAGCGTCCAGGCGTTGCCCTGCCAATCGACGGTCGAGGTGCCGGCGCAGGTCGTGCCGGGACCGGCGGCGCAGTCGTTTTCACCGGCGAGGCTTACGCCGAAGCACTTTTCATTGGCCTGCGCCTGCGCTTCGGTCACGCCATGGGCGGAGACAGCGGCGGCAACGGCACCCAGCAGGGCGAGGGATTTCGTGGCGGTGGTCATGGTTGGTCTAGCTCCCGAATGGTCGATGACAGGGTTCATGGTAACGCGCCGCCATCGCAGTGGCGGACAACCCAAATCTGCGCAGGAGTGCTGATCAAACGCCAATCACAGGCGCGTGGCCCACGTTTGCGTTATGGGTTGTGACGCGGCTGTGAGGGAATGTCGCGGAAAGAAATGTTAAAAAACAGTGTTTTGAAGTCAGGCTCTGCGCATCATTGTTCCGTCAAGTGTTGCCTTGTGTCACCCGACAGGGGGGAATGGGCGGAAATGTTTCACCGCATGCCCCTTCGGCAGGCGCCCTTTTTCTGCATCGCTCCGGTGTCTATGTTCCATCCCGAGTCGCACGAAAGGACATCTCCATGCGCAACGCCGCCCTCGTGCTGGGCCTGATCGGTGGGCTGATCGCCATGATCGTGGGCTTTTTCGTCTATGGCTATGTCGTCTTTGTCGACTGGTTCGGCGAGGTTCCCGATCTCGCCACGCAAGTGCCCGATCCGCAGATGAAAAAGGCGGTCTCGCTGATCGCGCCCATCCTTGGCATCGCCGGTGCCGCGATGGCGCGGTCTCGGGCGCTTTGGGGCGGGCTCATGATGCTGGCCGCAGCGGGCGGCATCTATCACGGCTTGGGTTTTGGCGTCTTCACGATGTTTCCCATTGCCTGCCTTGGGCTTGGCGGGGTTCTGGCGCTGGCCGCGGGAAGGCCGGACGAGGAGAAGGCGCATTTTTGACCCTCCGGCAGGGGCGCCCTTCGGCTGTATGGAATATTTTTCTGTGCAAATTTTGCACAGTGCAACTTGACTCACGCCCCATCCTGTTGCGCCATGGTGGCGGGGATGTTCGGTGCAGGCGCTGACGCGCCGCCATCCCGTTGCTGTTGCATGTCGGCTGACGGGAGACGGCACGGTGAGACAATTCAAGGATGATGATCCGCGCGCGCCGTCAGGGCGCGACAGTGCCGACGGCGCGGCCGAGGCCGGATCGGACGGGCGCAGCATCAATCCCGGATCAGTCGAATGGCTGGCCCGCGCAGCATCGCCCGGCTTGCGCGCGAAGCGGCCGAGCGTGCCGGGGCTGGCGCGCCCATTGCCGCGAAAGCGTGGTCGCCACCTTCTGTGATCATCTGGTCGCGGGCGACTACGCCGCGGCCGAGGCCGTGGTGCGCCGCCTGACCACCCACAGCCAGGATTACGCCAAGATCGCCGACGGGCTGCTGTCGCGCGCCGCGCGGCGATTGGGCGAAAGTTGGGAGGCCGACAAACTGTCCTTCGCCGACGTATCGGTCGCGGTCTCGCAGATCTTTCGCCTGAACCAGGCGTTCCGGCAACGCAACGTGCCCTTGGTCCGTGGGCCCGAACGGCTCGGCATCTTTGCCACCATCCCGGGCCAGCCCCACAACCTTGGGCTTGTGCTGGCGGCCGAGGCCTTTCGCGGCGAGGGCTGGGAGATCGACTTGCGCCTAGACACGCCCTCGCGCGACATCATCGACATTGCCCGCCGCCAGCGCCCGCGCTGATCGGGCTGACCATCAGCCGTGAAGACAGGCGGCGCCAGATGGCCCATCTGATCCTGAGCCTGCGCGCCCTGCCGATGCCGGTCCGGATCATGCTGGGAGGGCGCGGGGCCCTCGGGCTTGCGCGCATCCTGCCGCGCGGCCAGATCGACCGCGTGGCGACGGATATCACCTCGGCGCTGCGCGAGGCCTGAGAGGGCTCAATCGGCGATGCGGATGCAGATATTGCCGAACTCTGATTGTGTCTCGAGTATCCGGAAAGCATCGGGTGCCTTGGCGAAGGGCAGGGTCTGAGCGACCACCGGTCGCAGTTTGTGCTCCCCAACGGCCCGACTCAGAGCAGCAAGACCCTGCCGGGACCCCACCGTCACCGCGCGCAGCGTCAACTGTCGGGTCAGGATGGCGGGCAGGAAGATCTCGGCCCGGTTGCCGGTGACATTGCCGATCAAGATGATCTGACCGCCCACGCGGGTGCAGCAGATCGTATCGGGAAGGGTCGCGGCGCCATCCGATTCCAGCACCCGGTCCGCGCCCGAGCCCACGGTCGCCGCGCGCACGGCGCCCGCCCAATCGGGAGTAGCGCCCCGGTCAATCACCAGATCCGCGCCCAGCCCTGCGACGCGCGCTGCGCGCTCAGGCGAGGATGTGGTGACGATCACGCGCGCGCCGCGGCTTTTGGCCAGTTGCACCGCCATCAGCGCCACGCCGCCCAGTGCCCAGCACCAGTACCACCTCGCCAGGCCGGACCCGCGGCGCGGCCATCAGCGCGCTCCAGGCGGTCAGGCCGGCGCAGGGCAGGGTCGCGGCCTCGGCATCGCTCAGGTGGCCGGGCACGGGCACAAGGGTATGTGGCGGGAAAGACGCAAGCCGTCGCCAGCACGCCATCGAGCGGCCCGCCCAGCCGCCCGGCCTCCAGATCGGCGGGGGCGTGCCGCCGTCCCAATGCTGGAAAAAGGCAGGGGCAGACGCGGGTTCCGGGGGCAGCCCTGTCACGCCCGGCCCGGTTTGCGTCCACGACACCGACCCCATCCGAAGAGGGATCAGCGGTGGTTGCACCCGCCGCCCATGCTGGCCGCGCAAAACGACCAGATCGCGGTAGTTCAGCGCCGCCGCCCGCATTGTCAGCAACACTTCGCCCGGGCCGGGCACGGGATCGGGCAGGTCTTTCAGACGAAGGTTGTGTAACCCGAACCCGCCTTCAAAGCGCCAGGCCTTCATGCCATCTCCCCTGATCTTCTCTGTTTTGAAAATATCCCGGGGGAGCAGCGGGCGAAAGCCCGATGCGGGGGCAGAGCCCCTCTCACCGCGATCAGCCCATCGGGCGCAGGTCGGGCGGCACGGCCTCGGCGGCAAGCTCGGCCACGACCTCCGCCAGCGGGCGGAGCTGGGTCTGGGGTTCGCCCAGACGGCGCAGTGTCACGGTTCCCGCCTCGACCTCGTTGCGGCCGATGGCGAGGATCACCGGCACCTTGCCCACCGAATGTTCGCGGACCTTGTAGTTGATCTTCTCGTTGCGGATGTCGGCCTCGGCCCGGATGCCCGCAGCCTGAAGCTGCGCCACAGTGGCATGCACCGCCTCGTCTGCCTCCGACACGATGGAGGCCACGACAACCTGACGCGGTGCCAGCCAGAAGGGCAGGCTTGCCGGCATGTTCCTCGATCAAGATGCCGATGAAGCGCTCGAAGGAGCCGAGGATCGCGCGGTGCAGCATGACGGGGCGGTGCTTCTCGCCATCGGGGCCGATGTAGGTCGCATCCAGCCGCTCGGGTAGGACGAAATCGACCTGATGGGTGCCGCATTGCCATTTGCGCCCGATCGCGTCGGTCAGGGTAAACTCCAGCTTGGGCCCGTAGAAGGCGCCTTCGCCGGGGTTGACCACCGGCTCGATGCCTGCCGCGCGGGTGGCTGCCAGAAGCGCCGCTTCGGCCTTGTCCCAGACCTCGTCGCTGCCCGCGCGCTGTTCGGGCCGGGTGGAGAACAGGACCTCGAACTTGGGGAAGCCCAAATCGCGGTAGATGTTCGACAGGAAGTCGATGAAGCGTTTCGTCTCGGCCTCGATCTGTTCCTCGGTGCAAAAGATATGCGCATCGTCTTGCACGAAGCCGCGCACGCGCATGATGCCATGCAGCGCGCCGGACGGCTCGTAGCGGTTGCACGATCCGAATTCGGCCATGCGCAAGGGCAGGTCGCGGTAGGATTTGAGACCAACGTTGAAGATCTGCACGTGGCACGGGCAGTTCATGGGCTTGAGCGCGTTGATCGCCTTTTCACGGGCATGCTCCTCGTCCACCTCGACGATGAACATGTTTTCTTGATATTTTTCCCAGTGGCCGCTCTGTTCCCAGAGCTTGCGTTCGACGACCTGCGGGGTGTTGACCTCCACATAGCCGCCGCGGCGCTGCTGGCGGCGCATGTAGTCTTGCAGCGTGGTGTAGATGGTCCAGCCGTTGGGGTGCCAGAAGACCTGACCGCGCGCCTCCTCTTGCATGTGGAAGAGGTCCATCTCGCGGCCAAGGCGGCGGTGGTCGCGCTTTTCGGCTTCTTCAAGGAAGGTGAGGTGGGCCTTGAGGTCGTCGCGGTTCTGGAAGGCCACGCCGTAGATGCGTTGCAGCATCGGTCGGCTCGAGTCGCCGCGCCAATAGGCGCCCGCGACCTTCATCAGCTTGAAGGCATCGGCGGGCAATTGGCCCGTGTGGCTCAGATGCGGGCCGCGGCACAGATCCTGCCAAGCCCCATGCCAATACATCCGGATCGGCTGCCCCTCGGGGATCATGCCGACCAGTTCCACCTTGTAGGGCTCGCCCGAGGCCTCGTAATGCGCGATGGCGCGGGCGCGGTCCCAGATCTCGGTCTTGACCGGATCGCGCAGGTTGATGATCTCGCGCATCTTCGCTTCGATCCGGCCAAGGTCTTCGGGGGTGAAGGGCTCGGCCCGGTCGAAATCGTAATACCAGCCGTTTTCGATCACCGGGCCGATGGTGACGCGCACATCGGGCCAGATCTCCTGCACCGCGCGGGCCATGACATGGGCCATGTCGTGGCGGATCAGTTCCAGCGCTTGCGGGGCGTCTTTCATGGTCTGGAGCGCGATGGTGGCATTGCCGTCGATCGGCCATTGCAGGTCGAAATGCGCGCCATTCACTGTCGCGGAAATGGCTGCTTTTTCCAGAGATTTGGAGATCGAGGCGGCGACCTGCGCGGGCGTCGTGCCGGCGGGGTAGTCGCGTGCAATGCCATCGGGGAAGGTGAGGGTGATCTGGGCCAACTGTCGGCCTCCTCGTCGGTTTGGCGCCTACTGAACGCCCGGTTGCGGGTATGTCGTGGGCGTTAGATGGCCGGGCAGCGCGGTGAAGTCAACGCCGGGAGAGGGGGCCGCGACCGGGTGCGGCCCCCTGTCGTCAGGCGGCAAGCACCTGCCAGCCGATGACGAGGATCGCGACCCATCCCGCGGTGAAGATCAGGGGCCTAATGGGCAGGACCGGGAAGCCGCCGATCTTCCAGACCGCATGCGCCAGCCTGAGCGCGAAGAAGACCGCCGCAGCCCCCGCCGTCACCCCGTTCGAGACGCCCGCAAGATGCGCCACCAGCACGACGACCGCGAAAGGCAGGAACTGCTCCAGCAAGTTGAGATGGGCCCGCCACGCCCGGTGGATCCATGCGGGCAGCCGGGCCGGATCGGTGGGCCGGTTGTCAGGGGGCAGCGGCAGTTTGGCCGTGTTCACGCCGATGATGTAGGGCAACCACAAGCTCGCCGCGAGGAGTGCCGTCAGCGTCAGCCAGAACAGATCGGCGGTCATTGCGCCATCTCGGGGCGAAGCGGTGGGCCTTGCCGGTTTCGAGCCATGTCTTGAGGCCGCCCGCGAAGCGCGCCCAGCCTTCGCGCACGCCTGTCTGGCTGGCAGGCAGGTCGTAATGCTCGACCGTCAGCTTCATCCCCGACGCGCCGGGCGTGACGATGTAGACGCAGCGCGACGCTGTCTTGTCCTCGCCCCAGTTGGGCAGGAATTCCAACTCGATCCGGGTCTTGGGGTCGATCGCGATCACCTTGTTCGACAGCATGTGCCCGCCTTGGGGAAAGCTGTAGTCGATGGTGTCGCCGGGGGCTGTGGCATCGCCCGCGACGGTGTGGCAGGTGAAATGGTACTGGCCAATGAGGTCTGCGCGGGTCAGCGCGTCCCATAGGGCGTCGTGGGTGCAGGCGATGAAGGTTTCCATCACGAAATCGGGCTTGGTCATGGCTTGGCTCTCCAGCTGTGTCTTGAGACGGGACAGGGCCTTGGCCTGCGGTTGTAAGAAGGGGTCGATCCAGCGGTCGACAATCTCCTGCAGGGGCAAGGCGTTGAGGTAGTGGTACTTGAACCGCCCCGATTTGCGCGGGACGACGAGATGGGCCTCTTCGAGGACCTTGAGGTGTTTCATGACCCCGAACCGGGTCATGTCGAGCTGCTCTTCCAACTGGGTCAGGGTCTGACCGTCTTGGGCGCGCAGGCTGTCGAGCAGCCGGCGGCGTGCGGGGTCGTTCAGGGCTTTGAAGATCTGGTCCATGAGAAGCTTATACGTGATTCTATAGTCACGTGACAATAGAGTCACCTGCTTTGGGGCGGATCCGCTGCCGGTGCTTTGCGGCAGGGGATTGCCCCGCGCCCGCCGCTGTCGCAGGGTCGCGCGCAGGCAGGACCCGGAGGCAGGCATGGCGGACCCCAATACCTCAGAGAGCGCAGGGCGCAGGATCGCTGGCTTACCGGTTTTTTCGGGGCGCGAACCCGGTGTCGTGTTTTTGGGCGGTCTGCGCTCGGACATGACGGGCACCAAGGCGGTGCATCTGGAGGATTGGGCGCGGCGCAGCGGGCGGGCCTTTTTGCGGTTCGATTATTCGGGACATGGGGCGAGCAGTGGCGCGTTCACCGACGGGTGCATCGGCGACTGGGCCGAGGATGCTCAGGCCGCGATCGAGGCGCTGACCGAGGGGCCGCTGGTGCTGGTCGGCTCCTCCATGGGCGGATGGATCAGCCTGCTTCTGGCCCAGCGGATGCCCGGGCGGGTGGCAGGGTTGGTGACCATTGCCGCCGCCCCTGATTTCACCGAGGACGGCATGTGGGCCGACTGGTCCGAAGATCAGCGCCGCGCTTGCATGGGGGCGGGGCGGAGTCGCGCACCATCGGAGTATGGCGCGGACATGATCATCACCCGCCGCATGATCGGCGGACGGGCGCGATCGACCTCGTCCTGCGCACCCCTCGCCCCGCCAGATCCCAGGTGCGGATGCTGCACAGCTGCACAGCCGGCGGCCGATGTACCGGCAAGCGTGGCGCTCCGGGCTTCGACGCATCCAGCAAGGCGACGATATCCCGTGCCTCGAACTGGTCAAGGAGGCTGATCACCGGTTTTCAGATCCCGGCTGCCTCGCCTCGATCACCCGCGCGGTCGAGGAGGTGCTGGGGCGCATCTAGCATGCCGCGGGTCTTTCGCTGAGGGTCGGTTTCGCCGTCACGCCGGGGCAGGCAGGAGGGCGGCACCCCCGCACCTAGCCAGAGGAAGTAGCCGATCCCTTCCAGCATGTCGCCGCAGGTGACACCCAGACACCGGAGATGACCGCAAGGGTGGTACAGGCCATCCTCGACCGGACGATGGTGGCACGGGAGGTCCGGGCCGACTTGGACCGTGGACCGGTGCGGTGCGGCGGGTTACTGTTTTGTCCATGACTCGCGCATCGCTCTTGACCACTGCCTTGGTTTGCCTGCCCGTGATGGCGATGGGTCAGACTTGGCAGAACATTGCCGCCGATACCGGCAGGCTGATCTATGCGGGCACGGTCGCGCCGGAATATTCGCTGACCTTCACCTGCAACGCCCCCTCGCCGCAACGCCGCCCCCTGATCGAGACGGAAGATCATGAGACGATCCTGAATAGCCCCTTCGGCATGTTCATAACGCTGAGTGCGGAACTTGTGCGCCCCGTCGGGGGCGAGGTTCTGCCTGCAGTGACCGTGACGCTGGACGGTACGGGCTACCGCCTGCCGCCGGTGCGGTGGGACGAGCTTTACAGCGAGTGGATGGTGGAACTGGCCATGGCCGATCCGCTGTTCGGAGCCTTGGCCGCCGCCTCTGATCTGGTGCTTGATAGCGGCACGGGGGCGGCGTGGCGCTATCCGGTGGACGGGCTGGCCGAGGGGGTGGTCACCGCGATGTCGGCCTGTGCGACGGGGTGGGTGCAGGCGGGGTTCGCCCTGCCGCCCGCATTGGGCGGTGCCGCGCAAGCGCGCAGCGCCTGCCATGGTGGGGCTGATGACGCCCGAGATCGATGCCTTTTTGCGCCGCGAATGTGGGGCGCCCCTACACGATCAACGACCGGGCCATCGCCAGCCATGATCTGGACCGCGATGGTGTGCCCGACCGCGTCCTCGACTGGGGCGGCGTTACCTGCGGCGGAGCCATTGCGCGGCCCTATTGCGGCGCGGCCTATTGCTCGATCGAGGTGTTCTTGTCGAGCCGTCCGAGTGACCCGCAGTCGTTTCTGGGTGTGGGCTATACCGTGACGCAGGCCGCAAATGGCGCGCACGGCCTGCGGTTTGGCGGTACGGCGGGGGGATGTGCGCGGGGCGAATGCGACCGCATCTTCTGGTGGGATGGCAGCCGTTTCCGGGAGTGATCCGCCTCTGTGGATGGATCGGGGGACAGATGGCGGAAGTGAAAGATTTGGGCCATTTCGAGCCCTGAGGCGCGATGGGATTGCCGGATTTCGGCAATCCCTGATCTTTGCCATGCTCTCGGATCAGCCGACCGCGCGCACCGGTGTCTTGGGGGCATCGCAATTGGCGTCGATGAAATCCAGCACCAGTGGCCGGATCTTGTTGCGCCAGCTTTTGCCAGCAAAGATGCCGTAATGCCCGGCCTCGGGTTCGAGATAGGCTGGCCTTCTTCTCGTCTGGCAGGCCGGTGCACAGGTCCAGCGCCGCGACGCATTGGCCGGGCGCGGAGATGTCATCCTTGCCGCCTTCGACCGTTTTGACCGCTACGGTGGTGATCTTGCCGATATCGACGCGTTTGCCATCGACGGTAAAGCGGTTCTGCGCGATCTCGAGCCCCTTGAAGATGCGCTCGACGGTCGAAAGGTAGAATTCCGCCGTCATGTCCATCACGGCGAGGTATTCGTCGTAGAACTTGTTGTGCTTGTCGTGGTCGCTGGCTTCGCCCTTGGCTACGCGGATCACCTGATCGCGGAAGGCAGTCGCATGTTTCTCGGCATTCATCGCCATGAAGGACGACAGCTGTTGCAGGCCGGGATAGACCATGCGGCCCGCGCCCGCATATTTGAAGCCCACGCGCTGCAGCACGAATTTCTCAAGCTGGCCCATCGTCACCCGATTGCCGAAATCGGTCACGTCGGTTGCGGCGGCCTCGGGGTTGATCGGTCCGCCGATCAGCGTCAGCGACCGGGGTTGGGCTGTGGGGTCTTCCTCGGCCAGATAGGCGGTCGCGGCCAGCGCCAGCGGCGCGGGCTGGCAGACAGCGATCACATGGCTGTCGGGCCCCATCGTACGCAGGAATTCGACCAGATAAAGGGTGTAGTCCTCGACGTCGAACTTGCCCGCGCTGACCGGAATGTCACGCGCATTGTGCCAATCGGTGATATAGACGTCGCAATCGGGCAGCAGACTGAGCACCGTGGACCGCAGGAGGGTCGCGTAATGCCCCGACATGGGTGCCACCAGCAAGACCTTGCGCCCAGTGGGGGCGCGGCCATGAACCTTGAACCGGATCAGGTCGCCAAAGGGCCGCGTCACGACCCGTTCGACCGATACCATGTGGTCGCGGCCGTCATCGGCGGGAATGGAATGGATGCCCCAGTCGGGTTTCACGGCCATCCGCGCAAAACTGCGTTCCGTGACCTCGCCCCATGCGGCGGTCATCTGGATCATCGGATTGGCGAACAGGCCAAGCTGGGGGTAGGAACACATCGCGCGCGCGGTGGAGCCCATCCACTGGTTCGTCACGCGCATCGATTCCATGAGGTCATAGGTGAGCATGTAGCGCATCGGCGTCTCCTGCCTGACAGCCGGGATAGATATTCCGCACCCGGATCAAATCGTCGCTTTGCCCCCTCACCACGGCTCCGCTAGGGTTGAGTGAACCATCGGAAAGGTAAAATCAAGGTGGCACGAGAAGATGCACAGGAGCCTGTGGTGGGTGAGAACCTCGACCGCCTCAACCAGAACCTCGCCCGGATCGAGGATCTGTCCAAACGCCTTGTCGCAGCCTTGAGCGCGCGCAAGCCCGGCGATGCCGGTCTGTCGGGGCCGGGGCAGGACCTGTATCTCAAGGCCGGCATGGCTATGTGGCAAGAGATGCTGACCAACCCGGCCAAGCTGATGGAACAGCAGGTGCAGTATTGGGGGCAGGCGCTGACCCATTACGCCGAAGTGCAGAAGGAACTGGCGCAGGGCCATCTCGTCTTGCAGGAGGAAGATGACCTGCCCGCCGACAAGCGGTTTTCCAATCCTTTGTGGAAGACCCACCCCTATTTCAACTTCATCAAGCGCCAGTATCTGATTTCTGCGCAGGCGATGCAGAAGGCCGTGGACGAGCTGGAAGGCCTGAGCCCCCGCGACAAGAAGCGGGTGGAGTTCTTCGCCAGCCAGATCATCGATCTGTTTTCGCCGACCAATTACCTTGCCACGAATCCCGACGCGCTGGAAAAGGCGGTGGCGACCGAGGGCGAAAGCCTTGTGAAGGGGCTGGAGAACCTCGTCCACGATCTCGAGGCGCGGCACGGGGAAATCCTGCCGACGCTGGCCGATCCGACGGCCTTTCAGGTCGGCACGAATCTGGCCACCGCCAAGGGGTCGGTCGTGTTCCGCAACGCGATGATGGAGCTGATCCAGTATGCGCCGACCACGGAAACGGTGCACCAGACCCCGCTTTTGATCTTTCCGCCCTGGATCAACCGCTTCTACATCCTTGATCTCAAGCCGCAGAACTCGCTGATCCAGTGGATCGTCGATCAGGGCTACACGCTGTTCGTCGTCAGCTGGAAGAACCCCGATGCAAGCTACGCCGACACCGGCTTCGAGACCTATATCGAGGAGGGGTATCTCAAGGCCATCGACACGGTCTGCGAGATCACGGGCGAGACACAGATCAACGCGGTCGGCTATTGCATCGCGGGCACGACGCTGGCGCTGACGCTGGCGCTCAAGGCCAAGCGCGGGCAGTCCCGCGTCAAATCCGCCACGTTCTTCACCACGCTGACCGATTTCACCGATCAGGGCGAATTCACGCCCTTTCTCGACGATGATTTCGTCGCGGCGATCGAACGGCAGGTCGAGGCGACCGGCTATCTCGACAGCTACTACATGTCCAAGACCTTCAGCTATCTGCGGGCCAAGGATCTGATCTATGGGCCTGCCGTGCGCAGCTACATGATGGGCGAGGCGCCGCCGGCCTTTGACCTGCTGTTCTGGAACGGCGATTCGACCAACCTGCCCGGCAAGATGACGGTGCAATATCTTCGCGGCCTGTGTCAGAAGAACGGATTTGCGGGCGACGGGTTCGACCTGATGGGTGAGAAGCTCCATGTCTCCGACGTGACCCTGCCGGTCTGCGCCATCGCCTGCGAGACCGATCACATCGCTGCCTGGAAGGACAGTTTCCGCGGGATCGTGCAGATGGGGTCGCGCGACAAGACCTTCATCTTGTCGGAATCGGGTCATATCGCGGGCATCGTGAACCCGCCCAGCAAGAAGAAATATGGCCATTGGCGCGGGCCCGAGGCGATCGGAACGCCCGCCTTGTGGAAGGAGGCGGCGGCCTATCACGAAGGATCGTGGTGGCCGTTCTGGGATGGCTGGTTGGCGGAACGGTCGGGCGAGATGGTGCCTGCGCGCAAGCCTGGTACCAAGGCCTTTCCGGCTCTCGCCGGCGCGCCGGGAACCTATGTGCTCGAGAAGGTCGAGGGCTGAGCGAAGGCTTGCTCCCGGGCTATGCTGCAGTGCAGAAAGATCTTGACATGCCGCACTGCAGCATTCATATGGGGAGCATACGCAGAAACGCCCCATGACCCGGGGCATGACCCTGGAGAAGACCAATGGCTACCAAGACCCCCGATTTCAGCAAGACCATGACCGAGATGATGTCCGCCTTCCCGATGGACATGTCCGCCATGAACGACGCCTTCAAATCCTCGGCCGCGATGGGCGAGAAGATGTCGAAGGTGATGCTCGACGCCGCCGAGAAGTCGACCGAGATTTCCTCCAAGTGGACCAAGGACACCATCGCCAAGATGGCTGATGTCACTTCCGTCAAGTCCGAGCCGACCGACTACACCAAGTCGATGACCGATTTCGCTTCGGCACAGGCCGAAATGGCAGCCGAGAACGATGGCCGCCTTCGCCGAAGTTGCCAAGAAAGTTCAGATGGAAACCGTTGAACTGATGATGGCTGCAGGCAAGGAAGCCACTGAAGAAGCGACCGCCGCCGTCAAGAAGGCCACCGCCGAAGTGACCACCGCTGCCAAGAAAGCCGCCGCAGACAGTAATCGCTGCGACCACGGTTCGATGCAGGTGTCCTCCCCACCGGCATGAACACCAGAGGGCGGGCCTGAACAGGGCCTGCCCCTCGCCGTTTTCGGCGCCCTTTCTGCCCTTGCACAATAAATTTGCATTTCCCCGCCATGTGGCTAGGCTTGCCCATGCTGCACTGTGCAGGTCTGTGCTGCACCGCGGGAAGGGACAGGGAAAGATGTCGAAGGCACGTCCGGATACCAGTGAGCCGCTGCTGATCAAGCGCTATGCCAGCCGCAGGCTCTACAATACCGAAACCTCCGATTACGTCACGCTCGAGGATATCGCGGGCTTCATCCGTGCGGGCCGCGAGGTCAAGATCGTGGACCTGAAATCGGGTGACGACCTGACGCGCCAGTACCTGTTGCAGATCATCGCCGAACACGAAAGCCGCGGCGACACGATCCTGCCCATTTCGGTGCTGAACGATCTGGTGCGCAGCTACACCAATCAGGCCGGGTCGGTCGTGCCCGATTTCCTGACCATGTCCTTCGAGATGCTGAAACAGGGCCAGTCGAAGATGGTCGAGAACATGACCGCGATGAACCCGATGGTGAAGATGCCCGGCTTCGAGGCCATGCGCGCCCAGCAGGAGGTTTTCCTCAAGGCGATGACCGGCGGGCTTGGCACGCAATGGTCCGCTCCCGGCAAGGAT
>JAGYLB010000130.1 GCA_018401055.1 Roseicyclus sp.
TCGGCGTGACGCTGCTGATGTGGTCGGGGGACGGGCGGCCCGACGTCCTGATCCTCGGACAGCGGGCGATTGGTGGGCGTCATGCACGACGGCCAGCGCGGCCTCAGCCGGGCGCGGGGCGATGGATTTGTCGCGGGCATCTGGTTGGAAAACGATGGCGACCGCGCCACACAAGAGAGTGCCGCCGCGCGCCGGTCTGGCAGGCCTCAGGGCAGGGCGCCGAGGCCGCGATCGCGGATTGGACCATCTGGCATGGCGCGGGTCGGAGCGCGCTGCCCGAGGCCGAGGCCGCCTGCGCCACCATGACCTCGTGATCCTGTCCGAACCGGCGCCCGAGGGCGCGATGGCGTGGGCGGCCACGGATCTGCGGGCGCGGCTTTCGGCGCCCCATCCCGTCGATTTGCCGCCTGCCGCGACCTGCCATGTCATCGACGGTCCGCTTCTGGCGCAAACTGGCGCCCTTGCGCTCGACACGACGGCTGGGGGCGTGACGATCACAACGGCGCGGATGTTGCAGGGCGACAGGCTGTGGTCGCCCGCCTTCCGTTGACCGATGGGGCGCTCAATAGGTGCGGATCAACCCCACCAGCTTGC
This sequence comes from Roseicyclus sp., assembly GCA_018401055.1. The sequence continues at coordinate 595 of JAGYLB010000130.1, forward strand.
CCTGCACATTGACCTGATCGTCGCGGAACACGCGCGTCTCATAGGCAGGGTTTGCGGCCTCGAGCGCGATCATCCCGCCCTTGCGGCGCAGGCGCTTCAATGTCGCCTCCTGCCCTTCGACAAGGGCGACGACGATGTCACCGTTTTCGGCGGTCGATCCTTCCTCGATCACCACGATGTCGCCATCGTTGATCCCGGCCTCGATCATCGAATCGCCCCGCACCTCAAGCGCGTAATGGCTGCGCCCGGCCCGCATCATCTGCTGCGGCACCGCGACATGGCTCTCGATCTGCGAAATCGCCTCGATCGGCGTGCCCGCCGCGATCCGCCCCATCACCGGCACCTCTGTCGCCGCAGCCTCGACCGGGATCGCGCCCCGCGGCGGATCGGCCCGGTCACCCGCGATCACGCGCGGCTCAAAAGTGGGGCGCTCCATCGCATCGGGCATCTTGACGATTTCGATGGCGCGCGCGCGATGCGCCAGACGGCGGATGAACCCGCGTTCTTCCAGCGCCGTGATCAGCCGATGGATGCCCGATTTCGACCTGAGATCCAGCGCCTCCTTCATCTCGTCGAAGGAGGGGGGCACGCCGTCGCGCTGCACGCGCGCATGGATGAATTCCAACAGGTCGCGCTGCTTGCGGGTCAACATCGGCTCACACTCCTCAAACCGGCACCGCTGCGGATGCGTTCGGGGAATGTTCTACCCCTGTTCCCCATCCGTGTCAACGAATCACGATACGAAGGCCTGCAGGGGCAGATATTCAACCAGATCGCCCGCCTGTCGCGGCCCGTCATGTGGCGCCCGCACCAACAGCGCGTTCGCCTGCGCCAGCATGGTCAGAAGCGAACTGTCCTGACTGTCATAGGGCGAGATCGCGGGAAAATCCGGTCCCGGCACCAGCTCGGCGCGCATGTAATGTGCCCGCGGCCCGTTTTCGGGCAGATCGCAGCCCAACCGCGCCTGCATCCGCTGCCGCGCGCCTGTCGGCAGGCCCATCATCGCGCGCAGCATGGGAACAAGGAACAACTCGCCACAGACCATGGACGAGACCGGATTGCCCGGCAGGCCCAGCAGCACTGCCTGCCCAAGTCGACCCGCCATCAGCGGTTTGCCCGGCCGCATCGCCACTTTGTAGAAGGCGCGCTCCAGCCCCATGCCTGCCGCGACGCTGCCGACCAGATCGTGATCGCCCACCGAGGCGCCGCCGATCGTCACCACCAGATCGGCATCCGCCGCCAGCCGCAGCACCTGTTCAAGGCTCTCTCGGCTGTCGCGCGCGATGGGCAAAAGCCGCGCGCGCGCGCCCTCGGCCTCGACCATCGCCTTCAGCCCATAGATGTTGGAGGCAATGATCTGGTCGGGGCGCGGCACCTCTCCGGGGCTCACCAACTCGTCGCCGGTTGCGATCAGCGCCACCTCGGGGCGGCGCGAGACCTCCAACAGGGGCACATTCATGGATGCTGACAGGGCGACATCGGCGTTCGACAGGCGCCTTGGCGCCTCGATCCGCGCGCCGATGCGGAAATCGGCGCCTGCGGGGCGAATATTGTCGCCCGGCTCCAGCCGCGAACCCAGGGTGATCCTGTCGCCCGTCCGGGTCACATCCTCTTGTATCACAACGCAATCGGCCCCTCGGGCACCGGCGCTCCGGTGAAGATGCGCAGCGCCTCGCCCGGCCCGATCCGCCCGGCCCAGGCCCGGCTCCGCCGGCCGCCTGCGCCCAGCACGCGCAGAACCGCGCCCGGCACCCGGTCGACCGCACGCAGCGCATAACCATCCATCGCCGAGGCCGCGAAGGGCGGCTGGTCGCGGCGCGCGATCACCGAGCGGGACAAGACCCGCCCCCCTGCATGGGCCAGTGGCACGGCCTCGATGCCCACGGGGTGGACCAGCGCCAGACAGGTCGCCAGAGCCTCCTCGACCGAGATCATGCCCAAGCCCCGTTCATCGGTTCATCTTCCCAAAAATACGGCGGCACCACACCAGCCATCCCGCGATCCCTCCGGGCAAGGGGGAACGATGTTTCTTGCGAAAAATCGCACTCTGAAACGCGTGGGCTGGCCGCCCCTCACGCACCAACCTCGTAGCGCCCTGATTTTCCGCCGTCCTTCAACACCACGCGGATGCCGCCGATCTCGATCGACTTTTCCACCGCCTTGAGCATGTCATGCACTGTCAGCGCCGCCACCGACACGGCCGTCAGCGCCTCCATTTCCACCCCGGTCTGGCCCGTTGTCTTGACCGTCGCGGTGATCCGGACCCCGGGCAGGTCGGTGTCTGGCACCAGATCCAGCGTCACCTTGGTGATCGGCAGCGGATGACACAGCGGGATCAGATCGGCGGTCCGCTTGGACCCCATGATCCCCGCCAGCCGTGCAATGCCCAGCACGTCGCCCTTTTTCGCGGTGCCGGCCGTCACATGCGCCAGCGTCTCGGGCAGCATCCGGACCCAGCCCTCGGCGACCGCGATGCGGTCGGTCACGGGCTTGCCCGAAACATCGACCATATGGGCCTGTCCCGCGCCGTCGAAATGGGTCAGTTCCGCCATCGCCTCACCCCGCTGCCATCGCGCCCGCAAGGATCGCGCGGGTTGCCGCCGTCACGTCGTCTTGCCGCATCAGGCTTTCTCCGATCAGGAAGGATCGTGCGCCAGCCTCTGCCATCCGGGCAAGGTCTGCGGGCGTGAAAAGACCCGACTCGGAAATCACCATCCGGTCGCAGGGCACGCGGGCCACCAGCCGCTCGGTCGTGTCAAGATCGGTCACGAAGGTGTTGAGATCGCGGTTGTTTATCCCGATGAGCGGACTTCGTAGCCGCAAGGCCCGGTCCAGTTCGGCATCGTCATGCACCTCGATCAGCGCATCCATTCCCCAATGGCGCGCAGCATCCTCAAGTTCTGCCGCCAAGCCATCCTCGACGGACGCCATGATGATCAAGATGCAATCGCCCCCAAGCGCGCGCCTCGGCGACCTGGTAGGTGTCATAAAGGAAATCCTTGCGCAGGCAGGGCAGGGACGACGCTGCCCGTGCCCGGCTCAGATACTCGGGCTTGCCCTGAAAGGACGGCGTGTCGGTGAGCACCGACAGGCAGGTGGCCCCTCGCCTCATAGGCTTTCGCCAGCACCGGCGGGTCGAAATCGGCGCGGATCAGACCCTTGGAAGGGCTCGCTTTCTTAATCTCGGCGATCAGGCCGTAGCCGGTCTGCTCCGCCTTGCGCAGTGCTGCCCCAAAGGGCCGGACGCGGGGGGCTGCGCGCGCGGCCTCCTCCACCTGTGCCAGGGCGCGCGCGGATTTGGCGGCGGCGATTTCTTCCAGCTTGTAGGCCTTGATCTTGTCCAGAATGGTCGCCATCGCCTCGCTCATGCCCCCTTGGCCGATTGGGTGATCGCGGCCAGCCGCTCCACGGCGCGCTTGGCCGCCCCGCTGTCGATGCTTTCGGCGGCGATCTCCACGCCGCTCGTCAGGTCAGGGGCCTTTTCCGCGACGACAAGGGCGGCTGCGGCGTTCAGCAGCACCGCGTCGCGGTAAGCGCCCTTGGCGCCCTCAAGCAAGGCGCGCAAGGCCGCGGCATTTTCCGCCGGCGTGCCGCCCAGGATATCGCGGAACGGGTGAACCGGCAGCCCTGCCTCCTCGGGATGCACCTCGCGGCCGCGGATCTTGCCATCCTTCAGCACGGCCACCGAGGTCGTGCCCGAGATGGAGATCTCGTCGGTGCCATCCGCGCCATGGACCAGCCACGCCGCCTCCGACCCCAGCGCCTGCAAGGTTTCCGCCATGGGAAAGATCAGGTCGATGGCAAAGGCCCCGGTCAATTGCCGCTTGACGCCCGCGGGGTTGGTGAGCGGCCCGAGAATGTTGAAGATCGTCTTGCAGCCCAGTTCGGTGCGCACCGGCATCACCTGTTTCATCGCCGGGTGATGCATCGGCGCCATCATGAAGCCGATGCCGGCCTCTGCAATCGCACGCTCCACCACGTCAGGCCCGACCATCACGTCGATGCCCAGTTCCGACAGCGCATCGGCCGCGCCCGATTTCGAGGACAGGTTGCGGTTGCCATGCTTGGCCACCGGCACGCCTGCGCCCGCCACGACAAAGGCCGCCGCGGTCGAGATGTTGAGCGTGCCCATGCCATCGCCGCCGGTACCGACGATGTCCATGGCGCCCTCGGGGGCCGTCACCTTGACGCAACGATCCCGCATCACCTGGGCTGCCGCCGCATATTCGGCGACGGATTCGCCGCGTGCCCGCATCGCCATCAAGAGTCCCGCGATTTGCGCGGGCGTGGCCGTGCCCTCGAACAATTCTTCGAAAGCGGCTTCGGCCTGCGCACGGCTCAATGGCCCTTCGGAGGCCGCATAGATCAGCGGTTTCATCGCGTCGGTCATGCGGGCACGGCTCCTTGGCGGTGGCCGCCATGTCGAGGAAATTCTTCAACATCGCATGCCCGTGTTCGGACCGGATGCTTTCGGGGTGGAACTGCACGCCCTCGATGGGCAGCGTCTTGTGCCGCAGGCCCATGATCGTGCCGTCCGGCAGTTCTGCCGTCACCTCCAGCACATCGGGCAGGCTGGGGCGGTCGACCACCAGCGAATGATAGCGCGTGGCCAGAAGCGGTGTGGGCAGGCCCCGGAACATGCCAAGCCCCGCGTGATGGATCTCGCCCATCTTGCCATGCACGATTTCGCTGTGGCGCTGGACGGTGCCGCCAAAGGCCTCGCCGATGGTCTGATGGCCAAGGCACACCCCCAAAAGCGGCACACCTGCGCCGGCCGCGGCCCGCGTCAGCGCAAGGCAGATGCCCGCCTGCGCCGGATCGCAGGGGCCCGGCGACAGCACGATGGCGGATGGTTGCCGCGCCAGCGCGTCCTGCACCGTGATCTGGTCGTTGCGCACAACCTGCGCCTCGGCCCCCAACTCGCCCAGATAATGGACAAGGTTCAGGTAAAGCTGTCGTAATTGTCGATGAGCAGCAACATGCGGGCGGGTCCGGCGCAAAAGGTTAAAAGGGGGTGAAGGCAGCGCACACCCGGGGTATACATGTTTCAAAGCCGCGGCGGGTGGTCAAGCGCCAGCGGCCCGAGTGGCAGGCCAAAGCGCGTTGGACCTGCGGCGTGGCAAGTGGCAGGCGAGTGAGGGCAGGGATGGGTGGCGGAATACTGAGCGGATTGGTCCTTGGGGCCGTGGTCAGCGTGGTGGTGCTGGCCGCGGTGTCCTTGAGCACGCCCCTGCCGGACCGTCCGGCACCGTCGCAAGCGGCCAGCCCTCAGGCGCAGACTGGGCCGCAGGGCGACACAGCTGCGCCTGCCGCTGCTCCGGTGTCGACTAACATCTCGCCACCCGAGGTCCCGGCACCTGCACCGGCGCCGGTCCCGGTCGACGCGCGCCCGGACGCCGAAGCTCCGACCGCTCAAACGCCCCCGAGCGACATTCTCCCGCCCGCGGAAGCGCCCCCGTCCGAACTGACGCCCGAGCCCGAGGCAGCCGCACCTCTGCCCGATCCCGAACCCGCGCCCGAGGCTCCCGGGGCTGTGGCCAGCATCCCGCCTGTCGCGCCCGAACGGCCCGCAGCCTCCGACAACGCGGCCAGCCTGCCGCGCATCGACATGGCCCCACAGACCGTGCCGCTGGTGCCGCAGGCCCAAGCCCCGGCGCAAGACAGCATGCCCGAAGGCGATGGCATGACAGGCGCACCCGCCCCCGCGCCCTCGATCGCCATAGCGCCGGAAACCCCGGCACCGGACATCATTGCGCGGGCCCCAAGCCCGGTCTTTCCACTACCGCCGACGGCAGCGCGGGGGCGCCGCGCCGCGCCGCCTTGTCGTGCCGCAGGTGCAGGCTGCAGCCCGCCGCGACCGACATCGCCCCGGCCCCCGCGCCTCAGCCCGCGGCCTTGGCCGCAGATTCCCCCGCGGCCTTGGCCGCAGATTCACCCGAGGTCCCGTCTGGACCGGACATCGGCCGGCTGCCTGCGCCGTCCGACGCTCCCGCCGCGATTCCCCCGCGCCGCCGCGTTTTGCCGCAGGTGGCCGCCCCTTCGGAGACCGCCCAATCCCCGGACGTCTGCCGCAAGCGGGCTTGCCGGCACAGGCCGAACCGCCGCCCCCCGCGCCCGAGCAAGTGGAGATTGCCGAGCCGGACCCCGGGCCGCCCAATGCGCTGCGCGACAATGCCGAGCCTTTCGAGGCCGCGCCGGGCACACCCCTGATGGCTGTCGTCCTGATCGACGAGGCCGACAGCGGTTTTGACCCCACGGCGCTGGGCGGGCTTGGCTTTCCGGTCAGTTTCGCCCTCGACCCGATGCGCCCGGATGCAGCGGCGCGCGCCGCCTCATTGCGCGATCGCCGGCTTCGAGGTGGTGATCCTCGGGGCCAGCGCGCTGCCCACAGGTGCCACGCCTTCCGATGTCGAGGTGGCGCTGGGGTTGCACGCGAAACCCTGCCGCAGGCGGTGGCGCTGATGGATGACCCCGCCAGCCGCATCCAGTCTGACCGTCCGGTGCTTGATGCCACCGTCGGCGCGCTGGCTGACACGGGTCACGGGCTGATCGCCTTTCCGCGCGGGTTGAACGCCGCCGAGGAAACCGCGCGGCGCACGGGTGTGCCGGCGGCGACCGTGTTCCGCCTGCTTGATGACGAGGATCAGAGCGCGCCGGTCATCACCCGTTTTCTGGGTCGCGCGGCCTTTGCCGCCGTGCAGGAGGGGGCTGTGGTGGTCGTCGGCCGCACGCGCCCCGATACGGTCACGGCGCTGCTGTCTTGGGCGCTGAGCGGCCGGACCGAGGGAGTGGCACTGGCGCCGGTCTCGGCCGTGTTGCAGCGGTTGAGCGAGTAGGGGCGTTTTCCCCGCGGAAAACGCATGGGAAACCCCGGGGTTTCCCACTCGAAAAACGCCGTTGTTTCGCCCCCTCAGCGGTTGCCGCGCCCAGAGAAAAGCCCCGCATCCTCGGCCGCGCGGCGGATCGCGCGCGACTTGTTCACGGTTTCCTCGAATTCGGCCTCGGGGTCGCTGTCATAGACCACGCCGCCGCCCGCCTGGATGTAGAGCTTGCCGTCCTTGACCACGGCGGTGCGCAGCGCGATGCACATGTCCATGTCGCCGCCTGCGCTGAAATAGCCCACGCCGCCGCCATAGACGCCGCGTTTCTCGGGTTCCAGCTCGTCGATGATCTCCATCGCGCGGACCTTGGGCGCGCCCGAGACCGTGCCCGCGGGCAGGCCCGCCAAGAGCGCCGACAGCGCATCTTGATCGTCGCGCAATTCGCCCACCACGTTGGAGACGATGTGCATGACGTGGCTGTAACGCTCGACGATGAATTCCTCGGTGGGTTTCACAGTGCCGATCTTGGCCACCCGACCCACATCGTTGCGCCCCAGATCGAGCAGCATCAGATGTTCGGCCAGTTCCTTGGGGTCCGACAGCAGATCGGCCTCGAGCGCGCGATCCTCCTCGGGCGTGGCGCCCCGCTTTCGGGTGCCCGCGATGGGGCGGATCGTGACCTGACCGCCAAAGACCCGCACGAGGATCTCGGGCGAGGCCCCCACCACCTGAAACGGCCCGAAGTTGAAGAAGAACATGAAGGGCGAGGGGTTGGTGCGCCTGAGCGCGCGGTAAAGCGCGAAGGGCGGCTCCGGGAAATCCTGCGTCCAGCGCTGCGAGGGGACGACCTGAAAGATGTCGCCGGCACGGATGTAATCCTTGGCCTTTTCCACGGCGGCCAGATACTCGGCGCGGGCGAAATTCGACACGGGCTCCGCCACCGCGCGGGCCTCGCCCATCTCGCGCGACGCCATGGCGGGCGCGCGTTCCAGATCGCGCAGCGCGTCGCTGACCCGCTCGGCCGCCTGCGCATAGGCCGCCCGCGCGGTAAGGCCCGATGATACCCAAGCGGGCGCCACCACCGTCACCTCGCCCTTGACGCCATCGAGCACCGCGATGATCGAGGGGCGCATCAACACCGCATCGGGCAGGCCCAGAGGGTCGGGGTTCACGCCGGGCAGGTGTTCGACCAGCCGGATCATGTCGTAGCCGAGATAGCCGAACAGCCCGCGGCTGCCGCGCGGCAGATGCTCGGGCATGTCGATGGCGCTTTCAGCCAGAAGCGCGCGCAAGGCCTGCAGCGGCGGCTCGGAGCAAGGTGTGAAGCTCTCGCGGTCATAGCGCGCGGCGCGGTTCAGGCGGCTGGTCTGCCCTTGGCACTCCCAGATCAGGTCGGGCTTGCAGCCGATGATGGAATAGCGCCCTCGCACCTCGCCGCCGGTGACGGATTCAAGGATGAAACTGTCGCGTCCCGCATCCGTCAGCTTCATCATCACCGACACGGCGGTGTCCAGATCGGCGGCCAGCCGCGCATAGACCAGCTGATTCCGGCCCTCGGCCCAGCCCGCCTCGAAAGGAGCGAAATCGGAAACCAGCGCCATCAGGGGAACTGCGTGTGGACGGCGTTGATCATCGACTGATCCAGCCGGATGCCGACATCGGCCTGCATCGCTTGACCGTAAGCCTCGAAGATATCCATCGCCATCGATTGGGCCACCGACTGGCTGATGATCTGGGTCAGAATCTGCACCGTCGGATCATCGCGCGCCGGCGGGTTGATCGCGTCGAGCCGCGCGATCAGCGCGCGGTCGGCGCCCGGCACCAGCACCACGTCGCCGGGGGCGGAAAGCCGGAACACCTGCGCCACCAGAGTCGGCGGGGCATCGGGGATGAAATCCTGCCGCCGGACCTGCCGTTCGGTCACGGTCGCGCCAAGCTGGTCCAGCGCGGTACCCGTTGCAAGCTCGGCCACCAGCGTCTGGCCGAAACCGGCCAACGCCTCGCGGAGCGCAGTGGCGCGCCAGCCCTCGGCGACCTCGTCGATGATCTCGTCCAGAGGCGGCAGAGCGGGTGGCAACACCTCGTCGAGGCGCAGCGCGAACAAGCCGCCGTCGCTCAGCTCCAGCAGCTCGGGGAAATCCCCGTCGCGCGCGGCCGTCACCGCCTCACGAAAGGCGTCATAGGCGGCGATCCCGTCTTCGGAGACGGGCGTGTAATCCATCGCGCCCAGCATCATCTCGGTCTCCGCCGCGATTTCCTCCAGCGTTGCCCCCCCGGCCAGAAGATCGTCGATCGGATCGCGCAGGTCGTCGATGGCGCGCCGCGCGGCCTCGGCGGCCAGTTCGGCGCGCAACTCTTCTTGCGCTTCCTCGAAGCTGATCTCGGAGGCATCGAGCACCGCATTGACGCGGAACAGCGCGGGCCCCAGATCGGACGGCAGCGGCCCGATGATCTCGGACTCGGTGTCGGAAAAGATCGCCTCGGCGGCCTCGGGCAGCAGATTGCCACGCGCGACCTCGCCCAGATCCACATCCTCCAGCGTCAGGCCCCGATCCGCCACCAGCGTGTCGAAATCCGTCTCGCCCGCCGCGATGGCGTCGAAGGCCGCCTGCGCCGCGTCCGTGTCGAGAAAGACCAGCCGTTCCAGCAGCCGCCGTTCGGGCTGCCGATAGAGGCTCGCGCGCTGCTCATAAAGGTCGCGCAACGCCTCTTCGTCGATGGTAAGGTCATCCATCAGCATCGTGGGCGTGACCCAGGCATAGGTCACGCGCCGCGCCTCGGGGCGGGTGAAGCGCTGCGGGTTTTCGGTATAATAGTTCTCGAGATCGGCCTCGGTCGGGGTGGCAACGCCCTCGGGTGCCAGATCGGCCTCGGTCAGGGTCAGGATGGTGAAATCCCGCGTCTCGCCCTGATAGGCAACCAGCGTCTCGGCGATGGTCGGATCGGCCTGCAACCCTCCCAGAACGGCCACTTGCAACAGGCTGTTGGCGGTCCGCCGCCGGATCTCTTCCTCGTATTGCGCGGGCGTCAGGCCGTTCTGGCGCAAGGTGAATTCATAGGCCTCGCGATCGAAGGACCCGTCGAGGCCCTGAAACGCCTCGCCCCTTGTAATCTGCTGGGCGACCTCTGCGTCGCCGACCGACAGGCCGATGGTCTGTGCCTCATTCGACAGGGCGGCGCGGGCGACCAGCGCCTGCAGCACCGCCTGATCAAGGCCTTGCGCCTGAAGTTCGGCAAAGCTCACCGGCGCGCGCCGATCGGCGATCTGGGCGCGCAACTCCTCGTCGAGGGCGCGCTGGTAATCGCTGACGGTGATCTCGATCTCGCCGACGCTGCCGATCCGGCTGGCGCCCCCGGTGAAGGGGAGCCGATGCCGAAGCCCGCCAGCGCCACGAACAAGAGCCCGAGGATGATCCAGACGAAAAGGTTCGAGGCCTTCTTCGCAACCGATTTCGCCATGTCGCGGGGATCCTTCCTGTTTCCGTGCGTGACGCGGGCATGCCCGCCGCGTGTCTGCGGGGTTGATTACGCGCTCGCGCCGCGCGCGCGCAAGGCCCGGGGCCCTGGGGCTGCCGACTTACAGATCGAGCGTCGCCAGCCTGCCCACCACTTCGGCCAGCCCCGCGCGGTCGGCATTGGCAAAGGCGATCCTCAGCGTCGCCTCGGCCTGTCCTGTGCCGCCTTCGGTCTGCCGCGGTCCGAACATCGTGCCGGGCAGCACCAGCATCGCGCAAGCCTCCACCATCTCGCGCGCGACCATGTCCGAGGGTTTGGCAAAGGGATGGCGCACATAGGCGAAATAGGCTCCACAGCCCAGCAGATCCCAGCCCTCCAGCCGTGCGAAGCCCTCTACCAGCGCATCGCGCCGCGAGAGGATCTCGGCCCGCTCGCCCGCCAGCCATTGGCTCAGGTTGCGCATCCCCCAAAGCGCGCCGATCTGGCCCACCTGCGGCGGGCAGATGGCGACGGTGTCGAGGAATTTCTCAACCTCTGCCAGCCGCGCCTCGGACGCCATGACCGCGCCGACCCGATGGCCGGTCAGCCGGTAGGCCTTGGAGAAGGAATAGAGATGGATCAGCGTGTCGTCCCAGTCGGGATCGGCGAAGAGGTCATGCGGCGCGCCGGGCTGCGAGTGGAAATCGCGGTAGGTCTCGTCGAGGATCAGCGCGATGCCATGGGTCCGCGCCAGATCGAAAAAGGCCTGCAACAGCTCAGGCGGGTATTCGACGCCGGTGGGATTGTTGGGGCTGATCAGCACGATGGCGCGTGTGCGCGCGGTGATCAGCGCCGCGGCTCTCTCGGGGTCGGGCAGCAGATCGTCGCCGGTGGGCAGGGCGACAGTTTCGACCCCTTCCATGTCGAGCCACATCTTGTGGTTGAAATAGTAGGGCAGGGGCAGGATCACCGCATCGCCCGCGCCCGCCAGAGTCGACATCACGGCGGTGAAGGCCTGGTTGCAGCCCGCCGTCACCGCGACTTGCGCAGGGCGGATCGCGCCGCCGTAGCCTTCCGACCATTGCCCCGCCAGTTCCGCGCGCAGTTCCGGCAGGCCCAGCACCGGGCCATAGAGATGCGACGCCGGGTTCTCCGATCAGCGCATCTGCCATTGCGCGGGCCAAAGCGTCCGGCGGCGGGTCCACCGGGGCGGCCTGACTCAGCATGATCAGTGGTTTTTCGGGGGCAAAGACCTTGCCCTCGATCCAGCGCCGCGCCTCCATCACCGGGGGCGGAAAGGTGCGCCTGTAGGTCGGATTGATCGGCTGCATGCGCGCTGCCCCTGTCATCACGAGCGCACCGCGCCTCGCTTCTCTGTTTTGAAAATATCCCCGCCGGAGGCTTTCCCCAGCCAGCCACAGGCGTTGCGGCTGTCAAGAGCGCCCGGTCAGGATCAGAACGGGATCTCGTCGTCGACATCCCCGCCGCCACCGCCGCCCGCCCATAGCCACCGCCGCTCGGGCCGCCGCGGTCCTCGGGATAGCCGCCGCCGCGGTCATCGCCATAGCCGCCGCCCGACGCACCGCCGCCGTAGCTGCCGCCAACGCCACGCCACCGCCACCACTGCCGCCCTCACGCCCGTCCAGCAGCGTCAACTCACCCCGGTAGGGGCGCAGCACGACCTCGGTCGAATAGCGATCCTGCCCCGACTGGTCTTGCCATTTGCGGGTTTCCAGCTGTCCCTCGATATAGACCTTGGACCCTTTGCGCAGATACTGCTCTGCGATCTTGGCGAGCGGTTCGGAAAAGATCGCCACCGAATGCCATTCGGTCCGCTCCTTGCGTTCGCCGGTGGCGCGGTCCTTCCACGTCTCGGAAGTGGCGATGCGCAGGTTGCAGACCTTGCCGCCGTTTTGAAAGCTGCGCACCTCGGGGTCGCGGCCCAGATTGCCGACCAAAATTACCTTGTTGACCGATCCGGCCATGTCGCTGTCTCCCCCGTTTCGGCGTTAAGCCCATGTCTGGCCCGCCGAGTCATCGCCGCGCCGCGTGGCGTTTAGATCACCCCAGCATGGTCAAGAAAAGGTTAATCGCAGCCTCGGGTGCAAGAGGGCGGGCCGCGAAACTCTGGAATTCGCGCCCGAAATCGCGTAACGGACGCAGCAGGTTGTTTCGAAAGTCCATTCTCCATGGCTCTTGTCCTGCGCTCTTTGCTCACTCTGGCCCTGACGGCTTGTCTGGCGCTTCCCGCTCTGGCTGACCCGATGGAGCGGATCAACCGGGCGATCGGCGTGCTCGACAGCCGGGCCGCGACGCAATACGCGGCCTCTGTCCGGCTCCGCCCTGATTTCGACCCCGAGACGGGCAGGGCTGCGATCCCCCGTTTCGAGGGGCGCTACGAGGGCCCCTGGCTTGAGGTTGCGCGCGCCGCCGCGCGCCGCCATGGCATCCCCGAGGATCTGTTCCTGCGCCTCGTTCAACAGGAATCGGGCTGGAACCCGGCAGCCGTCAGCCACGCGGGCGCGATCGGTCTGGCGCAGCTGATGCCCGGCACGGCCGACCTGCTGGGCGTCGATCCGCATGATCCGACCGCCAACCTCGAGGGCGGCGCGCGCTATCTGGCGATGCAATATCGCAGTTTTCGCCGCTGGGATCACGCCCTGGCCGCCTATAACGCCGGCCCCGAAGCGGTGCGCCAGCACGATGGCATCCCGCCCTATGCGGAAACCCGCGATTATGTGCGCATCATTCTGGGCTCCGGCTGAGGTCTAGCCGCCGTCCGCCCCCAAAAGCTCCGCCACCCCGGCATCCGAGGTCAGCCCCAGAGACCTGCGCAGTGCGCGCCGTCCCCGCGACAGGCGCGACGTGACCGTGCCGAGCGGCAGACCGGTTTGCGCGGCGATTTCGGCGTAGCTTAGCCCCTCCAGAACCCGCAGGCGCAAAAGCGTGCGCTGATCCTCGGGCAGGGCGTCGAGCGCCGCCATCGCTTCGGTCGCGGCCATCTGCCCCTCGGTGTCGGCGCGGGCGTCTTGCAGCGCCTCGGCCGCGTGATGCGCATCTTGCGGGGCGGAGGGGGATGGCAGAACGCCCGCGCCGCGCGTCCGGGCGCAATTGCGCAAGGTGGCGAAGGCATATGCCCGCAGGTCGGTGACGGGGGCCTGATCCGTCGCACCGGCCCGCGCCATCGCCAGCCGCGCCCAGACCCTCAGCAGCGTGTCCTGCACCAGATCATCGGCATCCTCGACCGACCGGCTGAGCCGCCGCGCGCTGCGCCTCAGGTCCGGCAAAAGGGCGAGGAAGGCGCGCGCCGATGTTTGTGGCAAAGGGCCGGGGTTGGGGGCGGACATCGGGCCGGACCTCGTGCGCGGTTGCATGATGCCCCTACCACCACCCATCGCACCGCCCCGTGCAAGCGGCGTGACCGCCCCGGACCGACCCTGCGCCACGTTTTGCCGGTATGCGGCGGCAATCCGCGCGCGGGTGAGGCAGGGCGTTGCCCTAGGCGGGACGTCGCCCGCGCGCTAAGCCGCAATCCGGCAAGCCGTCGCCGGACAGAGCGGATGTCGGGACGACGGGGAAGAAACCGGCCCCCGCCGGTCTTCCTTGTCGAGGGCGGATGATCTGCCTTCGACCCGAAACCAATGCAGGGAGACCCTGACCATGATGATTCGCTTCCCCAACCGCCCCGCCCGCCCTGGCCGCGCAACGGCGCTTGCCGCCCTGATCCTAGGGCTAGTCGGCACAGGCCACGCCATAGGGCAGGCCGAAGCGCTCGATACCGACGGCGACGGCTTCGTCAGCTATACCGAAGCGCTGGTGGCCATGCCCGAGATGACGGAGGCGGAGTTTCAGGCGCTCGACACCAATGGCGACGGGGCACTTGACGCCGACGAGATCGCCGCTGCGCAAGACGCGGGCCTGATCCCGGCCGGCTGATCGCCTGGCGCAGACGGCAAAGGGGGCGTGGGGCAGGCTACTACCTTGCGCCCCCAATGCGCGACGCGATCGCTCGCAAGAAGGATCAGCAGTTGCGAAAATGCATAAGAATTTTCGGCTCAGAGTCCGCGCGCGATGGCCGCGACCCCGGTGCGCGCCAGCCGCACCTCACCCAAGGGGCGCATCAGCTCGCAAAAGGCATCGACCTTTTCGGGCGTGCCGGTGATCTCGAAGACGAAGCTCTGCAGGGTCGAATCCACCACATTGGCGCGGAAGATCTCGGCGATGCGCAGCGCCTCCACACGGTGTTCGCCCTTGGCGATGACCTTGATCAGTGCCAGTTCGCGGCTGACGAAGGCGCCGTCGACAGTCAGGTCGTGGACCTCGTGGACGGGCACCATGCGTTCAAGCTGCATCTTGATCTGATTGATGACCTGCGGCGTGCCGCTGGTGACGATGGTGATGCGCGAGCGGTGGCCCGCGCGATCCACCTCGGCCACGGTCAGGCTTTCGATGTTGTAGCCCCGCCCCGAGAACAGCCCGATCACGCGCGCCAGCACGCCTGCCTCGTTTTGCACCAGTACGGCCAGCGTGTGGGTTTCCACCACGTCCGACATGTGGCTGCGGAGGTCGTAGGCGGAATGGCTCGACGAGCCTTTCTCGATGTTGAGCGGTGACATGGGCGGCCCCCGGCATGAGAAACGGCCCCGCCCGGTGTAGCCGGGCGGGCCGCGATGCGAAAGGGCCGAAATGGGCTTATTCGGCGGGCTGGGAAAAGGCTGCACCGCGGCATGGCTTTGCCCGATGAGTGCATGACAGGGGCCGTTCGCATGGTGTCTCTTTCCAGTGTCGCCATGGCCAGCCGTCGCGCAGCCCCGACCGATGCGGCGCGACCGGGATTTGATCAAGCGTGACAAGACTGTGTGGCAAAGATCCGGCCAGCGAAATGTGATGTCACCCCCGACGGTCTGTTCGCGCAGGCCATCGGCTTTCTGGAATGATCGGATGGGGCCGGTCAGGGCGCGCAGAGGCGCGACAAGACCTTGTGCATGTCGTGGGTGACGGGCACGCAGAGCACATCAAAGAACGCTCCGCGCCCGGTCAGGGTCGTGATGCGGTCGATGCGGTACAGATCATGGCCTCCGTTCCGGTCGAAACTGTTGACATAAAGCCCATAGCCAAGCCGCCCGAAGAGATGGTCGAGATCGGCTGTCGTGGTGCCGAAGGCTGCAAGGGTGCGTTCGTTCACCTCAAGATAGATCAGGGGCTTTGCGTCCGCGACGAAGCGCGATCCGGTCAAGACCTGCCCCTCGGTGCCTTCTGTGTCGAGCTTGATGTAATCTGGTGGGAAATACCGGTCGACCAGCGCGTCGATGCCGTAGAAGGGCTGCACGGCCGGGGCCATGTTCGGCCCGGTCGTCCGCGGCACCAGCATGCTTGCGCCCGTGTTGGCGCGGTTTTCTTGAATGGCGAAATCTCCGTCCTGCACTGCGACGAAGGCGTTGAGGACCTCGATTCTCCGCACCGGGTGCCTTCCGCGCTGCTTCGGGTCCGCCAAGCGCATGAGATTGCGCGACAAGATGGCCGCGGTCACGGGGTTGCCCTCGACCGCGAGGATGCGACCTCCGCCCATCATCTTTCCAAGCGCGGTCATCGAGAAGGTCCCGATATGTGCACCGAGGTCGAAGAGCTGCGCCTTGGGCGGCAGGACCGAACAGGCAAAGGCAAACTCGGGCCGGGTGTGATTTCCGAACTCAATGATCTGGTCGGTGATCACATCATCGACATAAGCCTCGATCGGGCCGAAGCAGCCCTCGACCATTTGCGTGGTCTTGAGCGAAAGCGCATGCCTCGGCCCTGTTTTTGCAACCTTGCGAAAGCGGTCGATTAATCGCCGCATGGAAGGCCTCATACCAGAACGCCGCCCTCGGCACCGATGACGCCCTGGGTGTCGACCTCGCCCATGATCATCTCGTTATGCGCCTTGCCCGAGGGGATCATCGGGAAACAGTTCTCGTGCTTTTCCACCAGACAGTCGAAGATCACCGGCCCCTTGTAGTCCAGCATCTCCATGATGGCGTCATCGAGATCGGCGGGGTCCTTGCACAAGATGCCCTTGGCGCCGAAGGCCTCGGCCAGCTTGACGAAATCAGGCAGCGCCTCGGACCAGCTGTGGCTGTAGCGCTCGCCGTGCAGCAGCTTCTTGCCACTGGCGCACCATGCCCAGCCGTTCGTTGTTGAGGATGAACTGCTTGACCGGCAGGCGATACTGGATCGCGGTGCCCATTTCCTGCATGTTCATCAGCCACGACGCCTCGCCCGCCACGTTGATGACCAGCGCATCCGGATGCGCCACCTGGACCCCGATGGAGGCAGGCGTGCCATAGCCCATGGTGCCAAGCCCGCCGGAGGTCATCCAGCGGTTCGGGTCCTCGAAGCCCAGGTATTGCGCCGCCCACATCTGGTGCTGGCCGACCTCGGTGCAGATGTAGCGGTCGTATGTTCTTGGTCAGCGCCTCGAGCCGCTCGCAGCGCATACTGCGGCTTGATGATCGTCGGTCTCGAGCCTTGTAGGTCAGGCAGTCGACGCGCGCGCCATTCGCTCGATCTGTCCCCACCAGCGCTCGGACCGCACCGCGCGTCTGACCTGGCCGCGCGCTTCCAGATCGCAGCAGATCTTCCAGCACATGGCCACGTCGCCGATGATCGGCAAATCGGCGCGGATCACCTTGTTGATCGACGAGGGGTCGATGTCGACATGGGCCTTGACGCGATCCGGGCTGAAGGCGGCGATAGCCGCCCGGTGATCCGGTCATCGAAGCGCGCGCCGATGTTGATCATCAGGTCGCAGCCGTGCATCGCCAGATTGGCCTCGTAAAGCCCGTGCATCCCCAGCATGCCCAGCCAGTTCTTGCCCGAGGCCGGGTAGCTGCCCAGACCCATCAGGGTCGAGGTGATGGGGAAATCGGTCGCGGCCACCAGTTCGCGCAGCAATGCGCTGGCGCGGGGGCCGGAGTTGATGACGCCGCCGCCGGTGTAGAACACGGGGCGTTCGGCCTGTTCCATCGCCTCGACCAGCGCCTCGATCATGGCCGGGTCGCCAACGGTGCGGGGCTGGTAATGGCTGACCTTGGCCTTGGGGATCTCGGTATAGGTGCCGGTGGCGAATTGAACGTCCTTGGGAATGTCGATCAGAACCGGGCCGGGGCGGCCCTTGGTGGCGATGTGAAACGCCTGATGGATCGTATCCGACAGATGTTCGGTGTCCTTCACCAGCCAGTTCATCTTGGTGCAAGGGCGCGTGATGCCGACGGTATCGGCCTCCTGGAACGCGTCCGAGCCGATCATGAACGTCGGCACTTGCCCGGTCAGAACCACGATCGGGATCGAATCCATCAACGCATCGACCAGTCCGGTGACTGCATTGGTCGCCCCGGGACCCGAGGTCACCAGCACGACGCCCGGCTTGCCGGTCGAGCGGGCGTAGCCTTCAGCGGCATGGACCGCGCCCTGTTCGTGCCGCACAAGGATGTGGCGGATCGCATTTTGCTGGAAAATCTCGTCATAGATCGGCAGCACGGCGCCGCCCGGATAGCCGAATACGACTTCGACGCCCTGATCCTTCAGGGCCTCGACCACCATCTTCGCGCCGGTCATTTGCCGTGTCATCGCGCCTGTCCCTTTCGTTGTCGACATCATCGTCATCCTCGGCGCTGCTTGTCGTCGTGGCGCAACG
>JAGYLB010000001.1 GCA_018401055.1 Roseicyclus sp.
GCGCGGCGTGTTGCGGTTGATCAGCAGGGCTTGAAGCTCAGCGCGGTCGGCGGGGCCAAGGTAAAGGCAGATGTCGGTTCGTCTCATCCGCCGATCATGCCACGATGCAGCGGCCTTGGGAATCTTATGTCAGGCGGGGACACTAGTGTCACATCGGAGTTTCCAGAAAGAGCTCGACGCCGGCCGCAATGCGCTTTCGTTTGAATGCAGACCGATCGCGGCGGGTGTAACCGCATGATTGTCCGTGCTGATCTTTTGCGGCCGGGTTCTGGGAATGCCTGACTTCGCACGCGCTACTGCCATCCCTGTCCCCGGGGTTCCCGAAAACCAATGCATCACACAAAGCTGTAAAATTACCGTTCACTTTCGTGCTTATTATGTTATACAACTCGCAGAAACCGCAAATGTGCATTGCCGCAGGACTGACAATGACCGACCGTTCCACCGTGAGCCACATGAGGTTGATCCGCGATCTTGACGAATCAGGGCGCAGCGTTGGCGATAAGATGCTGCGCTGGTTCGACAACGCCTATCCCCTGGGCTATCACCCGATCCCAGAGATCAGCATCAAGGGCGGCGATGGGCGGCGCGTTCTGATTATCGGCGGTACCCATGGCGATAAGTTCGAGGGGCCCGCCGCGATCATGCGGCTGGCCCGGAATCTGTCGCCCGAGACGCTAGAGGGTCAGGTCGTGCTGATCCAGAGCGCCCGTCCGTGCCGCAGACCTTTCCCGGCGACGGGCTGGTTCTCGCCCATACCAGTCGTGGCATGGTGCGACGTGGCGAATTGCTGGGGCAGTTTTTGCGCGATGTTTCAGACGGATCTTGGATGAAGCGGTACACTCATTTCATTTCTGGTTGTTTCAGCGCTGAGACGGATTGTGTGATTGAGAGTGTTGATCCGGCGACTGGTCGGGTCTGGTCTTTGATTGCCCGCGGTGATGCGGGCGATGCCGACAAGGCGATCCGCGCTGCTGACTGCGCCTTTCGGATAGGCCAATGGGCTTCGGCCGATGGTGCCATTCGGTCTGAAGCGCTGGAGCATCTCGCAGATCATCTGGAGGTGCATTGGAAAGAGCTTGTGGACGCCGAAGTCCGCGACAACGGTAAGCGCATGGCAGAGGTTTGCGCGCAATTCTCTGACCTGCACATGTGGTATCGGCACTTCGCTGCGCAGGCGCGCAAGCCTTTGGTGGAACCGCAGACCAACCGGGTGGGCGGCGTTGAAAGCGCTACTCATTTTCTGCCCTATGGCGTGGTCGTGGCGATCACGCCATGGAATTCGCCGCTGATGATCCTGGCGTGGAAGCTTGGCCCGGCGCTGGCGGCGGGCAACACGGTGGTCGTGAAGCCGTCCGAACTTGCCTCGGCCTCGACGCTGGAATTTGCTGCGCTGGCGCATCGGGCGGGTCTGCCGCGTGGGGTGTTGAACGTGGTGACGGGCTTTGGCCATGAGGTGGGCGAGGCACTGGTCCGCCATCCACTGACCCGCAAGGTCACCTTTACTGGGTCGGATTCTGGCGGGCGCAAGGTGGCGACGGCGGCGGCGGCGGGCGTCGTGCCGACCACGCTGGAACTTGGCGGCAAGTCGCCGCAGGTGGTGTTCGCCGATGCCAACATCGACAACGCCGTCAACGGGGTGCTGTCGGGCATTTTTCTGTCAAATGGTCAGACCTGCGTCGCCGGTTCGCGGCTGATTGTCGAGGTATCCGTGCACGCGGTACTTGTGTCGAGGATCGTTGACCGCGCCCGCCGGCTAAAACTCGGCAATCCGATGGATCCTGCAACGCAAGTGGCACCGTTGGCCAATGCGGCACATCTGACGAAAGTGCGCGAGATGATCGCGCGGGCGAAGGAAGAAGGCGCAATCTGCCTGTTGGACGGTGTTGCGACGGCGGGCAACCGCCCCGGTTTTTTCGTCGGCCCAACGGTGTTCGACAATGTGACCCCCGACATGCAGCTTTGGCGTGAAGAGGTGTTCGGCCCAGTGCTGGCCATCACCTCGTTCGGCACCGAAGACGAGGCTGTCGCGCTGGCCAACGACACGGATTACGGACTGGCGGGCGGCGTCTGGACCTCGGACCCGGCCAGGGGCGCGCGCGTGGCGAGCCGGATAGAGGCCGGAACCGTATATGTCAACCATTACCGCAGCGTGGACCCCGGCGCGCCGATCGGCGGGTTGAAACTGTCGGGCTATGGCCGCGAACTTGGGCCCGACGCGATGAAGGATTTTCTGCAACCCAAATCCGTATGGACGGGGCACACCGCGATGCCGGACCCGTTCCCGGAAGACTGAAATAACAGGAGCCCCGAATGAACACGCCGTTTGATATCCCCACGGGCAATTTCCGCGGTCATGACAGGCAAACTGTCTGGCAGCAAAAACCTGATCCGGAGCTGAGCGAGGTCGGTCCCGGCACGCCTTGTGGCGAATACATGCGCCGGTTCTGGATGCCGGTCGCGATGACCGATCAGATCAGCGATATGCCTTACCGCATCCGTGTTCTCGGCGAGGATCTTGTGCTGTTCCGCGAGAAGAAGGAAGGCAAGCTGGGCCTTACGCATCTGCATTGCGCGCATCGAAACATGAGCCTTGAGTTCGGGATCATCGAGGAAGGCGGCATCCGCTGTTCCTATCACGGCTGGAAATACGGGCTCGACGGCACGGTGCTGGAAACCCCTTGCGAACCGCCCGCCTCCCAGGTCAGCAAAAAAGCCTGTCTCGGTGCTTATCCGGTTATCGAATACAAGGGCTTGGCGTTTGCCTATCTCGGGCCGAAAGAAACCATACCGCCGTTTCCGGTCATGGATACATTTGACGAGGACGGTGACGAGATGCTGCCCTCGCTGATCAAATCGCCCTGCAACTGGCTGCAGGTGATGGAGAATGCGTGGGATCCGTTCCACGTGGTTTATCTGCACACGCTTGCGGTGCGCAGCCAGTTCATCGACGCCTTCGCAGAAATGCCAATGATCGAGTTCCACGAGGGCAAATACGGTGACTTCTACACGAATGTGCGCCGCGTCGGCGATATCGTGTGGCTGCGCATCCATGACCATATGATGCCGAGCTTCACACAGAACGGGGCGCATTTCCCGGTGCCGGACAGCCCGCGCTACTTCGGCCGCTGCGGGCTGAGCCGTTGGGTGGTGCCAATCGATGACACCAACACGATGGTCGTGACCTGGCGCCATTTCCGCGACGGCGACGACCCGCGGGGGCTGACGGACAAATCCAGAGTCGGCTATGGCAAGACCGACTTCTATGGCCAGGATCCGGACCGGTCCTATGAACAACGCCAGCGTGATCCCGGCGACTATGATGCCTGGGTCAGCCAAGGGCCGATAAACATCCATGCCCGAGAGAATCTCAGCTTCACCGATCGTGGCGTGGCCAAGGTGCGGCGTATGCTGCGAAACAATATCCGCTCGCTCGCTGCGGGCGTGCCCGTGCCGCATCCCACCGATGGATATGCGGGGGTGCTGCCGACCTATGCTGGCGACACGATGCTGCGCATTCCGGTACCTGAAGGGCGTGCCGACGCGGCCGTATTGAAGGAGATCTCGTTCAAGGTCGCCGAAATCCTGCGTGCCGGCGACGACAAGGCAGGGACAGACCGCAGCCGGTTCATCAAGGCCGCGCTGAAGGATTATGAGGCCAGCTGGCCATGACACGCGCCCCGATAAATCCCGGTCGTGTCGACTGGTCGGGCGAAAATCCCGGTATCTATCTGAAGAAAAATGCGGGAGACGCGGCCTATTCGACGCTGGCACTGTTCTTTCGTGTTGTGTTGTCGCCCCATGGACGCGGCCATGCGGCGATAGTTCTGGGCGCTCCCGACGTGGCTAGGGGCTGGCCGGAGGTGCCCAATCTGATCCTGACCGACAACCAGCGCCTGATGCGCTGGATTGTCGAAGGCTGGGTGGCCAAGATGCCGACCTTCGTCGGCAAGCCGGGGCTCGGCGCGATGACTTGGCTCGATTGCGATTCCGTCGAGAAACGCCCAGGCGATCTAAAATCGCGCTACAGCGAGACTCTGCGCGGTTCGGGCGTAATGGTTGAGATGGTTTGGCGTGACATGGGGCTGCCATTGCCGGTCGAAGTGACGCAAGAGAACTCGGCCACCAAGCAGCACGAGATGTATTCGGTGTTTCTGGAAGCGCGGGCCGCCGAGGTTGTCGTGAACGGTACGCCGCTTGAAGGCGCGGTCGCCGCGCGGCAGTTCTTCGGCCGCACCATGTCGACGGCCTTTTTAGCGTTTTCCGAAACGTGGGTCACGCCGGTGCCTGCGTCACGACAAGGGGGTGCATGATGCCGCTGACGGACCCAATCACCCCAGGCGTCGTGGACTGGACCGGCGAAAATCCCGGCATCCTGCTGAAGGCCGGAGACGGCAGCTTTTCGGCGATGGCGCTGTTCTTCCGCGTGGCTTGGTCGCCGTTGGGCCAAGGTCAGGTGCTGTTGCTCTACGGCACGCCAAGCGCGGCCGAGGGCGCGGAGGGCGCCCCGAACCTGATGCTGGCCGACAACATGCCGCTGGCCGCCTTCCTCAAGGAAAGCTTCATCGGCAAACTCGCCGCTTTTCGGGCCGCGCCGGCCTTTGACGGGCTGCCGATCAAGCTGGCGCAGGCGGTCCGCAGCACGGGCGACCCGATGGGGCATCGTTACACCGAAACCGTCTCGGGCGAAGGGCTGACGGTCGAGCTGGTCTGGGAAGGGCTGGAGCCGCCCAAGGCGCTAGAGCTGACGCCCGATCAGGTTGGTACGGGCGCCCATACCATGTTCACGCTTCTGGTCCCGGCCCGCGATGCGCAGATCATTGTCAACGGGCAGCGTATGCCGGGCAGCGTGGGCGAAAGGGTGCAGGCGGGCGTCAAGACCACAACAGCTTTTCTCTACTTTTCAGAAACCTGGATCATTCCGCCGGAGACCCCATGACCCTGCATCCCGCCGATCGGCTGGCCTTTGACAAGGCCATGGTCACCCAACCGGTCTGGAATCGGTTCAACACCGCGTCCGACGTCATGAACCTGCCCGCCAACGTGCTTTTGCACGCCGGACCCGCCTTTGCCAATCCGTCCCAGATAACCGCGCCGATCCTGAACTCTGCCTGCGTGGCTGCAGTCTATGAGGGTCTGGCGCGCGATTTCGATCAGGCCGAGGCGATGATCATGGGTGGCGAGATCACGTTGAAACCCGCTCAGGACCATGACGTCGTCACCCCCCTTGCTGCGGTCGTCAGCGCCTCGATGCCTTTGCACACGGTCTATGATGCCTGGGGTGGACTGCAGCGGGTCTATGCCCCGATCAACGGCGGATCGCGCACCGCGATGCGCTTGGGGCTGCGGTCGGAAGCGGTGCTGGACCACATACGCTGGCTCAACACCCGCTTTGTCGATGTGCTGGAGGGCGGCATCGCCGAAGGCATCGCACTTGTGCCCCTGGCGGTGATCGGGCTGGTGGGCGGCGACGACTGCCACGGCCGCACAGCCGTCGCAACCAGCGCTTTGGTGGCCGAACTGAAGGACCGCAGTCGCGGAGGAATCACCGACGAGACTGCACTGGCGTTCATGGAGGCCTCGCCGTCGTTGTTCCTGAACCTGTGGATGGCAGCAACGAAATGCATGATGAAGCTGGCAGAGAATATCGAAGGGTCAAGCTT
>JAGYLB010000002.1 GCA_018401055.1 Roseicyclus sp.
CCGGCGGATCGGCGGCCGGAAGAGCCACCCGGGTGGCAAGGCCCGGGTCCATGTTCGCTGCGCTGCGGAATAGGGACAAATGCCGGAAAGGGCAACCTTTTGGTTTGGCCGCCCGCCCGGAGAGGCTTGCGGGATGCGCGCGGAGGGCACAGAAACGGGCCAAACCACGTCGGGGAGGATTTGGGATGCAGGACTGGACAGGCATGGCCGCCATCGTGACGGGCGGGGCATCTGGCCTTGGGGCGGCGACGGTCGTCCGGCTTGCGGCCTGCGGTCTGCGCGTGGCCGTTTTCGATCTGGACGCGGACAAGGGGCAGGCACAGGCGCGCGCGGCAGGTGGCATGTTTGCCGCCGTCGATGTGTCAGACCCGGCCTCCGTCGCGGCGGGGATCGCGGCGGTGGATGCGGCTTTGGGCGTGCCCCGCGTGCTGGTGAATTGCGCCGGAATTGGGCCGGCGGCCAAGACCGTGTCGCGGGGTGCCGCGCATGATGCCGCGCTGTTCGACAAGGTCATCCGGGTCAACCTGATGGGCAGTTTCAACTGCGCCTCTCAGGTGGCTACACGGATGGTGGCCGCCGACCCTGTCGATGCCGATGGCGCGCGCGGCGTGATCGTGAACACGGCCTCGGTCGCGGCCTATGACGGGCAGATCGGACAGGTCGCCTACGCCGCATCCAAGGGCGGGATCGTGGGCATGACGCTCCCCATGGCGCGCGATCTGGCCGACAAGGGCATCCGCGTCTGCACCATCGCGCCGGGGCTGTTCCTGACGCCGCTGCTGGAAGGGTTGCCGCAAGAGGTGCAGACCTCGCTCGGCGCGCAGGTGCCGTTTCCGTCGCGGCTGGGCCATCCCGATGAATATGCCGCGATGGTCGAGCATATCACCCGCAACCCGATGCTGAACGGCGAGGTGATCCGGCTCGACGGCGCGATCCGGATGGCCCCGCGATGAGCGCGCGCCCGGTCCTGATCTCGGGCGGCGGTATCGCCGGTCTTGCCATGGCGCTGACGCTGCACCAAATCGGCGTGCCGTTTCATGTGTTCGAATCCAGCCGAGAGATGCGCCCGCTGGGCGTGGGCATCAACCTGCAACCCAATGCGGTGCGCGAACTGATCGACCTTGGGATCACCGAGAGCGATCTGAACACGGTCGGTCTGCCCGCGCAGGAATGGGCGCTGGTGGGCCTGAACGGGCGCGAGGTGCATGCCGAGCCGCGCGGGCGCGCCGCTGGCTATCACTGGCCGCAATATGCCGCGCATCGCGGGCAGTTTCACATGCTGCTCTATCGCCGCCTGCTGGAACGGGCTGGGCCTGACTGCATCACTTTGGGCGCGCGGGTGACCGGCTATCGCCATGACGCGGGAAATGTGCTGGCCGATGTGGTCCGGGCCGATGGCACGAGCATACAGGTGCAAGGCGCGCTTCTGTTGGGGGCCGATGGCATCCATTCGCGTATCCGCGCCCAGATGCACCCCGACCAGCCGCCGATCAACTGGGGTGGCGCGGTGATGTGGCGCGGCACCGTGCGCGCCAAACCGCTGCGCACGGAATCGTCCTTTGTCGGGCTTGGCACGCACCGGCACAGGATGGTGATCTACCCGATCAGCCCGGTAGGTGCGGATGGCACCGCACTGATCAACTGGATCGCCGAGGTGACGGTGGACAATTCCAGCGGCTGGCCGGATGACAGCTGGTTCAAGCCCGTCGCCATGGACGATTTCATCCATCATTTCGAAAGCTTCCGCTACGATTGGCTCGATGTGCCTGCGATGCTGCGGTCGGCCGATTGCGCCTATGAAAACCCGATGATCGACCGCGATCCGGTGCCGACCTGGGTGGATGGCCCGGTGGCGCTGATGGGCGATGCGGCGCATGCGATGTATCCCACAGGGTCGAACGGGGCGAGCCAGGCGATCGTGGATGCCCGCGTGATCGGGGCAAAGCTGCTGGCCCATGGCATGAGCGCCGATGCGCTGGCCGCCTATGACGCGCAGCTTTGCGGGCCGGTGTCGCAAGTGGTGTTGCGCAACCGGGGTGCCGGGCCGTTCGGGTTGCTGACGCTGCTTGATGAGCGCTGCGGCGGTGTCTTCGACGACATCGAAGATGTGCTGCCCGAGGCTGAACGGCGCGACTACATGGCCGGATACAAGGCCGCGGCGGGCTTCGCCATCGAGACGCTGAACGCCGCCCCGCCCACTATTTCGCCAAGCGCACGCATCGTCTGAGCCGGTTTCAGGTCAGTCTGAAGGGCCGCCCAGCCCCTGTTGACATAGGAATTGGATCGTTCCAAAAGTGTCGAACACAGATGACCGCCTTCGAGTCGGGCGGTCAGGATCAAAGGGAGGTGCCCGAATGCGGTGGGGATTGATCGGCGCGAGCAACATCGCCGCAGGCCACATGATCGGGGCGATCCGGGGCGCGGGCGGCGATATCCGATCCGTGCTGAGCGCCTCGGGCGAGCGGGCGGTGGCCTATGCGGCAGAGCATGGCATTCCGCAAGGCTTTGACGATCTGGAGGCGTTGTTGGCGGCGGATGATCTGGACGCGGTCTATATCTCCACCACCAATGAAAAGCATTTCGCCCAAGCCATGGCGGCGATTGCGGCAGGCAAGCATGTGCTGTGCGAAAAGCCGCTCGCGATGACTGTGGCAGATGCGGTGACCATGGTGCGCGCGGCGGATGCGGCGGGCGTGGTATTCGCCACCAACCACCATTTGCGCAATGCAGGCTCGCATCTGGCGATCCGCGAGGCTGTTCAGGCAGGGCGCATCGGCGATGTTCTGAGCGTGCGGGTGTTCCATGCTGTCCAGCTTCCTGCGTTCCTGCAAGGTTGGCGCATCGACAACCCCGCCGCCGGTGGTGGCGTTATCCCCGATATCGTGGTGCATGACGCCGATACCGTGCGCTTCCACCTAGGCGAAGACCCGGCCGAAGTCGTGGCGATGGCCGGTGCTTCGGGCATGGGGAACGGCGTTGAGGACAGCTGTATGTCGGTCTGGACCATGCCCTCGGGCGCGATGGTGCAGACGCATGAAAGCTTCACCCACGCCTTCGCCAAGACCGGGTTCGAGCTTCATGGCACCAAGGGATCCATTGTGGCGCGCAACGTGATGACGCAAGCGCCGGTGGGCGAGATCACCCTGCGGACCGAGGCGGGAGAAGAGGCGCTGAGCTTCTCCGACCACAACCTCTATCTGCGGGCGATAAACCTGTTTCATGCGGCGGTTCATGGGCATGGTCAGCCCTCCGCCGATGGGGTGGACGGGGTCAAATCGCTGGCAGTCGCCGCCGCCGTGGCCGAGGCAGCGCAAACGGGCCGCCGCGTTGCGGTGAATTACGGGGGCATCTGACCCATGGGCAAGCATGTCACCGCCGCCGAGGCCGTCGCGCGCATCCCCGACGGGGCGGTCGTCACGGTGTCTTCTTCCTCGGCGCTGGGCTGTCCCGACGCGGTACTGAAGGCGCTGGGCGAGCGGTTCGAGACCGAGGGGCATCCGCGCGGCCTGACCACACTGCACCCGATCGCTGCGGGTGACATGTATGGCGTGAAGGGCGTCGATCATATCGCGAAGGACGGGCTTCTCGACCGTGTCATCGCGGGCAGCTATCCGTCGGGCCCGTCGTCGCTGCCCATGCCCGAGATCTGGAAGATGGTCGTGGAGGACCGCGTCGCGGCGTATAACGTGCCATCGGGCATCATGTTTGACATGCACCGCGACGTGGCAGCGCGCCGCCCGGGTGTGCTGACGCGCGTGGGACTGGATACCTTTGTCGATCCGGTCCGCGAAGGCTGCGCGATGAACGCGCGCGGGGCGGCTGCACCCATCGTGCAGCGGCAGGAGTTCGGCGGGCAGACATGGCTGCATTTCCCGAACATCGTGCCGCAGGTTGCCATCATCCGCGCGACGACGGCGGATGAACGCGGCAACCTGACCTATGAACACGAAGGCGCGTATCTGGGCGCGCTGGATCAGGCGATTGCCGTGCGCAACCATGGCGGGCTGGTAATCGCACAGGTCAAGCGAATGACCGCTGCGGGAAGCCTCCGCCCCCATGACGTGCATGTGCCGGGGCATCTGGTGGATCTGATCGTAGTAGACCCAGACCAGAAGCAGACGACCGAAACACTCTATGATCCGGCCATCTCGGGCGAGATCATGCGGCCGTGGGACAGTTTTTCACTGGCCGAGCATGGCGTGGAGAAGATCATCGCGCGGCGCGCGGCGATGGAATTGCGGCGCGGCCAGACCGCCAATCTGGGCTTCGGCATTTCCGCCATGGTCCCGCGCATTCTTCTGGAAGAAGGCCATGCACAGGCGGTGACTTGGGCCATCGAACAGGGTGCTGTGGGGGGCATGCCCCTGACCGGCTTCGCCTTTGGCTGCGCGTCGAATGCGGATGCCTTTGTCCCCTCACCCAACCAGTTCACCTATTTTCAGGGCGGCGGGTTCGACCTGACCTTCCTGTCCTTCCTCGAGGTGGATGTGGAAGGGAACGTGAATGTCTCGAAGCTGGGCAAGAAGCCCTATCTGACTGCGGGCTGCGGCGGGTTCGTCGACATCACGGCACACGCGAAAAAGATCGTGTTCTCCGGCTATTTCGAAGCCGGGGCCGAGCTTGAGTTGAGCGACACGGGCCTGCGGGTCGTGAAGCCGGGCAAATTCACCAAGATGGTGGAGGCGGTGGAGCATGTCACCTTCTCGGGCAGGCGCGCAGTCGAGCAGGGGCAGGATGTGCTCTATGTGACCGAGCGCTGCGTGATCCGGCTGACGCCTCAGGGACTGGTGGCGGTGGAGATCATGCCGGGTATGGAGCCCGCGCGCGATATCGTGGCCGCAAGCCATGGCCGTGTTGCCGTGGCCGAGAATGCCACGGCGCTGCCCCTGTCGATCCTGCGTGACATGCCCATGGGGCTGAGCCTGTGAGCGCGGTGCATCTGTCCGTCGAAGGGACGCTGGCGCGGGTGACGCTGGACAATCCGGGCAAGCTGAACGCCTTCACGCCTGCGATGCTGGACGAGTTGGAGGCGCATTGCGCCACGCTGGAGCGCGCGACGCAGGTGCACTGCGTCATCATGCAGGCCATGGGCGACCGGGCGTTTTGCGCAGGCGCCGACATCAAGGCATGGGCGGGGCTTTCGCCCTTCGATTTCGCAAGGTCATGGGTGCGCGAGGGGCACCGCATCTTCGACCGTCTGGCGCGGCTGTCAAAGCCTACCATTGCGGTTATACATGCCCATGCCTTCGGCGGCGGGCTGGAACTGGCCGCAGCTTGCGACATCCGTGTGATGGCACCAGGCGCGACGCTGGCGCTGCCCGAGGCGCAGGTCGGCATCGTGCCAGGTTGGTCGGGGACGCAGCGTCTGGCGCGGTTGCTGCCCGAGCCGGTGTTAAAGGAAATGGCGCTGTTCGGGCGGCGGCTGGACGCAGGCCGCGCCCACGCCTTGGGCTTTGTCGCCGAGGTGGCAGACGACCCGCTCGCCGTGGCCGAGGGGATCGCGGCGGGGCTGGCCAAGGCATCGCCGC
>JAGYLB010000003.1 GCA_018401055.1 Roseicyclus sp.
TCCTGCCGTATGCGCGATGATCTCATGGCCGTTTTCAAGCTCGACCCGGAATGTCGCGTTGGGCAGGAGTTCCTTTACGACGCCGGGAAATTCGAGCATTTCTTCCTTGGCCATGGTCACTCCTTGTCATGCGCACCGCGCGGCGGTGCAGGTGGCGGGTAGATGCGCCCCTCGGGGCAGATTTTCAAGGCAAATCTGACCTGCGCCCCGCATCATCGGCGCGCAAGGCGCTTTCCGGCCAATGGGCGTGGTTGAACACGGCCCCCTCGGCCCTGACACGGGCGATGGCGGCAAGGTCGATCTCGGCCATGACCCAACCGGGGTCGTTGAGCGCACCCTGCGCCAGAATGCCGTCCTCGGGGAAGCCCAGATCGGACGGACCGAAGATGCCTGCCGCCCCCACGTTCTCGTCCACTGCGGGCGACCAGGGCGCATCGCCCACGGTTGGGGATTGCACGACGACGCATTGCCCCTCGAGCGCGCGGGCCATGGCGCCGATGCGCACACGGTTGTAGCCGTGGACAGTGTCGGTGCAGGACGGGACCAGCAGGATTTCGGCACCCTGATCGATCAAGGCGCGCCCAAGCAGCGGGAATTCCGCGTCATAACAGATAAGGATGCCGATGCGGCCAAGCGGCGTGTCGATCACCTCGAGCGGATCACCGGGTACGACATTCCAGGTCTCGCGTTCGAAGCGGGTCATCACCTGTTTGTCCTGATAGGCGACAAAGGGCGCGTCGGCATCGGGCCCCACCAGCCAGGCGCGGTTGACGGGACGCGCGCGGCCTTCGTCGAATACAGGACCGGAGGGGCACAGGATATGGACGCCGTAACCTTGTGCCAGATCGGCCAACAGGTGGTCGGCGCGTTCGGCCAATCCGGCGGCGGCGTGGAGCGATGCCTCGAGATCATGGGCGGCACCTGCAATGGCGGCCAACTCCATGCGGGCGTATTCGGGAAAGACCAGCAGGTCGGCCCCGGCATGGGCGGCCTCGCGCACCCAGGCGATCTGCTTTTCGGCATAGTCGATCCAGGTGTCGAAGCGGTCGAGCGGATAGGCGGCGGTGGCGATCTTCATAGGGGCTTGATCCAGACCTTAAGGGATTTGGGGGTCTCCATCGCCTCACCGATGTCGCGCCAACGGATCGTGGTCGTCACGCCATCCAGCGGGGCGTAGCCGAAATGCCGCCAGACCGGATCGAGGGGCATTGCAGCCACAGGCCGCATCGGGTGGTTATCGGGGCGGATGACAGCACAAAAGATTGCATAAGTGCAACCGATCAACTTCGCATGCGCCTCCCGAAGGGCAAAGAAAGACCGGTAGGCGCCCTGACCCCTGCCCGATTCAAGCATAACGGATTCAGCGCAATAGTAGACGTTCTTTACGTCGATTGGCAGCGCCTTCTCCAAATCTGCCGCCACCTCGGAATGATCGGATAAAGGCAATCCTGTCGAGCCGCCGACAAGCGTGTCACCATCGAAGGCCGCCACCATAAGGCTGTCGGAGCGGGCGTAATCGGCCAGATAGCGGCGCTCGTAATCCGGATCGCCATCGTAGAGGTAGGGCCAATCGCGGAACACGGTCATGCGCAGCCCAGCGAAGGGCTCGACCATCGCGGCGATCTGCGCGCCGCGATATTCGCGGATGGTCAGGCTCATCTTGAGACCTGCGCCACCCAATCGGCAAGGTTGTAATAGGTCACGATGCGGGCGATCTGGCCGTCGCGGACGGTGAAAAAGCCACCTGCGGGCAGGCTGTAGGTCTGGCCGCGCGCCTCGGGAAGTCCCTTGTCGGTGACATTGTATGTTCCGTGCACGGTGAACTCGGCGGCTGCCCGCGTGCCGTCGGGCGTGACCATGATCACCATGTCCTCCAGCCGTTCGGAGTAGCAGCGCGCCATGTGATCGCAAAAGGCGCGAAAGGCGATGGTGCCGCGCCGCACCTGCCCTTCGTTGACGTGATGTGCGACATCGGGGGCAAGACAGGCGATCATGCCATCCGCATCACCCTCGTTGAAGGCGGCGTAGTAGCGGGCAATGAGGGCGGCGGTGTCATCCATGGTCATCTCCTTGCATGGGCGGGCCGAAACGGGCGATCATCCGCTCGACGATCTGGTCGCGGGCCTGCCTGTAGCTGGCCAGTTTCGCCTCGCGCGTTTCGCCAAGGCCGGTGGGATCGAGGATGGGCCAGTATTCCACATCCAGGTGGAAATGCCGCGTCAGATCCAGCGCCCGGCGCTGGCTGGCGGGCGACAGCGCCACGATCACATCAAAGCCCGACAGGTCGTCGCCCCATTGGTGCATGTCGTCGAAACTGCGCACCCTGTGGCGTTGCAATTCCACCCCCAGTTCCTGGCAGACGGTCACCGCGAAGCCGTCGATTTCCAGGTCGTTCTTGACCCCCGCCGACTGCACATAGGCGCGGTGGCCGTAGAATTTCTTCATCAGCCCCTCGGCCATGGGCGAGCGCGTCGCGTTGTGATCGCAACAAAACAGCACCGAGGAGGGGAAATCGCCGGTCACACCCTCCCCCTCAGGCCCCGAAATGCAAAACGCAGATCAGCGTGAACAGACGCCGCGCGGTATCGGTATCGACCTCGGCCTTGCCGTCGAGCCGTTCTTGCAAGATGCGGGCACCCTCGTTGTGGATACCGCGCCGCGCCATGTCGATCGCCTCGATCTGGCTGGGCGGCAGGGTCTTGACCGCCTTGTAGTAGCTTTCGCAGATCTGCCAGTAATCCTTGACCACCTGCCGAAAGGGCGAGAGCGAGAGGTGAAACTCGGCGGCGTCTTGCGCATCCTCGGTGTTGACGTCGAAAACCAGCCGCTTTTCCCGGATCGCCAGCGTCAGATGATAGGGTCCGGGCGGCACGCTGCGGTCTTCGCGGGCGGGCAGCACAAAGGAATTGTCCTCAAGCAGGTCAAAGATGGCGACGCGGCGTTCTTGTTCGATCTCGGGCGTGGGGGCAGGCATCCCCTCCATGTCGATCTCGATATGGGTGATCTGCATGCTCACGCGCCCCCCTCCTCCGTCGCCGCGCGGTTCAGCCGGTCAAGGCGCGCGCGCACTGAAAGACCGTGCGCCTCAAGGCTCTCCGAGATGGCCAGCGTCTGTGCCGACGGGCCTATGGCCTTGAGGGCTGTTGGGGTCATGCGGGCCAGTGTCGTGCGTTTCATGAAATCCAGAACCGAAAGCCCACTGGAAAACCGGGCCGAGCGCGCCGTGGGCAAGACGTGGTTCGGCCCGCCGATGTAATCGCCGATCGCCTCGGGCGTCCACTGCCCAAGAAAGATCGCACCGGCATGGGTGATCTTTTCGCTCAAGGCCACAGGGTCGGCCACGCAAAGCTCAAGGTGTTCGGGGGCCGCGCGGTCCGACAGCTCCGCCGCCTCGTTCAGGTCGTGCACCGTGATGACGGCGCCGTAATCGCGCCAGCTGGCACCCGCGATGGCGCGCCGTTCCAGTGTCTCAAGCCGCTTGTCAACGGCAGCGGCCACGGCGCGACCGAAATCGGCGTCGGTGGTGATGAGGATGGATTGCGCGCTTTCGTCATGTTCGGCCTGAGACAGCAGGTCGAGAGCGATCCAATCGGGGTCGTTGTTACCGTCCGCGATCACGAGGATTTCCGATGGCCCCGCGATCATGTCGATGCCGACCTTACCAAAGACGCGGCGCTTGGCGGCGGCCACATAGGCATTGCCCGGCCCAGTGATCTTGTCGACGGGCGCGATGGTCTGCGTGCCGTAGGCCATTGCGGCGACAGCCTGCGCACCGCCGATGCGGTAGACCGTCTCGATCCCCGAAAGGTGGGCGGCCAGCAGCACCAACGGGTTGGACACGCCGTCGGGCGTGGGCGCGCACATCCCCAGCCGCTTCACGCCCGCCACCTGCGCCGGGATCGCGTTCATCAGCACGCTCGACGGGTAGGAGGCGCGACCACCCGGCACGTAAAGCCCCGCCGCATCGACCGCCGTCCAGCGCCAGCCCAGCGTCGCACCCTCAGGATCGGTCCATTGCGCATCCTCGGGGCGTTGGCGGATGTGATAGGCGCGGATGCGCTCGGCGGCCTTTTCCAGCGCGGCGCGCTCGGAAGCGGGCACTTGTGCTGTGGCCTGCGCAATTTCGTCGGCGCTGAAGGCCAGCGTTTCAGGCGTCAGCTGCAGTCGGTCATATCTTTCGGTCAGCTCGATCACGGCGGTATCGCCGCGCGCGCGGACATCGGCGATGATGGCGGCCACGGCCTCATCGACCTCGGGCGCATCCTCGCGCTTCATCTCCAGCAGGGCGCGGAACCGGGTTTCGAAATCGGCGTCGCGGCTGTCAAGAAACTGGGGCATCGGGGGTTCGCCTTCTACGGACCGTCGTCAGGTCGGGGCCAGATAGCGCGCGGGGCGCGCGGCCTCAAGCGCGCAACACGCCGCGGATCAGCCCGCATCAAGCGCAAGGACCATCACCAGCGTGTCGGTAAAGCGCGCGCCGTCGTGCATCGCGCGCGGCATCTTGCCCACCTGCTTGAATCCCGCGCGGGCGTAGCTGGCGATGGCGGCGGCGTTCCAGTCGGCGACCTCAAGCTCCAGTTGCAGCAGACCCTCGCCCCGGGCCGCCTCGGCCATGGCGGCGAAAAGACGGGCGGCATGCCCCTGCCCCCGCGCCTCGGGTCGCAGGTAGACGGCGACGACCTCGCCCCTGTGGGTGTTGCGGCTGCCGGGGCGGCGCTGGAACCCGGCGGTGCCAAGGATGCGCGGGCCGTCGAACACCGCCAGCGTATGGACCTTGGTCAGCCAGTCGCGGATCTCACGCTCGGGCTTGGCTGACCATTCGGCTTGGGTGGAGCCGAAGGCGCGGGGTGCTGCGCGCAACATGTCGAGGCGGATCTCGCGGAACCGCGCCCAGTCCAAGGGGTCGAGGCGGCGGATCGTCATCGCGGGGCGGCCCAGGCGCGGGTCGGGATCGCGAGTGCCCCACCTTGGGTCATTCGGGGTGGCGCGGCGTCTGGCCCGAAGGGGCGACATAGGGCCGTGTGACATCGCGCAGCGTGACCTCGATCGTCTCGACATCAACAGCGATGGCGCCATCGCCCGCCAGAACCAGCGTGATGCGGCCCGTGCCATCCTCACCTTCGGTCCAGTCCAGTGCAAGGATCGACAGCACCAGATCCCGATCCGCGCGGTCGATGCCCTGCGTGGCCACGGCCAGCGCATCCTCGATCACCAGCACCGCCTGCACACGTTCGGGGCCGCCCATGCCCACCTCTTCCCAGCGGAACCGGTTGAGCAGGAGGGCGAAGCGGCGGCGGCGGCGGTCCCATGTCATCTCGGAGACCGGAAAGACGGCATCTTGCGCCAAGGCCGAGATCACCTTGAGATCCTCGGCGTCGAACGCGCGAAGCGCGACCGGGCCGCCTGCCGCATCCTCGAAGCGCGCATCCTCACCCATCGCCGCTGACCCGTTCGATCTTGGCGCCGACATTGCCCAACTTTTCCTCGACCCGCTCATAGCCGCGATCAAGGTGATAGACCCGGTTGACGATTGTTTCGCCCTCGGCCGCGAGCCCCGCAAGGATCAGGCTGACCGAGGCGCGCAGATCGGTCGCCATCACTGGCGCACCCTTGAGTTTCTCGACGCCGGTGACGGTGGCGGTGCCGCCATGAACCTCGATCTTCGCGCCCATCCGCATCAGCTCCGGGGCATGCATGAAGCGGTTTTCAAAGATGCGCTCCTCCAGCACCGAGGTGCCTTCGGCAAAGCACAAGAGCGCCATCATCTGTGCCTGCAGGTCGGTGGGGAAACCGGGAAAGGGTTCGGTGACGACATCGACCGCCCGCACGCGGCCGTTCTTGCGCGCCACCCTAAGGCCCTTGTCGGTTTCGGTAACGGATACGCCCGCGGCGTCCAGCCGTTCGGCAAAAGCCGCGACCAGATCCATCCGCCCGCCCAAAAGCTCCACTTCGCCGCCCGCGATGGCGGGGGCCAGCATGTAGGTGCCCAACTCGATCCGGTCGGTCACCACCGGATGGGTCGCGCCATGCAAACGGTCGACGCCCTGAATTGTGATCTGGGATGTCCCCTCGCCCTCGATCTGGGCGCCCATCTTGCGCAGGCAGCGGGCCAGATCGACGATCTCGGGCTCGCGCGCGGCGTTTTTCAGGACAGTGGTGCCCTTTGCCAGCGTGGCCGCCATCAGCGCGTTCTCCGTGGCGCCGACCGAGACCATCGGAAACTCGATCACGGCCCCTTTCAGCCCGCCCGGCACCGATGCATGCACATAGCCGTCGCGCAGGTCCAATTCGGCCCCCATCGCCTCCAGCGCCTTGAGGTGCAGGTCGACCGGCCGCGCGCCGATGGCGCAGCCACCGGGCAGCGACACGATGGCATGACCGTCGCGCGCCAGCATCGGCCCGAGCACGAGGATGGACGCACGCATCTTGCGCACGATGTCGTAATCGGCCGTGTGGTTGTTCAACCCGTGGGACGACATGGCCAGTACCTGCCCGCCGTTCAGCGCCGAGACCTCGGCGCCGAGCGATTGCAGAAGCGTGGTCATGGTGCGGATGTCCGACAGCCGCGGCGCATTGGTCAGCGTCAGCGGCTCGTCGCTGAGCAGCGTCGCGGGCATCAGCGTCAGGCAGGCGT
Organism: Roseicyclus sp.; assembly: GCA_018401055.1. The sequence goes on from JAGYLB010000003.1 coordinate 6,635, forward strand.
TCTTTGCCCCTGCGATGGGTATCTGCCCCGAAAGCGGGCCATTGCCCGTCACCACGATCCGATCCATTGCCCCTGCCCCTATCTGGCCTTATGCCTTTTCGCCGGGTTCGTCCGGCTGTTGTGATCCCGGCTCGGCGGCCCTGCCTTGGACCTTGGCGCGAGCCTGTGCCTTGCGCCTTGCCAAATTCTCCTTGAGCGCCGCCTTGAGCCGCGCCTCGCGCAATGTGGCGGCCGATGCCGCCTTGTCGGTTTCGCGTCCGCGCCGTGCCATGGCTTTGCGTTTACCCGTGATGGGACGGGGCGTCCAGATTGCGCTTGCGAAGGGGCGGGGATGCTTTTATTGGGACGCCCACGATGCTGTGGTAGCTCAGTGGCAGAGCACTCCCTTGGTAAGGGAGAGGTCG
>JAGYLB010000004.1 GCA_018401055.1 Roseicyclus sp.
TCGCGCCGGGTGATCGCCAATTCACCCGTGCGCCAGAGATATTCCAAAGCGGTCTTGGACGGGTGCCAATCCCACCATCCGGTTGATTTCTCAGCCCGTTTCTCACCTATCTCGCCGGAATGGATGGCGCCGTGGTCGGTGACATGGCGCAAGACGGTGTCGATTTCGGCATGGAAGGCGGATCCGTGCCAATCCTTCCAGCGGGTACGAAGCCGAATACTGTCGCGGCCGAATTTCAGCCGCCACTGTGGGAAAAACGCGGTCGGAATGACACTGGCGTCATGGGTCCAATGCTCGAAGGTGGCGCGGTCGCGGTCGTTGAGACGGCGCAAGGCGTCGGGTCGGTAGGCCGGCCGGCGCGCGAACAAGATCAGGTCATGGGCGCGCGCCAGCGTGTTGACGCTGTCGACCTGCACGAAACCCAGCCGATGGATAAGACCCGCCAGATCGGCCCCTTTCCCCGATCCGGCGGGCCTGTCGGTGAGCCCATGGGACGACAGGAAAAGCCGCCGGGCCAGAGGGTTGGGCAGGCGCGGCAGGCTCACCGGGTCACGCGGCCCAGGTCCAAGGCCGGGTGAATTCGCCCAGCGTTCTCGTCACCGCCGCCTCATCCACCGGGCCGGTCCGTTTCAGATGGGCGACAAGGCCCTGTTTCTTGTCCTCGGCCACATGATCGACGCGGGCGGCAAGACCTGCATCCTTCAACGCGGCGTCATAGATGCGGATGATCGCCCGTTTGCGCAGGTCGGGTTTGAACACCTTGCCCACTGCTGTCTTGGGCAGTTCATCCAATATTTCCAGATGCTTTGGGATCGCCGCGCGTTCATGGATATGCTCGCCGCACCATGTCATGAGGTCGTCGATGGTGGCCTCGGCCCCGCTGACCAGTTCGACATAGACACAAGGCAGTTCGCCAGCGAAGGCGTCGGGCTGGCCGATGGCGCCGGCAAAGGCGACGGCAGGGTGGCCGGCCAGCGCCTCCTCGATTTCCGCCGGGTCGATGTTGTGGCCGCCGCGGATGATCAGATCCTTGGCGCGGCCGGTGATCCACAGATAACCGTCGGCGTCGATCCGCCCCAGATCGCCGGTGCGCAGATAAGCGTCATGGTAGTAGAGATCGCGGTTCTTGTCGGCCTCGGTATAGGTGCCGCTGGTCCGCACGCCGGGATTGGCAACGCAGATCTCGCCGACCTCGTCGGGGTCGCATTCCAAGATACCATGCAGGTCGGTCTTGAGGATCTTGACGTCGCAGTGCGGGAAGGGCACGCCGACCGATCCGATCTTCTTCTCGCCATCGACCGGGTTGCACGACACAAGGCAGGTCGCCTCGGTCAGGCCGTATCCTTCGACCAGCGTGACGCCCGTGGCTTTCTCGAAGCGGCGGAAGAGTTCGACCGGCAAGGGGGCAGAGCCGGAAAAGGCGGTTTTGACGCTTGAGACATCGGCATTCACCGGGCGCTGCATCATGGCGGCGATAGCAGTCGGCACGGTGATGATGAAGGTGATCTGCCAACGTTCGACCAGCTTCCAGAAATTGTCGAACACGCCCGCGCCCCGGTAGCCCTGGGGCGTGGGAAAAACCACATGCCCGCCCGAGGCGATCATGGCCATCAGGATCACATGACAGGCAAAGACGTGGAACAAGGGAAGCGGGCAGAGCACATTGTCCGTTTCGGTGAACAACAGCGTGTGGCCGATCCAGCCGTTGTAGATCATGCCAGAATAACTGTGCTGGGCGACCTTGGGCATGCCGGTGGTCCCGCCCGTGTGGAAGTAAGCCGCGACCCGGTCGCCGGTGCTGTCGGGGAAGGTCAGGCGGTCGCGCGGGTGTTTGGCGGCCTCAACGGCCCAATCAAGCACGCGGGCATGGTGGCCGGTGGGGTTCTTGGGCCGGATGAAGGGGATGATGAAGCGCTTGATCCCGGTGATGTAGCGCAAGAGGTCGACCTCGATCACCACCTGCACATTGGGGGCATTGCGCACGGCCTCGGCCATCTTTTGGGCCACGTCGGTTTTCGGGAATTCCTTCAGCGTGACGACGACGCGGGCATTCGTCTCGCGCAAGATGGCGGCGATCTGTTCGGGCTCCAGAAGCGGGTTGATGGGTGCGGCGATGCCCGCGACCATGCCGCCCAGAAGGGTCACGACGGTTTCGGTGCAATTGGGCAGCACATAGGCGACCGTGTCGCTTTCCTTGACGCCCAAGCTCCGGAACATGTTGGCGGCCTGCGTCACGCGCCCATGCAGATCATTCCAGGTCAGGGTTTCGGCAGGGTCCTTGGGCCCGGAAAACATCTGGAAACTGGTGGCCCTGAGCGCCCCGTGCCTGTCGCGGGTGTCACTGAGCAACTGGTAGATCGTCTGCGCAGGTTGGCTGTCGGGCCAGGGCATGTCGTGCTCGATCTGCGTGACATCCTCGACCGTGGCAAAGCGGACCATGGCGCGTTCCCTCCCTTTTCGTCCCTTGCGGGGCGCGCCGGTCTGGCACGCGGGCGCCCCGTCCTCCGGGATCAAGCATGGGGGGATCGCCGGAGGGGCGCAAGCGTGACGCTGCGCAAGAGTGTTACTCGGCAGCGAGGCCTTCGGTGAACTGCAAGCGCGCAAGCCGCGCGTAAAGCCCGCCTTGGGCCACCAACGCGTCATGGGCACCTTCGGCGACGATCTTGCCGTCCTGGAACACCAAGATACGGTCGGCCTGCTTCACGGTGGCCAGCCGGTGCGCGACGATCAGCGTGGTCCGGTCGGCCGACAGGCGCGCGACGGCATCTTGCACCGCACGCTCGGATTCCGCGTCCAGCGCGCTTGTCGCTTCATCGAGCAGCAAGATCGGCGCGTCGCGCAAAATCGCGCGGGCAATCGCGATGCGCTGTTTCTGGCCGCCCGACAGCATCAGGCCGCGTTCGCCGACATAGGTGTCGTAGCCCTTGGGAAGTGCTGTCAGGAAATCATGGGCGGCGGCGGCCTTTGCGGCCTCCTCGACCTCTGCATCGGTGGCATCGGGGCGGCCGAAGCGGATATTCTCGCGCGCGGTCGCACCGAAGATCACCGGGTCTTGCGGCACCAGCGCCATGGCCGCGCGGAAGGTGGACCGCTCCATCTCGCGCAGGTCGATCCCGTCGAGCGTGATCCGCCCCTCGGACGGGTCATAGAACCGCTGCAAGAGCTGAAAGATCGTGGTCTTGCCAGCCCCCGACGGGCCGACAAGGGCTACCGTCTCACCGGGGCGGATGGTCAGGGTCACGCCGTCCAGCGCCCGGTCCTCGGGGCGCGTAGGATAGGAAAACCTCACCTCGTCGAAGGTTATGGCCCCGCGCCCGCCTTGCGGCAGCGCCACGCCCGCGACGGGGTCAGAGACGGAATCGACCGTCCGCAGCAATTCCACCAGCCGTTCGGTGGCCCCGCTGGCGCGCTGCAACTCGCCCCAGATTTCCGACAG
>JAGYLB010000005.1 GCA_018401055.1 Roseicyclus sp.
GAAGGCGTGATCGCCCAGCGTGATGCAATCGGCGCCCGCATCCAGCACGGCGCGGGCATGGGCCGCCGACAGGCCTGCGCCCGCGGTCGCGTTCTCGGCGTTGACCACGACGAAATCGAGCTGCCAGCGGGCGCGCAGGCCCGGCAGGGTGTCGCTGATCGCCGCGCGCCCGGCGCGGCCCATCACATCGCCAAGAAAGAGAATACGCATGATCTGGGCTTAGGTCGCGGGCGGGTCTTGGGCAAGGTGCAAAAGGGCAGCACCTCAGGGCGTGACGATGCCATCCTCGGTCACGATGCAGTCGAGCGCCACATCGGTCGGACCGGCGGCAACCTCGGGCAAGGCCTGCGCGGCAAAGGCAAGGCCCAGCGCGCGGGTGGGCCCCTGTGCCTTGAGGCGGGCCAGCGTGCGGTCGTAGAACCCGCCGCCATAGCCCAGCCGGTTACAGGTCGCATCAAAGGCGAGCATGGGCACGATCAACGTGTCGGGCGTCAGCCAGTCGCCGCTTTCGGGGATGCGCGCGCCGAAGGGGCCGTCGAGGAGCGGGGCATCGGGTGTCCATGCGCGAAACTCGAGCGGAAGGCCCTTGCCCGCGATCACCGGCACGCAGAGGCGGGCGCCCTGGGCATGGAGGGCCGTCATGGCGGGGAGCGGGTCGATCTCGGTCCGCATGGGCATGTAGCCCGCGACGGTCAGGCCATAGGCCGGGCCGATCCGGGCCAGCAGATGGGCGGTGGCGCGCGGGATGGCGGCGGTCTCAAGCCGCGTGTCGAAGGCCTGCTGTCGGGCGGCAAGGGCGGTCGCGCGCAGGCTGGTCTTGACGTCGGTCATGGGACAGACCCAAAACCGGATCGGCGCAAGACGCAAGACAGGACGACAGGGCATGCTGACACTCGATCATATCGCCATCGCCACCGAGCGGCTGGAGGAGGGCGCGGCGGCGGTCGAAGCCGCGCTTGGCCTGCCCCTGCAGGGCGGCGGGCAGCATGCGGCGATGGGCACTCACAACCGGCTGATGGGGCTGGGGGCGGAGTATCTGGAGGTCATCGCCATCGACCCCGAAGGCCGCGCGCCGGACCAGCCCCGCTGGTTCGACCTTGACCGCTTCAACGGGTCTGCGCGGGCGACGACATGGATCTGCCGCTGTGCGGATCTGGAGGGTGCCTTGGCGGCATCGCCCCCCGGCGCGGGTGTGCCTTGGGCCCTGTCGCGCGGCGATCTGAGTTGGCGCATGGCGGTGCCTTTGGACGGCATCTTGCCCTTTGACGGGCTGTTTCCGGCGCTGATCCAGTGGGAGGGGGCGGCGCACCCTGCCCCGCGCCTGTCGGATGTTGGGGCACGGCTGGCGGGGGTGCGGCTGTTCTCGCCCCGGGCCGAGGGCTTGCGCGCCGCGCTGGCGCCCCTGATTTCGGATGCGCGGGTCACGGTGCTGGCCGCCGACACACCCCGGATGGAGGCGGTGATCGCCACGCCGATGGGCGAGGTCGTGCTGTGATCCGGGCGGCGCGGCGCGAAGATGCCAGCGCCATTGCCGAGATCTGGAACGCGGTGATCCGCGATACGGCGCACACCTTTGGCACCGCCGAGAAGGAGCCGGACGCGCTGGCAGCCTTGGTCGACGCGCAGCCATGGTTTGTGGCCGAGGCGTCAGGCGCTGTGGTGGGCTTTGTCACATGGGCGCAGTTCCGGGGCGGCACGGGCTATGCACGGACCATGGAACATTCGGTTTATGTCGCCCAAGCCGGGCGCGGGCGCGGCATCGGGCGGGCGCTGATGGCGCAGGCCGAGGACACCGCGCGGGCAGGCGGCATCCATGCGATGATCGCCGGTGTGGCCGGCGAAAACACCGGCGGTATCGCATTCCACGCCGCGCTGGGATACCGCGAGGTCGGGCGTCTGCCGCAAGTGGGCTGGAAGTTCGGGCGCTGGCATGACCTTGTCTTGATGCAGAAACTGCTGTGATGCGGCACCCTTTCCCCTGACATTTGTAGGCATTTCGCGCTAAATGGGGTCATGTCACTTTGGACCCGCATCACCGAGGCGCTGGCCGCCCTTGCCAAGGGCGAGGGGCTGTCGGCCGTCTTTGACAAGCTGCGCGCGCCCCCCGAACGCAGCGTGGCCTTCACCATCGCCGTGATCGCGCTGTCGGCCAAGATGGCCAAGGCCGATGGGCTGGTGACGAAGGACGAGGTCACGGCCTTCCGGCAGGTGTTCCACATCCCGCCCGAGGATGAGCGGGCGGCGGCGCGCGTCTTCAACCTCGCGCGCGAGGATGTGGCGGGGTTCGAGACCTATGCCGCGCGCATCGCCTCCATGTTCCGCGCCGAGGGGCGGCCTTGCGGCGTGGACAGCGTGCTGTGCGACCTGATGGAAGGGCTGTTTCACATCGCGACCGCAGACGGTGACTACCACCCGGCCGAGGATGTCTTTCTGACCCGCGTGGCCGAGATTTTCGGCATGGAAGAGCTGCAATTCCGTCGGTTGCGCGCGCGCTATGTGGCAGATGCCGCGCCTGATCCCTATGCCGTGCTGGGTGTCAGCCCCGACGCGCCGTTGGACGAGATCCAGAGCGCCTGGCGGGCCGAGGTGCGGATGACCCACCCCGATACGATGATCGCGCGCGGTGTCCCCGAAGAGGCCGTGAAACTGGCCGAGCGTCGGCTGATCGCGGTCAACCGGGCGTGGGAGGAAATCTCGGCCCGATCCTCGGAACGCTCGGCTGAGCGGGTGTGATGGACCGGCGCCGCCTGCGCATCGCCACCTACAACGTGGAGTGGTTCCACGCGCTGTTCGACGATGACGGTCACATGCTCGATACCAATGCGTGGTCGGGGCGGCATGACGTGACCCGCGCGCAGCAGATCGCCGGGCTGACGCGCGTGTTCCGGGCGATGGATGCCGATGCGGTTCTGGTCGTCGAAGCCCCCGACATCTCGCGTCACCGCAACGGGGCTGTGGCGCTGGAGAATTTCGCGCGCGCCGCGGGGTTGCGGGCACGCGAGGTCTGTTTCGGCTTTGCCAATGACACGCAGCAAGAAATCATGCTGCTCTACGATCCGGATGTGGTCCGCGCGACGCATGCGCCCTCGGATCTTGGCGCGCCGCGCTTTGACGGGGAATTCCGGATCGATCTGGACGTGGACGCGACCGAGGATCTGGTGATCTTTTCCAAGCCGCCGCTGGAGATGCGGCTGAACACGCCGCTGGGCAGGCTGCGGATGATCGGGGCACATGTGAAATCCAAGGCGCCTCATGGCGCGCGCGACGGCGATCATGCGATGAAGCTCGCCATCGCCAACCGGCGCAAGCAGCTGGCGCAATGCATCTGGCTGCGCCGCCGGATCGAGGCGCATCTGGCCGAGGGCGAGCCGCTGATCTTGCTGGGCGATCTGAACGACGGGCCGGGCCTCGACGTGTTCGAGGATCTGTTCGGACGCTCGGGCGTCGAGATCGTGATGGGCTGGGGCGAGGACGAGGCCCGGCTGATGCATGACCCCCATGCCGCGCGCGCTTTGGAGCGGCGGATCATGGCCGCGCCGACCACCGCGCGGTTCTACATCGCGTCCGAGGGGCGGTATCTGTCGGCGCTCTTGGATTACATCATGGTCTCGCCCGACCTGCGGCCCTTGGCGCGGCGCTGGCGCATCTGGCACCCGTTCGAGGACCCAGAGTGCTGGGAGGATGAAGGGTTGCGCGATGCGCTGCTTGCGGCCTCCGATCATTTTCCGGTGACGCTCGACCTGGAAGCCGAGGGGTGAAAGGCGTGCAGGGAATGCCTATCTGCAAGCCAGAACAATGGAGGAAGCGAACATGCGACATGTCCTTTTTCTGACGGCAGCCTTGGCCCTGTCGACACCGGCCGCGGCGCAAGATGACAGCGGCGGAGTGCGCGATGGCCTCGGCCTTCTGGGCGAAGGTGGCCGGATGATCCTCGAGGGGTTGATGAACGAGATGCGCCCGATGCTGGAGGAGGTGCAGCCCTTTTTCGAAGAAGAGGTGTTGCCGATGCTGGAACGGATGGGCGAGATTGTCGATGACCTGTCCTATTACGAATTGCCCGAGCGGCTGCCCAATGGCGACATCTTGATCCGCCGCAGCCCCGAGGCGCCGCCTTTCGGCCGCGAGCCGCTGCCCGAGGTGGGCGAGGGTGGCGAGGTGGAGCTGTAACAGGGGGCGCTGCCCCCCGGCCCTGCGG
>JAGYLB010000006.1 GCA_018401055.1 Roseicyclus sp.
CTCAGCAAATCCTTTGGCGCGATCAAAGCGCTGCGGGGTGCACATTTCGACCTGCACGCGGGTGAGATTCATGCTCTTGCGGGAGAGAATGGGGCGGGGAAATCCACCCTGATGAACGTCATCGACGGCATCCTTCAGCCTGACAGCGGCGAAATCCGTATTGATGGCCGGTCCGTGAAGATCGACAGCCCGGCCACCGCACAGCAGCTGGGTATCGGCTTTGTTCATCAGGAAATCGCGCTTTGTGCCGACATCTCGGTGGCCGAGAATATCTTTATGGCCCGCACGGCGCAGACCCCAAAGCGGCTGGTCGATGCGGCTGATCTGGTCGTTCAGGCCCGCGAGGTTCTTGCCCCGCTTGCCGACATTGACCCACGATTGCCCGTCGGGCGGCTGTCGATTTCCCAGCAGCAGCTGGTCGAGATTGCCAAGGCCTTGACGCTCGATTGCCGTATCTTGATCCTGGACGAACCGACTGCAGCGCTGACCGAACATGAGGCACAAAAGCTGTTCGTCATCATGAGGGGCCTCGCGGCGCGGGGTATCGGGATCATCTACATCTCGCACCGCATGGCCGAGATTTTCGAGAATTGCGACCGGGTTACCGTGATGCGCGATGGTCAGCACATCCGCACCGACCGCACCGCCGACATCACCTCCGCCGACGTGGTCAACGCGATGGTGGGCCGTAAGCTTGACACGCTTTATCCGCCCAAGATGCAAGGGGCGCGCGGGCCAGAAATCCTGAAGGTTCAGGGGATGACCGATCAGCGCTATCTCGACGTGTCCTTTACCTTGCACCGGGGCGAAATTCTGGGCTTTGGCGGGTTGATCGGTGCCGGACGCAGCGAGATCGCCCGGGGCGTGACCCGGTTGGAAGGTTCGGCGCGCGGCCGGGTCTGGCTGAATGGCACCGAAGTGCACCTGCGCGACTATGCCGACTGTATTGCGCGCGGCATCGTCTATCTGTCCGAAGACCGCAAGGGGGACGGCGTGTTTCTCGACATGCCGATTGCCGCCAACATTGCGGCTTTGAACCTCGCGCAGGTTTCTGGTCGGCTTGGTGTGATCGACAATGCCAAGGAGACTGCGCAGGCGGAGCGGAGCGGCAAGACCCTTCGCCTCAAGGCGGCCAGCATGGCGCACAAGGTGTCGTCGCTGTCGGGTGGCAACCAGCAGAAGGTGGCCTTGGCCAAGCTGCTAGCGGTTCAGCCCACGGTGATCTTTCTCGACGAACCCACGCGCGGCGTGGACGTTGGGGCCAAGGCCGAGATTCACGCCATCCTGCGCGGCCTGGCGAACGAAGGTGTCGGGATTGCCGTCATCTCGTCCGAAATGCCTGAACTGATTGGGCTCTGCGACCGGGTTCTGGTGATCAGCGAAGGCCGCATCGCTGGCGAACTGGCTGGCGAATACATAACCGAAACCAACATCATGACGCTGGCCGCACCCGGTGCGACGGCTGTCGCAGGAACAGACAGATGACTGACACGACGCAACGCCACTCCCTTTTGTCCCGCCTGTTTGGAGCCCGGGAAACCGGGCTGGTCCTGATCATTCTGGTCCTGTTCCTGCTGATGTCCTTCGCCTCGCCGTATTTCCTGACCTGGCCCAACATGCGGGCGATGACGATGGCGTTTTCGGTCGAGGCCATCGTAGTCGTCGGCATGACGATTTTGCTGATTTCGGGTGGCATCGACCTGTCCGTCGGTTCTGTCACCGCGCTGGCCATGGTTATTGCCGGGCTTCTGTTCCTGGCCGGCGTGAACCCGTGGGTGGCATCATTGATCGCGATTGCCGCCAGTGCAGGGATCGGCGCGATCATTGGATTTTTCGTGACAGTCGTAGGCCTGCACCATTTCATCGTGACACTGGCGGCGATGGTGATCGCGCGCGGGCTTTGCCTGCTTGGAACAGGAGGCAGGCCGCTGGGTCTGTTCGAACTTCCCGAAAGTTTCAAGTGGATCGGGATCGGGTCAATTGGCATCATCCCTGTGGCGATCGTGATCTTTGTCGTGGTCGTTGCAGTCTTCGACTTTCTGTTGCGGCGCACGACGGCATTTCGGCTGGTGTACTATACGGGCAGCAACGAAAAGGCCGCCGCCTATTCCGGTATTCGCACCAAGCGCGTGATTTTCCTGACGACGGTCCTCTGTTCCACGCTTTGCGGGGTGGCGGGCATCATCTACATGGCCCGTTTCGGCTCGGCCCAGCCGACCTTCGGGGTGGGGATGGAGTTGAACGTCATCGCTGCTGCGGTGATCGGCGGTGCTAGCCTGTCGGGCGGCAAGGGGACGATCTTTGGGGCCATTCTGGGCGCGATCCTGCTGTCGCTGGTATCGTCCTCGCTCGCGCTTCTGAACGTGTCGGTCTATTGGCAAGATATCATCCGAGGCTCCATCCTGCTTGCAGCGGTCACCTTCGACCACTTCCTCGTCAAGCGGCAAGCGGCGGGAGGCCGGGCATGAACGAGATCAACGAGGATTTCACCTCGCTGCGGCAAATGCATGCGGTTCTGGTGCGCCATTTTGTCGAAGGGCGCAAACAGTCGGAAATTGCCGAAGAAATGAACCTGTCCACCTCGAAGGTGAACCGGATCATCGCGCAGGCGCGGCGGTCGGGCATGGTCAAGATCAGTATCGAGACCCCGTTTCAGCGCCTGATGGAGCTTGAACGCAGGTTGTCTGCCACGGGGTTAGTCGGTTCTGCCATCGTCTCGCCCACCGTGTCGGATAATGACGGGACCAGGCTGACACAGATCGGTCAGGCCGCCGCTGCGCATCTCGCGGAAACGCTACGCGACGGCGACATTTTGGGCATCTCGGGCGGCAAGGCCGTGGCGGCGGTCGTCGATGCCCTGTCGGTAGAGCGGCCCATCGACGTGCAAGTGGTGCCGCTGACCGGCGGCGTACAGGGCATGTATCACACCGACGTCAACCATCTGGCCTCGCGCATAGCCGAACGGTTGGGTGGGCGCTCGCTGCAACTGCATGCGCCGCTGTTCGCCGAGCGCCCGGATCAGCGCGAGATGCTGATGAACCTCGGGGCGGTGAAGGAGGTGCTCGATCTCGCTCGCAGGGCCACGGCCTGTCTTGTCGGCATCGGGTCGATCACCACGCCGGGATCGTCCTATTTCGACTTGCATCCTCTGTCAGCACCGGATCGCACGATGCTGCCCGGACTGGGCGTGATGGCCGAATTTTTGGGGCATCTGGTGCATGATCGCGGGCAAGTCGCCAATTTCGCGCTGAACCAGCGCCTGATCGCACTGCGCCCGGATGAGATTCGGCGCTGCAACCGCGTCGTGGCGGTGGCGGCGGGCCATGACAAGGTTGGGCCGATCCGGTCGGTGCTGCGCGGCGGCTACGTCTCTGTTCTGGTGACCGACGAAGAGACGGCAACGACAATCCTGCAAGATGGAGAAGACCACGCATGACCCCGATGTTGACAAGAGAGATCGGTGCGTCCGGTAACACCGCATCGGCGGTGGGCCTTGGCACCTGGGCCATTGGCGGCTGGATGTGGGGCGGCACGGATGATGCGGCATCTGAAGATGCCATCCGCGCCGGGCTGGACGCAGGCATCACGCTGATCGACACGGCACCAGCCTATGGCCTTGGCCATGCCGAAGAGGTGGTCGGTCGCGCGATCAAGGGGCGACGGGACGAAGTGGTGCTTGCCACGAAATGCGGGCTGGTCTGGCATGCTCAGCGCGGCCCCTATTTCTTTGAGCAAGGCGGCCTTCCGGTGCACCGCGACCTCAGCCCCGCTGCCATCCGGCATGAGGTTGAGCAGAGCCTTCGGCGGTTGGGGACAGACAGGATCGACCTTTACATCACCCATTGGCAGGACCCGACTACCCCGATCGCCGAGACGGTCGCCGTGTTGAAGGCCCTGCAGGCCGAGGGCAAGATCCTCGCCTTTGCCGCCTCCAACACCACCCCCGAAGACCTTGCAGCCTACCGCGCCGAAGGCGGGATCGCGGCGGTGCAGGAGGAATACTCGATGCTGACACGCCGGATCGAAGAGACCCATCTACCCGTCTGCCGCGACGCCGGAATTTCGGTGATGGGATATTCGGTTCTGGCGCTTGGCCTGTTGTCGGGCCGCATCAGCGCCGACCGGGTCTTTGCGGGTGACGACCAGCGCCGCGACGATCCGCGCTTTTCGACCGACAACCGGGCGCGCGTCGATCGGCTGATGGAAACGGTCCGCCCGATTGCGGCGCAGCACGATGCCAGCCCGGCACAGATCGTCATTGCCTGGACCCTGGCGCAGCCGGGTCTGACCTTTGCCCTTTGTGGTGCCCGCAATCCCGAACAGGCCAAAGAGAACGCAAAGGCGGGGACGATCCGCCTTACCGGCCCCGAAACTGACGAGATCGCCCGCGCCGTCACGACCAACCTCAGCGTCACGCCAGCATAAAGGCGCACCGCAGCACGATGACAACTGCGGGGCACACTCCCGCAAAGGAAGAAGCCATGCCCAACTTTCGGCAAGAAAGGATCAATCACATCGCCGCAAACGGCTCTTTCGACGTGATCGTCGTGGGCGGCGGGATCAATGGCATCGGCGTCTTTCACGACCTGTCCTTGCAGGGTCTACGCGTGCTGCTGGTCGAGATGAACGACTTCTGTTCGGGCTGTTCTGCAGCGCCGTCACGGATGATCCATGGCGGTCTGCGATATCTGGAGAACGGCGAGATTTCCCTTGTTCGCGAAAGCCTGATCGAGAGGGACCGTTTGTTGCGCAATGCCCCGCATCTGGTCCGACCACTGCCGACGACGATTCCAATTGATAAGGTGTTCTCTGGCCTGGCCAACGCGGCCTTCGGCTTTCTTGGGTTTACTGGCAAACCAAGCCCGCGCGGCGCTGTGCCGATCAAACTGGGACTGATGCTGTACGACGCCATCACCGGGCGCAACCGGATGTTGCCCCGGCACCGCTTTCGCGGCGGGGCGGCCACGCAGGCCGTCTGGCCCGCGCTGCGCAAGGATGTGCGCTTTTCGGCCACCTATCACGATGCGTGGATATCGCATCCCGAACGCCTTGGGCTGGAACTGATCGGCGATGCTGCCCGGCACAATCCCGAAGCCCTGGCACTGAACTACGCGCGGCTTGAGACCGGGGAAGATGGGTTCGTGCTGACAGATGCTGAAAGCGGCCGACGTTTGCCCGTCAGCGCAACGGTCCTTGTCCATGCGACCGGGGCCTGGATCGACCAGAGTGCCGCATCCCTCGGGGCGCGGCTGAACGAAAGGCTTGTGTCGGGC
>JAGYLB010000007.1 GCA_018401055.1 Roseicyclus sp.
TGGCCGCGAGATGGGGGCCGAGGATTTCGCCTACATGCTGCAGGCCCGCCCTGGCGCCTATCTGTTTGTCGGCGCGGGGCCGGGTGCGGGGCTGCATCACCCGAAATTCGAGTTCAACGATGAGCTTCTGCCCATCGGGGCGAGCCTTCTGGCGCGGATGGCCGAACGGGCGGCACCACTTGGCGGCTGACGCCGCGGGTGCGAATTTTCCTGCGAAAATTCGGGGGGCTCTGCCCCCGGCCCGTTTCGGGCCTCCCCCGGGATATTATTGAAACGAAGAAGCGGGCTCAGTGATCTTCGGGGCGCAGGTAGCGGCGCATGCCGTAAAGCAGCGGGCTGCCCTCGGGCGCGCTGCGCACACCCATGACGGCGCCGATGCAGATATGATGCGTGCCGATCCGTTCGGCCGAGACGAGGCGGCAATCGAAGCTGACCAGCGCCTCGGACAGGCAGGGCGCGCCGGTGACCAGCGTTTCGGTCAGCACCGCGTGGAACTTGTCGCCGCCGGGGGCCGGGCGGCGCGAGGAGAAGACATCGGAAATGTCGGTCTGGCCGGTCCTGAGCACGTTGATGGCGAAACAGCCGTTTTCCAGCACCAGAGGCAGCGCCGAGGATGTGGCGTTGAGGCAAGTGAGCATCGTGGGGGTATCGCCATCCGCCGAGATGGAGGTCATAGCCGAGACGGTCACGCCGCCGCGTCCCGCAGGCCCGTCGGTGGTGACGACTGAGACGGAGGCGGCGGCGCGGCTCATCCCGTCGAGGAAAGCTGTGCGCAGCGTATCTTGTGCCTCGGCCAAGTCTGTCGTCATGTCGGTTTTCCCCTGATGCGCCTGTGGCGTCGTTCCTGCCCTACCGCATAGATAAGGGCAAGCAAGCTGGAGGCGAGGGGCGGCTGGACAAATACCGTGACCGGGCCGTAGGTGTTGCCCGTCCGGGACGGAGGGTGCGATGGCGCTGGAAGACGCGAAAAACGAGGTGGATGGTGCCTTTGGGCGGGCCGATCTCAAAGGGTTGGCCTTCGAGAACGCCTTTTCGGGCGCGACCAGTTTCTTGCGGCGGCGCTACACCAAGGACCTTTCGGGTGTCGATCTGGCGATCACGGGCATCCCGTTCGATCAGGCGGTGACCCATCGGCCCGGCACGCGCTTCGGGCCGCGCGCGATCCGCGAGGCGTCGAGCCTGCAGCCCTTTGACCCACCCTATGGCTGGGACGGGTTTTCACCGCTGGAGCGGTTCGCCATCGCCGATTGCGGCGACATGGCCTTTGATTATGCCCATACCGCCGATGTCCCCGCCCGGATCGAAGCGCATGTGGCGGGCATTCTGGCGGCGGGGGCGGGGCTGATCACGCTCGGCGGCGATCATTCGATCACCTTGCCGATCCTGCGTGCCCATGCCGCCAAGCATGGACCGCTGGCTCTGATCCAGGTCGATGCCCATACCGACACATGGGTGGATGACGACCCGTCCCGGATCGACCATGGCACGTTTTGCTACACGGCGGTGAAGGAAGGGCTGATCGACGTGGCCCATTCCGCCCATGTCGGCATTCGAACCGTGGTCGGGGACAATCTGGGCATCCACATCCATGATGCGCCCGAGGTGCATGCGCGGGGCGCTGCCGTCATCGCCGCCGATCTCAGGGTGCGGGTCGGGGACCGGCCGGTCTACCTGTCCTTCGACATCGACGGGCTTGACCCCGCCTTTGCGCCCGGCACCGGCACGCCGGTC
This sequence comes from Roseicyclus sp., assembly GCA_018401055.1. Next base: position 1,732 of record JAGYLB010000007.1, read on the forward strand.
TGGGGCGGGATGTCGAGCGCGCAGGCCGCCGCGCTG
>JAGYLB010000008.1 GCA_018401055.1 Roseicyclus sp.
CAAGGATGTGGCGGATCGCATTTTGCTGGAAAATCTCGTCATAGATCGGCAGCACGGCGCCGCCCGGATAGCCGAATACGACTTCGACGCCCTGATCCTTCAAGGCCTCGACCACCATCTTCGCGCCGGTCATTTGCCGTGTCATCGCGCCTGTCCCTTTCGTTGTCGACATCATCGTCATCCTCGGCGCTGCTTGTCGTGTGGCGCAACGCGGGGGCCACTGGCATAAAAAAACCCTCGGTGGTGATCCGAGGGCGCATGGTGGAACGGTATGGCTGCCGTCATCGACCCATGCGCTGCATCCCTACAAGTACGATTAGACCGATCATGGACCCGGGTTTCCTTGCCAAAGTGAGCTGAGATTAAGCAGGGGGGCGGCAGGCGTCAACCGCGAAAACCGTCGATCCTGTCGCAAACGGGAGTGTCAGCGCAACGACCGGAAATCTTTTCGCTCGTGCCGACAAGATTCGTGCGGCGCCAAGTCCCGGGTCACGCCGTTCCTGCACTGCAGCGAGAACCGCACGTTTCGATGCAGTTAGCGCTGACGTCACTCAACCAGAGCGTGAGTTTCGCTCTGAAAGGCTCATTTTGGTAAGATGATTTTACAAAAATCATGCCTTCGCATGCTGAAATCTGTTTTCGCACGGGTTTTGCTCGGCTAACGTGCGCGAACTCAGTGGGGCAAACCCACATCCGCGACCCGAGGGAGGGCGCGGGAAATCCATCATCCGGGGAGGATACCATATGGATCGTCGTTCGTTCCTCAGAACGTCCGCACTCGGCGGCGCTGCCGCTGCAACCACCACACTTGCCGCGCCGGTTTATGCTCAGGGCAACCGCCAGCTGACGCTGGTCACCTCCGTGCCCGACGGCTTCGCGGTCTTCGATGACGCGGTGCAACTGGCCATCACCTATATCGCCGACATGACCGACGGTCAGTTGACGTTCCAGAAGAACTCGGCAGGCACTCTTGTGGGCGCATTCGAAGTGTTCGATGCGGTGTCCTCTGGGCAGGCCGATGTCTATCACTCGGCCGAATACTACTTCCTCAACCAGCACCCGGCGTTTGCCTTCTTCACTGCCGTGCCCTTCGGCATGACCGCGCAGGAAATGGCCAACTGGTATTACCGCCGCGGCGGTCAGGAACTGCACGACAACCTGTCGTCGCTGTTCAACCTCAAGCCGCTGATGTGCGGCCAGACAGCAATGCAGCCCGGCGGCTGGTTCAACATCGAGATCAACTCGGTCGAAGATCTGCAGGGTCTGCGCTTCCGCATGCCCGGCCAGGGCGGTCAGGTGCTGGGCCGTCTGGGCGCATCGGTCCAGAACATCCCCGGCGGCGAGATCTACCAGGCGCTGTCGTCGCGCCAGATCGACGGTGCGGAATGGATCGGTCCCTATGCCGATGAGCGGATGGGCTTCCAGGAAGTCACCAACATCTACTACGCCGCAGGCTTCCACGAGCCGGGCTCGACCCTGTCGATGGTGTTCAACCTCGAAATCTGGGAATCGCTGACGCCCCAGCAGCAAAAGATCTGTCAGGTCGCCTGCGAAGCGGCGCATGCGCAGAACACCGCCCTGTCGCTGGCCGAAAACGGTGCGGCGCTGGCCCGTCTGCAGGCCGGAGGCGTTCAGGTCCGCCAGTTCCCCGAAGACGTCTGGGATGCCTTCGGTCGTGCGTCGCTGGAAGTGCGCAACGAAAGCATGGGCGACCCGATCTACGCCGAGATCGCCAACAGTGTCGCGGCGTCGATTGTGGAATCGTCGGGCTGGTACGAGATCGCCGACGGCGAGTTCATGCGCCAGCGCAACCGTGTGAACGCAGGCTGATCCACGACGGATCTGGTCTCGTCCGGCCCCGCAAAGGGCCGGGCGAGGCCGTTTACGCTTTGCTTTCCGAACAATTGACGCGTCTCGACCCGGGGCTGCGCACAGGGGAACAACCGCATGATCGACTTCATCTTGTGGGTGCTGCAAAACATCGTGTTCGCACCATATTACCTGTTCGTCGCGCTGACCAACCCGAGCGCATGGCTCAACTGGGCCGACCCCGAGGCGGTGATGCGCTTCATCTACTACGGCGCCTCGGTCGAGCTCTTCTTTGTCGTCTTCACCACTTTCCTGGTAGTTACCGCGGTCGGCATGGTCTGGAACCGCGACATTTTGTGGTGGGGTGTGCGCATTCTTGAAGGCTTCGGCAATGTTGTCGGCCGCACCGCCGCCTGGGCGGGGCTTGTGATGGTGTTGGTGCAGGTCATGATCGTCTTTTTGCAGCGCATTTTTCGCGTGTCCGAGATCCAGATCGGGCCGCTTGGCACCGCCTTTTCTCAAGACCTTAGCTGGTGGGCCGAGGGTCTGAAACTTCACAATGCGCTCGTGGTCTGCCTGTGCGTCGCCTACACCTTTGTGCAGGGCGGGCATGTGCGCGTCGATCTGGTCTATTCGGCGGTCAAGTTCCGCACGAAAAAGGTGATCGACATGTTTGGCTGCCTGATTTTCATGATTCCTGCCATCGTGCTGACCTATCTCTATTCGTGGTTCTTCATGTGGCGCCACCTGATGACGCCCACGGTCACCTCGACCTCGGATCTGGACCGGATGATCGCACAGGCGCGCATCTTCCGCTGGAACGTTGAAACCATCGGCTTCAGCCCCAACGGCTTCAACGCCTATTTCCTGTTCAAGATCCTGATCGTGCTCTTCTGCGTCATGGTCTTCTTGCAAGCCGTCGCCTTTTTCTGGCGGTCCTATCTCGAATGGGTCGAGGGCGAGGCGAGTGCTGACAAATACCTCGACCGCGACAAGACCGGGGACGAGTCAGAAGACCTCGAACATGCCATACACTCCGGGTCGGCCTGACCACACCACGAACGTCCTGCTGCAAAGACCGCACGCGCAAGAGCTAAGGGGATAACAAACCATGCCTTTCGGATTGGATGGGGTCGAGGTTGGCCTGATCATCGTGTTCCTTACGCTCTTTGCGGGGATCCTGACGGGCTTTCCGGTGGCTTTCGCCATTGCGGGCGCCGGCGTCATCTCCTTCGCCATCATCGCGGCGCTCGACAGTGCGGGGCTTCTGATCCATCAGGCCATCGATACGAATTCCGACGCGTATCGCGCGCTTGTTGCCGATGGGGTGATCCGAAACGCCATATCCGTGTTCCGATACCCGGAATTGCCCCGGATCGAGGAACCGGTTTTCCCCGGCGGCTGGGAACAGGCGCTTGAGCGCAACATTTCCTTCATCGTCAACCGCATGAACGAGCGGGTGATCGCGGGCCAGTCGATCGAGACGCTGCTTGCCGTCCTGATGTTCGTCATGATGGGCATCGTGCTCGAGCGCTCCAAGATCGCTGAGGATCTGCTGACCACCATGGCGCGCGTCTTTGGCCCGTTGCCCGGCGGTCTGGCGGTGTCCATCGTGATTGTGGGCGCCTTCCTTGCCGCCTCGACCGGGATCGTCGGCGCTACCGTGGTGACCATGGGCCTGCTGGCGCTGCCCACCATGCTCAGGAACAATTACTCGCCGGAACTGGCGACCGGGGTCATCGCAGCCTCGGGCACGCTGGGGCAGATCATCCCGCCCTCCATCGTGATCGTTCTTCTGGGGACGCTGGTGGGCGACCTCTACGCCACCGGTCAGGAAACCCGCGCCGTGCTGGCGGGCTGCACCGACGCGCTGACCTTCCTTGGTCAGCCTGCGGTGTTGTCGGTGGGTACCTTGTTCCAGGCGGCGCTTCTGCCCGGCCTGTTTCTTGCGTTGCTCTATGGCGTTTATGCCTTTGTCTTCGCCCTGATCCGGCCGTCCAGTGCGCCGCCCGTTCAGGTCGCTGCCGTCAGCGGAAGCGAGCCGATCACGCGCAACGAGGCGCTGACCTGGTATCTGGCAGCGCCGCTTGGCCTGATCGCCGCGGTGGTGATCGGGGCCAGCAGCGGCGTGATCGGGACCCAGACCATCAACGTGTCGGATTACGCCGAGCGCGAGGGTGAGAGCCTCCTGCGCACCAACGTTTCCGAACAATGCCAGGCGTCGATGATCGACCTGCACGGGCAGGAAGCCTGGGATTTCTCGGTGGCCCAGCGTGCCGAAATGGCAGCGGCCGGCGTCAGCACCGAATCCGTGTTGCTGACCGAAGAGGAACTGGTCGCCGCCAACGAGGCTGCCTTTGCCAATGCGGCCCCGATCGGGTCGGGCGTGGCGACGATCTTCACCTTGCTGGCGCTGGTGCTGATTCTTGCCCGCGGTGTGTCGCCCTCGGCCACTATGGTTCCGCTGATCGTCGGTGGCATGGGCGTGGTCCTGGCGCTCATCCTCGACATCACTCTGATCAAGCCCGATACCAGTAACGGGGCCACGTTCCTGATCATGACCATCCCGATGCTGATGACGATTTACGGCGTCCGGGTGGCGATGGTGCGGCTGTCGAAGAACGAGCTTTTGCGCGTGGTCTTTCCGCCGCTGGTGCTGATCGTGGCCGTGCTGGGGTCGATCCTGGGCGGCATCACCAACCCCACGCCCGCCGCGGCGCTGGGGGCGGCGGGTGCCATCATGCTGGCCGCCTACCGCAAGCTGAAAGACGAGAACGGCAAATCCAAGATCGTGATCTGGTCCTCCTTCGCGCTGGTCATCATGATCTTGTTCGGCGTGAATTTCGACCTGCGGATGAGCCGCGCCGAGATTCCGCTGCAAGACTGGGTCGCTTTCGTGATCGCGCAAGGCGCCTATCACTTCGCCTTCTTCGGGTTGCTCTACAGCTGCTGGGTCCTGTTCCGGTCCAACATCCTGTCGCCCGTGGTGCGTGAGACGGCCAAGGTCACTTCCATGGTCTTCACCATCTTGATCGGCTCGCAACTGCTGAACCTTGTGCTGATCTCCTTCGGGGGGGAACACTACATCCAGCAATACCTGCGCAGCTTCGACAACGAGATGGTGGTGTTCCTTGTCGTGATGCTGATCTTGTTCATCCTCGGCTTCGTGCTCGATTTCCTCGAGATCATCTACATCGTGATCCCGATCGTAGGTCCGGTGATCTATGGCGGCACGCTCGATCCCGCCTGGGTGACGATCATGATCGCGGTGAACCTGCAGACGTCCTTCCTGACGCCGCCTTTCGGCTTTGCGCTGTTCTATCTGCGCGGGGTCGCCCCCAAAAGCGTGACAACCGGGCATATCTACCGCGGGGTCATCCCCTTCGTCGGCATCCAGGTTCTGGGTCTGGGCCTGCTGTGGCTGTTCCCGGCCATCGTGACCATCTTGCCGAACCTGCTGCGCTAGGAGACGCGCCTGCGCTTGGACAAGACAGGGGGGCCGTGGGCCCCCCTGATGCATTCTGGTGGGCTGGTGATCAAGGCAGGGGGGGTGCCAGAAGATCCCACAGGTTGCCCCAAGGGTCGCGCCATTGGGCGACACGGCCATAGGGCTCATGCCGGGGTGTCTCGAGGAACCTGCCGCCTGCCGCCGTGATGCGCAGAGCCATCGCGTCGAACTCATCGGTCTCCAGAAACAGGGCCACGCGGTCGCCCGCCTGCGCCCCCAGGGCTGCGCGCTGCGCCGCGCTGGTCGGCTCCGCCAGAACCAGCGACACACCGCCCGAGGGGGGCACTACCGTCACCCAGCGCTTGCGCCCCTGATCGACATTCTCGAGACAGCGCCAGCCCAGCCCGTCGACAAAGAAGTCCAGGCCAGCGGCGTAGTCAGGCACCAGAAAGGTCACATGGCGCAGCGTCACTCGTCGGCGCGAAGGTCGGGCAGGGTGATCTGAGCCACTTGCTGCGCGATCGGATCGACCGAAAGGGGGTGGGTCTGGTTGGAATAGGCGGTCGGATCGCGCATGCGCTGCCACTCGCCGCCGACATAGACCTCCAGCGCGGGAAAGCGCGCCTTGTAGCCCATCTTGGATGATCCCGGCACCCAGTAGCCCAGATAGACGTAAGGCAGCCCCGCCTCGCGCGCGAGCTCGACATGGTCAAGGATCACATGCGTGCCCAGACTGTCGGCGGTGCGGTCTGGGTCGAAGAAGGAATAGACTAGGCTCAGCCCGTCATCGAGGATGTCGGTCAGGCACACGGCCACCAGCGGCGCCTCGTCGCCCGCATGGGGCGCTTGCTCGTCGCGGTATTCGATGACCCGCGTGCGCACCGGCGTCTCTTCGATCATGGCGGCGAATTCGAACACGTCCATGTCGGCCATCCCGCCATCGGCGTGACGCGCATCCAGATAGCGCCGGAAGAGCGCATATTGCGCCTCGGTGGCCCAGGCCGACCGGGCCAAGCGATGCAACCCCTGGTTGCGCTTGAGGATCCGGCGGTGCACCTTCTTGGGCGCGAAATCCGCCACGCGAATGCGCGCCGACAAGCAGGCCGCACAATCGGTGCAAGACGGCCTGTAGAGCACGTTTTGCGACCGTCGAAAGCCTTGCTTGCTCAGCGCATTGTTCAGGCGTTCCGCCTGTTCGCCCTGCAGCGCGGTGAACAGCTTTCGCTCGCGCCGCCCATCAAGATAAGGGCAGGTCTGCGGAGCCGTCACATAGAACTGCGGGGCAATGGGAAGGGTGTGGCGCATGGTTATGTCCCGGCCGGAGCCGATCACTTGAGGTTGGCCAGAGCCTGCACCACGCCCGAGGGGAGCCGCAACTGGTTTTTTCGTCAGCGTCCGCTCGCGCCGTTTCAGCGATGCGGCCGGTTGATCGCAACCGATCCGATCAGCAGGTCATGCAACCCCTGGTGGCGCGCGCCAAAGCCC
>JAGYLB010000009.1 GCA_018401055.1 Roseicyclus sp.
CCCCGCCTCAAGCAGCATCTCGTCCGCAAAACCCTTGGCGGTCAGCGCATCCCAGAGCCCTTGCCAGGCGTCCGGCGCAAAGCCGATCTCGAACCGGTCGAGAGCCGCCGCATCCAGCCCGCGCCGTTCTAGATAGGCACGGGCCTCGGCGGCCGCCCCGGTCTTGAGCTGCAGGCGGTAATGCGCGACGGCCGCCTCCATCGCTGTGGCCAGTTTCGCGGCGCGGTCCGATTTCTGCGCGGCCTGCGGGTCGCGGGCGGGCATCTGCATCCCGGCCTCGCGGGCGAGAATCTCGACGGCTTCCATGAAGCCCACATTCTCGGTCTGCTGGATGAACCCCAAGGCGTCGCCCTTGGCGTGGCAGCCAAAGCAGTAATAATAGCCTTTGCGGTCATCGACGTGGAAACTGGCGGATTTTTCCTGATGGAAAGGGCAGGGCGCCCACATGTCGCCCTTGGCCTGGTTCGACTTGCGGCTGTCCCAGATGACCTTGCGCCCGACCACTTGGCTGATCGAGACGCGATTGCGCAATTCGTCGAGGAAACCGGGGGGAAGCGACATGCTGGCAATATCGGCTGCCAACCCCGGCCTGTCCAGATGCGGTCGGCGAAAGGCTGGGGATGAAACGCCCAAGGCTGTTCGCGATGTCGTCCCAATCCTGCCCAAGTTTCCCGTCATTGTTTCGACATTCAGGGGTGGCACATCGTGATCATGCAGGACCTACAGCGATTTCTCGGACGGGATTCGGGTGCCGCGCGCGTCGAGGCGGTGTTCGCCGGCGTGGCCCTTGTGGTCGCGGCGGTGATGGCCGTTTTCTTGTTTGTGGCCGCCCCCGCGCCCGAGGCAGCCCCGGTGCGCAATGATCCCGTCGAAGAGGCGATGACGCAGATGATGGGGCGCGAGATCCGGCAGTTCACACCTCTTCAGGTGCGCTCGCGCTTTCAGACCTATCTCGATCCGACCGAACGCACCGACACCCAGTTGCGCAATGCCCACCGCACATGGGCGGGCCGCGTGGGCGACCCCCGCTATGACCGCCCCGATCTGGCCAATGACATGTTCATCATGATCGACCACGCGATGCGCATCCGTGGCGTCCGGCCTCACGAGGGGCTTTAGTTCCCGATCGCGGCCCGGGCCGCAACGGCGGTCATTGCCTGCGCGATCTCGTGCACTGCCGTTTCCGCCATCGAACGAAAGACCAGCATCTCGAACCGATCTCCGCCGGGGTGCAGGATCAGCGCGTGCATATGGCCCAGAAGCGTCCGCCGCGCCGATCCCGGCGGGCAGGCATCGGGTGCGAAGTTGATGGGCACCAGCCGCGCCAGCACCGCGCGGGCGGCCGACCCCTCAAGGATCAGATGCGCCCAGCCGTCGGATTGATCGCTCACCGCCGCGTCCACCGACAGCCCCTGCGCGGGTTCCGCGCCCATGAGGAATGCCTGATCCAGCCCGCTCCATGCGATCCGGACGCCTTTGCCCTCGTGCAAGGTGCCCGGCGCGGGAAAGGACAGGCCGTGGGCCGTGTTCAAGGCATCGGACACCGCGGCCGTTTTGCCTCGGTAAGGCGCGATGGACCAGATCGGGGCCAGCGGCGCCTCGGTCAGGCGGGCGCCCGCCGTGTCCACCGGCACAAGGCCATGGGCGGGGGATCTGGCGACCAACTCAGCCACGCGCGCGCCCTCCGTCTTGGTCGAAGAAGACCGGGGAGCAGACCTCGCACGGCGTCTTGATGCCGCGCAGGTGGTCGACGAGCATGACGGTTTCGCCGATCCGCTCCGGCCCGTGGCGGAGGAACCCCAGCCCGATCATGTGCCCCAGCGTGGGCGAGGCCCCGACCGAGGTGACATAGCCCTGGTCATGTGCGCGCGTATGCGCATCCCCTGTCGTGAAAAGCCGCGCCCCCGCCGTCAGGGTGCCGCCGGCCGCGACAGGCTTCAGCCCTACCAGACGCTCGCGCCGCTCCTCCAGCAGGCCGGGGCGCGCGGCGGCAGCCTTGCCGATGAAATCCTTTTTCGGGGACATCATGCCTTGCAAGCCAAGGTCAAAGGCCGTGACACGGCCATGCATCTCGGCATGGGTCAGGAACCCCTTTTCCAACCGCAACACGTTCAGCGCCTCAAGCCCGTAGGCCCCGCCCCCCAGCGCCTCGGCCCGCGCCAACAGATCGCGGTAAAGCGCATCGCCGTGGCGCGCGGGCACCGCGATCTCATAGGCCTCCTCCCCCGAGAATGAGACCCGGAACAGCCGCCCCGAAACCCCATGCACCCGCACCGCGCCGCAGGCCATGAAGGGAAAATCCGAAGCCTCTTGGGGCGCATCGACGATACTGTTGAGCAGCCTGCGCGCCAAAGGCCCCGCGACCGACATCTGCGCCCAATGTTCCGTGACCGAGATCAGCCGCACATCCAGATCGGGCCGCAGCCCTTGGGCCACAAGCTCCAGATGGGCCATCACCTGACCGGCGGCGGCGGTGGTGGTGGTCATCACATAGTGATGCGCCCCCAGTCGCGCGGTGGTGCCGTCATCCATCACATGCCCGTCCTCGCGCAGCATAAGGCCATAGCGGATGCGACCGACGGGAAGGGTGGAGAAGGTATTCGTATAGACGAAGTCCAGAAACGCCCCCGCATCCGGCCCCTGAATGTCGATCTTGCCCAAGGTCGAGACATCGACGATGCCGACAGCCTCGCGCACCATCCGCACCTCACGGTCGCAGGCTTGTTGCCATGTCGTCTCGCCCGGGGCGGGGAAATAGGACGGGCGATACCACAGCCCTGCCTCGATCATCGGGGCACCGCGCGCCACGGTGGCGGCATGGCTTGTCATCTTGCGTTCGGGGGCAAAGCCGTGCCCCTCGCCACCCGCACCAAGCGCGCCCAGGGTCAGCGGCACAAACGGCGGGCGATAGGTCGTCGTGCCGGTCGCGGAAATGCTGCGCCCGGTCGCGTCGGCCAGGATCGCCAAGGCCCCGATGTTGGAGGACTTGCCCTGATCGGGCGCCATGCCTTGCGTGGTGTAGCGCTTCATGTGCTCGACCGAGGTGAAACCCTCTTGCGCGGATTGCGCGACGTCCTTGGTGGTCACGTCATTGGCCAGGTCGAGCCAAGCACGGCCCCGCGCCTCGACTTGCCACAACGCTATCCCGTCACCCGCATCGTCTCCGGCCTGCGGCACGGGCACGGCGGGATCGGTAAGACCAAGCGCCGCGATGGCGCGTAGGGCGGCGGCATGTCCTTCGCGCAGGCAGCCACCGGTGGACAGTGTGCCGTTGCACGCCCCTGCCGGGTGCAGCCCCGGCACCGCATCGGGCGCAGGCACGAACATGGCGGCCTGTGCGTTCCAGACCGGGCGCGCGCCCAGATGGCAGGTCAGGTGCAGCGTCGGGTTCCAGCCGCCCGACAGCGCAAGCAGGTCGGTCTCGACCCGCGTCTCCGACCCGCCCCGTCGCACGGTGATCTCGCGCAGGCTGTGGCGTCCGCGCGTGTCGATGACCTCGCCGCCTGCGATCAAGGCGTAGTCCCCCTGCGCGCGCGCGTCGGGGCGTGGGTCGATCACCGTGCAGCGCCGCATGGCCCGGGCGATTTCCGGTCGCCCGATCAGACCGGCGATGACCCGGTGCGCGTCGTCATTGGTGACGAAAAAGCTGGGCTTGCGTCCGCACAGAACACCGAAGCTGTCAGCGTAGCGCATGAAGGCCGACAGCATCATGACGCCGGGCCGGTCATTGTTGGGAAAGGCGATGGGCCGTTCGAGCGCACCGGTCGCGAGAACCGCCTGTTGTGCCCGTATCCGCCAGAACGTCTCACGCGGGAGGTCGGGGTGCGCATCGCGCGGCAGATGCAAGCCGGTGCGTTCCAGCGCGCCATAGCTGCCACCGTCATGGATGCCGGTTACCGTCGTGCGGGTCATGATCCGGACGTTTGGCATCGCCTGAAGCGCGTTCAGATGGAAAAAGGCGAAATCCTCGGGCGAGAAATGGGTGATGCCCTGTGCGTCCCGAATAGGGTCGTCGATGTGCCGGTGCCGGTTGTGCAGGGTCATGTTTTCATCGACCAGCAGCACATCGGCCCCGGCCCGCGCGGCAACGAAGGCTGCCATGATGCCGGTGATGCCTGCGCCGATCACCAGCACGTCGCAATGGGCAAAGGCTTTTTCAGACCCGTCCCCCCCATGGTCACGCGACAACGCGCCCAGACCGGCCGCGCGCCGGATCACCGGCTCATAGACCCTTTCCCAGAAGCTGCGGGGCCACATGAAGGTCTTGTAGTAGAACCCCGCGCCCAGAAACGGGTGCAGCAGGTCATTGACCGCCAGCAGATCGCGCTGCAGCGGGCCGACGTGGTTCTGGCTCCGCACCTCGAGACCGTCGTGGATTTCTTGCAGGGTGGCCCGGACGTTGGGCCTCTGATCCGAACCCGAACCGATGGTGACAAGCGCGTTGGGTTCCTCTGACCCGGCGGTGAAGATGCCGCGCGGCCGGTGATACTTGAATGACCGCCCGACCAGCCGGATGCCTTTCGCCAGCAGGGCCGCGGCGACCGTATCGCCCTTGTAGCCCTCGACCGGCTGACCGTTGAAGGTGAAGACGATTCTTTCCGCCGGATCGCCGCGCCAGTTCGTGTCGATCCTCATCTTGCGGCGACCTCCCCGGCAAGGCGCGCGCCGGTGACGGCATGGGTGACGGTGTTGCGTTCCACCACCAGCCAAGCCGTGCAGCCCGCGTTGTGGTGCCACAACTCGCGCGTGGGACCGGCCGGGTTGTCGCGCAGGTGCAGGTAGGCATCCCAGGCCTCGGGCGGCGCGTCGGCCTGCGGGCGGGCCAGCGTCACTGCGTGCCCCTTGCAGGTGAACTCGCGGCTGTCGCGCGGGCCGCAGACGGGGCAGGGGATCAGCATCTTGCGCGCCTCAATGCAGGTTGTGCTGGCTGCCGGTGCCTTCTTCATCCATCAGGC
>JAGYLB010000010.1 GCA_018401055.1 Roseicyclus sp.
GGCGCGGCGATGGGCGAGGATTTCAGCCCCCAGTACCGGTTTGATGCGCCCCATGTCGCCCAAGATGCGATCCGCGATGCCTGGGCCATCGTCTATGACGACCCGGCGGCGTATTGGGCGCTGTATGAACTGGCCGAAAAGCTCGTGGACCTGGAAGATTACTTTCGCCGCTGGCGGTTCAACCACGTCACCACGGTGGAACGCATCATCGGCTTCAAGCGCGGCACCGGCGGCACATCGGGCGTGCAATACCTGCGCCGGATGCTCGAGGTCGAATTATTTCCCGAACTCTGGCAGGTCAGGGGGCAGCTATGACCATCTTGCGCAAACACCTGTTCGATCTGCCGCAGGGCATGATCTATCTTGATGGCAATTCGCTGGGGCCCTTGCCCAAGGCGGTGCCCACCCGCGTGGCGCAGGCGATCACGGGCGAATGGGGCACCAACCTGATCAAGGGCTGGAACGCCGATGGTTGGATGGCGCAACCCTCGCGCGTGGGTGACCGGGTGGGCCGCCTGATCGGCGCGCCACCGGGCAGCGTGGTGATGGGCGACACCCTGTCGATCAAGGTCTACCAGGCGCTGTCGGCGGCGCTGATGCTGCGGCCTGACCGGCGGGTGATCCTGTCGGACAGCGGCAATTTCCCCACCGATCTCTACATGGCCGAGGGGCTGATCCGCCAGCTGGGCCATGGCCATGCGCTGCGCGTGGTGGCCCCCGGCGATGTCGCGGACGCGATCACCGGGGATGTGGCCGCCGTGATGCTGACACAGGTCGATTACCGCACGGGGCGGATGCATGACATGGCCGACATCACCCGCCGTGCCCATGCGGCGGGTGCGGTGATGATCTGGGACCTGGCCCATAGCGCCGGTGCCGTGCCCGTCGATATCGCCGGGTCGGGCGCGGAATTCGCCGTGGGTTGCACTTACAAATACCTCAACGGTGGGCCCGGCGCGCCCGCCTTTGTCTACCTGCGCCCCGATCTGGCCGATCACGTGCAACCCGCGCTGGCGGGCTGGCTGGGCCATGCCGCGCCCTTTGCCTTCGATCTCGACTATCGCCCGGCACCCGGCGTGGAACGGATGCGCGTCGGCACGCCGCCGGTGTTGCAACTGACCGCGCTCGAGGCCGCTCTCGATGTCTGGGACGGGGTCGATATGCACGATCTGCGCAGGGCCTCCATCGCGCTGTCGGAAACCTTCATCCGCGAGGTGACGGCGCGCTGCCCCGACCTGGCCCTTGCCAGCCCGCGCGATCCGGCCGCGCGCGGCAGCCAGGTGTCGTTTCACTTCGACCATGGCTATGCCGCGATGCAGGCCCTGATCGCGCGCGACGTGATCGGCGATTTCCGCGCGCCCGATATCATGCGCTTTGGCTTCACGCCACTGTACGTGTCGCAAGAGGATGTCCGTGCCGCCGCCGGCCTCATCGAGGAGGTGATCAAGGATCGCCTCTGGGACCGGCCGGAATACATGGCAAGGCAGAAAGTCACCTGAACCCGGTGCGGGGCACGTCTGACCGACCCTCACGGCGGTCGCGTCGCAGCCACAGAAGGAAACCATCGGGATGACGCAACCCGACCCTTTCACGATCAGACGGGCGCAGCCGTCCGACCTCCCGCGGCTTGTCGAGATCTTCAACCACTACGTCCTTCACGGCCATGTCAGCTTCGGGACCGACCTGCATACGGTCGAAAGCCGAACGCCCTGGTTCGAGACCTTCGGGGTCGGGCGATACCAATTGCTTGTCGCCGACACTGCCGATGGCATCGCGGGCTGCGCCTACACCAGCAGATACAGGCCGACCCCGGCTTTCGATTTTACGGTCGAGACCAGCATCTACCTGCATCCCCAAAGACGCCGTTCTGGTTTGGGGTCAAGGCTTTATGCGACGTTGTTTGAGGTTCTGGAAACCCAGCCCGTTCATCTGGCCGTTGCGGGGATTGCCCTGCCGAACCCTGGCTCGATCGCCCTTCACAAGCGGTTTGGTTTCGTCGAGGTCGGGACATTCGAGGAATACGCCCGCAAACACGACACCTGGATAAGTTCCACCTGGTTTCAAAAGCGGCTGCCCGGCGCGTCCGGGCGGACCGGACAGGCCTGACGACGGGCGCATCCCGTCACGATGCCTGCTTCAACGCCTCCTTCGATGGCTGCGTGACGATGCCCTCGTCGAACAGCCGCGCTATCTCGCCCTCGGGCAGGCGGGCGACATCGGCAAGGACCGCTTCGGTGTGCTGGCCCAGAAGCGGGGCGGGGGCTGGTGTTTCGCGCGGCATGCCGTCGAAGGCGAAGGGCGTGCCAGGGCTGAGGTAGCGGCCTATCCCCGGCTGGTCGACGGCGCTGAAGATCGGGTTTTCCGTGGACAGGTCGGGGTCTTCCTCGATTGCTTGGGAAAAGGTCCGGAACTCCGACCATGTGATGCCGGAGTGGTCGAAGGTCTTGGCGAAATCCGCGACATTCCGGGTGGCGAACCAAGGTTCCAGCACCGCAGTGATCGCGTGGCGGGCCAGCCAGCGCGCGCCCTCGTCGCGGAAATCGGCGCCAAGCGCCTTGGCGAGGGCATCCATCGGCGCGGCCAGCTCAGTGACCTTCAACAGGTTCTGCCATTGCCGCGCGGTCAGGCCGATGACCATGACGCGTCTGCCATCGGCACAGATGAAATCCTGCCCATAGGCACCATAAAGGCTGTTGCCTGCGCGACCCCGTGTGCTGCCCGTCAGCGCATGTTCTCCGATGATCCCCAGATGCCCCAGCATGGCGGCGGCCACGTCCTTCAGTGTCAGGTCGACGGCTTGCCCCGTGCCATGCCGCAGCCGGTGCCGCTCAGCCGCAAGCAGGCCCGAGACGACAAGGCCCCCCGCAATGGCATCCCAGGCGGGCAGCGCGTGGGCGACAGGCTCCGCCGACCCCTCCGGGCCGGTCGCCATGGGAAAACCCACGGCGGGGTTGACGGTGTAATCGACCGCAGGCCGCCCGTGCCGGTCGCCCCTCAGCGTCACCGACACCAGATCGGGGCGGCTTTGCCTGAGGGTGGCATGGTCGGTCCAGCCGGGGGTCGCAAGATTGGTGATGAAGAGCCCCGCGTCTTTCCCCGGTGCGCAGATGATCTCCTGCGCGATTTCGCGGCCGCGCGGCGTCTTGACGTCGATGGCGACGGACCGCTTGCCTTTGTTCATCCCTGCCCAGAACAGGCTTTGCCCGTTTGGCGCGACCGGCCAGCGCTTTGCATCCATGCCGCCCGTGGGCAGATCGAAGCGGATCACATCCGCCCCCATCTGCGCCAGCGTCATGCCCGCCAGCGGCACCGCCACGAAGGCGGAGGACTCAATCACGCGCATGCCGTTGAGAATGCCCATCAATCCCACTCCGCGCGCGCGGTCATGCCGAGGTATCCCTCGGGCGTGGCGGTGCCCAATTCCATCGACTTGCCGCTGGCGCTGAGCTTGCCCTGCAGCCGCAGGTCATGGGTGTGGAACATCGGATGCACGCCGCGAAAGCTGAAGCGCTTGGGCGGCACGCCGGTATGCCGCTTGGCGGTTTCCATCAGCATGATCGCCTGCATCGGGCCATGGGTGACAAGCGCGGGGTATTTCTCGACCTCGCGCGCATAGGGCAGGTCGTAGTGGATGCGGTGCGCGTTGTAAGTCGCGGCGGAAAAACGGAACAGCCGCGCCTCGTTGATCGTGACGGTCTCGTCGAAATCGGGGTTTTCCAGTGAGGGCAGGCGTTTGGGCGGCGTGAAGACCTCGGGGATGTGGAGATAGACGATATCCTGTTCTTCTTCGACGAAACTGCCGGTCTCGCCTTCGATCTGGTGGCCGACGGTGACAAAGACCATGTCGCCCGTCCCCCCCGTCTTGGCCTTGACCGAGCGGATCACCGACTTGCGCCTGAGCCGTTCGCCGATACGGAGCGAGCCGTGAAAGGTCAGCGAGCCCGCCGCCCACATCCGCCGCTTGAAGGCCAGCGGCGGCAGGAAATTGCCCAGTTCCGGGTGGCCGTCCTGCCCCAGTTGGGCCAGCGGGACAAACTCGGGGAAGGCCGCCCAGTGCCACAGGCGTGGCAAGAGCCCGCCGCGCCGCGTGTCGCGGGGCAAGGACAGCGGGTGGGAGACCGCCGCACTCATCATGCCCGCCAGTTCGGGCGTGAGACACCCCCAGCGTTCCTCGGTCCGGCCGACCCAATCCTCGGCCTCGCGCAATGCAACCATGGGAAATGTCTCCAGTTTCGTCATGCTGCCGCCTTCATACCCAGCATGCGCGCCACTGTCTCGCCCATCGACGACGGGTTCGGGGCGACCATGATCCCTGCGTCTTGCAAGATCTCGACCTTTTCTTGCGCGCTTTCACCAAAAGCGCTGATGATCGCGCCCGCATGCCCCATCTTGCGGCCCTTGGGCGCGGACAGACCCGCGACATAGGCCGCGACAGGCTTGGTCATGTGGTCGCGGACATAGGCCGC
>JAGYLB010000011.1 GCA_018401055.1 Roseicyclus sp.
CGGGGTGACGACCCTCTTTGAGATGCCGATCTCGAAACCGTGTTGCTCGACCCCCGAGGAGTTGACCCGCAGGCGCGACCATTTCGCACAAAACGCCTTCATCGACTTCGCGCTCTATGCCGCCCCCGGTGATCTGACCGAAGCCTCGCGCGATGCCATGATGGAGATCGGCTGCATCGCGTGGAAGATTTTCACCACCGCGCCGCCCCCGGGCCGCGCGGACGAATTCGAGGGCCTCGCCTTCCCCGACGAGGCCGACCAGTTGCGCGCGCTGACGCTGCTGGCGGACACTGGCCTGCCGGTCGTGGTACATGCCGAAAGCGCGGCCCTTCTAAATTATTTCGCCGCCGAAGCCGCCGGGCTCGACCCCGCAGATGCCGCGACCCATGGCGCGTCCCGCCCCGCGATCTGCGAATCCGTGGCCGTGGCCAAGCTCTTGGCGATGAACATGGTGGCGTGCACCAAACTGCACATCGCCCATGTCACCAGCGCGGAAACGGTGGCTGTCCTGCGCGCCTTTGCCGGAACCTCAGATTTCACCGCCGAAACCTGCCCGCAATACCTGTTCGCCACCGACGCGGATGTCGCCCGCGTAGGCATTTACGCCAAGGTCAATCCGCCGATCCGCCACCAAGCCGATCAAGACGCGCTTTGGCAGGCGATCGCGGACGGCGTCATCAACCACGTCACCACCGATCACGCCCCGTTTTCGCTGGCGGAAAAACAGGCGTGGGAAGGCGATTTTCCCGCAGCCCCCCCCGGCGTGCCGGGGATCGAGTTCATGCTGCCCGCGATGCTGGACGCCGTTGCGCAAGGCCGCTTGAGCCTGAAGCGTGCACATGATCTGATCTGCGCGAACGGGGCGCGGCGCTATGGGCTTTATCCGCATAAGGGCGCATTGTTACCCGGCAGTGCGGCGGATGTGACCATCGTCGACATGGTGGGCGAAACGGTGCTATCTGCCGCCACGCTTCATACCCATGCCCGCGAGGTGGCACACCTGTTCGAGGGGCGCCGCCTTCGCGGTCGAGTTTGCCGCACGATGGTGCGGGGCGAGACCGTTTTCCTGGACGGCGCGGTGACGGGCCGTCCTGCCGGTGGCACCTTCGTGACACCGCGAACCGGAACATGACGCAACATCTGCGCTAGGCCCGCCCCTGACGGTCGGGGCCCGGCGCGCAGGCGTGAAAGGACACCCGAGGTTGGCGATGGCCAATGAAATCATGCGCACGACCGATACGGTCGGATGGGCGGCGGGGCTGCGCACGATCTGGCGCGTCACACGATTGTCTTGGCAAAGCCCGGTGATGGTGACCATCGCGCTGGGCGCGACATTGGTGGCATCGTGCCTGCAACTGATCATACCGATCCTTCTGGGCCGTGCGGTGGACCAGACCCAGTTGTTGCTGAACGGCGGCACCGAGGCGGCACAAGACGCGCTGTGGGCGACGGCGTGGCTGGTCCTTGCGGTCGCCATGGCGCGCGGATTCTTCACCGTGTTTCAGAACTATTTCAGCGAAAGCGTGGGTCACATGGTCGGCTATCGGCTGCGGCTGGCCTATTACGAGAAGATTCAACGCCTGAGCTTCGCCTTCCACGACCGGGTCCATTCGGGCGACCTGATCACGCTGGGGATGCTGGACCTCGAAGGCGTGCGGATGTTCTTTTCCACCGGCCTCGTGCGGGTCGTGCTGCTAACGATCCTCATCGGCGTCGGGGGCTACCTGTTGTTGTCCACCGACCTCGCGCTCGGGCTTCTGGCGCTCAGCTTCGTGCCGTTCGTCGCATGGCGCTCTTCGGTCAGCCAGTTGAAATTGCGCGGCACCTGGTTGGAACTTCAAAACCGCCTGTCGGTCCTCAGCCGCGTGATGGAGGAAAACCTCGCCGGCATCCGCGTCGTACGGGCCTTCGGCGCCAAGGATCACGAGATGGCGAAATACTCCGCCGCCTCGGAACGCGCGCTGGACCTCGCGCATGAGCGGGTCGATATCCGCGTGCGCAACACCAGCGCGATGACCTTTTCCTTCCTCATAGCCATGGGGTTGGTCTTGTGGGTCGGGAGCACCAAGGTCGTCGCGGGCGAAATCACCGTCGGCACGCTGGCGTCCTTCCTGACCTTCATGACGATCCTGCAAATGCCGGTGCGCCAGTTGGGGATGCTGGTCAATTCCTTCGCCCGCACCGCAACCTGCGGCGAGCGCGTGTTCGCGCTGCTCGACCTCGACCTTGCCATCGCCGACAAGCCGGGCGCACCGGACCTCACCATTTCCGATGGCACATTGCGGTTCAGCGATGTCGGCTTCGCGTATCCCGGCGCCGCAGCGCCGACACTGAGCGGGCTGGATTTCACGGCGCGGCGCGGCGAAACCATCGGCCTGATCGGCCCACCCGGCAGTGGCAAGTCGACCATCGCGCACCTGATCCCGCGCTTTTATGACGTTAGCACCGGCGCGATCACCATCGACGGGCAGGACATCCGCGACGTCACGCTGCGCTCGCTCCGGCGGGCGGTCGTGGTGGTCCAACAAGACGCCTTCTTGTTCACCACCAGTCTTGAGAACAACATCGCATACGGCGACCCATGGGCGCCGCCCGCGCGCATCGCGGATGCCAGCGCCTCGGCGCAGTTGCACCAATTCATCGCCACCCTGCCGGCGGGCTATGAGACCGTGGTCGGCGAGCGCGGCGTGTCGCTGTCGGGGGGCCAGCGGCAGCGCATGACCATCGCGCGCACCCTGATGCTGCGGCCCGCGATCTTGATCTTCGACGACAGCACCGCGGCCGTGGATGCCGGGACCGAGCATCGCATCCGCACCACGATCCAGGCGCAGGCGCAGGACCGCATCACCATCATCGTGGCGCACCGGCTGAACTCGCTGATGCATGCCGACCGCATCTTGTTCATCGAAGGGGGGCGGATCGTCGAGCAAGGCACCCATGCGGAGCTTCTGGCGCTTGGCGGACGCTACCGGGCGCTGCACGATCTGCAAATCCGGCCCGATGCGTCGGGGGACCCATCATGACCGAGGAACTGGAAGTCGAACGCGGCGATGTCCGCGACAACGGACGCCGCCCGCCGCGCGCGGTGGTGGGCTCGCACCGGATCGAGGAACAGATGTTCGGCCGCGTCTTCGACCGCAACATCGTGCGGCGAATCTGGGTCTTCGTACGGCCCTACCGTCGTGAACTGGTGATCGCGGTGATCGCGGTGCTCGTCTTCACCGCTACGCAGCTTGCCATTCCTCTGATCATCGGACGGGCGATCGACAGCGGGCTGTCGGGCGATGCGGCGGGGCGCGCGGCGCTTGCGTGGTCGCTTGGCCTTTTCGCCATCGCCATCACGATCAACTTCGCCGCGTCATGGGTGCAAGAAAACGTTGTGGGCAAGGCCGCGGAAAACGTCCTGTTCGACATCCGCACCGCGATGTTCGGCCACCTGCAAGACGTATCGCTAAGCTTCATGGACAAGACCGAGGTCGGTCGCCTGATGTCGCGCCTGCAAGGCGACGTGAACACGATGCAGGAATTTCTCGAAACCTCTGTCTTGTCGGTGGGCGATATCGTGCTTTTGATCGGGATCATGATGGCGATGCTCTTGCTCGACTGGCAATTGGGGCTGCTGACGCTGCTGGTGCTGCCGGTCCTGTTTGCGGTCCGGGTGGTCTGGTTGCCACGGGCGCGCGTCGCGTTCATGGCGGCGCACGAGGCGAATTCCGTGACCAACGGCGCATTGGCCGAGGCGATCCACGGCGTGCGCACGGTGCAGTCCATGGACCGCCAGCCGGTGAACTTCGCGCTTTACACCGACAAGGCGGAAGCGACGTTGAGCGCCCACCGTACGGCGTCGAAATACGCGCAGGTCATGGTGCCGATCGTCGACGGGCTGACGGGGTTGGCGATGGCCGTAGTCGTTGTGCTGGGCGGATCGATGGTTCTGACCGGGCGTCTAGAGGTGGGCGTCATGGTGACGTTCTTGTTCTACATCCAGCGGTTCTTCGACCCGATCCGGTCTCTGACGCTGCAATATTCGGTGATGCAACGTGCGATGGCATCGGGATCGCGCCTGATCGAGGTGCTGGACGTCAAGGTCGACATCACCGATGCCGAGGGGGCGCACGACCTGCCCCGCGACATGGACGGGTCGGTGGATTTCCGCGACGTGACCTTCGGCTACACGCCCGGGCAGCCGGTGCTCAAGGGCGTCAGATTCCGCGTGAACCCCGGCGAAACGGTGGCGCTGGTCGGGCCCACGGGCTCGGGCAAGTCGAGCGCGATGGCCCTTCTGAAGCGGTTCTACGATGTGCAGGGCGGCGCGGTTCTGGTCGGCGGACACGATGTGCGCGATATCACGCAGGCCTCGCTCGGCCGCGACATCGCGATGGTTTTGCAAGAACCCTACCTGTTCAGCGGCACGGTGCTGGAGAACATCCGCTACAACAAGACCGACGCCACGGCGCAGGACGTGATCGCCGCCGCCCGCGCGGTCGGGGCGCATGATTTCATCGAGGCGCTGCCGCAAGGCTATGACACGATGATGGGCGAACGGGGCGGCTCGCTTTCGCTTGGTCAACGCCAGTTGATCAGCTTCGCCCGCGCGCTGGTCGCGGACGCGCGCATCCTGGTGCTGGACGAGGCCACGGCCAGCATCGACAGCTACACGGAAATGCTGATCCAAAAGGCGCTCAAGACCTTGCTGACCGGGCGCACCGGGCTGGTGATCGCGCACCGGCTGGCCACGATCCGCGATGCCGACCGGATCATCGTACTACAGGCGGGCGAGGTGCTGGAACAAGGCACGCACGATCAACTGATGGCGTATGACGGGCTTTATGCGCAGCTATACACTGTCAACTACGCCTCGTTCGACGATCTGCCCGAAGACGGGATCGATGGCGGCGCCGCGCAGTGCTCCTGACAAAAGGCGCGCGCGGGAACCGCACGACGCCCTATCCCCTGCCCTTCTTCGAGTTTCAGCCGTTTTCCTTCAGCCTCGGGTCGAGGAAATCGCGCAGCCAGTCACCGATGATGTTGAAGGCCAGTACGGTGAACACGATGGCAAGCCCCGGGAACACCGCCAACCACCATTTGTTCGACAAAAGGTGATCGCGGCTTTCGGACAGCATGCTGCCCCAGGTCGGCACATCGGGCGGCACACCGAGCCCGAGGAAGGACAGCGCCGCCTCCGACAAGATCACGCTGGCCACGTTGAAGGACGCGATGACGGTCAGCGGCGCCATGATATTGGGCAGAATGGTGCGGAAGAGGATCGAAAAGGTGCTGTCGCCCATGGCGCGCGCGGCCTCGACATATTCCTTTTCGCGCAACGACAACGTCTGCGCCCGCACGATCCTGGCGTAGGTGATCCATTGCCCGATCCCGAGGACAAGGATCATGTTCACCAGACCGGGGCCGAGCACGACAAGGAACATGATCGCCAGCAAGATGAACGGAAACGCCAGCTGGATATCGCCAAGCCGCATGATGACATCGTCGATCCAGCCGCCGAAATAGCCCGAGACAAGCCCCGCGACGGTGCCGATGGTGCCGCCGACGACAATCGCCGCAACCCCCACCAGAAGCGACACCCGCGCCCCGTAAAGCAGACGCGAAAGCACATCGCGCCCCAGATGATCCGACCCGAGCCAATAGGTCAGATCCCCGCGACCGGGGCTGCCGGGTTCCAGCAGGCGCATCAGGATGTTCTGCCGGTTCGGATCGAACGGCGCCAGCGCCGGGCCAAATATGGCCACGATGGTCACGACGATCAGGATCAGCATGCCTAGCAGCGCCCAACGGCTGGCGATCATGCTCTGGAATGCGCGGCGCAATTCGCGGCGGTGATAGGACACCGGCAGGCCGCCGACGGCTTGGGTCTGCGCGGCGCTGGGGGCGGATGTGGTATCGGTCATGCGTGTGCGCCCTTCAGAGTTTCACGCGCGGGTCGAGCCGCGCATAGACCAGATCGACGATCAGGTTCAGCAGAATGAAGATGACCGCCAGCAAGATGACGGAGGCCTGCACCACCGGAATGTCGCGTTGGTTGATCGCGTTGAAGACGAGCCGCCCGATACCGGGATAGGAAAACACCGTCTCCACCACCACGACACCGCCCAGCAAGAACCCGAATTCCAGCCCGATCATCGTCACCACCGGCAGCCACGCGTTGCGCATCGCATGATGCAAGATCACGCGACGTTCCGAGATGCCCTTGGACCGCGCGGTGCGCACATAGTCTTGTTGCAGCACCTCCAGCATCGAGGACCGGATCAGCCGCGCATTGCGTGCCAGCGTGTAGGTGCCCACGGCAATGGTCGGCATGATCATGTAATACATCGACTGCGGCAGATTGGTGATCGCGGTGCGGAAATCGCCATCGAAGAGCGGCTCCAGAAACGGCACATGCCCAGAGATCGGGAACCAGCGCAGATAGAGGCCGAAGAACATTATCATCATGATCCCCATCCAGAAATTCGGGATCGACTGGCCCAGCATCGCGAAGGTCATGATGCCGCCGTCCGCGGGCTTGCCCCGCTTGAGCGCGGCATAGATGCCCAGCGGGATCGACAGCGTAATGGCGAGGATCAGCGAGAACAGCGTCAACTCGATCGTGGCCGGCATCGCCTCAAGCACGACGCCCATCGCGGGCTGGCGATAGCTCAGCGAGTTGCCGAAATCGCCCTGCAAGGCATTCCAGACATAGCTCAGATACTGGATATGCAGAGGGCGGTCGAACCCAAGCGCCGCACGCGCCCGCTCGATTTCCTCGGCGCTGGCGTTTTCGGACACGAAAAGATAGGTCGGGTCGCCGCCGATCTGGAGCGAGATGAAACTGATCAGCGTTACCCCGATCAGCACGACGATGCTTTGCAGCAGGCGTCTCGCCAGAAATGTCCACATTGCTCCTGTCCCCTACCTGTTTGGCCTTGCCGGGCGGCGGCGGATCGACCGCGCGCTGCCACATGGATCACCGTTTTCGCACGGGACCTGCGCGCCTTCTGCCAGCATCCGGTGTTTCGCCATGGTCGCGCTGCCGCAATGCTTGACAATCAAATCCATGTGCTCCCAAGGTAGGCTTTCGATTGTCGACTGTAGAACAAGCAAACCATGCGGGCCGGAATGCGTCAAGCGCACAAATCAAGAAACGGATCAGGCCGCCGGAGACTGGATCATCGGCAGGTAAAACCGCTGAAAACGTCCATGAAACAGGCAGATCGGGCATGCGCCATGGAAAGATTACTGGGAACAAGGACACGATGAACGATGCAGGCTGACACTATCGCCCGCGCGGCGCCACCCCTTTTGGAGGTGCGCGATCTGCAGACGACCTTCGATCTGTCGAAGACGCTGTCGGTTTGTGCCGTCGATGGTGTCAGCTTCACGGTCGATGCCGGCGAAACCCTTGCCATCGTCGGCGAAAGCGGCTCGGGCAAATCCGTCACCAGCCTGTCGATCATGGGTCTGTTGCCGAAGGATATCGGGCGGATCACCGGCGGGTCGATCAAGCTTCAAGGCCGCGAAATCAGCACGCTGAGCGATGCCGAGATGCGAGAGATCCGCGGCAAGGAAATCGGGATGATCTTTCAGGAGCCGATGACGAGCCTGAACCCCGTCCACACCATCGGCAATCAAATAGGCGAAATGGTGATCCGGCATGAAGGCCTGTCCAAGGCCAAGGCCCGCGCCCGGTCGATCGACATGCTCGATCTGGTCGGCATCCCCGAACCACGGCGCCGCGTCGACACCTATCCGCACGAGATGTCGGGCGGGATGCGGCAGCGCGCGATGATCGCCATGGCGCTGGCCTGCGAACCGCGCATCTTGATCGCGGACGAACCGACCACAGCACTCGATGTGACGATCCAGGCGCAGATGCTGGAATTGATGGACGACCTGCAAAAGAAACTCGGCATGGCGATCATCTTCATCACGCACGATTTGGGCGTCGTGGCCGAGGTCGCGGACCGGGTGGTGGTGATGTATGCCGCGCAAGTGGTCGAGATGGGGGGCGTCGACGATATCTTCCGCGACCCCAGGATGCCCTACACCGCCGGCCTGATGAACTCGATACCGCGCCTCGGGTCGTCGGTGCACAAGCAACGCTTGACCGCGATCCCGGGGACCGTGCCCGCGCTGACCAGCCTGCCGTCCGGTTGCCGGTTCAACCCGCGCTGCGGCTTCGCGACGGACATCTGCCGGGCCGCGGTGCCCGCGCTCGAACAAGCCACCACCGACCACATGATCCGCTGCGCGCACTGGCGCGACCTGACCCTCCGCGAAAGGGAAGCCTCATGACCGAGCCGCTTCTAAAGGTCGACGAACTGCGCAAGTATTTCCCGATCCATGGCGGCGTGTTGCGCCGGGTGGTCAACAACGTAAAGGCCGTCGAGGACGTCTCGTTCGAGATCGGCGCGGGCGAGGTCGTCGGCCTCGTCGGCGAAAGCGGGTCCGGCAAGACCACGGTCGGCCGCACGATCTTGCGGTTGGAAACGGCCACGGCGGGGACCGTGCGCTTCGAGGGGGCCGATATCATGGCCATGGGCCCGTCCGAGATGCGCCGCTATCGCAAGAAGATGCAGATCATCTTCCAAGACCCCTACGCCAGCCTGAACCCCCGAGAAAAGGTGCGCGAGGTGCTGACCCACCCGTTGCGCCTGCACCGGATCGGCAGTGCGTCGGAACACGAGGACCGCGCCGCCGCGCTGCTCGAAAAGGTTGGCCTGTCGCGCGACCATCTCGACCGCTTCCCGCACGAGTTTTCCGGCGGTCAGCGCCAGCGCATCGGAATCGCGCGCGCCCTTGCCGTCGAGCCGAGCTTCATCGTCGCGGACGAACCGGTTTCGGCGCTCGACGTGTCGATCCAGGCACAGGTGATCAACCTGTTGGAGGATCTGAAAAACGACCTCGACCTCACGATGCTGTTCATAGCACATGATCTCGGTGTGGTCGAACATATCTGCGACCGGGTTATCGTGATGTATCTCGGGCGGGTGATGGAAATCGGGACGGCGGCCGATCTCTATGCACGGCCGAACCACCCCTATACCCAGGCGCTGTTGTCGGCTGTGCCGATCCCCGAACCCGGCAAGCGGCGCGAACGCGTTGTCCTGAAGGGCGATATTCCCAGCCCGATAAACCCGCCATCGGGGTGCGTGTTCCGAACCCGCTGCCCCATGGCCATCGCGGATTGCGCCAAGGTCGTGCCGGACCTTCGCAAGGTCGGCGAAGGACATCTCAGTGCATGCATCCGGACGACGTGACCGCGCGCCTTGCACGACGTTATCGGCGCGCTTTGCACGACGTGACCGATTCCCAGGCAATCGCGGTGCGAATGGGGCGTCGGACCGCGCGGCTGGATCAAGAATGCTTGACAAGGCTTTTGGGCGTGCCTCATTGTCCACTTATGGATTGTCGACACTCCACAACCTGCATGTCTATCGTCGCCCATGGCTGGCGGCAAAACCGCGGTTGTCGGCAATCGACCCTTCTATTGCCGATTGCAGTTGCCATGTCGCGCATCGCCTCTCTAGGAAATTTCATCCGGCCGCTTACGCGCCTCGGCGCGTCGGACCGCGGACCCGGATTTCTGGAGGAGCATTTTCATGAATGACGTAACGTCCCTGCCCGCCGATATCGCACCGATCGAGAACGTCCCTCTGCGCGTGCAGGTCGCCAATCGCCTTCGCGGCGCGATCCTAAGCGGGCGGCTTCGGCCGGGCACCGCCTTGGTCGAAACGGCCCTTGCCGAGCAGATGAATGTCAGCCGCGCGCCGATCCGCGAGGCGATTCAGATCCTGGAAAACGACGGCCTCGTCGAAACCATCGCCTACAAGGGCAAGCAGGTGAAACCGCTGACGGCCCGCGAAGTGGCGGAAACCTATTCGCTGCGCGAGGTGTTCGAGGTGATGGCCGTGCGCCGCATCTTGGAAAACGGCGCACCGCTCGACGTGTTGCACGCCCAGTGCGACGCCATGATGGCCGCCGCCGAGAACGACGATTACGCCGCGCTGACCGCGGCGGACGAGGCGTTTCATCACACGCTCATCCGGCTGGCCGACCACGATCTGCTGCAAGCATCGTGGAAGAACCTCTACCTACGCATCCATCAGATCATGGCGCTTCGCAACCGCGACGAGCGCAACCTCGAACATATCGCAGGCAACCACCCGCCGATCGTTCAGGCGCTGGAAGATCGCGACGCGGATCGCGCCATCGCCCTGATTTCCGACCACACGCGTGCGCTGGCCGCCTTCGATCCGGCCACGATCGTGCAAGATCTGTGATCCCTTCCGTCGTGACATTCGGCGCGCCGCGCCATCCCGGTGTCGGGGTTGCAGTCCAAGACCGCCAATCGAACGGCAAGAACAGCCGGGCGGAACCCTGACGACCAGCCAACAGGTGAAAGGAAGCAATATGCCACGACTACACCGACTTCTAACAAC
>JAGYLB010000012.1 GCA_018401055.1 Roseicyclus sp.
CCCCGATGCCCAGCACCTCGCCGGCCCGCACCTCGAAACGCACGTCGCGCAGGCTGGTGCCGAAGGGCGAGCTTGACGCGAGGCTCAGCCCTGCGACCGCCAGCAGCACCGCACCCGGTTCATGGGCATCGCGGGCGGGCACGCTCAGCGCCTTGCCGACCATCAGCTCGGCCATATGCGCCGCCGTCACCTCGCGCGGGGTGCAGGTCGCGACCTTCTTTCCCATCCGCAAGATCGTGGCGGCATCGCAAAGCGCGCGGATCTCTTCCAGCTTGTGCGAGATATAAAGGATCGCCGTGCCCTCGGCGGCCAGTTTGCGCAGGGTGTGGAACAAGATCTCCACCTCTTGCGGGGTCAGCACGCTGGTGGGCTCGTCCATGATCAGGAGTTTCGGGTCTTGCAACAGGCAGCGGATGATCTCGACCCGCTGCCGTTCGCCCGCCGACAGGTCGCCCACCAACTTGAACGGGTCGAGCGGTAGACCGTATGTTTCCGACACGTCGCGGATGCGCGCGGCCAGATCGCGGGGTTTGGGTGGGTTCTCCATGCCAAGCGCGATGTTCTCGGCGACGCTGAGCGCTTCGAACAGGCTGAAATGCTGGAACACCATTGCCACGCCCGCGGCCCGGGCCGCGCGTGGCTCGGGTGGCGCATATGGCGTGCCCTTCAGGCGCATCGTGCCCCGGTCAGGCTTGACGAGGCCATAGATCATCTTGACCAGGGTGGACTTGCCCGCGCCATTCTCGCCCAAGAGCGCGTGGACCTCGCCGGGTTGGATCGAGAACGACACATCGTCATTGGCGACGACGCCCGGATAGGCCTTGGTCAGCCCCTCGATGGCGAGCAGCGCAGTCACGAGCGTGTCACTTTCCCCCGGTAGCTCGGCTTGACTGCCGATTCCTTGTGCAGATGCTCTTTCAGTAGCCGCGCGGTGACGCCAACGGCAATGGCCTGAGGGTGCTTTCCCAAAGCCGGGTCGCCGATGGGGCAGTCGATGCGCGAAATTTCGGCATCTGAAAGACCCAGTGCCGTAAGCCGCGACCGGAAGCGCGCCCATTTGGTGGCCGACCCGATGAGCCCGCAACTCGCGAACCCGCGCGTCAGAGCCATGTGGCAGAGCGCTAGGTCGATTTCGTGGCTGTAGCTCAGGATCAGGTGATGGGCATGGACGGGCGCATGCGCCATCAGGCGCGGCAGATCGGCGGCGATGACCGTCTCTACGCCCTCGGGCAGGGCGTCAGGAAAGCGGCCCGGTCCGGTATCGGCCCAGGTGATGGTCACATGGGGCAGAGGGGCCATGGTCGCGACGATGGCGCGCCCCACATGCCCTGCGCCCCAGACCCAAAGCTCCGCGCCCTGCGGCCGGTCCATCTTCTCGACCGCCTCGAAACGGAGCGTCACCGCGCCGCCGCAGCATTGCCCGAGCGCCGGGCCGAGCGGAAACCCGTGCTCGGCCAAGGCCTTGCCATCCGCCAGCATCTGCCGAGCGATCCGCATCGCCTCCCATTCCAGCGCGCCGCCGCCGATGGTGCCCTCGATGCCAGCACCCCGGACCAGCATGGCCGCGCCCTCCTCGCGCGGGGCGGACCCCTGCACGGCGGCCACGGTGACGCGGATGCCCGTCATGTGCCGCGCGCCAGGTCCACTGCTGCCAGAACCGCCTCGGCCGTGGCGGGAGCTTGCAGGTCGGGGTAGTTTGGGCCGCAGGCCCTGCAGGCATCCGACAGCGCCATCAAGACGGAAATCCCCAGCATGAAAGGCGGCTCGCCCGCCGCCTTGGAGCGGTAGATCGTGTCGGCCCGGTTGGGCTGGTCCCATAGAGCCACATTGAACACCGGCGGTCGGTCCGAACAGGCGGGGATCTTGTAGGTCGAGGGTGCATGGGTACGCAGCCGCCCCTTGCCGTCCCAGACCAGTTCCTCGGTCGTGAGCCAGCCCGCGCCCTGCACGAAGCCCCCCTCCACCTGCCCGATGTCGAGCGCGGGGTTCAGCGACGCACCCGCGTCATGCAAGATATCGGTGCGCAAGATGCGGTTCTCGCCCGTCAGCGTGTCGATCACCACCTCGGAGCAGGCCGCGCCATAGGCGAAGTAGAAGAACGGCCGCCCCTTGCCCGCGATCCGGTCCCAAAGCAGGCCGGGCGTCTTGTAGTACCCCGTCGCCGACAGGCTGACACGAGCCATGTAGCTCCGCTTCACCGCCTCCTCGAAGGGAATCTCGGCGGCGCCGGCGCGGACCATTCCGCCCTCGAACACCACCTGTTCTGCGTCGGCCTGCAATTCCGGCGCCACCACGGCGGCGATGCGGTCGCGGATCGTGTCGCAGGCGATCTGTACCGCCATGCCGTTCAGGTCGCTGCCGGAACTGGCCGCCGTGGCGGAGGTGTTGGGCACCTTTCCCGTATCTGTCGCGGTGATCCTGACGCGGTCGATCCCCACGCCAAAGCGGCTGGCCGCCACCTGTGCAACCTTCTGGAACAGGCCCTGTCCCATCTCGGTGCCGCCATGGTTCATGTGGATCGACCCGTCCTGGTAGACATGCACGAGCGCGCCGGCCTGATTGAGATGGGTTAGCGTGAAGGAGATGCCGAACTTCACCGGCGTCAGCGCGATGCCCCGCTTGAGCACCGGGTTTGCGTCATTCCACTCCGCAATCGCTGCCCGCCGTCCGGCATAGTCGCAGCTTGCGGCCAGCCGGTCGGTCAGCCCGTGCAAGATGAAATCCTTGACCTCCATGCCATAGGGAGTCAGTCCATCGCGCGCAGGCACCGGCACTGGCGAATGGGCGCCTCCGTAGCGGCTGCTACCCCCGGCGGTCTGCTTCACCTTAATCGCGCCCCGTCCCGCCAGATCCGCAGTGGCGAGTCGCTTCCCCTTCTCTGTTTCGAAAATATCCCCGCCGGAGGCTCCCGCACTTTCCACCCGCGCCTCGGCGTAGTAGTTCACCCGCCGCACCTCCAGCGGATCACAGCCCAGCACATGGGCGACGTGGTCCATGACCCGCTCGATCCCCACCATCCCTTGCGGCCCGCCAAAGCCACGAAAGGCCGTGGCGCTTTGGTGGTTGGTGCGCAGACGATGCGAGGTGATGCGGGCGGCGGGCAGGTCGTAGGCGTTGTCAGCATGCAGCATGGCGCGATCGGCCACGGGCAGCGACAGGTCCATCGACCAGCCGCAGCGCAGGTAATGCGCGAAATCGATGGCCAGCACACGTCCCGTGTCATCAAATCCCACGCGATAGTCGACCCTGATGTCATGCCGCTTGCCCGTGATGGTGAAATCATCGTCGCGATCATAGCGCATCTTGGCGGGTCGCCCGGTGCGCGCGGCGGCAATGGCGCAGGCGATGGCCAGCGCGTTGCCCTGGCTTTCCTTGCCGCCGAACCCCCCGCCCATGCGCCGCACCTCGACCCGGACGGCGTGCATGGGCACGCCAAGCGCATCGGCGACCTTGTGTTGGATCTCGGTAGGGTGCTGGGTCGAGGACTGGACGATCATGTCGCCGCCTTCCTGCGGCAGGGCCAATGCCGATTGCCCCTCGAGGTAGAAATGTTCCTGTCCGCCGACCTCGATTCGGCCTTCGATGACATGCGGTGCACGCGCCAATGCGGCCTCCGCGTCGCCCTTTGCGTAAACGCGCGGGCCGTCCTCGAAGCGGGACCCCGCGGCCATCGCCTCGTCGACGCTCAGGATCGGTGTCCTCTCGGCATAGTCGATCCGCGCCAGCGCCGCCGCCTTGCGCGCGGCCAGATGGCTGTCCGCGATGACCAAAAACACGGGCTGCCCGGCGTAATGGATGGTTCCATCCGACAGCAGGGGCTCGTCATGCGCCGAGGGCGAGCAATCAGGGATCACCGCGAAATCTGCGCCCGTCAGCACATCGACCACACCGGGTGCTGCGCGCGCGGACGCAAGATCCATCGCCGTGATCGTGCCACGCGCGATGGTCGCAAGGCCAAAGGCCAGATGCACGCCCCCTTCGGGCACGGGGATGTCATCGACATAGCGCGCCGCGCCCGTCACATGCAGGGCGGCCGCGTCATGGGGCAGGGGTTTGGCGACGCTCATTGGCAAACCTCCGGTTTGACGCTCATGCCCGCACCTTGAGCACCTGCACCGCCTCGCCGCGGCTTTCGAGGAAATAGCGCATAAGCATCCCCTCTGCGGCGCGCAACCGATAGGCGGCCGAGGCTCGCATGTCCGAAAGCGGCTTGAAATCCTGAGCGAACGCGACCTGCGCCGCCGTCACCGTCGCCTCGGTCCACGGCTGTCCGATCAGCGCCGCCTCGACTTGGGTCGCGCGCTTGGGCACACCCGCCATCCCGCCAAAGGCAATGCGGGCGTCGGTCACCGTGCCATTCTGCTCCGTCACGTTGAAACAGCCGCAGACCGCCGAGATGTCCTGATCGAAGCGTTTTGACAGCTTGTAGCAGGCCAGCCGGTCGGGCTGGACCGGGATGGTTACGGCCTCGACGAATTCGCCGGGCGCGCGGTCCTGCTTTCCGTAGTCGAGGAAAAAATCCTCCAGCGGCAGGGTGCGGCGGATGCAGCCCTTGCGCAGGTGCAGCGTGGTGCCGAGCGCGATCAGCGCGGGCGGGCTGTCGCCGATGGGCGAGCCATTGGCGATA
>JAGYLB010000013.1 GCA_018401055.1 Roseicyclus sp.
CCCCCGCCACCGGCCCCATCGGGTTGTGGGGCGCGATGCCCATCTGCGCGGCTTCGGCGATGCCCGCGATCTTGCGCCCGCCGGTCAGCCCGCCGCAATGGCTGAGGTCAGGCTGGATATGGGCCACGGCCTGAAGCTCGGCCAACTCGGCAAACTCGTGCAAGGTGAACAGCCGCTCGCCCGTGGCCAGCGGGCAATCCACCCGGCGGGCAAGATCGGCCATCATGCGGGCATTGCCGGGCGGAATCGGTTCCTCCACGAACAGCGGGCGGATCGGCGCGATCACATCGATAAAGGCGCGCGCCACCTCGGGCGTGACAGGGCGGCCGTGGAAATCGGTCATGATCGCCACATCGGGGCCCACCCGGTCGCGCACGGCGGCGGCGGCCTTTTCCACATGCAAGAGATCGGCCACCGTCGCCTCATGGGCGCAATAGGGCACAAAGCCCAGCTTGATCGCGTTGTAGCCCATCGCCACGGTTTCCTCGACCGCAGCACAAAAGGCGCCGATATCCTCGGTGCCGACCTGTGCGCCGATCTTGGCGCGGCGCAAATGGGTGTAGACGCGCACCCGGTCGCGCACCTGACCGCCCAAAAGCTGCCAGACGGGCACACCCAGATCCTTGGCCTTGATATCCCAAAGCGCCTGATCGATGGCCGAAACAGCCGTCAACCCGATGGAGCCCAGCGGCCAAAAGCTGAATTTGGTCATCTTGGCGTAGATATGTTCGATCCGGTGCGGGTCTTCGCCCACCACGAATTGTTCCAGATCTTCGATCGCGCCGATGACCGCGCGCGTTTTCCATTCCAGCGTCGCCTCGCCCCAACCATAAAGGCCCGGCTGGTCGGTCTCGACCTTCACGAAGATCCAGTTTCGGTGGATCGCATTGACGACGACGGTGCGGATGGCAATGATCTTCATTGGGGTCTTCTCGTTTCGGTCAGTTAAGCAGCCGAGGCAGCGTGCTTGAGATTTCAGGGACAAGGCACAGCACGCCGATGGCCAGGAGTTGCGCCACAAGGAACGGGAACAGTGCGCGGATCAAGGGCAACATGCCGATCCCGCCCACCCGCATCACGACGAACAAAACCACCCCCACCGGCGGCGTCAACAGACCGATGGCAAGGGTCAGCATGATGATCATGCAAGCCTGAAAGGGATCGATGCCCAGCGTATAGACAACCGGCATGATGAGAGGCGCAAAGATCAGGATGGCCGCGCCGATGTCAAGAAAGGTGCCCAGCACCAGCATCAGCCCCGCCACAGCGAACAGGAACAAGACCGGGCTGTCCTCAAAGACGCCGGCCGTGGCCTTCACCCATGACGAAATGCCGAGGATATTCAGCGCGTAGGACAAGATCGTGGCCGCCGCCACCAGCAGGTAGATGCTGGCCGAGGTGCGCGCCGCCCGCATAAAGGCCAAGCCAAGGCCGCGCAGCGTCATCACCCGGAACACGACGACGGACAGGAAGATCGCATAGGCAACCGCGATCCCGCCGCCTTCGGTCGCGGTGTAGATGCCCGCGATCATGCCGCCCAGAATGATGGCGGGCAGCGTCAGAACGGCCAGCGTCTCAAGGATCATGCGCGCCAGCCCATCCTTTTGAAAGGTCACGGGCCGGGGCTTGGGAAGCTGGCCGCGCAATGCATCCACCGCCACGACCGCCGCACAGGCCCCCGCCAGAAGCAGCCCCGGCAAGATGCCCGCCATGAACAGATCGATCACCGAAAGGCCGGTCACGGCAGCCATGATGATCGCCAGCCCCGAGGGCGGAATGATCGGCCCCACGATGGACGAGGCGGCGGTGACAGCGGCGGAATATTCCTTGGTGTAGCCTTCCTTTGGCATTTCCTCGATGAACACGCGCCCCAGCGCCGCCGCATCGGCAACGGCAGAGCCCGAAATGCCCGCGAACATCACCGAGGTGCCGATATTGGCAAAGGCCGTGCCGCCCCTCAGCCAGCTTGTCATGGCCGATGCGATGGTGATCAGCCGCGCGGTGATGCCGCCCGCGCTCATGATTTCAGCGGCCAGAATGTAGAAGGGCACGGCCAGAAAGACGAAACTGTCCACGCCCGTGAACAGCCGCGTTGCCGTCACGCTGAGCGGCAGGCCCGACATCCACACCCCCAGCATCCCCGCAAGACCCAATGCGAATGCGACGGGCACACCCAGCAACAAAAGCGCGATCCCCAACAGCGCAACCGAAAGCATCACGCGCCCCCTTCGCCTGTCGGCGCTTTTTCCGCATCATCGGAATAACGGTCATGCTCGAACCCCGAAAACCAGCTCAGTGCGATCTGCACCAGCATCAGCGCTGCACCCACCGGCAAGGCCGCATAGGGCCAGCTCATCGGAATGCCCGAAGCCGGCGCGGTCTGCGCAGCATTACGCAGGGCAAGAGGGTACCCGTAGACAAGGATGATCACGCAGAACACACCAGCAACCGAATAGAGCGCTGATTTGACAAAACGCGACCACCTTGGCGGCACCATGGCTTCCAGCGCCTCGATGCCCATATGCTCGGCCCGGAAAATGCAGGCAACGCTGCCCATCATCATCAGCCAGATCATCGAATAGCGCATCAGCTCTTCGGTCCAGCTGAACCCGATGCTGAAAATGTAGCGCCCGCCCACCTGCGTCAGGTTCAGGATGGTCACAAGGATCAGCAAAAGGCAGGCCACAATCTCGGTCGTGCGGGCCAGTGTGCGCGCTGCGTGTGTGGCGATGGATTTCATCGACATCCCTACCCTGCCATCCCGTTGGGCACATCCGCGAAAATCAACCATGGCCCGGCACGCCACAAGCGGCCGGGCCATGATCTTCAGAGATCAGTTACCGTAGAGATCGGCCTTTGCCGCTTCGACGGCGGCGACCAGATCATCGACGATCGCGGCGCCGACATTCTGGCGGATGAAGTCCAGCACCGGGGGCTGTGCCACTTCGCGGAAGGCGGCCTTTTCCTCGGGGGTCGAGACGTGGATCTGCATGCCCATCTCTTCGACCAGACGGTGGCTGTAGCGCCAATCGCCCTCGGTCTTGAGCAGGTTCTCGGTCAAGGCCATCAGTTCGGCACCATCGCGGATAATCTGCTGATGATCCGACGACAGACCGCTGAACCAGTCATTGTTGGCGATGATCAGATGCAGGCCAAAGGTGTGCTCGTTGAGGGTGTAGAAATCCTGCCCCTCGCCATGGCCGCCGTTGAACACGACCGAGGGCGGGTTTTCCTGTCCGTCCACAACCCCCTGACGCAGCGCCATTACCACTTCGGAGCCCGCGATCGGAACAGCCGTGGCCCCCAGCGCGTTGACCATGGTCATGTAGACCGGGATTTCCATCGTGCGGATCTTGAGGCCCGCAAGATCCTGCGGCGTGATCAGCGGCCGCACGTTGTTGGTAAAGGACCGGAACCCGTTTTGCGAAAAGGCCAGCGTCCGGATGCCGGTGGTTGCCAGAATGTCATCCTTCATGCGATTGGCGAAATCGCTTTGCATGACATGCCATGCGATGGGGGCCGATTCAAAGATGTAGGGAATCGACCAGACCTGCATCGGGGGGTAGAAACCGCCCATGGCACCATCGGCGGGAAAGCTTAGCTCAAGGCTTCCCTGCTGGACCATTTCGATCATCTCGCGCTCGCTGCCCAGCTGGTTGCCGGGAAAGAGGCGCACGGTGACCTCGCCGTTGCTTTTGAATTCGACATATTCCTTGAACCGGGCAAGGGCCTGATATTCGGGGCTGTCGCCTTCGGGCATGCCGATGCCAAACTTGATTTCTATGCTGTCCGCATAGGCGGTGCCGGCCGTAAAAGACACAGCCATCAAGGCGGCTGCACAAAGTGCGTTTTTGACGTTCATGGGTTCCTCCTCCATTAAACTGGCTTTGCGGCGCAGGGTCTTGGTGCTTGCTGCCGGGCGTTGCCAGTGTACGCCAGATGGCTCTACATAGAATGTAGAATGTCCAGTTCTAGATCACATGTAAAGAGGAGATCTGCGCGTGACCTATTCCCTTGCAGAAAAGCACGTTCCGCCACACGACCGTCTTGAGTTGCGTATCCCGACCGAATTCGGCGCATCGCTTCCGACCGGGGCGGCCAAGCAGGCTGTCGAATTGCTGGGGCGACGCATCGCCAATGATGTCTACCCTCAGGACATGGTCATGCCCACCGAGGAGGAGCTGGCGCTGTCGCTGGGCGTCAGCCGTGGAACCGTGCGCGACGCGATCAAGGTGCTGTCCGGCAAGGGGCTGGTCAGAACCGCGCGGCGCTACGGCACGCGTGTGCGCCCGATCGAGGAATGGAACCTTCTGGATGGCGATGTGGTGTCATGGCACGAGTCGACGCATCCGCGCATCAAACGCATCTTTGCCGAAACAACCGAGCTTCGCGCCATTCTGGAACCCGCGGCCGCGGCCCTTGCCGCGCGACGCGGAACGCCGGACCAGGCGCGCACCCTGCTTGCCGCAGCCAATGCAATCCATCCTGCACAAGTCGACCTGCAACATCTGTTTGCCGCCGACTGCCAATTTCACGTGACGCTTCTCGACATGACGCACAACACCGTCATGCGGCAGATGCGCCAGATCATCCTGACGATGCTGCGCGTGTCCTATGAATTCGGCGTTGCGAACCCGGAAAACGAAAAGGTTAGCCGCGAAGGGCATCTGGCCGTAGCCGAGGCGATCGCAGCCCGCGATCCCGACGGCGCGCGCCGGGCCATGGCGGCGATGCTCGATCTCAACCGGACACTCGTCAACGACTACTGGCGCGACAGCTGATCCGCGGCGCTCGGCGACAATCAAAAGTGGAACGGATCGGTGTCCAGACGCCGGGCCAGCAACATGGCATCGGCGACAAGGATCAAGGGATCAAGATCCACATCTGAAACGCGATTGCCGATCAGCCCGGCCATCCGGGCGTAGAGCGCGGGGTATTCGCCCATGATCGAGCCATCCCCCGTCACTGGGGTGTCCGCGATTTCAAGAATGTTGCCGCCCATCCGCAGGGCCATCGCGCCATCATTCGTCGTTACAATGATATCCCAGGTCTGCGGCCCAGTCTGACGCCAGTCAAAATCGGCGCTGACACCGCCCGAAAACTCCAGCCGGGCGGCAATCGGCGTGGCGCGGTTCACCGGCACCTCGATCTCGGCCGCGACCACATGCACCGGCTGGGGCAGGATGTGGGTCAGGATCGACAGCGCGTTGATGCCTGGATCGAACACCCCAAGCCCGCCGGGCTCGAACACCCAATCCTGGCCGGGATGCCAGTGCCGGACATCCTCGCGCCAAATGATCCGCGCACCCATCACCTTGCGACCGGCCAGCCAGTGTCGGGCCGGTTCGACGGCGCGCGCCATCCGGCTGTGCCATGTGGCAAACAACGTGACGCCCTGCTGCGCCGCAAGCGCGGCCAGGGCCCGCACCTCGGCGACGGTTGCACCGGGCGGTTTTTCGAGCATGACG
>JAGYLB010000014.1 GCA_018401055.1 Roseicyclus sp.
GTGAAACAGCACATGGTCCATCGCCTCGGCCCGGCGGCGCGCGCTTTCGATGAAAACGGCCAGATTGGCCCGGGCCTCGGCCTGCCCGATGAAATCGGACAGAGTCTGCGGCCGCAGCGCACGGTCGAGATCCTCGGGCAAGGGCGTGGGGCGCAAGGTCGGGTCAGGGTCGGTCATCGCGGTCCTTCATGCCGTAGGGTGGGCCGTTCCGCCAGAGGCGGCGCGCCCACCACCCGGATCACTCCTTGGGGGCCAGCAGCCGTAGCGCCGCGCGGATCAGGCCGGGGGCCGCAAGCGTCGGGTCGGCGCCTGAGACCTCCGCCACCGCGCGCGCCGCCTCGGACGGGCTGTAGCCAAGATTGGAGAGCGCCGACATTGCGTCGGCCTGCGCCGCGCCCGAGGACGCCGCGACAGGCCGCGAAGCGGGCGCTACGGGTGTGTCGGCCTCGATCACCGGATCGACGATTGCTACGCCCGCTGCCTGCCCCAGCGTGCCGCCTAGCGCCATGATGCCGGGTGCCTTGTCCTTCAACTCGTTGACCACCCGCTGCGCCAGCTTCGGCCCGATCCCGGGTGCGGCCTTGACCGACCCCCAGTCGCCGATGGCGATGGCGCGCGCCACCCCTTCGGCCCCCAGCGTGCCCATGATCGCCATGGAGGCCTTGGCCCCCACCCCCTGAACCGTGGTGAGCAAGCGGTGCCATTCCCGGTCATAGGGCGTGAGAAACCCGAACAGCTGCAACAGATCCTCTCGCACCAGCAATTCGGTATAGAGCGCCGCCACCTGCCCCGCCCCGGGCAAGGCCGCCAGCGTCCGGTCCGAGCAATGCACGGTATAACCCACGCCGCCCACATCCAGCAGCACATGGTCTGCGGCCTTGTAATCCACCCGGCCCGTCAGCTTGCCGATCATGACGCCGCCCCGATGGCTTGCGCCAGCCGCCCGGCGGTCTGGGCGTGAAAGGCGTGACAGATGGCGATGGCCAGCGCATCGGCCGCATCCGGCCCCACCGGATCGCAACCCGGCAATTGCAGGCGCACCATATGTTCGACCTGCCGCTTTTCGGCATGGCCCACGCCCACCACCGTCTTTTTCACCGCATTGGGCGCGTATTCCGCGACACTCAAGCCTGCCTGCGCCGGCACCAGCACAGCGACGCCGCGCGCCTGCCCCAGTTTCAGCGTTGCCGCCCCGTCGCGGTTGACGAAGGTCTGTTCCACCGCGGCCATCTCGGGCGCATGACGCGCGATCACCTCGGTCAGCTGCGTGTGCAGCGCCAAAAGCCGCGACGCCAGATCGCCCGCGCCGCTCAAACACTGGCCATTTGCGACGTGACGCAGGCGCGGCCCGTCCGCCTCGATCACCCCCCAGCCGAGGCACCTGAGCCCCGGGTCGATCCCGATGATCCGCATCCGCCTGTTCCCCGCCCGTTTACTGCTTGCCCGAACGCGACGCTGCGCCCGCATTTTGACCGCTTTTTGCGGCCTTTCTGCATCACTAGCACGAAAGGCGAACATTGCCTAGGCCGGGTCTGTTTCGGACCCTCAAGCGCCGGTTTTGCTCAAGGTCGGAAATGCGACGTCCAAATGCGCCAGATGGCAGTCTGAAAACGACAACCATCGGCATGATTTTACCATATTTTATTGGGCGTTCAGCGGATTTCCCCGACATGCGAAAACTGCATGTGACCCATGCAGAAACGCCAGTTGTGTGCCGCATTCGCGCTCTCTAAATGCCGCTTGTTCGCAGACTGCCCAAAACACGGGCATGTCCGCTTTTAAATCGACGATCGGAAAAGGATAGACCCGATGGCCATCATGACGAACCGCCCCATCGGCGCCGGCTTCGGCGCCTCTCGTGTTCTTGCCGATCTGGTCGGCCGGATCGCAGCCTGGAATGACGCCCGCGTTACCCGCAAAAGCCTGTCGGCCCTCACCGACCGGGAACTTGACGATCTGGGTCTGGTGCGCGGCGATATCGACGATATCGCAAGCGGCACCTTCACCCGCGACTGACACGACGGCATGCAAGTAAAAAGCGCCCCTCGACCATCTCGGGGGGCGCTTTTCATATGTCAGGCGAAAACGGTCGCGTCAGGCCGCAGATTGCCACGCGATGATCTGCGCGGCGAACCAGTCATAATTGCCGACCATCCACATGGTGACCTGATCGGGCATCAGGATATAGGCGGCGGCCTGCTGGAAGCTCGTCCCGTTCAGAAGCGCGATAACCTCGGCGCTGTAAAGCTCGACGCCGAGAAACCAGATCAGATAGGCTTTGACAGCAACCGCGATCACATAAGCCATGATCAGACCCCTGAGGGGGAAACCGAACCGCAGCCGGCGCTGTTTGGGCACAAGCAAACCGT
Source organism: Roseicyclus sp. (assembly GCA_018401055.1). Next base: position 2,370 of record JAGYLB010000014.1, read on the forward strand.
TGGACTGCAGCACAAACTCGCCCACGACACGATTGCGGCGCGACTGGTCTATCCGCTGCACGCGGGACTGGAAATTTGGATAGTCCTGATTCATCGGGCGACTCAAAGATTTCTGAACGCCCCCACCGAGGGCATCCATACCAGTAATTGACACAAATTGCGAGGGAAATGCGGCCGGACTGTGGCCACTTACCGGCGCAGCGTCAGGGTCGTCCAGTCTCCGATGATGCGCCGATCCTGTGAGCTGAACCCGGCAGCCTCATAGGCCGTCAGAACGGCCTCGGCCTGAGGGTTCAGGATGCCGGACAAGATGATGTGCCCCCCCGCACCGACATGCGCCGCGGCAGAAGGTGCCAGATCGATCAAGGGACCTTTCAAAATATTTGCGAAAACAAGGTCATAGGGGGCATTTTCTGCAAGAATTGGGTGGCCGAACCCGGCCGCCTCAACGCAGGCAATCCGCCCCCCGACCCCGTTCGCCACCGCGTTCGCGACGGCCACATCTACCGCCACGGGGTCGATGTCGGACGCGATCACCACACCGTCCAGCACCTTGGCCGCGGCGATCGCCAGCACCGCCGTGCCACAGCCGATATCGGCGACGCAGGCCGGCCTCACGCCATCCGTCAACAGTTTGTCCATGGCTTCGAGACAGCCCTGAGTGGTGCCATGGTGACCGGTACCAAAGGCCATCGCGGCCTCGATCAACAGGCCCACGCGCCCCTTGGGCAGTTTGTCGGCATCATGCGATCCATAGACGAAAAAACGACCGGCCTCTACCGGGTGAAGCTCGCGCCGCACATGCGCCACCCAATCCGTTTCAGGCACCTCGGACACGGTGAAGGGCCTTGCCCCATGGGCCACCGCCAGGATCGTCAGGGCGATATCGTCGGGCAATTCGAGGAAATAGCCCCCCACTTCCCACAGGCCTGAGCCATCCTCCATCTCGAAGACACCGACGCCAGTCGGCGCGGCCTCCAGATCCTCCAGAGCCTCGCCCAGCGCTTCGGCAAGGTCCTTGTCGGCAAGGGTCGTCAGGGCGGTCCAGGTTGGCATAAGGCGCGGGCTCCGGTTGGGGCGGTCGGCGCTGGCCTACGCGCATCAGGCAGCCTTGGCAATCTCGCGCTACTCCGCCGGTGCCGGAATGGGCCTGACCAGCAAGGTCTCGTGACCCGGTTCGGGGTGGCGCGGCACCAATAGCGACAGGCCCATCGAGACAAAGGCCATCCCGGCGGCCAGAAAGAACACGGTCGTGGGCGAGGTCAGCCACAGATACCCCAATGCGGCCGGCAAGAAGACGGCCGCGATATGGTTGATGGTAAAGGCCACCGCCGCCGTGGGCGCAATGTCGCCGGGATCGGCGATTTTCTGGAAATAGGTCTTTATCGCCAACGCCAGCGCAAAGAACAGATGGTTCAGGATGTAAAGCGCCCCGGCCACCCAAGGCCCCCAGTCGAAGATATAAAGTCCCGCGTAAAGCAGGAAAATCGCACCCAGCCCCGCATATTCGACCACCAGCGCCAGCCGCTCGCCGAACCGCGCCACCACCGCGCCCAGCAAGGGGGCCGCGATCATGTTGGCCAATAGCGTCACCATGAACAGCGCCGTGATCTCGTGCACGTCGAACTCATGGCGCTCCACCATCATGAAGGCGGCAAAAACGACAAAGATCTGACGCCGCGCCCCCGACATGAATTGCAGCGCGTAGTACAGCCAGTAGCGGCGGCGCAGAACCATCTTCTTGGTCTGAGGGTTCGGGCTTTCGAATTGCGGATAGGCGATCAGGCAAACCAGCGCGATCAACGCCGTAACACCGCCCGATACCCAGTAGACTAGGTCATAGCTCAGATCGTAGGCGCGCCAGGTCACGACGATCAGCCCATAGGCCAAAAGCGTCGCCCCGGACCCGACCGCCATAAGCCAGCCCAGAACCTGCGGCGCGCGTTTCTTGTCGATCCATTGCAGTTGCAGCGACTGGTTCACCGTCTCGTAATAGTGAAAGCCGATCGAACTGAGCAGCGTGATGAACAACAACCCGCCAAGGCTCGGGAATTGCGCCGTCAGCGCGGTCGCCACCCCCAGCAAGATCAGCGACACCAACGCCAGAACCTGTTCGCGGATCATGATGATCAGCAAGATCACCCCGATGGCCAGAAACCCCGGCACCTCGCGGATGCTGTGCAGCCAGCCGATATCCGCGCCGTCGAATTGTGCCCGTTCGATGACGAAATTGTTCAACAGCGCCGACCAGGTGGCAAAGGCCACGGGCATGGCAAAGGCCATCAGCGCCAAAAGCGCGATGGGCCGCCGCCAGAAGGGCAAAGCCTGCGCCTGCGCCAACGCAATGGTCTTGAAGGTGTCACCGAATGCCATGCGCTTGCCCTTACGCCCGAAACCTGCGCCCGTCCATCATCCCTAACCTGCGGCGATGCACAGTCAGACCTTCATCTTTCCCGAAATACGGCGGGGGAGACGGCCAAAGCCCGTCGGGGGCAGCGCCCCCACTCCTGAGCCCTGCGAAAGGCAGGGCGAGGCAAAAGCTGTGCCGCGGCACGCGGCACCGCTGGATCAGACCCTCAACTGGCCAGAACGTTGCGAAAGGCCCAGGGCTCCTCCGGGTCGATATCCTCGGGGAACAGCTCCCAGCGGTCCTGAAGCGGTGTCCAGTCGGTGTAATGCGCCTCGACCGGGCCAAGATAGGGGCGTTGCACCTGCAGGCATCGCGCGTGGTCCATCTCGTCTGCCTCCACGATCCCCGCGCCGGGGTTCTCCAGCGCCCAGACCATGCCCGCCAGCACGGCAGAGGTCACCTGCAACCCGGTCGCGTTCTGGTAGGGGGCCAGATCGCGCGCCGCCTCGTTCGAAAGGCGCGAGCCGAACCAGAGCGCGTTCTTCTCATGCCCATAAAGCAGCACGCCCAATTCATCGATGCCCTCGACGATCTCGTCCTCGGTCAGGATGTGGTGCTTGTCCTGCGCGCGGCCCGAGCCGAACATCTCGTGCAGGGACAACACGGCATCGTCGCAGGGGTGGTAGGCGTAATGGCAGGTCGGGCGATACTCGGGCGCTGCCCCCCCGCCCACGGTGTAGTAATCCGCGATGGAAATCGCCTCGTTATGCGTCACCAGAAACCCGAATTGGGGCCCCGGCGTCG
>JAGYLB010000015.1 GCA_018401055.1 Roseicyclus sp.
GGCGCAGGATCGAAAAGCCGGTGACGGATTTCCCCGAACCGCTTTCGCCGACCAGCCCCAGAACCTCGCCCGCTTCAAGCGAGAAGCTGACGCCATCCACCGCCTTGATCACGCCCGCATCGGTGAAGAAATGCGTCTGCAGGTCGCGCACATCCAGAACGCTCATCGGGTCAACCTCGGGTTCAGGGTGTCGCGCAAGCGGTCGCCGACCATGTTGATCGAGGCGACGATGGCCAGTAGGGCCACGCCGGGATACATGCTCATCCAGTATTGGCCCGACAGCATGTAGTCATAGCCATTGGCGATCAGCAGCCCCAGCGAGGGTTGCGTGATGGGCACGCCGACGCCCAGAAACGACAGCGAGCTTTCCAGCACGATGGTGTTGGCCACCTGCACGGTGGAAATCACGATCAAGGGCGGGATGCAGTTGGGCAAAAGATGCCCGAACACGATCCGCCAGTCGGGCAGGCCCAGACCGCGCGCGGCGTCGATGTATTCCTTGCGGGTTTCGGACAAGGCGGTGCCGCGCACGGTGCGGGCGTAATAGGCCCATTGCACGATGACGAGCGCGATCACGATCTTGTCGAGGCCGCGGCCAAAGGCGGCCATCAGCATCAGCGCAACAAGGATCGACGGAAAGGACAGCTGGAAATCGACGATCCGCATCAAGACGGCCTCGATCCGTCCGCCGGCCCATGCGGCGTAGATGCCCACGACCACCCCGATGGCCATGGCGATCAGCGTGGCGACGATCGACACCGACAGCGACACCCGCAGGCCATACAAGATGCCAGACCAGATATCGCGCCCCTGCTCATCGGTGCCCAGATGATAGGTCATCGAGCCGTCGAAATTGGTCGCGCCGGGCGGCTGGCGGCCATCCATGATGTCAAGCTGGCGCAGGTCATAGGGGTCTTGTGGCGAGATCTCGGTGGCAAAGATCGCCAGCACCACAAGCAGCAGCAGACAGGCCGTGGCGACATAGGCCGAAGGGCTGGAAAAGAACTTGTGCATCCGGCCTTGCAACAGGCCCGCGGCCAGAACGACCAGCCCGACCAGCAGCACGACCCGCACCGCGAAAGAAGCCACGCCGAACCCGCTGAACAGAAGCGCCAGAGCGCCCAGAACGGCTATACCCGCCACCCGCCCCGCGATGCGCCAGCGCTTGCCGGGATCGGTGGGGATGGAGGGGGCGATGGGGTGGCTTGACGCGCTCATGCCGCTTCCCCCTTCACCCGGACGCGGGGATCGAGCAGCGTGTAAATCACGTCGACGATCAAGTTGATGACGATGAAGATGATGACCGTCAGCATCAGGTAGGCGACGATCACCGGCCGGTCGAGCGTCAGGATGCTGTCGATCAAGAGCTTGCCCATGCCTGGCCATGCGAACACGGTTTCCGTCACAACCGCGAAGGCGATCATCGACCCAAGCTCCAGACCCAGAACGGTGATGATCGGGATCATGATGTTTTTCAGCACATGCACGACAAGAATGCGGGTTTCCGACAGGCCCTTGGCGCGGGCGAATTTGACGTAATCCTGCATCAAGGCCTCTTGCGTGCCCGCGCGCGCCAACCTTGTCACCAGCGACGCCTTGTAAAGCGCGAGCGTGAGGGCAGGCAGGATCATGTGGCTGAGACCGTCGGCGGTAAAGATCGACAGGCGCAGACCCAGAACTTCGACGGTGTCGCCGCGGCCCGTGGAGGGCAGCCACTGCAGCTGCACGGCGAAGATCAGGATGAAGAGCATGCCGACCCAGAAATTGGGCAGCGAAAAGCCGAAGATCGACCCGGTCATGATTGCGCGGCCCTGCCAGCGGTCGGCCTTGTAGCCCGCATAGACACCCAGCGGCACGCCGATCAGGACGGAAAAGATCAGGCCCAGTAGCGCCAGTTCCAGCGTCGCGGGCATGTAGGACAGGATCAGCGTTACGGCACTTTCGCCATGCACGAAGCTGCGACCCAGATCGCCCTGCAGTGCATTGCCCACGAAGATGAAGAATTGGACATGTACCGGCTGGTCAAAGCCGAAGCGCGCCATCGTCTCTTCGATCTCCAAGGGCGTGGCATCGGGCGAGATCAGGATATCGATGGGGTTGCCGACCATGTAGACGCCGAAGAACACCACGATCATCATGGCGATCAGCACGAAGACGGATTGCGCAAGGCGTCGCAGCAGGAAAACCAGCATCGTCTGTGCATCCCGATGTCGAAGGGTGAAGCGAAGGGCGAAAGGTGTCTCGCGGGCGACAGGGCCCGCGAGACAGGGTTTCAGCTGTTACTGCGCCGGGCGCACATCATAGGGCAAGGTGTATTGGTCGGCGCGCGGAGTGTAGTCCAGGGTGGCGACCATCGCCCAGGGGCTGACCTCGTAGTGCAGCGGGATGATGGCGAAATCCTCCATCGCCATCCGCGACGCGTCGCGCAGCAGTTCCTGCCGTGCGGCGTCATCGACGGTGCGCAGCGCCTCCATGACGATCGCGTCCATCTCTGGGTTGGAATAGCGCCCGGCATTGGTGCCACCCATGCCGGTGTCGGGATTGCGCGTCGCCAGAAGCGCGCGCAGCGGCGAGGACATCTCGCCCGTGCCGGCACCCCAGCCCGCGAGATAGGCCGAAAACTCCTGCGCATTGCGGCGCGAGAAGAAGGTCGAGGCGGTCGAGGCGTCGATTTCCGTCGTCACACCGATCCGCGACCACATCTGCGCCACGGCCTGAGCCACCTGCGCGTCGTTGATGTAGCGGTCGTTGGGCGTGCCGAGCGTGATGCCGAAGCCGTTCGGATACCCCGCCTCGGCCAACAAGGCCTGCGCGCGTTCCGCATCGAAGGCCTGCGGTGGCAGGTCGCCCTCTTCATGCGCGCCGAACATGCCCGGGGGCAGCAATTCGCCGGCCGACACGGCCACGCCGCCCATGATCCGCTCCACGATGGCGTCGCGGTTGACGGCGATCGTCAGCGCCTCACGCACCCGGATGTCTTGCAACGGATTTGCGCCATTGGTGCCGGTGATCATCGGCGAAGGCACCTGTTCGTGATCCAGATGGATGTAGATCACCCGGTTGGAAATGCCCTGCACCACGCGCAGGCTGTCATCGGCGCGCAGCCGTTCCAGATCCTGCAGCGGCGGGTTCTCGATCAGGTCCACGTCGCCCGCGATGAGCGCCGCCACACGCGGCCCGGCCGAGGTCAGCGGCAGCATCGTCACCCGTTCCCAG
>JAGYLB010000016.1 GCA_018401055.1 Roseicyclus sp.
GGCACCCCGGGCGCCAGCGTGCCCCTTACCGAGACCCTCTCGGGGTGCCGCGCCATTCTGGACGGTGAAGCAGACGCGTGGTCCGAAAGCTCGCTGTACATGGTGGGCACGTTCGAAGACGCCAAACAGAAAGAGGCCGCGGCAAATGCCTCCGACCCCGCCGACGCTGAGGAAGCGGCATGAGATTGCGGATCGTAACCCCCCTGTCCGTGATTGTGGACGAGGACGCCGAAAGCTTGCGGGCCAAGGACGCCAGCGGCAGCTTCGGCATTCGGCCCGGCCACGCCCCATTCCTGACCGCGCTCGCGGTTTCCATCCTCAGTTGGAAGACCGCTGGGCTTGAGCGGTTTTGCGCCTTGCGCGGCGGGGTGCTGACCATGACCGGCGGGAGCAGTGTCGCAATAGCCACCCGCGAGGCCGTGGCGGGCGACGATCTGGCCACGCTGGACGCGGAGGTTCTGACCCGGTTTCAGACCGATGCCGATGAAGAACGGGTCGAACATGTCGAGACGATGCGACTGCAAATGAACGCCATCCGCCAGATGATCAGCGGATTGCACCGGCGCGCAGACAGGGGACAGTTCCGATGAATGAAGACCCATCTGAGCCCCCAGAGACCGATCCACTGGTCGAGGAAATCCGCAAGCATCGCAGCCGGCGCGATCAGTGGTTGCGCGAAGGTGACAGGTCCGTGGGCAGGCGTTTGGCGCAGATTGGCGTGCTGGGCTGGATCTTCGTGGTGCCGACCTTGGGGGGCCTGTTCTTCGGGCGCTGGCTGGATGAGCGATTTGAGACGGGCATCTTCTGGAGCGCCCCGATGATGCTGCTCGGGCTTTGCATAGGTGGCTGGACCGCCTGGAAATGGATGAACGCACGATGACCGACCCCACCACTCTCCCGCTCATCGTCCTGCTTCCGATCTGCTTTCTGGGTGGGATCTTCATCGGATGGGGATATTTCCGTGCGCTTCGCGAGACTGCCAACCTGATCGTGGGCGGAGGCAAACCGCTCAGGGCGATCGTCCTGACCCTCGCGCGCATCTCGCTTTTGGTCACTGGCTTCTTCATCGCCGTGCTGGCAGGCGCCCTTGCCCTGTTGGCCGCCCTTGCGGGGGTCCTCTGCGCAAAGTGGATCATGCTCCGCAGGATGGGGGATATCCAAACATGAACTCTCCGCTCGACTCCACCGTCCTGTTCCAGATCGGGCCAGTTCCGATCACGCAAGCCATCGTCACGACATGGGCGATTATGGCGATACTGGTGATCGGAGCCTTTGCCCTGACCCGGCGGCTTGACCTCAGACCAACTCGGCGTCAGGCCGCGCTTGAGTTGATGGTCACCACACTCGACACACAGATCACCGAGACAACGGGTGCGGCACCCACCCCCTATCGCGGGTTCATTGGCACGCTCTTTGTGTTCATCCTCGTGGCGAATTGGTCCTCTCTTGTGCCGGGGATCGACCCTCCGACCGCAAAGCTGGAAACCGATGCCGCCCTCGCCGTTCTGGTCTTCGGGTCCGTGATCTGGTTCGGAATACGGGCAGGCGGCCTTGGCGGCTGGCTCAAAACGTTCGCCGCGCCCAATCCGGTGATGATCCCGCTGAATATCCTGCAAAGCCTGACACGGGTCTTTTCCATGTTCGTCCGATTGTTCGGCAACGTGATGAGCGGCGTGTTCGTCATTGGCATCGTCGCATCGCTGGCGGGCTTGTTGGTGCCGATCCCGCTGATGGCGCTCGATCTGCTGACTGGACTGGTCCAGGCCTATATCTTCGCGGTGCTGGCGATGGTGTTCATTACCTCTGCGGTCGAAGGCGGCGCGCGCACCCTACCGGAATTCGACCTTGCCCCTTCCCCAACGAAAAAGGAACCCTGATGGACTATGCTCCGCTTGCCAGTATCTTCTGCGCCGCCTTCGCGGTTGCCTTCGGCGCTATCGGCCCTGCCCTTGCCGAGGGGCGCGCCGTTGCCGCAGCGATGGATGCCATCGCCCGTCAGCCCGATGCCGCAAACACGATTTCGCGCACGCTGTTTGTCGGGCTTGCGATGATCGAGACGACGGCAATCTATTGTCTTGTGATCGCGCTTCTGCTGCTTTTCGCCAACCCGCTACTGGCATGAGCGCATGACCCTCGATTGGTGGGGACTGGCTCTTCAGGCCATCAACGTCCTGATCCTCGTCTGGCTGCTCAGCCGCGTGTTTTGGCATCCGGTTGCGGCGGCCATCACCAGGCGGCAGGAAGCCGCGCAGGAATTGCTTGAGGAAGGTAAGACAGCGCAAGCGAAAGCTGATGCTGCGCTGGCCGAGGTGGTTCAGACCCGCGCAGGAATTGCGGAGGAACGCGATGCGATACTTGTCGAGGCCAAGGCGGCGGCGGACAAAGTCGCAAAAGCCACTCTTAAGGATGCGCAAACCAAGGCAGACGCAATGATCGCTGCCGCGCGCACCGCCATTGACCGCGACCGAAACACCGCGAGAAAAGAAAACGCAACGAGGGCTGCGGAATTGTCGATGGAGATTGCAGCCCGGCTTCTGGGACGGTTCAACACAGCCGAGGTTCAAGCGACGTTCCTTGTGCAACTTGTAGAAGCCATCTCGGGCATGTCCGCCGCGGACCGCAAGGCGCTGATAGCCTCGGATGCAGACATCAAGATCGTCACAGCCACAAACCCGCAGGACGCGGAGCGCGCCAATATCGAAAGCGCGGTAAAGGATGCGTTGGGCGGCACGTCCAGCATTCGTCTTGTCACCGATCCCGACCTGATCGCCGGACTGGAACTGCGCAGCGGGCATTTCGTGCTGCGCAACAGCTGGCGGGCCGATCTGGAGACTATCCTGAAGGAGGTCGAGAATGCCGCCTGATGCGCCAGACTGGTTCGCCTCCGCACAAGGCGCAGTGCGTCGCGCAGCACTCGGTCCGCGACCCGAACACAGAGGCCGTGTCGAGGAGATCGGAGACGGTGTGGCGATGGTCTCGGGCTTGCGGGACGTGCGGCTGGACGAGGTTCTGCGGTTCGAGGGCGGTCAATTCGGGTTCGCCCGGGTTCTGGACCCCGACCTGATTGGCTGCGTCTTCATTGACGCGGCAACCAGGGTCGAGGCGGGCGATGCCGTCTTCGGCACAGGCGAAGTCGTGAGCGTGCCTGTCGGAGAGGCGCTGCTTGGGCGGATCGTGGACCCGCTCGGCCGCCC
>JAGYLB010000017.1 GCA_018401055.1 Roseicyclus sp.
GCCAAGGTCCATCAGGCGCTTGATGTTCATCTGCGTCTCGCGGCGCAGGTCGCCTTCGACGGTGAAGTTGGCGTCGATATGCTCACGGATCTGGAGCACTTCGGCGTCCGACAGCTGGTTGACGCGGCGGGTCTGGTCGATACCGACGGCGTCGCAGATCTGCTTGGCCGATGCGGGGCCGATGCCGGTGATGTAGGTAAGCGCGATGGGAACGCGCTTGGACGTGGGGATGTTCACCCCTGCGATACGTGCCAAGGTCGTCTGTCCTTTTCGTTGCGGGCCCGTGATTCCAGGCCCTTTTTTCACAACGTAAGCCCGGGCAGTCTTGCGCGCCGGGCTCTTGTCATAGCGAGGTGTTCAACACAGGGGGCGACCCTGCGATTCCCGAGTGGGATGGGGGCTTCTAAGAGGGTTCGGATGGGGCGTCAACCCTTGGTCTGGCGCAACTGCTCAAGGAACCCGCTGAGGCCTTGAAGGATATCATCATGCACGGCTTGCCTGTCGCGCAACCCACGGTCGGAACAGATGTTATCCTCTCCGGCCAAGCCGATCAGCAGACCCCCAAGAACGCTGCAGTCCGGCAGGAAGCTGAAATGCGCGGCGCCGGGGATGCTCAGGTAGGTCGCTTGCGCCGCCTGTGCCAAGCCATCGGCCCGCATGGCTGCCGGAACGCGATCCGTCTCGCCGAGGTTCAGGATCAGTGTATCAGGGACCAGATCATCCAGCCCCGCTTCGGCCACGGCTTGCGGCAGAGCCGGGTCGATCGCAATGGATGCCACGACGCGCGCGTCCCGGTGGCTTGCCTCGTAACGGGTCTGATCGATCTGCGTGAAGTCGACGCCTGCGGCCTGCATCCAGCCGCAATCGAAAAGGCCGACATTGGCGTCGCAATAGGCGATGAAGCGATCCCTGGAGACCCGCAGGCCGCCCAGAGCCAGTGCGGAATGACCGCCAAGGGAAAAGCCAAGCGATGTCACCCACGTCATATCCGGGCTGATCCCCTGCGGTGGGGTCGCTTCCAGATAGTCGAGCAGCGCCGACATGTCAGCGGGGCGCTCCCAGATCCTTACGGTCTGAAACGGATCGCTGTCTTGGGACCTTGTGCCGGGATGGTCTGTGCCGATCACCACGAACCCTTGAGCGGCAAGCGCCGTGGCCAGCCAGCCCATCTGCTGGCCACGCCCACCCGAGCCATGGGAGAGCACGATCACCGGGGCCGCTTCGACCAGCGCGGTCGCGTCGCGGCGGGCATGAAAGCCGTAAAACAGCGCATTCTGCCCGATCAGTTCGACCGTGCCGTCCGATCTCGCCGGATACCAGACATGCACCGGAAGCGGACCGTCGCGATGCGCAACCTCGATCTCGGTCTGATGGTAGCCCACGAGAATGTCCGGTACTGGCCGTTCCTTGGTTTGCAGCAAGAAAACGCCACCAAAGAGCGACGCCACCACCAAGCCGACAAAGCCAGCGATCCATTTAAAGATGCGCTTCACGAACCCGCCTCAAAAATTGACAAGCGTCCTGCGCGGCAGGTCAGGCCAGAATCTCTGCGATGTCGCTGGAGACGGCGTCGATCTCGGCCAGACCGTCCACAGCGCGCAGCAAGCCCTTGGCGTAGTAATAGCCAATCAGTGGCGAGGTCTGCTTGTAATAGGCCATGAGGCGGACGCGCATGCTTTCGGCGTTGTCGTCGGCGCGCGCTGGCTGACCGGCGGCGCGGGCTTGTTCGGCGCGCCCCACGATCCGGTCGACCAGAACGTCGTCGTTGACCTTGAGTTCGATCACGGCATCCAGTCCCTGCCCCATCTCGTCAAGCAGATGACCCAGCGCATCGGCCTGTGCCAGCGTCCGGGGGAAGCCGTCGAAGATGAAGCCCGACCCGCCCTGTTCCAGCTGCTCGCGGATGAGGCCGATGACGATCTCATCGGTGACAAGATCGCCCTTGGCCATCACCTCGGCCACGCGCTTGCCCATCTCGCTGCCCGAGGCTTGAGCCGCGCGCAGCATGTCGCCGGTGGACAGTTGCTTCAGACCGCGCGTCTGGGTCAGGATGCCCGCCTGCGTGCCCTTGCCCGCGCCGGGCGGCCCCAGAAGGATGATGTTCACACTCATCTGCGCTGCGGTCCCTTGGACGGCTTGCGCGTGCCAGATTTGCGGCCGCGCAGTTGCGATTTCTCGATCAGGCCCTCGTATTGGTGGGCCAGAAGGTGGCTCTGGATCTGCTGCACGGTATCCATGCCGACCGACACGATGATCAGGATCGAGGTGCCGCCAAAATAGGCCGTGATCGCGAGGTTGGTGCGCACCATCTCGGGCAGCAGGACCACAAGCGCCAGATAGGCGGAGCCCAGCACGAGGATGCGATTGACGACATATTCCAGATACTCGGAGGTCTTCTTGCCGGGACGGATGCCGGGGATGAAGCCGTTCTGGTTCTTGAGGTTGTCGGCCACGTCATCGGTCTTGAAGGACACGTTGAGCGTGTAGAAATAGGTGAAGAACACGATCATGCCGCCGAAGAACAGCAGATAGAGCGGCTGACCGGGGCCGAAGTTGGCCAAGATCCATGACATCACCGGCCCCGATGCCTCGCCCTGCGAGAAGGTGGTCAGCGTGGTCGGCAGCAGCAGCAAAGACGAGGCGAAGATCGCAGGGATCACGCCGGCCGGGTTGACCTTGACGGGCAGGTGGCTGGAGCCGCCGTCATAGACCTTCATCCCGACCTGACGGCGCGGATACTGGATGTGGATCTTGCGCAGCGAGCGTTCCATGAACACGACGAAGAACAGCGTCGCGATCAACATGGCGATGACGCCCAGCACAGCCGCGGTGGTCAGCGAGCCGGAGCGGCCGGACTCAAAAAACTGCGCCAGCGCCGCAGGGATTTCCGCGATGATGCCGACAAAAATGATAAGCGAGATGCCGTTGCCGATGCCGCGCTGGGTGATCTGTTCGCCCAGCCACATCAGAAACATGGTCCCGCCGACCAAGGTGATGACGCAGGCCGCGCGGAAGAACCAGCCGGGATCGGAGGCAAGGCCGCCCGATTCCATGCTGACGGCAAGGCCGTAGGCTTGTGCAGTGGCCAGCAGCACGGTGCCGTAGCGCGTATACTGGTTGAGCTTCTTGCGGCCGCTTTCGCCCTCTTTCTTCAGCTGCTCAAGAGCGGGCACCATGGCTGCCATGAGCTGCACGATGATCGAGGCCGAGATGTAGGGCATGATCCCGAGGGCAAAGAC
>JAGYLB010000018.1 GCA_018401055.1 Roseicyclus sp.
CGCCCGCCCGCCCGCATGCACCGGGCCACCGCGCCAATCGGTCACGATACCGCCCGCGGCCTCGATCACCGCGATGGGCGCGCAGATGTCGTAGGCGGCCAGCCCCGCCTCGATCACCAGATCGACGTGACCTGCCGCGACCAGAGCATAGGCGTAGCAATCCATGCCGTAGCGCGTGAGCCTCACGCGGTCGCGCACCGCCTCGAACCCTGCACGGTCCAGCGCGGTGCCAACCTCGGGGAAGGTGGAAAACAATGTCGCGTCAGACAGTTGGGCGGTGCCACGCGTTCCCAGCGCGGTGGTTCGCCGCGGCCCTTCGACTTGCGCACGACCGAACCCACCCTCGAACCTTTCGCCGATATGGGGCTGGTCGATCAGGCCATAGATCGGACCCGACGCATCGCAGAGCGCAATCAGCACGCCCCAGGTCGGCGTACCGGACATGAAGGCGCGGGTGCCGTCGATCGGGTCGATAACCCATGTCAGACCGCTGGTGCCGGGTTGCGCGCCCTCTTCTTCGCCCAAAATGGCGTCAGCAGGGCGCAAGCGAGCCAGAACCGCCCGCATCGCAGCCTCGGAGGCGCGGTCAGCCTCGGTCACGGGATCGAAACGGCCGACACCTTTGTCATCGGTGACAAGGCTCGCGCTGCGGAAATAGGGCAAGATGGCTGCCCGTGCAGCGTCAGCCATCGCATGGGCGCAAGCGATCAGATCATCGGCGGGCAGATCGGCGGAGCCGCCGGACAGGGGGTCGCGCATGGCGGGCCTCAAAGCTAATGCGGGTCTGGGCCGCATCGCCCGAGGTGGCACGAACCCCTGTCCGGGGTCAAGCAAGCGCGCCTATCAGGCCGCCGCATCCGACAGCACGCGCGCCAGTTCGAACAGGCGGCGGCGCTGGTTTTCGGGGATCGCATAATAGGAGCGCACCAGTTCCAGCGCCTCCTTGTCGGCGAGGATATCGCCCGGCATACCCTGCTTGGCTTCGGCGGTCTGCGCCTCATCTTCGGCCCCGGTCATGCCTTCGAAGAAATAGGCCACGGGCACAGAAAGCGCCTCGGCGATGTCCCACAGGCGCGAGGCGCTGACGCGGTTCATGCCGGTCTCGTATTTCTGGATCTGCTGGAACTTGATGCCGACCTTTTCGGCCAGCTGCTGCTGGGTCATTCCGACCATCCAGCGGCGATGCCGGACGCGCTTTCCTACGTGGACGTCTACCGGGTGCTTCACGAGCCCCTCCTTTGCTAGCCAAAACAGGTTTCGCCGCCCGCGCCGGTCATCGCGGGCCGCTCACGCCACAGGATCCCCGCAGCGTGCAACAGATAGCGCGACCTCGAACGGGATCAATCCTTTGGAGAGTTCAGGCAACCACACTCATCTTATGAGGCAGAAGCCCCGCCAAAGGACAGGCCCGGCGCGAGTTCACGGCACCTTAGTCGCCTTTAGCGTGTCCCGCAACGGGGCGTTTGCGCACAGGCAGTCTGGCGGCGCGCCCTCAAGACCGTTAGGTTCTTGCGACCAGACAGGAGGATCGCATGCAGGCCTTTCGCGTGATGGAAACCGGACAGGCGCCGCGATTGTCCGAGATGGCGTGTCCAGAACCGGGGCCGGGGCAAATCCGCGTCAAGATCGCGGCCTGTGGCCTGAATTTCGCTGACCTGCTGATGATCAAGGGACAGTATCAAGACACCCCCGCCGCGCCCTTCACGTTGGGTATGGAGGTGGCGGGCGTGGTCGAGGCATTGGGTCCGGGCGTCAGCGCACCGAGACCGGGTACGCGGGTGGCGGTTTTCGCGGGCCAAGGCGGGTTGGCCGACTACGGCGTCTTCGAGGCCGCGCGTGCCGTGCCGATCCCAGACGCGATGCCCTTTGCCGAGGCGGCAGGATTTCTGGTCGCCTATGGCACGTCGCATCTGGCGCTGACCCATCGCGCCGCGCTCAAGCCCGGCGAGCGCTTGCTGGTGCTGGGGGCGGCCGGCGGCGTGGGGCTGACCGCGGTGGAGCTTGGCAGCATCATGGGGGCCGAGGTGATCGCGGTCGCACGCGGGGCGGACAAGCTGGCGGTGGCGAAGGCCGCAGGCGCGCGGCACGTCATCGACAGCGAGACCGCCGATCTGAGGGCCGCGCTCAAGGCACTGGGCGGGGTCGATGTGGTCTATGACACGGTCGGCGGCGCGGGTTTCGATGCCGCCTTGCGCGCAACCCGGCCGGACGGGCGCATCTTGTCCATCGGCTTTGCCAGCGGTGAGGTGCCACAGATCGCGGCCAATCTGCTTTTGGTCAAGAACATCAGCGTGATGGGGTTCTACTGGGGCGGCTATCTGCGCTTTGCCCCCGAGCTTCTGACCGCCTCGCTGGCCGAGCTGCTGGCACTGTACGAACAAGGCCGCCTCAGGCCGCATGTCAGTGCCACCTACCCGCTTGCGCAAGCCGCCGAGGCGCTGGACCTGCTGCGCAGCCGCAGGAGCACCGGCAAGGTTGTCGTGACGCTCTGATCCAGCTCGACGCGGCAAGACGGGCGGTTTGCCTGTAATTTTTGGCAAATCTGCCTCTTTCATGCCCGATCCCTGCCCAATCCCCCCCGCACTCCGGCCCTGTTTCAGAATTAGAAACAGTGCGTTGAAGGTGTCCTTCGCAGCGATCGCTCAGGCCGGGCGCAAGCGCGGGCGCGAGGACAGGAACGCAGGAAAGGTCGCCGGACAGCCGGCGGACAGGCAGGATGCCCGACGGTTATCTGGTCAGCCTTGGCGGCAATGGGGCGCTTGACGACGGGGATGTCATCTCCGGCGCGCTGATCACGTTTACCACATCCAGCACACTCGGCGCAGGCTCATGGTCATGGAGCGGCACCTGGAGCAGCAGCACCTTCACCAATGCGCAGGAGCCGGGCGTCTACTACCTCGCCACGGACGGAAACGTCTATTTCGTGCCGGATTTCGGGCCGGTTGCCACGCTGACCACAGCCGCGACGATCACAACGCCGGTCTATGAACCCGGCGACGGGGTCGTTGAGGGAACCGACAGCGGCGACGTGATCGACAGCAGCTATTCGGATGACGGCGGCGATGCGGTCAGCACGGGCGCCGACACGGTCCGC
The DNA here is from genome assembly GCA_018401055.1 of Roseicyclus sp. Next base: position 3,095 of record JAGYLB010000018.1, read on the forward strand.
GGGTTTGACGGCGATGACACGATCTCGGCGGGGGACGGGAATGACCTGATCTTCGGCGATGGCGGCGACGATTCGATCTCGGGCGGTGCAGGCGCCGACACGATCTGGGGCGACACCGGAACGACCGCTGCCCCGGTCACGGGCGTGCTGCGCTGGAACACGGCGCATAACGACAATCAGGACGTGTCGGGCGGCATCACCCTGACCAGCGGCCCGATCGACGCCACCGTGACCTTCACCAATCTGGGCAACAACAACCCGACCTACCTGATCGAGACGACCGACGCCGTTTATGTTGGCGCGGGCGAGCCCTTTGGCCCCAATTCCTCGCTCTACCTGTTCGGCAATGGCGATGCCGCGACCTCGCGCACGGAGATCCGCTTCGACGCCAATGATCCGGCCTATTCCGGCGCGGTCGGGAACGTCAGCTTTCGCATCAACGACTTCGACTGGGGCAGCGGGAACCACCGCGACACGGTCACCATCCGCGCCTTCGACGCCAACGGCAATCCGATCAGCTACACCCTGACCTATGGCGCCAATGCCCCCACCACCGGCGTGAACCAGACGATCAGTTCCGCCAATATCGCCACCAGCCCCGCCGCGCTGAACGGGTCGCTTCTGGTCCAGATCCCCGGCCCGGTCGACCGGATCGAGATCGACTATTCCAACGGGTTGAACGGCACGCAGGCGATCTGGGTCAGCGACATCGCCTTTACCGCCCTGCCCGCCGAGGCAGGCGACGACACCATCGACGGCGGCACCGGCAACGATCTGATCTATGGCGAGGGCGGCAACGACTCGATCCTCGGCGGCGGCGGCGCGGATACGGTCGAGGGCGGCGCGGGCAACGACACGTTGCGCGGCGGCGATGGGAACGACCTGCTTGCGGGCGGTGCGGGCGCGGACGTGATCTTCGGCGATGCCGGCAACGACACCATCTTGGTCGGTCAGGGCGACAGCGTCACCGGGGGAGACGGCGATGACCTTTTCATCCTGACCGACACCGGCGATGGCCCGGCCAATATGACCATCACCGGCGGCGAGGGCGGCGAGACGCTGGGTGACGTGCTGAACCTGAACGGGCTGAACGCCGGGGCCGTCACCTATACCAGCACCGCGCCGGGTGATCTGGCGGGGTTTGTCACGCTTCTGGACGGGTCGGTCCTGACCTTTTCCGAGATCGAGGATGTGATCTGCTTCACGCCGGGCACCCGCATCCTGACGCCCGCGGGCGAACGCCCGATCGAGACCTTGCGCCCCGGCGATCTGGTCGTCACCCGCGATGACGGCCCGCAACCGATCCGCTGGATCGGCGCGCGCATGGGCCCCGGCACCGGCAAGAACGCGCCCATCCGCATTGCGCCGGGCAGCCCGTTCCACGCCACCCGGCCGCTCCTGGTGTCGCCGCAACACCGCGTGCTGGTCGAAGGCTATCGCGCGCAGCTCATCTGGGGCGAGGAAGAGGTGCTGGTGGCCGCCCGTCATCTGGTCAATCAAGACACTGTCTGCATCGCGCCGCAGGTGGCGGTGACCTACATGCACATCATCTTTGACAGCCACCAGATCGTCTATGCCGAAGGGGCCGCCGTCGAAAGCCTGCATCTGGGCGACGAGGGGTTGAAGGCGCTCAGCCCTGCGGGCCGCGCCGATCTCTTCGCCACTTGCCCCGGCTTTCGCGCCGATCCCACGGCTTTCGGGCCCACCGCGCGGGTTTGCGCCCGCGGCTACGAGGCGCGGCTCTTGGCGGCCTAAAGGCTGCGGAAACTTGACCGGGTCAACTCGACCAAGGCATCAAGCGGGGCAGCACGGTTCAGATCCGAGCGGTAGAGATTGATCTTGATCTGCGGCAAGACCGGCAAGGCGCCGCCATGGGCCACGCGTTCCACATAGGGGGGTTCGGTCCCCTCAATGCAGGCATGCAGCGCCAGATCGGCGCTGACCGAGGCCTCCACCGTGCGGATCGAGTCGGATTCCACCGCCATTTCCCAAGGGATGCCAGCCCGGTCCAAGGCCGCCTGCACCGAATTGCGAAAAATGCAGGCATGCTCGAACGCCAGACGGAGCGGGCGCTGTTTCCACATCTGCCCGCCTTCGGCACCCACCCAGACCAGCGGCCGGATGATCAGCGTCTCGCCACCTGCGTCACAGTCAGCCTCGGTCGTCAGGATCGCGTCGATCTCGCCGCGCGCGAACAACTGCTTGAGCCGCGCGGTATAGGACGACACGAGCTGGACCTTGACCCGCGGGAAATCGACCGCCAGCCGGTGCAGGACCCGCGGGATCGAGGGGTAGACGATGTCATGGGGCACACCCAGCGTCAGTTCGCCTTCGTAATCCGAGGCTGTCAGGCGCGTCAGCACCTCGTCATTCAGCTCCAGCATGCGGCGCGCATAGCCCAGCGTCTGTTCGCCTGCGCCGGTCAGAATCAGACGCCGCGTCGAGCGGTCAAACAGGCCCACGCCCAACGTCTCCTCCAGCCGCTTGAGCTGCATCGAGACGGCCGACTGCGTCAGGTTCAGATAACCGCTTGCCTTAGTGACACCCCCGGCATCGGCAACGGCGACAAAGGCACGAAGGGCGGTCAGGTCTAGGTTGCGGGGCACATCACACCATGTGATCTGAAACTGTGATTATATTCAGGTTCAAGATGCACAGGCCCGTCCGTATGGCAACTCCAGAAATTCGGCTTGCGGACCGGACAAGCCCATTGTGCGCGGAGCGATCCCGCCGACATCCGCGCCACGCAGGGCGACACTCGGCAGACACCCGCGCCGCGATTGGAAAAAACTATCGCACAGCAGGTCGCGCAAAACCCGCAGCTTCCTTGAAATGCACGTCATCCTCGCCGATATTGCAGCGTAAGGATGGGTCCGGAGGCGCAATGCTGCCCCGCGGGTCCGACCGCTTGGCTTCTTAGGAGGGATACATGGCAGACTATCAGACGATCCGGGCCGGCGTTTCTGGCGCCCGCGCAGCCGAGATCGATCAGGGCCTTCGCGCCCATATGAACAAGGTCTATGCCACCATGTCGGGTGGCATGTTGATC
>JAGYLB010000019.1 GCA_018401055.1 Roseicyclus sp.
TTATAGGCGTCCAGCGGACAAACGCGCGCATCTACGCCGAAATGTCGCAGCACTGTCGCGATTTACACAGAAGCGCGCAGCCCTGACGCGAAGACGGCGATGGCGACTGCCGCGATGATTGAGCGGCGGGGCGAACGGCCTGCGTTTGGGCCGCGCGATTCAGGCCAGCGGACAGCGCATCAGCCGGTGCAAGATGCCCGATCCATCATCGTACTCGGGACCTTCAGCGACAAAACCCAACCGTTCGTAGAAACCGATCGCCGTGACTTGCGATTCCAGAACTGCGGTGCCGAACCCCGCGGCGCGGGCATCCTCAAGAATATGCACCATCAGCGCCCGGCCAAGCCCTGTGCCGCGCGCATCGACCATCACGGCGACGCGCCCGATCTTGGCCTCGGCCCCGCGTGCGATGAGCCGGGCGGTGCCCATCTGGCCGGCGTCGCCCGCCGCAAGGTAATGGGTGCAGGTCGCATCCGCGGCATCCCATTCCTCCGCCTCGGGAATGCCCTGTTCCTCGATGAAGACGGCGCGGCGAACGGCAAAACAGGCCACGCGCGCAGCCTCTGTTTCTGCGCGCGCAATTTTCATGCGGGCGTCACGCCGGTGCGGTCGCCGACATTGCGGGGCGCGTGGCGAAACCGGCCTCCCATGCCGCCAGTGCGGGGCGCCCGGCGCGCCAGTCGCGGGCCTCGTGGCGGAAATCCAGATAGCCAAGCGCGCAGGCCACCGCGATCTGCCCCATGTCGACGGGACCGGCCAGATGGCTCATCCATTGCCCTTCGATCGCATCCAGCGCGCGGCTGACCTTGCCCCATTGTCCCTCGACCCAGGGCGCGAAACGGATTTCCTCGGGGCGATAGCGTTCCTCGTAGATCATGCCCACTGCCGCCTCCATGATGCCGTCGGCAGTCGCCTCGAGTGTCAGAACCTCCCACAGCCGCGCCGCCGGGTAGAGCGTGCCGCCCCGCGTCGCGTCGAGGTAGCGGGTGATGACCCGGCTGTCGTAAAGCGTCGGACCCTCATCACGCACCAACGCCGGGATCTTGCCCAAGGGATTGGCGGCATTGATCCGATCCTCGCCCTTCACGGGCGAGGTGGCGACCTGTTCGAAAGGGATGTCGGTGATGCCCAGTTCGGCGATGACGACACGCGCCTTGCGCGCGAAGGGCGACAGGGGCGAACCCAGAAGAACGTGGCTCATGCGATCCTCCGCAGGCGCAGGCGGGCAAGCGCGCCAAGGTCTATTTCTACGCCCGGGCCGATGATGCCTAGCCGGATCGCGCGCCGCCAGCGGGCAGTGGCGTTCATCTGGCCCGGCGCATGGCCAACATGCAGGCCCTCGGGCATCCGGTCCATCGCGTCCTCGGCAGCGGGGGGCACGGACTGCGGCCGGGCACGGCGGGCCACGGCATAGGTCAGGGCAGCGACGGCACCGTAGCGCAGGGCTGCTGCGGCGATCGGGGTGAACGGAATGGCCAAGGCGCAACCTCCCTTGCGGCTATGTCTGGCCTCAGATGTAGGTGATCGGCGCACCCTTGTCTATTTCCGGCACGCCGCCCGTCATCAGCGCCGACAGCGTTTCGACCTCATGGCCAATGGGAGAATACCGCACCATCTCGGCCGCGGCCTCGCGGGCGGCATCGGTCTTGTTCTGGTTCAGCTTCCAGGTGCCGTCGATCTGTTCGACCGTGAAACGGAAGGGCAGGATCTGGCGCATCATGCGGTCCAGCGTTTCGGGCGGCATCTTGGCTGCCGTCCAGGGTTTCTTGGGCACCAGCCGATCTTCGAACTGGGCTGAAACCCGATCCAGATGGGCGCGCATGTCGGCGGGATCGGCCGGGTAGAGCTGCCCGCGCAGATGGACCGCGACGTAATTCCATGTCGGCACCTGCGCCGGGTCGCCATACCAGTCCGGCGAGATATAGCCGTCAGGGCCCATCACGGCGATCACGGCAGGCGTGGGGCAGGTGACGGCGCGCGCGATGGGGTTCGAGCGGACAAGGTGCAACTCCGCCTCGGTCGCCGCCTCGTTCAACCAAAAGGGCACATGAGACAGCATCGGGAAGGGGTCACCGTTGAGACAGAGCATCCCGAACCCGCGCCGCCGCGCCAGTGTGATGTTGAGAAACTCGGGCTCCTGGCGGAAGGCTGGGTTCGGGTGCATGGCAAGGCCTTTGAAACACGCCGCGCCACGCCGACGCGGTCAGACGGTAAGTTGGTGACCGTCGTGCCCCGCGATCACGGCGGTCACGATCCGGCCTTCGGGCTGATCTTGACGAAAAGCCACCTCGGTAAATTGTTCCGTGCGTCCCATTCGGGGGTTTTCCATCAAGATGTGATGAATTTGCCCCATCTGCGCGGTGAGATGTGCGCGCAGCCGAACCTCGCCCGCGGTGCGCAACCGTGCGGCCCGAGCCTTGATCGTGGTGCCATCGATTTGCGGCATGCGCGCGGCTGGGGTGCCCTTGCGCGGGGAATAGGGAAAGACGTGCAGCCACGTCAGGCCGCAATCCTCAACCAACCTGAGGGAATTGTCGAAGGCGGCCTCAGACTCGGTCGGGAAACCGGCGATGATGTCGGCACCAAAGATCATGTCAGGGCGCAGGCGGCGAGCCTCCTCGCAAAAGCGGATGGCATCGTCGCGCAGGTGGCGGCGCTTCATGCGCTTCAAGATCAGATCGTCGCCATGCTGGAGCGACAGGTGCAGATGGGGCATCAGGCGCGGCTCGGTGGCGATGGCCTGCATCAGGTTTGGGTCCACCTCGATGCTGTCGATGGAACTGATGCGCAGGCGCGGCAGGTCGGGCACGAGGCGCAGGATGCGCATCACCAGATCGCCCAGATGCGGCTCGCCCGGCAGGTCGGCGCCCCAGCTGGTCATGTCGACGCCGGTCAACACGACCTCGTTGTAGCCGCGGTCGACCAGACGCTTGATCTGGTCGACGACGACACCGGCGGGAACGCTGCGCGAATTGCCCCGGCCAAAGGGGATGATGCAAAACGTGCAGCGATGGTCGCAGCCGTTCTGGACCTGGACATAGGCGCGGCTTCGCGTGCCGAAGCCGTCGATCAGGTGGCCGGCCGTCTCGCGCACCGACATGATGTCATCGACCTGCACGCGCTCGGTTTCGCCGATGAGGTCGAGGGCCATGGCGGTCCATGTCTCGGGTCGCATCTTTTCCGTGTTGCCAATGACACGGTCGACCTCGGGCATTTTCGCAAAGGTCTCGGGCTCGGTCTGCGCGGCGCAGCCGGTGACGATCAGGGTGGCATCCGGGTGCTGACGGCGCAAGCGGCGGATGTCCTGGCGCGCCTTGCGCACGGCTTCTGCCGTCACGGCGCAGGTGTTGACGACAACCGTTTGCCCAAGGCCCGCGGCGGCCGTCATCTCGCGCATCGCCTCGGTCTCGTAGGCGTTCAGCCGACAACCCAGCGTGTGGAAGACGGGGGGGTGCGCGGTCATCGCACGCCTGCCAGCCAGTCGGGTGTGAGGGTGCCCGCGAAGACCGTGGCGGTTGGCCCGGTCATCCAGACGCCATCCTCGCGCCAGTCGACCAGGATGTCGCCCCCATCGAGCGTGATGCGCACACGGCGCCCGGTCAGCCCGCGGCGGGCGGCGGCCACTGCGACGGCGCAAGACGAGGAGCCTGAGGCCAGAGTGACACCCGTGCCCCGTTCCCAGACCCGCATCCGGAGGTGGTCAGGGCCGATCAGATGGGCGAACTGCACGTTGGTGCGTTGAGGAAACAGCAGATGGCGCTCCATCCGCGCGCCCTCGGTCGTCAGATCCACCGCCTCGGCATCGGCGACGAAAAAGCTGCAATGGGGGTTGCCCATGCCGGTGGCGACCGGGTCGCCGGGGATGGGCAGGTGCAACAGGTCCACATCCTGCGCCAGCGGCACGCCCTGCCAGTCGAGAACGGGCGGGCCCATGTTGACCGAGGTGAGGCCATCGCCGGCATCTTGCGCCTGAAGCAGCCCGCGTTCGGTTCGCAGAGTCAGGGCGCGTTTGCCGGTCCGCTCCATCTCGCGTGCGGCGATGCAACGGGTGGCATTGCCGCAAGCGGCCGACAGCGTGCCATCGGCGTTCCAGAAGGTCAGGCGCAGGTCGGCATCCGTCCCGGTCTCGATCAGCGCAAGCTGGTCGAAGCCCACGCCCCGGTGCCGGTCGGCCAGAGCACGCGCCAGCGGCGCGGTGACGACGGCTGCGGTTTCCCGCGCGTCGATCACCACGAAGTCATTGCCAAGCCCGTGCATTTTCAGGAAGGGCAGGCCGGAAGGGGGCGCACTTTCGGACATGGCCGCGCATATACGCCGCCTGCGACGACTTGGAAATCCCCGGCCCGCGCAAGCGCCGGTTTTTGGCTTGACGAGTCT
>JAGYLB010000020.1 GCA_018401055.1 Roseicyclus sp.
ATTGGTGGCACCCCGGGCGGCATGGCGTGATCTGTCTGGGGCCGAAAAAGGTGCTCGGCATCTTTGGCGAGCTGCACCCTCGCATCCTCAAAGCGATGGATGTGAAGGGGCCCGCGATGGCCTTTACCTTGTTCCCGGCCGAGGTGCCGCTGCCCAAGACCACGACCGCCAGCCGCGGCGCGGTCGAGATGGCCGATCTTCAGGCGGTCGAGCGCGATTTCGCCTTTGTCGTCGGCGCGGATGTCGAGGCGGCCGTGCTGGTCAATGCCGCCGCCGGGGCCGACAAGACGCTGATCGAGGAAGTGCGTGTCTTTGACGAGTTTCTTGGCGGCAGCCTGGGTGAGGGGCGCAAATCCATCGCGCTGTCGGTGCGGCTGCAACCCCGCGACAAGACCCTGACCGAGGACGAGATCGAGGCTGTCGCGGCGAAGATTGTGGAAAAGGTCGAAAAAGCCTCGGGCGGCACACTGCGCGGTTAATCCGATTATTCCTACGAAAACTCATCCAAGAGTGACCGGGAAAGGAAACATCATGCTGACCGTTTATCTGTCGGGTGAAATCCACACCGATTGGCGCGACGAGATCGCCGAGGCGGCGCATGGGTTAAACGTGACCTTTACCGGCCCCGTGACCGATCACGAGGCAAGCGATGATTGCGGCGTGGCTATTCTCGGGGCGGAACCCGATAAGTTCTGGCACGATCACAAGGGCGCTAAACTCAACGCCATTCGCACCCGGCAGGGAATCGAGACTGCCGATATCGTCGTCGTGCGCTTTGGCGAGAAATACCGCCAGTGGAACGTGGCCTTTGACGCGGGCTATGCGGCAGCACTTGGCAAGCCGCTGATCGTCATCAGCCTGCCCGACCAGCAGCATGCCCTGAAAGAGGTGCATGCCGCGGCGCTGGCCGTGTGCGACCAGCCCGCGCAGGTGGCGCAGATTCTGCGCTACGTCCAGACAGGCAAACTGCCCTGAGGTCTGTCAGCCGTCCCGGGGCGGTGTGACGAGACCTTTCTGCACCGCGGGGCGGGCAAGGAAGCGGTCGAGATACGCGATGCAATTGGGCAGGTCGTGCCAGCCGACGAGGTCCTTGACGCCGTAGAAGTCCAGCCCGCGCAGCCAAGGCGCCAGCGCGATGTCGGCGATGGAATACTCGCCCGCGATCCACTTCTGCCCGTTCAGCGTGCCTTCGATGACGGCGAGCAGGCGCTGGGCTTCGGCCACGTAGCGCTTGCGCGGGCGGGGGTCCTCGATCTGGCTGCCTGCGAATTTGTGGAAATAGCCAAGCTGGCCGAACATCGGGCCGACACCGCCCATCTGGAACATCAGCCATTTGAGGACCTGATACTTGTCGGCGTCAGACCGGCCCAGCAGGCGACCGGTCTTTTCCGCGAGGTAGATCAAGATCGCGCCGCTTTCCCACAGCGCGATGGGGGCGCCGCCCGGCCCGTCGGGGTCAATCAGGGCGGGGATCTTGTTGTTGGGGTTGAGCGACAGGAATGCGGCGCTGCGCACATCAAAGTCCGACAGGGTGACGCGATGGACCTCGTAGGGCAGGCCCAGTTCCTCGAGCGTGATGGAGACCTTGACCCCATTGGGCGTTGGGAAGGAGTAAAGCTGGATCACCGTGGGATCGGTGGCGGGCCAACGGGCGGTGATCGGGAAATCGGCGAGGTGTGGCATGGGAAACCCTTTGCGCGCGTGACTGTTTCCATTGAACCTACAATCTCTTGCGCGGGAATCGAGGCTGCGCTTTATTCCGCGCTGCGCCATCGGCTGTGCGATCCTGTAGCGGTCGGGCCGGGAGCAGAGTTAGTCAAGGCAGGGTGGGACGACCAACATGATCAACGAGTTCAAGGATTTCATCGCGCGCGGAAATGTCGTCGACATGGCCGTGGGCATCATCATCGGGGCGGCCTTCACCGCGATCGTCAGCTCCATGGTGGGCGACCTGATCAACCCGATCATCGCGCTGATCACCGGCGGGATCGACTTTTCGGGCTGGTTCTATGCGCTGAACGGGGAAACCTATGCGTCGCTGACGGCCGCCGCCGATGCAGGCGCACCGGTTTTCGCCATCGGCAGTTTCGTGATGGCGGTGATCAATTTCCTGATCATCGCCTTTGTCGTCTTCCTGCTGGTCAAGATGGTGAACCGGGTCAAGGACGCGGCGGTGAAGAAGCAGGTGGAGGCCGCCGCCGTGGAGGCGCCGACCGGCCCGACCGAACTGGAAGTGCTGCTGGAGATCCGCGACGCGCTGAAGCGCGGCTGATTTCGGGCACAAGGTTATTGGGGCAGGGCCGTCCGTTTGGGCGGCCCTGAGCTGTTTCAGGCTTCTACTGCCGCCATGGGCGTGATCGCGTCGAGGCCAAGCGCCTCGGCGACGGCGGCGTTGGTGAGCTGTCCGTCATGGGTGTTGAGCCCCGCCATCAGGCCCGCATCGTCGCGGCAGGCCTGTTTCCAACCCTTGGTCGCCAGTGCGATCATGAAGGGCATGGTGGCGTTGCCAAGCGCAATGGTGGAGCTGCGGGCGACGGCACCGGGCATGTTGGCGACGCAGTAGTGCACAATGCCATCGACTTCGTAGATCGGATCTTGATGCGTGGTCGCGCGCGAGGTCTCGAAACAGCCGCCTTGGTCGATGGCGACATCGACGATGACAGCGCCGGGCTTCATGGTCTTCAGCTGCGCGCGGGTGACCAGCTTGGGCGCGGCGGCGCCGGGGATCAAGACAGCGCCGATCACCATGTCGGCCTGTGCCACGCGGTCGGCGGTGGCCTCGGCGCTGGCGTATTCGGTGGTCAGGCGGCCCATGAAGATATCGTCGAGGTAGGAAAGGCGCGGCACCGACCGGTCCATGACGGTGACATTCGCGCCCATCCCGGCAGCGACCCGTGCGGCTGCTGTGCCGACGACCCC
>JAGYLB010000021.1 GCA_018401055.1 Roseicyclus sp.
TGTTCGATACAGCCCCAATAGCGGCCAAACAGCACCTCGCGCCCGATGAAATTCAGCGCCCCCGCCACCGGCCGCCCGTCGCGGATGGCCAGCACCAACAGCATGTCGTCGCGCAATGTCTGATGCGCCAGATCAAAGAAGGCTCGCGTGAGGTAAGGCTGCCCCCATTTGCGCGCCCCGGTGTCTTGATAGAACACCCAAAAGGCATCCCAATGCGCAGGTTGGATCTGATCGCCGGTCAGGCTGACGATCTCGCCGCCGAACCCCTGTGCCTCGGCGCGTTCCTTGCGGATGTTCTTGCGCTTGCGCGAACTGAGGCTGTCGAGGAACCCGTCGAAATCGGCGTAGCCGTCATTTTCCCAGTGAAACTGCTGGCTTGCGCGGGGCATCAGACCCAGCGCCTCGCCCGCCTCCGTCTCCTCCTCCGTGCAAAAGGTGATGTGGAGCGAACTCAGGTCATTCGTATGGGCCAGTTGCACCGCGCCCTGCACCAGCGCCGCCATCCCCGTATCGCGCCAACCGGGACGGGTGAGGAAGCGCCGCCCGGTGGCGGGCGTGAAGGGCACGGCCATCTGCAGCTTTGGGTAATAGCGCCCGCCTGCCCGTTCGTAGGCCTGCGCCCAATTGTGATCGAAAATGTATTCGCCCTGACTGTGCCCCTTGGCATAAAGGGGCGCCACGGCGATCACCTGCCCCTCGGCGCGGGCCACAAGGTGGCGGGGCGACCAGCCCGTGCCGGTGCCGACCGAGCGGGAGCGTTCCAGCGCCAGCAAGAAGCGGTGCGTGGTGAACGGGTCATGGGGCGGGGCGCCATCGCCCGCCTCGGGGCAAGCGCAGGCGTCCCAATCTGCCGCGCTGATCTGCGTCAGGCTGGACAGAACCTCGATCTCGATGGGAATGCTGCCGTCCATCTCCCGCTCTCCGACGCTGGCGTGGCTCTTGCGTGACATGGGGCCAGCGCGGCCTGCGTCAATCGTGCGGAGGGGGGACCAGCGGCAGATAACCTTCAAAGGTGACATTGTCGGCGATACGCCGCGCCTCGGCATCCACCTCGGGGGATTTGACCGTCCAACACAGGATCGGCACGCCCTTCGCCTTCAATTCGGTCACGCGGGGGCTGCCCAGATCGGTCCACTCATGGCTGATGAAGCTGGCACCCACCCCATCAAAATGCGGGATGGCACGCAGGGTCGCGCAAGCCTCGGGCGTGAGTTTGGGCCATTGCGACGGGATATAGCCGCAGGTCGTCAGCCCGCGCGGCAGGTCGGGGGCCAGCCGCTGCATCGCCGCCATCATGTGAGGGTTGAAGGACATCACCGCGACATCGCCGGTGTAATCGGCCAGCACCTTGGCCGTCGCCGCCTCCAGCGCGGCCTCGCCCTCGCCCATGCCGCCCGACTGGTCCTTGAGTTCGATCAGCAAAGGCACTGCACCGTCGATCCGGTCGAGCACCGCGCGCAGCGTCGGGATGCGATCATCGGACCCGGTGAGCTTGATATCGCCCAGGTCCCGCGCCGTCCGGTCGCGCACCGGGCCACGCGCCGCCGTCAGCCGGTCGAGCGTGCCGTCATGGAAGACCATCGGCACGCCATCGGCGCTCAGTTGCAGGTCAATCTCGATGCCGTAGCCCGCCCGCACCGCCCGGTCGATGGCAGCAGGGCTGTTCTCGATGACGCCCGCGCCTGCGTCATGCAGGGCACGGTGCGCGATGGGATGCGTGATGAACGCGGCGGGCAAGGCAGGCATCGTAAGCCCTCAGGCCGTCTTGATCTGGAAAATGCCCTCGACCTCGACCGCGCAGCCAAAGGGCAGCGAGCCCGCGCTGACCGCCGAGCGGCTGTGCCGCCCCTTGTCGCCCAGAACCTCGACCAGCAGGTCGGAGGCACCATTGACCACCTTGGGCTGATCGCCGAATTCAGGGGTGGAGTTGACGAAGCCGGTCAGTTTGACCACCCGCACCAGCCGGTCCAGATCGCCGCCGCAGGCGACCTTTACCTGCGCCAGCAGGTTCAATGCGCACAGCCGTGCGGCAGCGGCAGCGGTGGGGATGTCCATATCGGCGCCGACCTTTCCCTTGATCAGCGTATCGAGGCCGGCCGAGGTCATCGGCACCTGCCCCGAGACGAAGACCAAGTCGCCTGCCACGACATATGGAACGTAATTCGCTCCGGGTGCGGGCGGCGGACCGCTCAGCTCGATCCCCATTTCCGCCAGCCGCGCTTCGATCTGTCCAGCCATGTCAGGTTTCTCCCACCCGTGGTTCGATTTGGCGCGAAGCTAGCGGGGGGAAGGGCAAAGGGAAAGGGGCCGCGCGCCTTAACTTTCGCGGAAGGCGCGGGCGAAATAGACGCGCAGAGGCTCGATCAGATAGGCCAGCGGCGTGCGGTCCTGCGTCCGGATGAAGGCCTCGACCGGCATGCCGGGCACCAGCTGACGCTCGCCCAACAGCGCGATCTGGCCTTCGCGCAGTACGATTTCGGCGCGGTAGAAACTGACGCCGGTCGCCTCGTCGGTGAAGGCATCGGCCGAGACCTGCGCGACCGTGCCTGTCAGGTCCGGAATGTTGCGCAGATCGAAGGCCGGAAAGCGCAGCGTCACCACCTGCCCCACGAAAACCTCGTCCACTGATATCGCGGGCACCCGCGCCGTGATGATCAGCGGCCGCCCCTCCGGCACCAGAAAGGCCACGGGATCGGCCGCGCGAACCACGGCTTGCGGGCCGAAAACCTCAAGCCCGATGATGCGGCCCGCGACCGGCGCGCGCAGATCCAGATCGGCAAAGCGCCGGTCCAGATCGGCGACGCGCTGGCGCAATTCCTCTTCGCTGACGCGGATCTCGCGCAACTCGGCGATGGCCTCTTCTCGGCGGGTGCTGAAGAGTTGCAGGATCGTCAGTTCGGTCTCGATCACACGCTCGGCGGCTTCGGCCTTGCGCGCCTCCAACTCGCCCAGTGATCCGCGCAGTTGCGCCGCGTCGCGCCGCAGACGCAAGATCGGGTCGATCTGAATCAGGCCACGATCCACCAGATCCTGCTGGCGCGCCAGATCGGCCTCGACAAGCGCCAGTTGTTCGATCAGCGCGCGTTCCTGCGCCTCCAGCGCGTCGATCTGCGCCTCGATCTGGGTCACGCGCCCCTCAAGCCGCGCCGCCTCGGCCGACAGGCTTTCGGCGCGCGCTTCGAACAGGTTGGTCTGCCCGACCATGAGATCGGCCAGATCTGCATCGACCTCAGCTTCCGCGATCAGATCGGCGGGAAAGGTGATGTCGGATGCGCCATCGCGCTCGGCCTCCAGCCTGGCGCGGCGCACGCGCACCTCAAAAAACTGGCCGCGCGCAACAGCCAGATCGCGGGTCAAGAGCCCGGGTTCCAGCCGCAAGATGATGTCACCCGCCATGATCCGGTCGCCTTCGCCGACCATGACCTCGGCGACGCGCCCGCCGTCAGGATGCTGGATCGCCTGACGGTTCCGCTCCACCTCGATGCGGCCGGAAGCGACGACGGCCCCGGCCAACTGGCTGGTCACGGACCAGATGCCGAACCCCGCAATCAAGACGGCAAGCGCCAGAAACCCGATCAGGATTGGCCCCCGGACCGACCATGCGCGCGCCGGATCGGTCATGACACACCGCCTTGGGCCGCGCCCGCGGCCTTGATGTCGGTGTAGTTTGCCACCGTTTTCGCCAGAACCTCGGCCGTGGGGCCGAAGATGGTCGGCATACCCCCCGACAGAACCAGAAGGTTCTCGCATTCGCGGATCGCGGCAGGCCGGTGCGCCATGATCAACACCGCGCGCCCATCTGCCTTGATCGCCTTGATCGCCGCGTTCAGTGCGATGGAGCCTTCGTTGTCGAGCGCGGAATTCGGCTCGTCCAGCACCAGAAGGACGGGGTCGTCGTAGAGCGCCCGGGCCAGACCGATCCGCTGGATCTGACCGCCAGACAGCCGCGCGCCCAGCCCCGAGACGCGGGTCTCATAGCCGTCGGGCAGATCGAGGATCATGTCATGCGCCG
>JAGYLB010000022.1 GCA_018401055.1 Roseicyclus sp.
GGCGGCCGCGTCGATGGCTTCGTCTGCGCCGTGGGCTCGGGCGGGACCATCGCGGGCGTGGGCATGGCGCTGCAGCCCAAGGGCGTGAAGATCGGGCTGGCCGATCCCGAGGGCTCGGGGCTCTACAAGCTCTACACCGGGCAACCTGCGGGCGGCGACAGCATCACCGAAGGCATCGGGCAAGGCCGCATCACCGGCAATCTAGAAGGCTTCACGCCGGATTTCTGCTACAAGATCCCCGACAGCGAGGCGCTGCCCATCGTCTTCGACACTTTGGCCGAGGAAGGCATCTGTCTGGGCGGATCGTCGGGCATCAACATGGCCGGCGCCGTGCGCATGGCGCGCGAGATGGGGCCGGGGCATACCATCGTGACCATCTTGTGCGATTACGGCACGCGCTATCAGTCCAAGATCTTCAACCCAGATTTCCTCCGCGAAAAGGGCCTGCCGGTTCCCGAATGGCTGGGGCGCGGCCCCGCCGACATTCCCGACGTGTTCGAGGACGCATGAATTTTCGCTCTGTCTTTGCGCTGCTTGTGTCGCTTGTGCTGTTGGCGGTCGCTGTTGGTCCGACATCGGCGCAGACCCAGCAGGCCCCCGCCGGGGCCGCCACCGCGACCGATGGGCCGATCGACTACGACGCCTGGCAGGCGGATGCACAGCGCGCCGAGACCTTGATCGAAGCCGGTATCGCCTCGACCGCCTTCTTGACCAACCTGCGCGGAAATCTGGTCGGCTGGCGGGCGCGGTTCCTTGCGGCGCAAGACGCCAATGCCTCGCGGATCGAAACCATCCAAGGACAGATTACGGCGCTCGGGCCCCCGCCCGCAGAGGGCGCGAGCGAACCGGCCACCATCGCCGAGCGGCGCACCGAATTGGCAGCCCAACTGGCCGAGGCGCAGGTGCCCCGCGTGACCGCGACCGAAGCCTTCAACCGCGCCAACGGCTTGATCGGCGAGATCGACGCCATTCTGGCTGCGCGGCAAGCCCGCGCGCTGCTGGAGCGCGACCCGGCGCCGGTGAACCCGCTGAACTGGGCTACCGCGCTGGCCGCACTTGGCGATGTCGTCATCGTTCTGAACCGCGAGATAGAAGGCAAGCTCGCCGAACATCGCCGCCTTGACCAATCGCCTTGGGAAAGGCTGCCTTTCGCGGGCGTGATGGCCCTGATCGCGCTGGCGCTCCTGATGCGCAGCCGCTTTTTCGTCGGCCGTTGGACGGATCGTTTACAACGGCAGGTGGGGGTCCGGCGCGGCCGTATCGCGCTCTCGTTCCTCGTCTCGTTGCTTCAGGTGCTCTTGCCGATCATCGGCCTGATCATCCTCGGAGTCGCGGTGGCGACGGTCGATGTTCTGGGCACCGCGGGCACCGCGCTGATGGCCGCGGGGATCGGTGTCTTCGTGTCGGTCTTTGCGGCGCTCTGGCTGGCCGGGCGTCTATTTCCGGCGAACGAGGACAGCCCCGGCGCGCTTGGCACGCCGGTCGAACTTCGTCCTGCGCTGCGGCGTGCCGTGGTGACCGTCGGGGTGTTTCTTGGCCTCGGGGGCTTGACCGAAACCTTTTCGACGCTCGATGCCGTGCCGCTTGTGTCGCGTGGTGTCTTCGTCTTGCCTGTTTATCTGGGGCTTGCCTGGGGATTCTACCGGCTGGCCGCGTTGCTCCGGCGCGTGCGCAGGTCTGAACTGGCCGCGCGTGCCGTTGACAGCGACGACGGGGGACCCGACGCGGGCTTTGCCGGTCGCACCATTACCGTGATCGGGCAGGCGTTGCGCCTTGTGGCCGTCGCCGGGCCGATCTTGGCCGCGGCGGGCTACCTGAACCTGACCGGCGCCATCATGACGCCCACTGCCGTGACGCTGGGCCTGATCGGCCTGCTTCTTGCGCTGCAGGCGCCGATCCGCGATCTCTATTCAATCCTGTCAGGGCAAACCTATGAGGAGGCCGCCCAAGCGCTTTTGCCGGTTCTTGTCAACCTGCTGCTGATCGTGGGACTTTTGCCGGTCGTGGCCCTGACATGGGGCATGCGCCCCGAGCAATTGGGCGAGTTCTACGACAGGCTGTCGGCCGGATTTCAGGTTGGCGACACACGGATCACGCCGGGCATCGTGCTGGCCGTGATCCTTGTCTTTGCCATCGGTCTGTTTGCCACGCGCCTGCTGCAGGGCGCGCTGCGCAGCACCGTCTTGCCGCGCACCCGTATGGACGTTGGCGCGCGCAATGCCGTCACGTCGGGCATCGGCTATGTCGGCATCGCGTTGGCCGCCGTCATCGCTATCACCACGGCAGGCATAGACCTGACGGCACTTGGCGTCGTGCTGGGCGCGCTGTCGGTCGGCATCGGCTTTGGCCTGCAGAATGTGGTCAACAACTTCGTCTCGGGCATCATCTTGCTGATCGAGCGCCCGATTTCCGAAGGCGACTGGATCGAGGTCGGCCCGACCATGGGCATCGTAAAGGCGATCTCGGTGCGCTCGACCACGATCGAGACCTTCGACAAGACCGATGTGATCGTGCCCAATGCCGATCTGATCGCGGGCACCGTCACCAACTGGACGCGCGGCAATACCATCGGGCGGGCCGTGGTGCTGGTGGGCGTGGCCTATGGCAGCGACACGCGGCATGTTCAGAAGGTGCTGCTCGAGATCGCGCGCGCCCATCCGGACGTGACGAAATACCCCGAGCCGGGGGTCGATTTCATGGGCTTCGGGGTCGACAGCCTAGATTTCCGGGTCCGCATGATCTTGCGCGACGTCAACAAGCTGGTCGCCGTCAAGACCGAGGTGCACCATCAGATCGCCGAGCGTTTCAAGGCCGAGGGCATCGAGATCCCGTTTGGCCAGCGCGACATCTGGCTGCGCAATCCCGAGGTGTTGCGCGCCTTGGCCGAGCCAGTGGCACGGAGCGCCACCCCCAAAAAGGACCGACCGGCATGAAGACCGAGCAGCTTTACCTGTCCGATCCCTATCGCAAATCCATCAGCGCCACCGTCATCGGCCTGACCGAAGAAGGGGGCATCATGCTTGACCGCACGATCTTCTACCCTCGCGGTGGCGGCCAGCCGGGCGACAGCGGCACGCTGGACTGGGACGGCGGACGCATCCCGATTGCCACCGCAGTCAAGGGCGAGGGGGCGGCCATCGTCTTGATCCCGGCCGAACCCAGCCGCCTGCCCGCCGTGGGGGCTGAGGTTGGACAGAACCTCGACTGGGACAGGCGGCATGGCCACATGCGTATCCACACCGCGTTGCACCTGTTGTCGGTCGTGCTGCCCTTGCCGGTCACGGGTGGGGCTATCGGGGCCGACAAGGGGCGGCTCGATTTCGACATGCCCGACATGCCCGAGGACAAGGCCCTGATCGAAGGGCGGCTGAACGCGCTTGTCACCCGCGATCTGGCCGTGACCGAGGACTGGATCACCGAGGCCGAGCTTGACGCCAACCCCGGCCTCGTCAAGACGATGTCGGTGCAGCCCCCGCGCGGTGCGGGGCGCATCCGCTTGATCCGGATCGGCGAGGGGGCGGGGCAGGTCGATCTGCAACCTTGCGGCGGCACCCATGTGCGGCGCACGGGCGAGATCGGCAAGCTGGTGATCGGAAAGATCGAAAAGAAGGGGCGTCAGAACCGCCGGGTGACCGTCGAACTGGCTTGAGGATCACGACGCTGTCCATGTCCGCGGCCCGGCGCGGCGGCTGAGGTGCACCTGAGCATTGATGCCACCGCGCCGGGCACTTGAGCGGACATATCTTGGAGTGTCCCGATCAGATTGCCACAAATCGGCAACAGGCCCAAGAATAATTTCTCCTGCCGCCTTACGGCCTTGCGCGACCAAGTCCTGCGAATCGCGGCAGCATGGCCGAGAAATCCCGCCCGCGGCCGTCCTCCTCTTCCACGAACCGGGCGTAGAGCGCCGCGGCAAGCGCCCCCATGGGCGTGTCGGCATCTGCGCTTTCGGCGGCCTCCTGGCTCAGGCGCAGGTCCTTGAGCATCAGGTCGGCAGCGAAACCGGGCCTGTAGTCACTGTCGGCGGGACTTGTCGGACCGATGCCGGGTGCCGGGCAATAGGTGGTCATCGACCAGGACTGCCCGGAAGACGTCG
>JAGYLB010000023.1 GCA_018401055.1 Roseicyclus sp.
ATACCCGATCCTCGTGACCCTGTCGGTGATCGGCATGATGGTCATGGTGTCGGCGGGCGATTTGATCGTGCTGTATCTCGGGCTCGAACTGCAATCTCTGGCGCTTTACGTCATCGCCTCGCTCAGACGTGACAGTGTGCGCTCGACCGAAGCCGGCCTGAAATACTTCATCCTTGGCGCGCTGTCCTCTGGGATGCTGCTTTACGGCGCGTCGCTGGTCTATGGCTATTCGGGCACCACGATCTTCTCTGGCATCATCGTGACCGCGACCGAGGGCGAGATGTCCATCGGGTTGTTGATCGGTCTGGTGTTCCTGATCTCGGGCCTTGCCTTCAAGGTCTCGGCCGCGCCCTTCCATATGTGGACCCCCGATGTCTACGAGGGCGCGCCCACGCCCGTCACGGCCTTTCTCGCCACGGCACCCAAGGTGGCGGCCATCGCGCTTTTTGCCCGCGTGGTGCATGACGCTTTCGGTGGCGCGGTCGGCGATTGGCAGCAGGTGGTCGCAATGCTGGCCGTCCTGTCGATGTTCCTTGGGTCCATCGCTGCGATCGGGCAGACCGACATCAAGCGCCTGATGGCCTATTCCTCGATCGGGCACATGGGTTTTGCGTTGATGGGGCTGGCCGCGGGCACCGAACAGGGTGTGGAGGCGATGCTGATCTACATCGCCATTTACGTCACCATGAACATCGGCACCTTCGCCTTCATCCTCTCGATGGAAAAGGACGGCCGCCCTGTCACCGACATCAGCGCGCTGTCGTCTTACGCCAGCCGCGAGGGTGGCAAGGCGCTGGCGCTGCTCGTCTTGATGTTCAGCCTTGCGGGCGTGCCGCCGCTGGTGGGCTTTTTCGGCAAATACGCCGTCCTTTGGGCGGCGGTGGAGGCCGATATGGCATGGCTTGCCATTGCCGGTGTCATCGCCTCGGTGATCGGCGCCTATTACTATCTGCGCATCGTCTACCTGATGTATTTCGGCGAGGCCCGCGAAGGGCTGGATGGCCGCATGGGCGTGGTGCAATATGCAGGGCTGATGGCCATGGCCGCGCTGATAGCACTGGCTTGGCTGCCGGGCATCAACCTGCTCGGGCTCGAAGGCATGGCTGCCGCGGCCGCACAAACCCTTGTCCGCTGAACCTGCCGCCTGGCCTGCGGGTGTGGGCCGGGTGATCTTGCCCACGACCGACAGCACCATGGCCGAGGCCGCGCGTCGCGCGCCTATGCTCACCGCGCCCACATGGATCTGCGCGCTGGAGCAAAGTGCCGCGCGCGGGCGGCGGGGGCGGGTTTGGGTCAACCCGCAGGGAAATTTCGCCGCCTCGCTGGTGCTGCGCCCCGAGGGCGCAGCGGCCCAAGCGGCGCTCAGGTCCTTTGTGGCTGCGCTGGCCCTGCGCGACGCACTGGCCGCCGTCACCGGCAGGCCCGAAGCGCTGGGGCTGAAATGGCCCAATGACGTGCTGCTGAACGGCGGCAAGCTGGCGGGCATCTTGCTGGAAAGCACCGGGCAGGGCGGGCGGATCGACACGCTGATCATCGGCATCGGCGTGAACCTTGTGGCCGCGCCCACTGCGACCGAGGTTGAACCGGGTGCGGTTGCCCCCGTCAGCCTTCTGGGCGAAACTGGCGTCTCGATCACGCCCGAGGATTTCCTGAGCCATCTCGCGCCCGCCTATGACCGCTGGGAACGCGCCTTTGCCACCCATGGCTTCGCGCCGATCCGCACGGCTTGGCTGCAAGGGGCGACGCGGCTGGGCGAAACCCTGACCGCGCGCATGCCCCGCGACGAGATCACTGGCACCTTCACCGACGTGGACAGCGACGGGCAACTCGTGCTGGAAACGGGGCAGGGCCCAAGGCGCATCGCCGCGGCCGATATCTTCTTCTGAGCGGGGACGCGACCCATGCTTTTGTGCATCGACTGCGGCAATACCAATACGGTCTTCAGCGTCTGGGATGGCACAAGGTTCCTGTGCACCTTGCGCACATCGACGGAACACCAGCGCACGGCCGACCAGTATTTCGTCTGGTTCGCGGCGCTGATGGCGCATCACAAGATCCCGGTCGAGATCACGGAATGCATCCTGTCCTCGACCGTGCCGCGCGTCGTGTTCAACCTGCGCGTGCTGTGCGACCGATATTTCGACTGCCGCCCGCTGGTGGTTGGCAAGCCCGAATGCCTCTTGCCCCGTCCGCCGCGCGTCGATCAAGGCACGCAGGTCGGGCCTGACCGGCTGGTGAACACGGCGGGTGCGCATGACCGGCACGGCGGCGACCTGATCGTGGTCGATTTCGGCACCGCCACCACCTTTGATGTTGTGGCCCATGATGGCGCCTATGTCGGCGGCGTCATCGCGCCCGGCGTCAACCTCAGCCTCGAGGCGCTGCACCATGCAGCAGCCGCACTGCCCCATGTCGATGTGTCCAAGCCGCAGCAGGTGATCGGCACCAACACGGTCGCCTGCATGCAATCGGGCGTGTTCTGGGGCTATGTCGGGCTGGTGCGGGGCATCTGCGACCGCATCCGGGGCGAATACGACCGGCCGATGCGCGTGATTGGCACGGGCGGGCTTGCATCGTTGTTCTCGCAGGGCGATGTGCTATTTGACGGGGTCGAAGACGACCTCACCATGCATGGCCTGACGGTCATCCACAAATACAACAAGGACCAAAGCGTCATATGACTGACCGGAACCGGCTGATCTATCTCCCTCTCGGCGGCGCGGGGGAGATCGGGATGAATTGCTACGTCTATGGCTACGGCCCCGCAGGCAAGGAACGCCTGATCGTCGTCGACCTTGGCGTGTCGTTCCCCGACATGGACGGCACCCCCGGTGTCGATGTCATCATCCCTGATGTCGCCTGGCTCGAGGCGCGGCGCGAGCGCATCGACGGCATCTTCATCACCCATGCCCATGAGGATCATGTTGGCGCCGTGGGGCATTTGTGGGGGCGGCTTCAGGCCCCGGTGCATTGCCGCCGCTTCACCGCGATCCACGCCATGCGCAAGCTGGAGGAGGCAGGGCACGACATCGCGCAGGTGCGCGTCGCCCCCGTATGGCCCGAAGCCGTCACCGCCGGCCCCTTTACCGTGCAATTCACCCCCGTCAGCCATTCGATCCCCGAGGCCTCCGCGCTGGTGATCGACACGCCCGCGGGCCGCGTCGTGCATTCGGGCGATTTCAAGATCGACCGTGACCCGGTCGTTGGCGAGCCCTTTGACGAGGATATGTGGCGCCAGATCGGGCAGGATGGCGTGGTGGCCTATATCTGCGATTCGACCAACGTCTTCAGCCGCCACCCCGGCCGGTCCGAAAGCCAGCTGCCCGAACCCATCGGAGATTTGATCGCGGGAGCCAAGGGGCTGGTTGTGGCGACCACTTTCGCCTCCAACATCGCGCGGCTGAAGACACTGGCCGATGCGGGCACGGCCAATGGTCGCTCGATCTGCCTGATGGGGCGTGCGATGAAACGCATGGTCGGCGCGGCGACCGAGGCGGGCGTCTTGACGAATTTTCCCCGCACGCTGTCGCCCGAGGAAGCGACCGATGTGCCGCGCGAGAACCTGATGCTGATCGTCACCGGGTCGCAGGGCGAACGCAGGGCGGCCTCGGCCGCGCTCAGCCGGTCGAGCTATCTGGGCCATGAGATGAAGGAGGGGGACATGTTCTTGTTCTCCTCCAAGACCATCCCCGGCAATGAGGTGGGCGTCGCCCGCATCAAGAACGCGCTGGCCGAAAAGGGTGTCGACGTCATCGACGACAGCCACGGGTTCTACCACGTCTCGGGCCATGCCAACCGCCCCGACATCGAGGCGATGCACGACATCTTGCGCCCGCGGATCGTGATCCCCAACCACGGTGAATACCGCCACCTGCGCGAACATGCGCAACTGGCGCTGTCCAAGGGCCTGACCGGGATCATCGCGGCCAATGGATCCATGGTGGAGCTGTCGGGCAATGCGCCGGGCATCGTGGATTATATCGAGGTGTCCAAGACCTATCTTGACGGCACGGCCTTTGTCGGCGCGCTGGATGGCGTGATCCGCGACCGGATGAAGCTGGCGCTGAACGGCTTGGTCGCCGTGGCGCTGATCGTCGACGAAGATGATGTGCTGCTGGAAGACAGCTGGGTGCAACTGCGCGGCTTGCCCGAACTGACGGGCGGCGGGGCAGATCTGGCCGAGATGATCGAGGATGAATTGGCCAGTGCCATGCCGCGCTTCAACGCCAAGACGGTCAATGACGACGACAAGCTGGAAGAAGCGGTGCGCCGTGTGATCCGGCAGGTCTGCATGACCGAAATTGGCAAGAAGCCCGAGGTGGCTGTCCTGATTTCGCGGCTTATGGCGGCCTGACACACGAAATCCGGGCCGGTCACGCGGCCTGGCTAAACCTTCCCATTTGGGGGTCGTTGAGAACAGATCAGAGTTCTGTTCTACGTGAGAAACCCCCCATGCTTGATACCACACCGTCCGTCGATGAAGCCGCCGCCGGATACGAAGCGCTTGAGCGCATTGCCGACAAGGCCGAAGACCTGAGCCGCGCCGCGGCCCGCAAGACCCGAGAGATTCAGTCGGTGACGCTCCAGATGAACATGCTGGCGCTCAACGCCAAGATCGAGGCGGCGCGCGCCGGCCAGCACGGGCGCGGGTTTGCGATTGTCGCGAACGCGGTCAAGGATCTGGCGCTGGACATCAACAGCGTCTCGACCGAACTGGACGCCGAGGTGGCCCGCGGGCTGCAGGCGCTCAAGGACAGTGTCCACGATATGGCAATGCGGGCCGATGCCGAACGCCGTATCAATCAGGCGGGCGCCGTCATCGCGACGATGGATCGCAATCTCTACGAGCGCACCTGCGACGTGCGGTCCTGGGCCAGCGAGGCGTTGATCACCGATTTCTGCGCCGACCCCGACCCGGCGCGCGCGGCCAGTGTCGCCGCCCGTCTGGAGACGATCTGGCGGGTCTATCGGGTCTATGTCGACATCTGGCTGTGCGACATGCAGGGCCGTGTGATCGCCTCTGCCCGCGGGCGGCAGTTTCCCGTCACGGGCCATGATGCCGCGCGTTCGGCGTGGTTTGGGCCGACGATGCAGTTGCCCGATGGCGACGGCTATGTGGTCGATGATGTGCGGCGCAGCCCTCAGATGGGGAACGACACCGTCCTCACCTATGCCGCAGCCGTGCGGCGCGGCGGCCGCTTTGACGGCACGCCGATCGGGGTTCTGGCCGTCCATTTCGATTGGGGGCGGCAGGCCGAGTCGGTGCTCGTGCCCGATCAAGGCGGTCCTGCGGAGCTTAACACCCGGCTGATCATCGCGGACCGGACCGGGCTTATTCTCGCCTCTTCCGACGGTCACGGCGTCCTGAGCGACACCATCCCTCTGGCCGAGACGAAGGAGGACAAGGGCGTCATCTCGGCCCGTACGGGCCTCGAATACGCCTACCACCGCACGCCGGGGTTCGAGACCTACGAAGGTCTCGGATGGTTCGGAGTGGTCGCCCGACGCGCCATTCTCTAGCCGGGGGCAGCGTGCCGCCGCCTGTCAGGCGGCGGTATCGTCCGCCTTGGGCCTCTTGGCCCGGCTGCGGCTGGTGCGAGGTTTGGGGGCAGGCTTGCCCTCATCGGCTGGCTCTTGCGTGGCTTGCGGCTCGGCCACGACCTCCAGATCCTGCGATACGACGGTCGTAGGGGCTTCATCCTCGTCGCTTTGGCTGGAGGTCGCGCGCGCAGGGCCGCCGCGGCGTTCGTCAAAGCTCATGGCGATGAAGCCGGGCAGGTGATCGCCCATGCCGATCACGCGGCCACCCCGATCCCGCTCGCCCCGATCCCTGTTGCCCCGGTCGCGCGGACCACGGTCATCGCGGTCCCGCGGCGCTCGGTCGTCTCGATCACGCGGCGCACGATCTTCTCGGGCGC
>JAGYLB010000024.1 GCA_018401055.1 Roseicyclus sp.
GGCGCCGCCGAGGATCTGCCGCGCGGCGCGCTGGAAGAGGTTTTTTCCTCCAACGTCTTCGGCGTTCACGAGGTGACGACCCACGCCGTCCGCCACATGCGCGGCCATGGTGCGGGCCGGATCGTGCAGCATTCCTCGGTCGTGGGGTTCACGCCGCTCAGGTGGCGCGCTGCCTATGTGGCGACGAAACATGCGCTGGAGGGGCTGACCAACACCATGCGGATCGAGTTGCGTGGCACCGGCATCCATGTCTCGATCCTGAACACCGGGCCCGTGACCTCGGGGTTCCGCGACAACTCCATGGCGCAGTTCGACCGCTGGATCGACGCAGACGCCTCGCCGCATGCCGAATTCTACCGGGTGAAATGGACCGCGCGCCGCGAGGCCGGGCGCGACACCTTCGAGCTTGGCCCCGAGGCCGTGGTGCGCAAACTGACCCATGCGCTGGAAAGCCCCCGGCCCCGCCGCCGCTACTACATCACCACGCCCGCCTATATCGCCGCAGGCCTGACCCGCATCCTGCCCGGCGCGGCTCAAGACTGGATCGTGTCGCGCCTCTAGCCTTTTGCGATGCGGGCGCTACGCTTGCGACTTCGACAACACGAAGGGACAGAACTCTTGGAAGACCCGCTTCTAATCATTGCGTTGGTGGCCTGCCTTGTGGTGCTGGTCATCTTGCTTCTGGGCATCAACGCCTTCCGCAAAGGCGGGGTCGAGGGTGCACAACAATCCAACAAATTCATGCGCTGGCGTCTGATCGCCCAGTTTGGGGCCGTGGTCTTGATCATGGTCTTCGTCTGGGTGCGCGGCCAGTCGGGGGGCTGAGACCATGGTTGTGCTGAACAAGATCTATACGCGCACGGGCGATGCGGGCGAAACTGCACTGGGCGACGGCAGCCGGGTCGGCAAGCATTCCGCCCGCGTCGCGGCCTATGGCACGGTGGATGAGCTGAACGCCACGCTTGGCGTCGCCCGCCTGCATGCGACGGGCGAGATGGCCGAACAGCTCAAGGCGATC
This sequence comes from Roseicyclus sp., assembly GCA_018401055.1. The sequence goes on from JAGYLB010000024.1 coordinate 1,019, forward strand.
CAGAACGACCTGTTCGATCTGGGCGCGGATCTGTGCACGCCCAACATGGAAAGGGACGACGAACGCCCCTACCCCAGCTTGCGCATCATCTCGGCCCAGATCGACCGGCTGGAGCGCGAGATCGACGCGATGAACGCGAAGCTTGAGCCGTTGCGCAGCTTCATCCTACCCGGCGGCTCGCCCCTGTCGGCGCATCTGCACGTTTGCCGCACCGTGGCGCGCCGCGCCGAGCGGCTGAGCGTCGAGCTTGGCACGGTGGAATCGATCAACGCCGAAGGGGTGAAATACCTCAACCGACTGTCGGACTGGTTCTTTGTGGCTGGCCGCATAGCCAACAACGACGGCAAGGATGACGTGTTGTGGATTCCGGGGGCGAACCGCTGAACGCGAGGTGGTCAGGTGCGGATCACGCCGACCTGACCACCGCGTCGAGTGCAGTTCGCAACAGCTTTGTGACATCGCATTGAGTGGCACTCAAATAACTTGATGTTATAGCCCGCTTGCCCATATTCCTTTCCAGATCGAAGGGAGACACCATGATCCTGGCAGCCATGGCCGAGACAAAGAAGACTGCAAAGACCGACAAGCGCATTTCCCATCACGGGCGGCGCATTCGCCATGCCCGGCTGATGAAGGGCTACACGCTCCGGCAACTGGCCGAGGTCGTGGACTGTTCCGAAAGCATGATCTCAAAGCTGGAAAACAGCCGCCTTTCGCCGTCGCTGGCGATGCTTCACCGGCTGGCCGACGCGCTGGACACCACTGTGCCCGATCTGCTGATCCTCGACCGCGACCCAGAAGATGACACCGCCGTCACCCTGTTCCCGGCCGACCGTTTCCTCAAGATGCCCACCCAGCCCGATGAAGACACCCGCATGGTCTGGTTCGACCGCGTGCTGCCCTTCGACAAGACGGGCCTGTTGCAAGTCAATCTGCTGCACCTGTCGCCTGGCGCCGAACAGCCCCGGTTCCTGCAACACGAAGGGGAGGAATTCATCTTTGTCCTCGACGGCACGCTCGACGTGATCGTGCAGGACCAGACGCACCCGGTCACCGCCGGGGGCGGCATCCATTTCTCGTCCATGCTCGACCACCGCTACGCCAATACCGGCACCGAGATGGTGCGCGCGCTCTGGGTCAACACCCCGCCGACGATGTGACCTGCGCGTCGCGGATCGCCTGCCAGATCGCGGCGGGGGTGGCGGGCATGTCAACGTGGTCTATCCCCAAAGGCGCCAGCGCATCCGCGATGGCCGAGGCGATGGCGGGTAGTGCGCCGACCGTGCCCGCCTCGCCCGCGCCCTTGGTGCCCAACGTGTTGGACGCGGTCGGCGCTGGCATCGCGGCCACGTCGATGAAGGGCAGATCGCCCGCGCGCGGCATCGCGTAATCCATGAAGGACCCGCTGAGCAACTGGCCGCTGTCGGCCTCGTAGCGGATCGCCTCCATCAAGGCCTGACCCACGCCTTGCGCCACGCCGCCATGCAACTGGCCATGGGCGAGCAGCGGGTTGATGACGCGCCCGATATCCTCCACCCCCAGATACCGGCAGAGTTGCAGCGCGCCGGTTTCAGGGTCGATCTCAACCTCGGCGACATGGGCACCGTTGGGGTAGCTCGGGCCCTTGGTCGCCTCCCATCGCTCGGCCTCGATGATCAAATCCTCCGCCGCCAGCAACGCCTCCAGAGTGACAGCGCGGTTGGTGCCCGGCACCCGAAAGGTGCCATCTTCAAGGGTGATGTCGAGCGCGGCCGCCTCCAGATGGCGGGCGGCATGGGGGCGCAGCTTGTCGATGGCATCGCAGCACGCGTGCCACAGCGCGGACCCCGCCGCCCCGATGCTGCGCGAACCAAAAGTGCCGGTGGCGCGTGCCACCAGATCGGTATCGCCTGCGATCAGGCGGATGCGGTGGATGCCGATCCCAAGCGCTTCGGCTGCGATCTGTGCAAAGGCGGTACCATGCCCCTGCCCCGCGTCGCCAGTGCCAAGCCGAAGGGTGCAGCCCTCGGGCGAGAGCGTCACAGCGGCATATTCCGGCATGGGCGTCGTCGCAGGCCCACCCGCGATCTCGATCGTGCAGGCCAGACCGATCCCGCGCAAGCGCCCGCGCGCTGCAGCCTCGGCCCGCCTTGCGGCAAAGCCTGGCCAGTCGCCCAGCGCTAGCGCCCGATCCAGCACAGCCGGGAAATCGCCACTGTCATAGGTATAGCCAAGCGCAGTGCGATGCGGCAGCTCGTCGGCCCGCAGCATGTTGCGCCGCCTCAGGTCGACACGGTCGATCCCGATCTCGCGCGCGGCAATGTCGATCATCCGCTCGATCACATAGGCCGCCTCGGGCCGCCCCGCGCCCCGGTAGGCCGCGACCGTTTGGGTGTTAAGGTGAAGCCCCTCGACCGTCGCATGGATCGCGGGCAGCCGGTAAACACCGGCGACCGACGGCAGGTTGTTGAAGCTCGACATCAGCGAAGACGGTCCGGCGAAGGCCCCGATCCCCGCCGTCACGGCCACCGACAAGCCAAGGAACCGCCCCCCGGCGTCCAACCCCAGCGTCGCCTCGACGATCTGGTCGCGCGCCTGCGGATCGGCCAGAAAGGCCTCGGACCGTGTCTCGACCCAACGCACCGGGCGGCCCGTCAGGCGTGCGGCCAGCAGGACAGGCGCGTATTCCGGCATCGCCCCGTTACGCATGCCAAAGGACCCGCCGCAGAGCGCGGACCGGACCCGCAGCGCCCCTTGAGGCAGCCCCATCAGCTTGGTCATCCCCTCGCCCAAACGGTGCGCAGCCTGCGTGCCAAGCGTCAGCGTGTAGCGACCGCTACCCGCATCCCACTCACCGAGCGCGCCGCGCGGCTCCATCGGGGCTGCGGTGACACGGCTGATCGACAGCCGCCGCGTGACCCGATGCGCAGCCTGCGCCAACGCATCGGCCGTGGCGGTTGCATCGCCCATTTCGACCCGGAAGATGCGGTTGCCTGTGGCACTGTCCCACACGGCAGGGCCATCCCCCGCACAGGCAACATCCGCCACCGCCGCGCGATCCTCCATCTCGAGGATCACGGCCTCCAGCGCGTCGAGCGCTGCGGCCTCGGTCTCGGCCACAACGGCAAGGATCGGCTGGCCGACGTGATGGACCTCATCTTGTGCAAGAACCGGAAAGACCGGCGCATGCACTGGCTC
>JAGYLB010000025.1 GCA_018401055.1 Roseicyclus sp.
GAGCCCGCGACCGAAATGCGCGTCTCTTGGCGCACGGACATGGCCGCTGGCGCAACCATCGCCGAGCTGGCCGAGCTGGTGCCCGCTCCCAATTTCGGGCTACGCGCAACGCAGGTGACGGGCGAGAATGTCGCGACCGACAGCGAAAATGGCGCGGCGCGCTATCACAAGGTCCGCTTTACCGGGCTGAAGCCGGGCACAGCCTATGCCTACCGGGTGAAGGGCGCAGCTGGCTTTTCCGAATGGCACCAATTCCGCACCGCCACCGCCGATGCTGCCCCGTTCCGCTTTATCTACATGGGCGACACGCAGAACCGCATCCTCGACATCGGTTCGATCGGTTGGCGACGCGCGCTACTCCAGGCGGGCAATCCGGCGGTGATGGTGCACGCAGGCGATCTGGTCGCCAGCCGCGATGACATGACCCATGATGACGAATGGGGCGAATGGACCGCTACCGGCGGCTGGGCGCTGGCGACGATCCCTCAGATCCCCGCACCGGGCAATCACGAATATGTCGATTGGATCCAGCCGGACGGTAGTGAACTCCGCAAGCTTGGCGGCCATTGGCCGTTGATGTTCAATCTGCCCGCAAATGGCGCAGACGATGCGCCGCTGACCACCTATTTCACCGATTATCAGGGCGTGCGCTTCGTGGTGATGGACGGCACCTCGGCGCTGGATCTGGGCAGTCTGGAAAGCCAGACCGAATGGCTGGACGCGCGTCTGGCCGAAGCGCCGGGGCCGTGGAAAATCGTATTGTTCCACCAGCCGATCTTCACCTGCGCCCGGCCCGGCGACACGCCGGTGCTGAAGGCGGCGTGGAAGCCCCTGTTCGAAAAGCACAAGGTTGATCTGGTGCTGCAAGGCCACGATCATTGCTATGGCAGGCTGACGTCAGAGGCCGGGCGCGATGCCGGGATCGAGGCGCGCGCGGGCGGGGCGATGCAGGGGCCGGTCTATATGGTGTCGGTCGCGGGCGCGAAGATGTATGGCCTCAACGACCGCGCCGATACCCAGCCCGACCGGGTGGCCGAGGATACCAGCCTGTTTCAGGTTATCGACGTGGCGCCTGACCGTTTGGCATTGCGCGCCTACCTCAACACAGGGGTGCTGTATGACGGGTTCGATCTGGTGAGGGGCGAGGGCGGCAACCGGCTGGAGGAACTGCCCGGTGATTTGCCGACGGTGAGGCGCTGCTCCGGCCCGCCGCAGTTGATCGACCAGCCCATGCCCGAAGACCGGCTCGGCCCCGATGGCCTGCCCTGCACCGCTGAGGTAAAGGATTAGGGCAAGCGGAACGGCAATTGGCACCCAATGCCTCCTTGAGCCGACATCGCCAATAACGCTGCAAGCTGACTTTGTGCAGCTTTCCTACTCACACCCTTTCGGGGCACAATCCGCGCATCTTGCCGCTGCGCCTTTCCCGGCCTGCGGCGCCCACGGATCGGACGCGTTTTGAAAGTTCACACTCCCCACCCTGTGTATTGCGATTTTTCCGCTTATAATCAGAGCCTTGTGGGGTTTCAGGATATTTTCAAAACACCCGTTTCACTGTTCCATGCGGCGCGCGGCGATCAAAGCCGATGTCCGCTACAGCGACCAGTCAATGGTGCCGCGTCCCTGCATTTCGAGAAACGCATTGGTCTGGCTGAAGGGGCGCGATCCGAAAAAGCCGTTGTGTGCCGACAGCGGGCTGGGATGCGCGCTGGCAAGCACCAGGTGACGATCGCCTGCGCCAAGCCCCTTGGCCCGCCCCGCCTTCTTCT
>JAGYLB010000026.1 GCA_018401055.1 Roseicyclus sp.
GCGGCACGGCTCTCGGGGCTGATCTCGGTCGACTACACGGGCACCAAGCCGCCGAGCGCTTGGGCCGGCACACCGGCCGAGGATGTGACGGACCTCGCCACGCTGACTGCGCCCTGCACCTTTTTTGAGGGTAGCGCGCGAGAGGCGGCGCGGCGCTATCCCAAGAACGCCAATGTCGCCGCGACGCTGGCCCTTGCTGGGCTGGGCATGGACAGGACGCACGTCTGCCTTGTCGCGGACCCCGGCAAATCCCAGAATACCCATGATTTCAGCGTTACCTCGCAGGCGCTGGAGTTTTCCGTGCGACTGGTGGGCAAGCCGTCGCCGCAAAACCCCAAGACGTCCCGATCCACCGTTTATAGCATCGCGCGCGCCGTCATGAACCGGCGCGCTGCGATCGTCATCTGAGGGCGGCATGGACCACAAATTTCGCGACGACCTGATCTTTGTCGGAGGCCATTGGCAAAAGGGGCAGGGCGCGCCGATACCCTCGCAGTTCGCCGCTGAGGGCTGTGTCAACACCACGCTAAGCGGCGCCTCGACCGAGGACTTGGAGCTTGCCATCGCGCGCGCGCGCGCCGCGCAACCGGCTTGGGGGGCGCTCAAGCCACATGATCGAGCGACGGTGCTCTACCGCATTTCCGAAGGCATCGCCGCCAATATCGACCGCATCGCTTGGGTTCAAAGCCGCGACACTTCCAAGACATTGACCGAAACGCGCGCTTTGGCGACCTCGGCGGCGGGCACCTTCAGGTATTTCGCGGCGGTGGCGGAAACCTCGGACGAGTTGCTGACCGTGCCACGTGGGGATTACACCACGGCCTCGATCCACGACCCGCTGGGCCTTGTGGCGGCGATCACACCTTGGAATTCGCCGATCGCATCCGACGCCCAAAAGGTCGCGCCAGCCCTTGCTGCGGGCAATGCCGTGTTGCTTAAACCGGCCAGCTGGTCGCCGCTGGTGAGCCTAGAGCTGGCGCGCATCGCCGAAGATGCGGGGCTGCCGCAGGGGCTCTTGTCGGTCCTGCCGGGGTCGGGGCGCGAGGTGGGCAACGCGCTGGTCGAGCATCGCGACATCGCCAAGGTTTCCTTTACCGGCGGCACGGCGACTGGGCGCAGGCTGGCCCATGCCGCAGCCGAAAAGTTGATGCCCGTTTCGTTGGAGCTGGGCGGCAAGTCCCCCACGATTGTTTTCGAAGATTGCGATGCCGATCTTGCCGTAGCGGGAATATTGTTCGGTATCTTCTCGTCCTCGGGGCAAAGCTGTATCGCAGGGTCGCGCCTGTTCGTTCAGCGCAGCATTTACAAGTCTTTCGTCGCGCGGCTGGTCGAGGCGACCCGCGCGCTGGTGGTCGGGCATCCCTTTGATGCAGCGACGCAGGTGTCTTCGCTGGTTCATCCCGAGCATCGCGAAGCTGTGGAACGCTACGTGGCGCTGGCCCGGGACGAAGGCGGCACGATCCTTTGCGGTGGTACGCGGCCGCAGACCGCCGCGCTGCAAGGGGGCGCCTATTATGTGCCTACGATCATCGACGGGCTCGACAATACCGCGCGCACCTGCCGTGAGGAGATATTCGGGCCTGTGTTGGTCGTGATCCCCTTCGAGGATGAGGCCGACGTGATCGCGCAGGGCAACGACAATGACTATGGGCTTGCCTGCGGCATCTGGTCGACTGATCATCGCCGTTGCCAGCGCATCGCGGGCGCCATTCGGGCCGGCACCGTTTGGATCAACACCTACAAGCAGTTCTCGATCTCGACACCTTTCGGAGGCGATGGCGAAAGCGGGATTGGGCGCGAGAAAGGACGTGCGGGTCTGCGCGCTTACCAGCGGCAAAAATCGATCTATGAGGACTTGTCCGGCAGACCGCATCCCTGGGCGAGATGGCCCTAGCGCGCAAAGTGACCCAGCGCGACCGAGGCCTTGCGCGCGGCCGAGGTAACCGCGTTGATCAGGGCCGGGTCGCGGCCTTCGCGACCAGCGGCGAAACGCGCCTCGGGGCCGGACACGTTGATGCCGCCAACGACTTCGTGGGAATGATCAAAGACCGCTGCCGCGCAAGATCCGATGCCTGCCTCGAAATTCCCTTGGCTCCAGGCGAAGCCCTCGGCTTTGTCGTGGCGTGCCTGCGCGATGATCTCCCCGATCGTTCGCGGCGTCTTGTCGGTCGCCGTCGTGGGTGGATCGCCGGAAAAGATTTGCCGCAGCTGCGTCTCCGAACATTCCGCCAGGATCGCACGTCCGATGGACGAGGCATGGGCCGCCAGCCGCGACCCGGTCCGCACATTGCTGACGAGATGGGAATTGGGTGCCTCGCGCCCGAGGTAGATGATGTCGCGCCCGTCCAGAACCCCCAGATGCGCCGACATGCCGGTTTCGAGGCACAGCTCCCGCAGAATCGGTTGGCAAATCTGTACGATGTCCCGTCCTTGGATGGCTTGTGCGCCCAGACTGACCAGCCCCGCGCCCAGCCGGTAGCCGCCGCCGTCGCTCAGTTCCTCGATCATACGGTATTCCACCAGCGTGTGGATCAGGCGGATCAGGGTTGTGCGGTTGATCCCCAGATCGCGCGCTACGGTGGACAGGTTCCGCGCGCGCTGCCCTTCACCGATGTAATGCAGGAGTTTAAGCGCCCGCTCGACAGGGGGCACGGAGTAAGGGGTCTGGGATGGCGTGTCGCCCATTGGGATCTGTCCTGTCGTTTAGGTCTGCGCGGGGTGCTGCGAACCGGGGTCGCACAGCGGAAAACTATTGACCGCAAAGGTTCTCATAGCCTACGTTTGAACACATAGTTCAATATAGAACACCTAGCAAGATCAAAGGAACCAAAGTGACGCTTTCAATCGGCATATGCGGCGGAGGAATCGGCGGTCTTTGCGCCGCCATTGCATTGCATCAGGCGGGTCACGACGTTCAGGTCTTCGAAAAGGCACGGTCGTTCAACCGGGTTGGCGCAGATGTCAACCTAACGCCGAACGCTGTTTTCGCGCTCGACCAGCTGGGCGTCGGCCCTTACCTGCGCGACAGCGCGGCGCGCCCCAGCTTTCGTATCAGCCGGGACGGCGTAAGCGGCGAGGAAACCTCCCGCTTACCGATGAGTGCGGCCGCGGAGGAGAAGTATGGCGCGCCACAACTGACCATACATCGCGCCGATCTGCTGGACGCCCTGCGCGCGCGCCTGCCTAACGAAAGCCTGCGCCTTGGGATGGGGGCGGTTGCGCTGGAGCTTGGCGAGGGTCAGGCGGTGCTTGGCTTTGCTGATGGAACGCGGGCAGCCTTCGATGTGGTGATCGGCGCGGATGGCATCCACTCGGTTGTGCGCACCGCGCTTTGGGGTGAAGATCACCCGCGCTATACAGGCATGGTGTCGTATCGTGGCACCTTTCCCAGCGAAAAGGCCACCGGGCTTTCAGACACCGACGCTTTCACCAAATGGTGGGGCGAGGTGCCCGAAAAGCAGATCGTGACCTTTCCCCTGACCGGGGGGCGGGAGATTTTCGTTTTTGCGACCCTGCCGCAGAAGGATTGGTCCGAAGAAGGATGGACGCTGCCCGGCGATGCCGAGGATCTGCGCCGCGCCTATGCCAATTTTCACGGCGATGCCCGCAAGTTGCTTGACGCGCTGGATCAGGTCACGCGATCTGCGCTGCATGTGCGCGATCCGATGCCGCAATGGGCCAAGGGGCGGGCCACGCTTTTGGGCGACGCGGCCCATCCGATGGTGCCCTTCATGGCGCAGGGTGCGTGCATGGCCATCGAGGATGCCGTGGTGCTGGCTCGTGCTCTTGAAGGCGCCGACAACAATGATGGGATCGAGTCCGCGCTCAAGCGGTACGAGACTGAACGCAAGCCCCGCACCGCGCGGGTCCAGGAAAGCTCGCTTGCCAATGACTGGCTCAAAAAGGCCGGCAATGCGGATTGGGTCTACGGCTACAACGCCTGGACCACGCCGCTCGATAATTCCACTCACAACGGGAGTTCCCATGAAACACGTGTTTAGCATCGCCTTGCTTGCGGCCGGAATCACCGCCGCCGCTGCCCCGGCCCACGCCGATCCGGTCCAGATCAATGCCGTGACGCTGGCGCCCCGGTCTGTCTACATCACCCAGCCCTTCGCCCAGTTCGTCGAGGAAGTGAACGAGCGCTTTGCCGGCGAGATCGAGATCAACTGGCGTGGTGGCCCCGAGGTCATGCCGCCTTTTGGTCAAGCCGAGGGTGTGCGCAACGGCGCAATCGGCATGACCTATACCAGCCCGAGTTACTACCAGGGCCTTGTTCCGACTTCCGGCACGATGAACCTTTCCTTCCTGAACTACGAAGAAATCGCGGCCACCGATTACCATGAGCGGATGACCGAGCTGCACGCCGAACAGGACCTTGCGTTCATCGGCGAAATCCCGGCGACGCAACTGAATTTCCAGCTTTACATGGGTGAGGAAGTCACCGGTCTCGCCGATCTCGTAGGCAAGCGTATCCGCGTCTTTCCGACGCTTCTGCCGTTGGTGCAGGCACTCGGCGCCGAGCCGATCGTCCTGCCGATGGAGGAAATCTATACCGCGCTGGAACGCGGCACGATCGACGGGTTCATGCAGGGCCCGCTAGGGCAGGCGGCGCAGTTCGGCGGACTGGTGGAGACCGTCGTGCAGCCCGGCGTCTACCGCGCTGGGTTTCCAGTGCTGATGAACATGGATCTTTTCAACGAAATGACGCCTGACTTGCAGGAACGGTTCACGACTTTCCTGCGCGACGATTTTGCCCCCCGGATGGACAATATCTGGGCCGAGGACATCGCAACCGAGCGCGCCGCGCAGGAAGCGGCCGGGTTCAATTACCTGATGCTGTCCGAGGAAGAGGCGGCGCGGTACGAGGCTATGGCCATGGATGCGGCATGGACCATGACGGCAGAGAATGCCGGCGTGGAGATCGCGGCCGAGCTTCGCGAGATGCTGGACCGCTGACGGCCTGATGTGACACGCGAAACGGCGGGGTCGGGCCTGTTCCGACCCCACCCTTGGCAAGAACGGAAGGCAAAAGGTGGACCGTACCCTGACCCAGCTGAGGCGCGTGTTCAGCCGCCTGAACCTAGTCTGTGCCGTGATCGGGGCGGTGCTTTTGTCCATGATCGCAGCTATCATCTGTTTCGAGGTGTTGATCCGCTGGCTCGGTGGTTCGTCCCAGCTTTGGGTCATCGAGGTTAGCGAATACGCGCTTTTGTTTATCACCGTCCTCGGCGCGCCGTATCTGCTGGAAAAGAACCTGCACGTGGTCATGGACCTAGTCTATGATAGCCTGTCAGGGCGCTGGCGTCTGATTTTGCAACTCATGAATGCGACCATTGGCTTCGTGCTTTGCGCGGTATTGACAGTCGTGGGCCTCAGCGTCGTGATCGAGCAATACGAGCTGGGCGTCCGGTTGGTCACGGTGATGCGTCCGCACAGCTGGTGGATCACTGCGGCGCTTCCGGTCGGTATGGCCCTGATGACAATCCAGTTCCTGGATCAAATCATTCGTACCCTCCGTGGCGAGGTGCTCTGAGCGATGGAATGGTATGTCACGCTCACCATCGTTCTGGTGCCGCTGTTCGCGCTGATGCTGGCCGGTCTGCCGGTTGCCTTTGCCTTTCTCGCCATCAATCTGGTGGGATCCTACATTCTGATGGGCGGATTTTCCGGGGTCGAGCAACTGGTCCTGAACACCGTCGGATCGGTCACCAGCTTTACCCTGATCCCCATCGCGCTCTTCATGATCATGGGCGAAGCGATGTTCCGCTCTGGCATCGCCATCGACCTGATGGACACGCTCGACAAATGGTTCGGCAAGTTGCATGGGCGGCTGGCGCTGATGGCCGTGGGCGGGGGCGTGCTGTTCTCCACGCTGACCGGAAATTCCATGGGTTCCATTGCGCTTCTAGGCTCGTCGCTCACGCCCGAGATGGAAAAGCGCGGCTACGCGAAACCGATGTCCCTTGGGCCCATCCTCGGCTCTTCGGGCCTTGCGATCATGAT
>JAGYLB010000027.1 GCA_018401055.1 Roseicyclus sp.
GGCCGCCGAGGCGACGTTCTTCTGGAAATCCGACAGCGCGCTGGACACGCCCGACCTGCAACCCTTTCAGATCGAGGTGCCTTTCGCCTCCGAGGTGCATGGCGCGAATTACGAGGTCCCGCCGGGGTCCTGGAGCATCGCGCCCGGCATCGTGCGCCCCGTCTCGCGCGGGGAGGTGCGGCTGACAGGTGCCGGTGTGGGCGATGCCGTGACCGTCGATGGCGGTTTCTTGCGCGAGGAGGCGGACATGGTCGCACTGATCCGTTGCGTCGAGCTGTGCCGCGAGATCGGCAATTCCGCCGCCATGTCGGAGTTCGTCAAGCGTGAGGTGATGCCCGGCCCGATCACGGGCGATGATCTGCGCGATTTCGCGCGCAACGCGGCGGGCACCTATTTCCACCAAAGCTGCACCTGCAAGATGGGCCGCGACGAGATGTCGGTGGTCGATGGCAACCTGTCGGTCCACGGGGTCGAGGGGCTGTCGATCGCCGACGCCTCGGTCATGCCGCGCGTCTCGACCGGCAACACCATGGCCCCCACGGTGGTGATCGGGGAACGCATGGCCGATATCTTGCTGGCCTGACTGGCCGCTGCGACGATGGGCGGGGCGGATTTGTGCAAAATTCGCCCCGAACACCGGGTAAATCCGCGGCATTAAGGACCGTTATTGTATACATGAAGCGTAGACGGACACGCGCTGTCCGCGTAGTATCTTACTGCGATAAACGCACATGAAGGATGTCCCATGCGACCCAGAACCCGGTTTTTTGCCCTTGCCCTGTCCGGCCTGTTGAGTTTGCCCTTGGGGTTTACCGCAGCCAAGGCACAAGAAAATTCCCTTGATTTCAGTGGTTTGACACAAAGCGCCAGTGCGCTTCCCCCCGTCCGTTCCTGGATGAACAGCGAGATCGGCGATGCCTGGGCCCAGGGCTATCTGGGGCAGGGGACGCGCATCACCATCGTGGATGATTTCCGCAGCAGATGGGGCTATTTCGGCAACCTGGGCACCGGCGTGCGCCTGATGCGCCATGGCGGCTGGGTCCGGATGGAGGCGGGCATGATCGCCCCGGGTGCGGCGCTTGTCGCGCATGATTTCACCAGCCGCCGTGCCGTCCGGTTGAGCAATCGGCACCTCGATACGCTGAACCTCAGCTACGGGATGATGGCGCGCGACGGGTTCAGTTCGGTTCGGTGGAGCCCGCAGGAAGCCTCGATCATCTCTTACGCGCGAAACGGGAATGCGGTGGTCGTGAAGGCCGCCGGCAATGACGCCGTGCCTGTGGGGACGGCCAATGCGCGCGGGCTGGTGGATTACCTGAACCGCGACCTGATCGGGGCGCAATCGGCGATTTTCGTCGGCGCGCTTTCCAGCAATGGCAGCGTGGACGCCCCGGCGGTGATGGCGCGCTATTCCAACACTGCGGGCGACAATCCCACCGTGCAGAACCAGTTCCTGACGGTCGGCGTGCGCGGGGATCTGACGGGGCTTTACGGCACCTCTTTCGCGGCCCCGATCGTCAGCGGCTATGCCGCGGTTCTGGGCAGCAAGTTCACCACGGCAACCCCGACCCAGATCGCCAACCGGCTGCTTGATACGGCGCGCACCGACACGATCGCGGGCTATGATCCGTCGATCCACGGGCGGGGCGAATCCAGCATCGCGCGTGCCCTGGCACCTGCCGCGATCCAATAGGCAAATGCGCGAAGGGCGGGCCAAGGCCCGCCCTTCGTCGCACCTCCGGGTCGCCGCGCGGTGTCGCGTGTCGCTCAGAAGCGGAAATCATACTTTAGCGAAATCCGCGTTTCTGCCGTCCCGCGTTCATTGACCAGATAGGCAAGCGTTTCGGCCGGTGGCAATACCGAGGCGGCCAGCCTGCAATTGACCCGTTGCACCCCTTGGTCAAGGTAATCGCCCAGGCAATCGCCTTCCCGGAACTCCCCCCCCAGAAGCGTCAGCGCCGACAGCGCCAGGCTGCTGCGCC
>JAGYLB010000028.1 GCA_018401055.1 Roseicyclus sp.
TCTGCAGGTTGTTGACCACATGCAGCATCGCCACGGTGACGATGAAGGACAGAAGGAACCAGTTGGCGACGTAGATGTGCGGCTCTTTGCGCTTCATCAGCGTGCCCATGTAAAGCGCAAGGAACGCAACCCAGACGATGGTCAGCCACAGGTCGGTCAACCATTCGGGTTCAGCGTATTCCTGCCCCTGCGTCGAGCCCAGCAGGTAGCCGGTCGCCGCCATCAAGATGAACAACTGGTAGCCCCAGAACACGAACCACGCGAGGCCACCGCCCCACATCCGCGCGGCAGATGTCCGTTGCACAATGTAAAAGCTGGCCGCCAGCAGCGCGTTGCCGCCAAAGGCGAAGATCACCGCCGAAGTGTGAAGCGGGCGCAACCGTCCAAAGTTCAGGTAGCCATCCGCCCATTGGAAATTGAGCACAGGATAGGCCAGCTGAAAGGCGATGAAGGTACCGGCCAGAAAGCCCACCACGCCCCAGAAGACCGTGGCGATGGCGGCCGCGCGTACCGGGCCGTCCATGTATTCGTCGGTGGGTGAGGCCAGTTTCGGCTCCCCGGTGCGGCGCAGCACGTAGATGAACGTGATGGCTGCAGCGCTCATGATCAGCAGCGCATGGACCAGGTAGGCCGCGTCGCGTGCATAGTTGGCCGCGATCGCGGCACAGACCGCGACGAGGCCAAGGATCAGAAGCTTCACATAATCAAGCATTGATCGTCCCTTCGTCCTGCCCCGGTTCCGACTCGAAAGCCGTCCGGAGCTGTTCCATCTGCCCCCTGATCGCGGAAGGGGCGCGAAAGGGCCTTGATCCATGTCAAATGCAACTCATGGGGGTGTTGATGCAGGTCAAGGTGCGGCGACCTGTCCCGGTCTAGACCTGTCCCCGGGCCAATTGAGGGAGGCTTCCATGTCCTACAAATCCATGCTGACGATCCTGACCGACCCGGCTGAGGTCGGCGCGGTGCTGGGTGCCGCCATCCCGCTGGCGGCTGAGGGGGGCGCGCATCTCGACGTGCTCTGCCTTGGCATAGACCGCACCCAGACGGGCTATTACTTCGCGGGTGCCACGGCGCTCATGCATGACGAGACCATCGCGCATGCCCAGGCCGAGGCCGCCGCCATCGAGGCCGCGGCCCGCAGCGAACTGGGGCGCCATGACCTGTCTTGGGGCATCGACGCGCTGGTGGCGCAATCGGCCTCCGTCACGGGTCTGGTGGCACGCCGGGCGCGCTTTGCCGATCTGGTGATCTTGCCCAAACCCTATGGCGAGGGATGCTATTCGGACGCGCCCGTCGTCGTCGAATCCGCGATGTTCCAGGGTCAGGCTCCGGTGCTGGTTCTGGCCGAGGGCGTTCCCTTGACCGCCACCCCGAAAAAGGTGGTCGTCGCTTGGAACGAATCTGTCGAGGCCATGACCGCGATCCGCAGGGCCCTACCTCTGCTCAAATCGGCGGACATAGTCAGCATCTGCATCGTCGCCCCCGAACGGCACGCGTCCGACGCGGCAGACCCCGGTGCGGAACTGTCCCGGATGCTCAGCCGCCATGGCGTCAAGGTCGAGGTGACGATCCTCGCCCAGACGCTGACGCGGGTTTCCGAGGTCATCGCGCGCCATGTCGACGACATCGCCGCCGACATGCTGGTGATGGGCGCGTATGGCCATTCGCGCTTCCGCGAGGCGATCTTGGGCGGGGCCACGCGCAACATGCTGGAACACGCCAAGGTGCCGGTGTTCATGGCGCATTGACGCCGCAGGGACCGCCCCTTTCATGGTGCGCCTTCAGGCGCACCATGCGGACGTTTCGGATCAATACACTCCGCCATCCGCGTCATCGCCCGTCTCGCTCAGCAGCGCGTCGAAATCGGGGATGACGATGTGGCGCTTGCCCTCCAGAACGATCACCCCGTCCTTTTTCAGGCTCGACATCTGGCGGCTGACGGTCTCCAGCGTTAGGCCCAGATAATCGGCCATCGCCTCGCGCGTCAGCGGCAGATCAAAGGCCAGCTCGCCCGAGCGGTTCTGCGGATTGATGGTGGCATCGCGCCGCGCGATGATCGACAGGAAGCTCGCGATCTTCTCGCGCGCGGTCTTGCGCCCCAAAAGCAGCATCCATTCCCGCGCCGCATCCAGTTCATCCAGCGTCATTTCCAGCAGCCGCTGCGAGACATGCGGCGTGTTGGTCAGCAACTCCTGAAACGGCACGCGGCGGAAACAGCACAGCTGCAGGTCGGTCGTCGCCGTCACATCATAAGACGCCCGATCCCGATTCGGACGCCCGAGAAAATCAGACGGCAGCAGCAGGCCCACCATCTGGCGGCGGCCATCCTCCATTGTCTGGGTCAGCGCGGCCACACCATGCACCACCGAGGCGACGAAATCCATCTTGTCGCCCGCCCAGACAATCGTCTGCCCGGCCTCGTAGTTGCGATAATACTTGATCGCCTCAAGATGCTCGAGCTCGTCACTCTCGCAGCGGGCGCAAACCGCGCGATGACGGATAGGGCATTCCGCGCAGTCCACCTGCGGAAATGCAACCTGACGTTGTGCCATGATGTGTCCCTTCTGCCTTTCGGCAACGGGGCTCGCTTGATCCAGATCAAGGACAAACGGCGCGTTTCGATTTGAACGTTACAACAATGGAACACGTCAATCAACTTCGCCGGCTCGGCCTTTTCGACGCGAAAGTCCCGCGCTACACCAGCTATCCGCCCGCCACGAAATTTTCCAATGACGTGGATGGCCCCGTTTTTCTGGACTGGCTGCGCGACATCCCGGCGGGTGCGCGCATTTCGGTATACCTGCATGTGCCCTTCTGCCGCAGGTTGTGCTGGTTCTGCGCTTGCCGCACCCAAGGTGTCCAGTCCGACACGCCGGTGCAGGCCTATGTCGACACGCTCAAACAAGAGGTCGCCACGATGGGCCGCCTCCTGCCCGAAGGCGTCGAAGTCGCCCGCCTGCATTGGGGCGGCGGCACGCCCACGCTTCTATCGGCCGCGATGATGACCGACCTGTCGGCACATCTGCGCCGGGCCTTCACTTTCACCCCCGATGCCGAGTTCTCGGTCGAGGTCGACCCCAACGAGATCGACGCCGCCCGCATCGACGCGCTGGCCGCAGCCGGCATGAACCGCGCCTCCATCGGCGTGCAGGATTTCGACCCCGACATCCAGCAAATCATCGGCCGCCTGCAAAGCTACGAGGTCACGCGCGACGCGGTCGAGGCTTTGCGCCGGGCGGGCATTCATTCGCTGAATGCCGACATCCTCTTCGGCCTCCCCAACCAGAGCCAGGAAAAGATCACCGATTCGGTGCAGATGCTGCTGTCACTCGTGCCCGACCGGGTCGCGCTTTACGGCTATGCCCATGTGCCTTGGATGGCCAAGCGGCAGGCGATGATCCCGACCGATGCCTTGCCCACGCCCGAACAACGCCTCCACCTTTTCGAGACCGCCCGCCGCTTGTTCCTGTGGGACCAGTATCAAGAAATCGGCATCGACCATTTCGCAAGGCCTGAGGACAGCATGGCCGTGGCCGCCCGCAGCGGCCACCTGCGCCGCAATTTCCAAGGCTATACCGATGACACCTGCGAGGTGCTGATCGGCCTTGGCGCATCGGCCATCTCGCGCTTTCCGCAGGGCTTTGCGCAGAACGCCAGTTCCACCGCCGCCTACCAGAAATCGGTGCGCGCGGGTGAGCTGGCCACTGGGCGCGGCCATGCTTTCAAGGGGCAGGACCGACTGCGCTCGCGCCTGATCGAGATGCTGATGTGCGAATTCCGTATCGACAACGCGGAAATCCTGCGCGACTTCGACATCTCCGAGATCGAGTTGGCCGCGCTGGAACGCAAGGTCGCCGACCAGTTTCCCGGCGTCACCCGGACCAGCCCCGGCGGCTTCGAGATCCTGTCCGAGGGTCGCCCGCTGGCCCGCATGATCGCGCGGGGCTTCGACGAATACGAGATGCGCGCCGAAGGCCATTCCTCGGCCATCTGACCATGCCAGAGTTTGGGGCGGGGGCTGGCCTCAGGCCGCCCCGACCTCGCCAAAGGCCGCTTTCAGCAGGTCGCGCGTATAGGCATGCTTGGGCGCGGCAAACAACGCCTCCGCCTCGCCACTTTCCACCACATCGCCGTTCTTCATCACGATGACCTTGTGGCTCAGCGCGCGCACCACCTTGAGGTCATGGCTGATGAACAGATAGGCGATGCCGTTCTTGCGCTGCAGCGCGCGCAGCAATTCAACGATCTGCACCTGCACCGTCATGTCGAGCGCCGATGTCGGCTCGTCCAGAACCACCAGCTTGGGGCGCAAGATCATCGCGCGCGCAATGGCGATGCGCTGCCGCTGGCCGCCGGAAAACTCATGCGGGTATCGGTCCATCATCGCGGGGTCGAGGCCCACTTCACCCAGGATCTGCGCCACCTGCGCACGCCGGTCCTCGCGCCCTACGCCATGCACCTCAAGGCCCTCGGATACGATCTGTTCAATCGTCATCCGTGGGCTCAGACTGCCAAACGGGTCTTGGAACACGATCTGCATCTCGCGCCTGAGCGGCCTCAATTCGCGCGAATGCAGCCCCTGAACATCACGCCCCATGAAGACCACCGGGCCTTGCGACCCGATCAGCCGCATGATCGCAAGCGCCAGCGTCGTCTTGCCCGACCCGCTTTCGCCCACGACCCCCACCGTCTCGCCCGCCCGCACGCGCAAGCTTGCCGCGTTCACCGCCTTGATATGTCCCACTGTCCTCCGCATCAGCCCGCGCTGGATCGGGAACCAGACCCGCAGGTTGTCCGTCGCCACGATCTCGGGCGCATCGGGCGCGACCGGATCGGGGCGGCCCTTGGCCTCGGCGGCCAAAAGCTTGCGAGTATAGGGATGGCGCGGATTGGCGAAAATCTCGGCCGTCGGCCCCTGCTCCACGATCTCGCCACCCTGCATCACACAGACCCGATCGGCGATCCGGCGCACGATGGTCAGATCATGGGTGATGAACAAAAGGCTCATCCCCATGTCGCGTTTCAGATCAGCCAGCAGGTCAAGGATCTGCGCCTGAATCGTCACATCCAGCGCCGTCGTCGGCTCGTCGGCCACCAGCAGCTCCGGCCCGTTGGCCAAGGCCATCGCGATCATCACCCGCTGCCGCTGACCACCCGAAAGCTGGTGGGGATAGGCGCCCAGTCGGTCCTCGGGGTCGCGGATGCCGACCTTGTGCAGCAGTTCGATCACGCGCGCCCGCGCGGCATCGCCACGCAAGCCCTGATGCAGCGACAGCGACTCGGTGATCTGCTTTTCCAGCGTGTGCAGCGG
>JAGYLB010000029.1 GCA_018401055.1 Roseicyclus sp.
GGGCGCAAGATCCATTTCGACGGCTACCGTATCCGCGTGGGCGAGCAGGTCACGCTGGCCAAGCTCGATGAAGAGCCCGGTCGCTTTCTCATTGCCGCCTATGGTAGCGCCCCGGCCCGGCTCGAGACTGCACGCAGCTACGAGAGCGTCAACCATGCGGGCCGCTTCGTGACGCTGGCCAGCCATGACACTCTTCCCGCTGCCGCCACCGCGGCCCAGGCCAGCGGCGCGGATGAGACCCGCATCTTCCGCATCCTGCGCGACTATACCCTGACCGACCGGGCCGAGGCGCCACAGCCCTGACCCCTTCATCTTCCCGAAAATACGGCTATCCTGCCCCCTCCATCCGCTGCGTGAGGCCTGCCATGAACGACCTGACCCCCGAGACCGCGCAGGACATTCCCGCCCTGATGCGCGCGATCGGCCAAAAGGCGCGGGACGCTGCAGCAACGCTGGCCTTTGCGTCGGCTCAGGCCAAACAACGGGCGCTCGAGGCCGCGGCCGAGGCCGTGTCGTCACGGCAGGCCGAGATCCTTGCCGCCAATGCCAAGGATATGGCCTTCGGCCGCGACAAGGGGTTGTCTGCCGCGATGCTGGACCGGCTGATGCTCGACGATGTACGGATTGCAGCCATCGTAGCAGGTCTGCGCGCAGTGGCGGCGCAAGACGATCCCGTGGGCGCGGTCATCACCGAATGGGACCGTCCGAACGGTCTGCACATCCAGCGCGTGCGCACGCCGCTGGGTGTGGTGGGGGTGATCTTCGAGAGCCGCCCCAATGTGACCGCAGATGCCGGTGCGCTATGCCTGAAATCGGGCAATGCGGTGATCTTGCGCGGCGGATCGGAGAGCTTTCATTCCTCGGGTGTGCTGGTCGATTGCCTGCGCGAAGGCCTCAAGGCTGCTGATTTGCCCGAGGATGCCGTGCAGCTTGTGCCCACGCGCGACCGGGCGGCGGTGCGTGAATTGCTCACCATGACAGAGTTCGTCGATGTCATCGTGCCCCGCGGTGGCAAGGGGCTGGTGGGTCTGGTGCAGGCCGAGGCGCGGGTGCCGGTCTTTGCCCATCTCGAAGGCATCTGCCATGTCTACATCGACCGCGCCTGCGACCCCGAGATGGCGCTCAAGGTCGTGTTGAACGCCAAGACGCGCCGCACGGGCATCTGCGGGGCCGCCGAGTGCCTGCTGATCCACCGCGATGTGGCGGATACGATCGGGCAGGGCGTGGTGCGCGCGCTGATCGACGCAGGTGTCGAGGTGCGCGGCGATGCGGCCTTGCAGAAGATCCCTGGCGTGGTGCCTGCGCAAGACGACGATTGGGGCCGTGAATACCTCGACATGATCATCGCCGCCCGGGTTGTCGACGATATCGACCAAGCCATCGCCCATATCCGCCGCTTTGGGTCCAGCCATACCGAAAGCATCCTGACCGAGGATGACCAAGCGGCTGCGCGGTTCTTTAAGCGGCTCGATAGCGCGATCCTGATGCGCAACGCATCGACCCAGTTCGCCGATGGCGGTGAATTCGGCATGGGCGCCGAGATCGGCATCGCGACAGGCAAGATGCATGCGCGCGGACCGGTGGGAGCCGAGCAGCTGACCTCGTTCAAATATCTCGTGACCGGACACGGCACGACCCGACCCTAGGAAAACCCGTGCCGGATTTTCCGACCTGTGAATTTTTGTATGAAAATTCGCACCCTTACCCGATGGAGTTCTCATGACCGACCGCCGAAACGACCGCCCCCAGACCCTCGTGCGCCGCCATCCCCTGCGCGAAGGTGTCAGCCGGGCCGTGGTCACCCCGATCCAGCCTTCGGTGGTCTATGCCTCCCCCTCGATTGACATGCTGCATGCCCAATACGAGGGCCGCGCGCAGGGCTACACATACGCTCGCGAAGGCCATCCGAACGCCACTTTGCTCGCGCAAAAGATCGACATGCTCGAAGGGGCCGAGGGTGGCCTGATCACCGGCTCGGGCATGGCCGCCGTGACGGCGGCGATCATGGGGATCTTGGGGGCAGGGGACCATATCATCGGCGCTGACCAGCTCTATGGCCGCTCGCTGCGCCTGATGCATCAGGACCTCGCGCGCTTCGGCATCGCCACCACGGTCGTCGATCCGACGAATCCCGAGGCGTTGCGCGCAGCCATCCGGCCCGAGACCAAGATGATCTTGATCGAGGTCGTGTCGAACCCCACGCTGCGCATCGCCGACATGGAGGGCATCCTGGCTGTCGCCACGGAGGCCGGCGTGCGCGTTGCGGTCGACAACACCTTCACCACCCCCATCGGCTACCGGCCTTTTGACCATGGCGCCGATATCGTGATCCATTCGGTCACCAAGCTGCTGGCCGGCCATTCCGACGTGACACTGGGCTATGTCGCCGCCCGAGATCCTGCCGACGCGAAGAAGATCTACGATTTCGCCGTGACAACCGGCATGACGCCCAGCCCCTATGACTGCTGGCTGGCCGAACGGGGGCTCTACACCTTTCCGCTGCGCTTCGACCGGGCCGAGGCGAATGCCGCGAAACTGGCTGACTGGCTGGCCGAACAGCCCAAGGTGTCGCAGGTGCTTTATCCCGGTCGCGCCGATCACCCCGACCATGCGCAGGCGCAAAAGATCCTTGGCGCGCGCTTCGGCAACATGCTGAGCTTCCGCATCGACGGCAACGAGGCGGCGGCGAACCGCATGATCATGGCCATGCCCGAGATGGCCTTTGCGCCGACCTTGGGCGATGTCGGCACTACGGTAAGCCACCCGCCATCCTCGTCTCACCGGGGCCTCACGCCTGCGGGCCGCGCGGCGCTGGGGATCACCGACGGGTTTTTCCGTGTCTCGGTCGGGATCGAGGATGTGGATCTGTTGATGGCGGATTTCGCGGCAGGTCTTGCCGCCGTCTGACCGCTTGCGAACGCGGGCCGCTCCGGCGGCCCGTTACAGCGAATGCAGTGGCGTCGAGCCGTCCAGCACGATCACATCGAAATTGATGTTGGGCGATTGCGCCGACACCTCGCGCCGGATCAGGTTGGCGCTGGGCAATCTGTCAACCAGCGCCAGATACCGTCCGCGATAGCCACATTGGGTCAGGATGCGCGCAAGATCCAGCGCGTCGAATTCCGGCGTCAGCAGCGGCGATAGCACCAAATCCGGGGCATGCGGACCGGTCATCAGCTCGTCGGGCAGTTCGACAAGTCCTGTGCGACGGATGTTCGAGCCGGGTTGCAAGACATGGCGGGGCAGCGCCAAAAGTGCCGCTTCGCTCAAGGCCAGCGACAGCACCTTGAGCGCCGCCTCATCCACACTGTCCTCGGTCCGGCGGTCCGGCGCGATCGGGCGCCTGTCTCTTCCGTCCATCATCGGCATCACGCCCGGGCAGGTCCTGTCGTTCCTGGGGTCACCCTTTGGAACATGGCTGACGGTCGCCGCCTGCCACGCCAGCGCCGTGGGGAAACACTACACAGAAGGAATGTCTTTGGCAAAGACAACTTTTGATAAAACAGGGAGTTTTCAACAAGATTGCCAAGCCCTGCGAATTGCGGCACTTCGACCGGGGTGATGTCGCGCCAAGGCGGGGCGGTCGCACGGACGGGGGCAGGGATGACCGGGACGCAACTGATCGACGTGATGAATGCCGTGCCCGAGCCGATGCTGCACCTGTCGGCGACCGGGCAGGTCGAAGCCGCCAACGCGGCCGCACGCGCGCTTCTGGGGGACTGGATCGAGGGGCGTAGCTGCGCCACCGTGCTGCGCCAACCCGGGCTTCTCAGCCGGATCGAGGCCGTGCAGGCGGGCGAGGCCGCCAGCGAAGCGCGGATGCAGATCACTGACCAGACCGGAGAGACGCAGTATCTGGTGCGGATCACGCCCTTGGGCGAAAGGTCGGCGCGGGCAGGGGGGCATGCCTTGCTCCTGCATTTCACCGACATCACCCATCTGCGCGAGGCCGAGGAAATGCGACGCGATTTCGTCGCCAATGTCAGCCATGAGCTGCGCACGCCGCTGACCGCCGTTCTGGGGTTCATCGAAACCCTGCGAGGCCCCGCGCGCGAGGATACCGCCGCGCGCGAGCGGTTTCTGGGCATCATGGAGGGTGAGGCGCGGCGGATGAACCGGCTGGTGTCGGACCTGCTGTCGCTCAGCCGGGTCGAGTCGCAAGAGCGTCAACGCCCCTCGGGCGAGGTCGATCTCAAGGCGGTTCTGGACGGCGTGATCGCAGCGCTCAGGCCCGCGGCCGAGGAACAGGCATGCACCCTTGAGCTGGAGCTGACGCCCGCCGATCCATCGCTGCTTTTGGGACCCGCGGGAGAAAACTACCGGATGCGCGGCGACCGTGATCAGGTGATGCAGGTGTTCCTGAACCTGACCGAGAATGCGCTGAAATACGGAGGCACCGGCAAACCCGTGACCTTGCGGCTGGGGTGGCAGGAAGGCAGCGGCAACCTCAAGGGTCCGGTGCTGCGCGCCGAGGTCGTGGATCGGGGCGACGGGATCGACCCGTTGCATCTGCCGCGTTTGACCGAACGCTTCTACCGCGTCGACACGCATCGCAGCCGGGCGATGGGGGGCACGGGGTTGGGGCTGGCCATCGTCAAGCACATCGTCAACCGTCATCGCGGACGGCTGAGGATCGAGTCGGTGCAGGGCAAGGGCAGCACGTTCACGGTGCTGTTTCCGCCGGATTGAACCAGCGCAAGGTGATCGCTTTGGTTGTGTTCATTTATCCGGTAATCATGATTATGTTAAATATATAGCCACAGGAATTGCATGGTCCGTGGCCTCGCGTGCCGGGTCCGATCTGCAAGATCGCATCAAGACTGCCCCACAACTCATTGGTATGGCGTTGAAATCGGAAATGTCCTTGCCTTGTGCCGATGTGGCGCCGCACGCGCCGCAAGACGATGCCACAGTCCACAAGTGCTTGACGGATCGTTGTTTTCGCCTCTTCCGCAAGGCGCAAAGCGGCGTATAGTGCGCCCCAGAGGGATAGCACATGAATATTCTGGTCCTGAACGGCCCGAACTTGAACCTGCTTGGCACGCGGGAACCTTCGATCTACGGGCATACGACCCTTCCCGATATCGAGGCGGCCTGCATCGCGCATGGCAAAACGTTGGGCCTTGCCGTCACTTGCGCGCAATCCAACCACGAGGGCGCGATGGTCGATCACTTGCACGCCGCGCGGGGCGTGATGGCCGGTGTCGTCCTGAACGCTGGCGCCTACACCCATACCTCGGTGGCGCTTCGCGACGCGATCACGGCGACGGAATTGCCGGTGGTCGAACTGCACCTGTCCAACACCCATGCCCGCGAGGCGTTTCGTCATGTCTCGCTGATCGCGCCGGTCTGCATCGGCATGATCCAGGGTTTCGGCGCGCGCGGCTACCCCCTCGCGCTCACGGCACTTCACGGACATCTGAGTGGAGAAACGGCATGAAACGCTTGCGCCCCTATCTCAAGATGACTTCGGTCGAGGATCTCTGGGCCCATCACACGCGGGTCATGGCCGAGTTCGGCTTTGACAGGCTGTTCTACGCCTTCAACGCCTTTCGCGGTGCCGGGCTTTATGACAACCCCGAGGATGCGCTGCTGCTGACCAATATGCCGACCGATTATATCGACGCATATGTGGCGGGCGGCATGTTCCGTGACGGCATGATGATGAGGTGGGCAATCAAGAATACCGGCAGCGCATCTTGGCACCGCGTCTATGCGGAAATGGCCGATCAGCCGGTGACAGAGGGCGAACGCGCCATGCGAGCGCTGAACGAGCGTCACGGCATTCTGGCGGGCTATACGATCAGCTTTCCCATGGGCATCAAGAACGCCAATGCAGGCATCGGGATGGCCGTGCGCCGCGACATGACGCAGGCGGATGCGGATGCGATCTGGGCCGAGCATGGCGCCGATATCGAGACGATCAACCATGTCGCCCACCTGTGCATCTTGCAACTGCCGGCCACAGGCCAGCGCACGCTGCTGACACCGCGACAGGCCGAGGTGCTGGAGCTGGTGGCCGATGGCAAGACCATGCAGGACATCGCCATGATCCTCGAACGCAATGTCGCGACGGTGGAAAAGCACCTGCGCGGCGCGCGCGATGCCCTTGGCGTGGAAACCACGGCACAGGCGGTCCGTAAGGCCTCGATTCTGAACCAGATTTTCCGGATCGAGACCACCCCTGCCCCGCAACCCGGCGCACCGTTGCACATGGCCGGAACGGTCGGTCAGAGCCGCTGATCGGGCGCGCCCCGGGTTGGGTTGACCCAAGGTAAGGATTCCCACCGTTTCCCCCGCCCCTGCTTCGCGGCACAGTCGGGGTGTTCCAAGAGTGACGGCGATTTTGCCGGGAACGTTGGGGATCAAAGCGGTTTAGTCCCGCCCCTGAGATCCTCAGCCGGGCAACCGGAAAGACACGTGCCGGGGCGCAATTACGCCACGGCACGGGTCACGAAATCGGGTCGGCGTGCTATCCCCATGTCCCTGCGTCCGATCCGATGAGGCGGCGTTGTCCTGTCCCGGGGCAACGCCGCTTGCTTCTTGTCCTCAGGCTCAGGCATCCATCGTCGCAGCAAGCTCCAGTATTTCTGTCATGGCGAGTCGCCCGTATGCGGCACCAGCATGGAGGAAATCATCCGGGCTTTCATGCCGATAATCGGCGTCTGTGCCCCCTTCGGGCGCGATGCTGGCCGCGGGCTAACCGGCGATCGGGATGGCGGCCTGCTGCAAAGCTGCGCGCACCTGCGCCCGGTAGCGGCTGTCGATCTCGACGCAGACGTCGAATCGCTTGTGATCAAGATAGGGGGCATGGGCAAAGAAGCGCGGCTTCGCCCCCCCGACCTGAGCGGGTGAAGCTGGACAGACCGTCCATGCGCCGTGCCGGGATCGGGATCAAAGCCACGCCGGAACGCCAATCCATCAAGACGCTGCACCGGACAAGAAAAAGGCAGGGGTTGCCCCCTGCCCTCATGACCGCAACGCCCGTTTGATTTGGTCTCAGCCCTTGGCGGCCTTGGCCACTTCCTCGGCGAAGTTCTCTTTTTCCTTCTCGATGCCTTCGCCCACTTCCAGCCGGACGAAACCGGTGATCGTGACGCCCGCTTCCTTGGCGGCGGCGCCGACGGTAAGGTCAGGGTTGATCACGAAGGCTTGGTTCACCAGCGTGATGTCGGCGAGGAATTTCTTCATCCGGCCGTCGATCATCTTTTCGATCACGGCCTCGGGCTTGCCCGATTCGCGCGCGATATCGATCTGGATCTGGCGTTCCTTCTCCACCAGCGCGGGGTCCACGGCATCCTCGTTCAGGGCGGCCGGGTTCACGGCGGCGACATGCATCGCGACCTGCTTGGCAAAGGCTTCGTCGCCACCAGTGATGGCGACCAGAACGCCGATCTTGCCCATTCCGGCCGTGGCCGCGTTATGGACATAAGACACGACCGTGTCGCCCGAAAGCTTGGCCATGCGCCGCACGCCCATGTTCTCGCCGATGGTGGTGATCTTTTCGGTCACCATATCCGCGACCGACTTGCCACCCATGTCGGCTGCGAGCAGCGCGTCCAGATCGGCGGATTTGAGCGCCGCATCGGCAATGCCCGACACCATGGACTGGAAATCGGCGTTCTTTGCGACGAAATCGGTCTCGGAATTCACCTCGACCGCGACGCCGG
>JAGYLB010000030.1 GCA_018401055.1 Roseicyclus sp.
CGACACGCGGATTATGATTCCGCTGCTCTAACCAACGGAGCTACTCCGCCGAAGCCGTCGCGGAGGTATGACAGGCGCACCTGTCCGTCAACCTCAAAATCATGGATCAACCGCGCGGCAGGCGGGCGGCGGTGACTTCTACCTCGACCTTGAACTCAGGGCGGGTGAAGCCCGACACAATCACCAGCGTCGAGGCCGGAAGACGCGCCATGCCGTCGCACCAGGCATCGCGAGCTGCCATGTAGGCGGACATTTCCGCTCGGTCGGTCACGAAGGCATTTATGCGGACGGTATCCGTCTTGTCGAACCCGGCCTCGGCCAGAATCGCGGCGCAGGCAGCAAAGCAAAGGTCTGCCTGCGCACGGACATCCGCAGGGATCCGCTCGTCGACCGAGATGCCCAGTTGTCCAGACGTGAAAACCCATTCCGCACCGGCCGGCACATGTGTGCCATGGGCATAAGCTGCGAAAGGCGGGCGAATCGTGGGCGGGACAAGAGCCGTCAATCCGGGGCGGTCAGGCATCGTCTTCTCCTCTGGCGGATGCCGACAGACAAGCGGCCGATGGCATCACTGTCCAGCAGATGCGCAGCGCCCATATGCTGCGCGCTTAAATTTCTTGCAAGCCCTACGAGATCGCCACAAATTGTGGCGCCGACGCAGGGCCGGCCATTGGCTTTCCAGCTAACCTCTTTCCACGTCGCAAGGCCCTCATAGGCTCGCGTCTGGTCCCAAACACCGCCACCTCATCGGGGAGATACCAAGGATGTTTCGTAGTTCGACACTTGCACTAGTCGCGGCGCTTGCCGGCGGCACGGCGGCCGCTCAGGATCTGACGCCGGTCACTTTCGGCACCAATTGGCTGGCGCAGGCCGAGCATGGCGGGTTCTATCAGTCGGTCGCCGATGGCACCTATGCCGCATGCGGCCTTGACGTCACGATCGTGTCAGGCGGCCCGCAGGTGAACAACCGCGCGCTGCTTCTGGCCGACCGGATCCAGTTCCACATGGGCGGCGACTTGCTGCAGGCCTTCACCGCCGTGGAGGAGGATGTGCCCGTCGTGGCCGTCGCCGCGACCTTCCAGAAGCACCCGCAGGTGATCCTTGCGCATCCCGGCGTTGCCGACACCTGGGAAGAGCTGCGCGACCTGACGCTGCTGATCGGCGACAACGGCTTTGCCAGCTACTACCAGTGGATGATCGCGGCGCATGGCTTCACCGTCGAACAGCGCCAGCCCTACACGTTCAACCCGGCGCCCTTCCTTGCCGATACGCAGGTCGGCATGCAAGGTTTCCTGTCGTCGGAGCCCTATCTGGTCGAGCGTGAGGGCGGCTTCACACCAAATGTTTTCCTGATCGCCGACGCAGGCTACGCCACCTACGCCACCACGATCGAAACGATGGCCGCCACGATCGAAAACAGCCCCGAAGTGGTGGAATGCTTTGTCGAGGGCTCGATCCTCGGCTGGTACAACTACCTCTACGGCGACAACGCGGCCGCCAACGCCCTGATCTTGGAGGCCAACCCCGACATGACCCAGGACAAGATCGATTATGCCATCGCCAAGATGATCGAATACGGCATCGTCGACAGCGGTGAGGCGCTGACTCTCGGCATCGGTGCAATGACTGAGGCAACCGTCGAAGGCTTTTATCGCTCCATGGTCGAGGCGGGCGTTGTCTCGGACGGGATCGACTGGCAGGCTGCATTCACGACCCAATTCGTGAATCAGGGACTCGGGATGGAATTGCGCCCGCAGTGATTTGACGCTGACACAGGCGGCCCGCCCATCTCGGCGGGCCGCATCTATCTTGTACAAGAAGGTGCCGCCATGGCCGTTCGCCTCAATGACATCAAGCCGCTGGGGCAACGCGCGCCGCTTTTGCGGCTCAACCATGTCGACAAGATCTTCAACGGCGATGTCGTGGCCCTGCGCGACATGACCCTGCAGGTCAATCAGGGCGATTTCATATCGCTTCTAGGTCCATCTGGTTGCGGCAAGTCCACCGCGCTGCGCCTGATTTCCGACCTGATGCACCCCACGCGCGGCCGCATCGAATGGGAAGGCGACCACGGCCGGGGCGATCTGGGCGTCGTGTTCCAGGAACCGACATTGATGCCATGGGCGACGGTGGCGCAAAATGTCTGGCTGCCGTTCCGACTGGCGGGAAAAAGCTACGCCGAGGTCAAGGATGATGTCCTTGAGGTGCTGCGTCTGGTCGGGCTGGAGAAATTCCTCAACGCTTATCCGCGCGAATTGTCCGGCGGCATGAAGATGCGCGTATCCATCGCGCGGGCCATCGCCACCAACCCGCGCCTCATTCTGATGGACGAGCCTTTCGCCGCGCTGGACGAGATCACGCGCCACAAGCTCAACAACGATCTGCTGCGCCTCAAGGAGAAGATCGGCTGCACGGTGATCTTCGTGACCCATTCGGTATTCGAGTCCGTGTTCCTGTCGGACCGGATCGTAGTCATGGCCGCGCGCCCGGGCCGCGTGCTCACCGAGCTTGAGGTCGACGCGCCCTACCCCCGCGGCGAGGATTTCCGCACCTCGAACGAATACGCTGCCCACGCGCGCCGTGCGTCCGAGGCGCTGCGCGAAGCGATGGGAGAACCGGCATGAGCCTTGCAGACGACCAAACCATTGCAACGCTGGACACGCGCGACGAGGACGAGATCCAGCGGGCCCGCGCGGCCCGGATCGAACGCATTGCCAAATGGGCGCTGCCCGTCATCATCATGATCCTGTCGATCGCGGGCTGGGCCTGGATCGTCACCGCCAACGAGATCCCGCATTACATCCTGCCCGGTCCCGACCGTGTCTGGGGCAGTCTGGTTGACGATTGGGCCATGTTGATCGATGCGGCCTTCCTGACCGGGAAGATCACGCTGCTGGCGTTGCTGCTGGCGGTGATCGGCGGGGCGGGGCTTGCGATCTTGTTCAACCAGTCACGCATGTTGGAACTCTCGTTCTACCCCTATGCCGTGATCTTGCAGGTGACGCCCGTCGTCTCCATCGCGCCGCTGATCTTCATCTATGTCGACAGCAAGGTGGCAGGGATGCTGCTCTGTGCCTGGCTGGTGGCCTTCTTTCCCGTTCTTTCGTCGACCACGCTGGGGCTGAACAGCGTCGATCACAACCTGCGCGACCTGTTCCGTATCTATGGCGCGACGCGCTGGCAGCGGTTGCGCTATCTGCAATTGCCCTC
The DNA here is from genome assembly GCA_018401055.1 of Roseicyclus sp. The sequence goes on from JAGYLB010000030.1 coordinate 3,211, forward strand.
GGCGCTGCCCTATTTCCTTGGCGGGCTGAAGATCGCGGGAGGTCTGTCGCTGATCGGGGCGGTTGTGGCGGAACTGGTGGCGGGCACCGGCGGCATCGGATCGGGGCTGGCCTTCCGGATCCAGGAAGCCGGTTACCGCCTCAACATCGCCCGCATGTTCGCGGCGTTGGCGCTGGTCGCGGCCATGGGTGTCTTCATCTTCGCGGCACTCAGCATCCTGTCGCACCTCTTGCTGCGCAAATGGCACGAAAGTGCCCTGAGCCGGGAAACATGATGGATTTCGCGCATCTGCCGAACGGCGACGTCACGCTTGCCAATGTCACCGTGCCTGCCTGTCTGATCGGGCAGCAGGGCGATCTTGTCACGACCGACATTTCGATCTCGGGCGGACGCCTCAGCGAGCCGCAGCCCATCGCCGTGGACATGAAAGGTGCGATGGTTTTCCCGGCCTTCGTCGACATGCACACCCATCTGGACAAGGGCCATATCTCGCCGCGCAGCCCCAACCCCGACGGCAGTTTCATGGGTGCGCTGACGACCGTGCGAGCCGACAGCGCGGCACGGTGGACGGCCGAGGATGTGCGGACGCGGATGACATTCTCGCTTCGCGCGGCCTATGCCCACGGCACACGTGCGATCCGCACCCATCTGGACAGTATCACGCCGCAGGATGACATCAGCTGGCCCGTTTTCCGCGACGTTCAGGCCGACTGGGCAGGCCGCATCGACTTGCAGGCCGCCTGCCTGATCGGCTGCGACAGATGGACCGACGACAGCGGCACCTTCGGCCATACGGCCGATCTGGTGGCGCAGACGCGCGGCGGCGTTCTGGGCATGGTCACCTACCCCATGGGCGACCTTCGCGACCGCATCCGGGGGTTTTTCGCACAAGCTGCTGCCCGCGGCCTCGACGCGGATTTCCATGTGGACGAGACGATGGACGCCAGCGTGGAAACGCTGCGCGACATCGCTGGACTGAAGCTCGAAACCGGCTTTGCGGGCAGGGTCGTCGTCGGTCATTGCTGCTCGCTGTCGGTGCAGGACGAGGCGCGCGCGCTGGACACGCTCGATCTGGTGGCGAAGGCCGGCATCGATGTCGTGAGCCTGCCGA
>JAGYLB010000031.1 GCA_018401055.1 Roseicyclus sp.
GGCCACAGGCCGCCCCCGATCCGCGCGGCGTTGCGCAAGACGATTGAGGCCATTCGCGCCTTGCCCCCGGGCGCGCGACATGTGCATCTCGGCCCCGAACGCGCCGTGACGGAGACCGCATCATGCCCAAGCCATCGACCCGCATTGCCAATCTGACCGGCGATCGTGACGATGGCTGGGCCATCTTTTACCGAGCCCGCGCGATGAAGGCCGCAGGGCGCGAGGTGCTGGAATTGACCATCGGCGAGCATGATGTGGGCACTGCGCCCGACATCTTGCACGAGATGCACCGCGCAGCCATGGCAGGCCATACCGGCTATGCCTCGGTGCACGGGATCGCGCCCTTGCGTCAGGCGGTCGCCGAGCGGTTGAGCGCGCAGCACGGCCACAGCTATGACCCGGCCAATGTCTTGATCGTGCCGGGCGCGCAGGCGGGGCTCTTCGCCGCCCATCACGCCGCCTGCGACGAGGGGGACGTGGCGCTGATGATCGACCCCCATTACACAACCTATCCCGGCACGATCCGCGCCGTAGGTGCGCGGCCCCTCGCCGTGCCCGCCCGCAGCGAGCACGGGTTCCAGCCCGATCTGGCGGCGCTGGCAGCCGCCGCCCACGGCGCGCGATCCTTGCTCATCAACAGCCCCAACAATCCCACGGGCGCCGTCTACAGCCGCGACAGCCTCGAGGGCATCGCCCGCATCGCCGAAGACCATGACCTTTGGGTCATCTCGGACGAGGTCTATGACAGTCAGGTCTGGGTCGGTCGGCATATCCCCTTTGCGTCGCTGCCCGGGATGGCCGCGCGGACGCTGACGGTCGGATCGCTGTCGAAAAGCCACGCGATGACGGGCTCGAGGCTGGGTTGGGTCGCGGGACCGGAGGAGGTCATGGCACGGCTGGTGACCTTGGCCACCCACACGACCTATGGTGTGCCGGGCTACATCCAGGAGGCGGGGCTTTACGCGCTGCGGCAAGGCGTAAGCGCCGAGACCGCCATCGCAGCGCCCTTCTTGCGGCGGCGCCAGATGGTTCTGGACCGGCTGGAGATGCAGAACCGCGTGCGCACCATTCCGCCCGGGGGCGCGATGTATGTAATGCTGGATATCCGGGCCACGGGCCTGTCGGGCATCGATTTTGCCGGGCGTCTGCTGGAAGAGACCGGCGTGGCGGTCATGCCGGGCGAAAGTTTCGGTCAGGCGGCGGCGGGCCATCTGCGCGTCGCCCTGACGCTGCCTGATGCCCAGTTCGAGGTCGCCATCGACCGGCTGCTGGATTTTGCCGCCCGCATCTGAGTCGTGATCGGCAAGCGGAAGCGCGGGCCTCCGTCAGCGACCAAGCCGCGCGGCGTCCCGTGCCAAAGCCTCGATCCCCGCCCAGTCACCGGCCGCGACCATGGGTTTGGGCGCGACCCAGGAGCCGCCCGCGCAGATCACGTTGGGCAGAGACAGGTAGCTGGCGGCGTTTTGCGGCGTGATGCCACCCGTGGGGCAAAAGGCGACCTGCGGGATGGGCGCGCCGATGGCCTTGAGCGCAGGCGCACCGCCCGCGGCCTCGGCCGGGAAGAATTTCAGCATGTCGTAGCCCTGTTCGAACAGCGCCATCACCTCGGAGGCGGTGGCGGCACCGGGCAGCAGTGGCAGGCCCTCGGCGATGCAGGCAGCGATCAGGCGCGGCGTGGCGCCGGGCGAGACGCCGAAGCGCGCGCCTGCGGCCTTTGCGGCGCGCACATCCTCGGGGGTGAGCAAGGTCCCTGCCCCCACAACGCCGCCCGGCACCTTGGCCATGGCGCGGATCGCGTCGAGCGCGCAAGGCGTGCGCAACGTTACCTCCAGCGCAGGCAGGCCGCCCGCGACCAGTGCCCGCGCCAAGGCTGGCGCCGTGGTGGCGTCGTCTATCACGAGGACCGGGATGATCGGGGCGAGACCCGCGATCTCGCGGGCGGCAGCGGATTGGGCCTTGGGGGTCATCGGATGCGCCTTTTGAGGGGTCGGATTTGCATATTTGGAGAAAGATGAAGGAGCGCGGACGACGCTAGACCACAACGCCCGCGCCGATGGTGGCGGGGCCTGCCGTCTGGCGAAAGATCTCGAACAGCTCGCGGCCCACGCCATGGCCGTTGGCGGAGAGGTCGGGGGTCGCATGCGGGCGGGAGGCCACGCCTTCGGTCAGCACCTCGATCACGCCGTGGGTGGCATCGACGCGGATGATGTCACCGTCGACGAGCTTGCCGATCAGGCCACCGTCCAGCGCCTCGGGCGCGACATGGATGGCAGAGGGCACCTTGCCGGAGGCGCCCGACATGCGGCCGTCAGTGACCAGCGCGACCTTGTGACCGCGATCCTGCAGGACGGCGAGCAGCGGGGTGAGCGCGTGCAGTTCGGGCATGCCGTTGGCCTTTGGCCCTTGAAAACGGACGACGACGATCACGTCGCGGTTGAGATCGCCGCGCTGGAAGGCAGCCTTGACCGTGCCCTGATCCTCGAAGATCGCGGCGGGGGCCTCGACGATGTGGCGCTCGGGGGCTACCGCGGAGACCTTCATCACGCCACGGCCGAGGTTGCCCACCAGTTCCACCAGCCCGCCTTGCGGCTGGAACGGGTCGGCAGCCGGGCGCAAGATACGGTCGTTGAGGGACGCGCGCGGGCCGTCGTCCCACGTAATGGCGCCGTCCTTGAGGGTCGGTTCCTGAGCGTAAAGCGACAGCCCCTGCCCCGCCACGGTTTTCGTGTCGGGGTGCAGGAGGCCCGCATCGAGCAACTCGCCGATCATGTAGGCAAGCCCACCGGCGGCATGGAAATGGTTCACGTCGGCCAGCCCGTTGGGATAGACGCGCGCCATGAGGGGCGTGGCGGCGGAGATGTCGGCGAAATCAGCGCAGTCGAGGATCACGCCCGCGGCCCGCGCCATCGCGACGAGGTGGATCACGAGGTTGGTGGAGCCGCCCGTGGCCATCAGGCCCACGATGCCGTTCACGAAGGCCTTTTCGTCAAGGATGTCGCAGACCGGCGTATACGCGTTGCCGAGCGCGGTGATGGCCGCGGCGCGTTCGGTCGCAGCATCGGTCAGCGCGTCGCGGAGCGGCGTGCCGGGGTTCACGAAGCTTGCGCCGGGCAGGTGCAACCCCATGAATTCCATCAGCATCTGGTTGGAGTTGGCGGTGCCGTAAAAGGTGCAGGTGCCGGGTCCGTGGTAGGAGGCCATTTCGGCCGCCATCAGCGCGTCGCGGCCCACGAGCCCTTGGGCGAATTGCTGGCGGACCTTCGATTTCTCGTCATTGGGCAAGCCGCTCGTCATCGGCCCCGCAGGCACGAAGATGCCGGGAAGGTAGCCGAAGGTCGCCGCGGCGATGACAAGGCCCGGCACGATCTTGTCGCAGACACCCAGATACATCGCGGCATCGAAAGTATTGTGCGAGAGCGAGACAGCTGTGGCCAGCGCGATCACGTCGCGAGAGAAGAGCGACAATTCCATCCCCACCTGCCCTTGCGTGACGCCGTCGCACATGGCGGGCACGCCGCC
>JAGYLB010000032.1 GCA_018401055.1 Roseicyclus sp.
CGTGGTCTTGCCCGTGCCCGACAGGCCGAAGAACACCGCCGTGTCACCGCCCGCGCCGATATTGGCCGAGCAATGCATCGGCATCACGCCCGAAAGCGGCAGCAGATAGTTGAGAATGCCGAACACGCTCTTCTTCATCTCGCCGGCATAAGCGGTGCCGCCGATGAGGATGGTCTTGCCCTCGAAATCGACGCCCACGATGGTCTCCCCGCGGCTGCCATGGCGGGCCGGATCAGCCTTGAAGCTGGGCAGGTCGATGATCGTGTATTCGGGCAGAAAGTCGGCCAGCGCTGCCGCCTCAGGGCGCACCAGCAGCGTGCGGATGAACAGGCTGTGCCAGGCAAATTCGGTGATCACGCGCACCTTGACCCGGTGTTCGGGCTGGGAGCCGCCGTAAAGGTCCTGCACGAACAGCGTGTCCTTCTGCGCCAGCGCAGCCGCAAAGTCGGCCTTGAGGGCGGCAAACTGGTCCGGCGTCATCGCCTTGTTGGTCTTGCCCCACCAGATGGCCTTGTCAGTCACTGCATCGCGCACGATGAACTTGTCCTGCGCGCTGCGCCCGGTGTGCTTGCCGGTCTGCACCACCAGCGCGCCGTCCTTGCTCAAAAGCCCTTCGCCGCGCTGGACCGCCAGCTCGACCAGTGGGGCCGTGCCAAGGTTCCAATATTGCCGTGCGCGCGCCGGCAGGCCCATCTCGGCCAGACCATGTTTCGCCACCAGACCCTCGAATGCAGACACCAGCGTTCCTCCCGCGAAAAAAGGCCGGACGAGACTCCGGTCATGCGTTTGTCACGAGGCGCATAGCCGCACCGACCGCCCGCGTCAAAACGGATGTGACGGGCGGCGCATCTGGCGCGACGGGCGGCTCTTGCCAAGCAGGCGGCGCGGCGCGACAAGCGGGCCATGTCCGCTACAGACGCCCCGCTGGTGATCGCGCTCGTCGACGATGATCGCAACATCCTCACCTCCGTCTCCATCGCCCTTCAGGCCGAAGGTTTTGCCGTGCGCCTCTATTCCGACGGCGACACGGCGCTGAAGGCGCTTACCGACAATCCGCCCGATCTCGCCGTGCTCGACATCAAGATGCCGCGCATGGACGGCATGGAGGTGCTGCGCCGGCTGCGCGAAAAGTCCGAGCTGCCGGTGATTTTCCTGACCTCCAAGGACACCGAGATCGACGAGGCGCTGGGGCTCGCCATGGGCGCGGACGATTATATCGGCAAGCCGTTCAGCCAGCGCCTGCTCATCGAGCGCATCCGCGCCGTGCTGCGCCGCGCCGCCAACCGCAAGGCCATGCCCGAATCCACCGAAGCCGAACCGGCGGCAGAGCCGATCGTGCGCGGCCGGCTGACCATGGACCCGGCGCGTCACCGCGTCACCTGGGCCGGCGGGGAAGGGCGGTCGGGTGACGTTGCGCTCACCGTCACCGAATTCATGATTCTCGAAACGCTGGCGGCGCGCCCCGGTTTCGTCAAATCCCGCGAACAGCTGATGGACGCCGCCTACAGCCATGATGTCTATGTCGATGATCGGACCATCGACAGCCATATCAAGCGCCTGCGCAAGAAGTTCCGCGCCGTCGATCATCAGTTCAAGGGCATCGAGACGCTCTATGGTGTCGGCTACCGGTTCAATGAGGGCTGAGCCCCCCGCCGAAGCCCCGCCGCTCGAAGTGCAGGAATGGCGGCGCGGCCTCGGCTTCGGCTCGCTGCGCGCCCGCATCTTCGCGGTCAACATCATCGCCGTCCTCGCGCTCGCCATCATGCTGCTCTACATTGACACGGTGCG
>JAGYLB010000033.1 GCA_018401055.1 Roseicyclus sp.
CTATGACGATGCCGCCGATCAGGCGCGCGAGGGGTTCCAGATCATCGGCACCAGTGGCACGGTCACGACGGTGGCGGCCTCGCACCTCGGGCTCAAGCGCTATGACCGCAACAAGGTCGACGGGCTGCGCATGACGTCGGACCAGATCGACCGGGTGATCCAGGAATATCTGGCGCTTGGCCCCGAGGGGCGACGGCGCGACCCGCGCATCGGGCGCGACCGGCAGACGCTGATCATGTCGGGGGCGGCGATCTTGCAGGCGTTGTTGCGCGCATGGCCCACCGACCGGCTGAGCGTCGCGGACCGGGGCCTGCGCGAAGGGCTGCTTTACGCGCAAATGTCGGCGGATGGGGTGCTGGAGGACGGGCCGTTCTGAGCGGACGGTTCGACCCTCATCCGCGGTGCGCGGGTTCGGCTGTCGGGCAGGCATATTTGGGGAAAGATGAAGCCTGCAGGCCCGCGCTTGACGGTCAGGCTTGCGCGCTAGGTTCTGCGCGACAGACAAGAAAGTGACGACCGCCCCGATGACCGCCCCCGTGATCTACTGGACCCGCCGGGATTTTCGCCTGGGCGACAACGCGGCGCTTGTTGCGGCTTGTGCCTCAGGCGCACCCGTCATCCCGGTGTTCTTGTGCGACGAGGGGGTCGAGGGATTGGGGGCAGCGCCGAAATGGCGCCTTGGGCTGGGGGCGGAGGCCTTTGCGGCGGGGCTGGCGGCTATGGGCAGCCGGTTGATCTGCCGCCGTGGCCCGGCGCTGGAGGTCCTGCGGGCGCTGATCGCCGAGACGGGCGCGACGGCAGTGCATTGGAACAGGCTCTACGACCCAGTCAGTCGCGCGCGCGACGAGGTGGTCAAGGCGGCGCTGAAGGCAGATGGCATCGCGGCCGTCAGCCATGCCGGCCACGTCGTGCATGAGCCCTGGACTGTCGAGACCGGGACAGGGGGCTTCTACAAGGTCTACACGCCGTTCTGGAAGGCGGTGCGGGGCAGGGAGGTGGCCGTGCCCTTGGCGGTGCCGCGTCCGACAGCGCCCGAGGTCTGGCCCGCCAGCGATGCCATCGCCGATTGGGGGCTGGGGCGCGCGATGAACCGGGGCGCGGAGGTCGTGCTTGCGCATTGCAAGATCGGCGAAGCGGCGGCGCAGGCGCGTCTTGAGGCGTTCTTGGCCCGTGGCATCGGCGATTACGCCCATCTGCGCGACCGGATGGATGTCGACGGCACATCCGGCCTGTCGGAAAACCTGACCCATGGCGAGATTTCGGCGCGCACCTGCTGGCATGCGGGGATGCGCGCGATGGAGGAGGGGAAACCGGGCGCCGAGACCTTTCTCAAGGAGTTGATCTGGCGCGACTTCGCCTATCATCTGGTCCATCACACCCCCCATATCACCACCCGCAACTGGCGCGAGGAATGGGAGGGGTTCGCATGGAACACTGACGCGGATCACCCGCATGTGCAGGCCTGGATGCGCGGTTGCACGGGACTGCCGGTGGTCGATGCCGCCATGCGCGAAATGTATGTGACGGGGCGGATGCACAACCGCGCGCGGATGCTGGTCGCCTCCTACCTCACCAAGCATTTGCTGACGCATTGGAAGATCGGGATGGACTGGTTTGCCGAGTGCCTTGTCGATTGGGACCCGGCCAGCAATGCGATGGGCTGGCAATGGTCGGCGGGATCTGGGCCGGACGCGACGCCCTATTTCCGCGTGTTCAACCCCGAGACGCAGGCCGAGAAATTCGATCCTTTGGGCCGCTATCGCCGCGCCTTTGTGGCCGAGATATCGGGCAAGCCGCCCGAGACCGCGCTGAGCTATTTCCGGGCCATCCCGCGCAGCTGGGACATGGGGCCGGGCGATCCCTATCCGGGCGTGCCTGTGGTGAGCGCGGCAGATGGGCGCAAACGGGCGCTTGAGGCATACGAAAACAGGGGCTTCTGAGCCTTCAAGAAACAATCGGGGCTTGTGCCCCGTGGCTGGTTCATACCAAATCGGCCGCCAGACATGAGGACCAGATGGACGTCAAGACAAGCACGAAGGGAGAGCATAATCTCCCCCGTTATTTTTCCGCCGTCTTCGAGACGGCCAACAAGATGCAGCATGGCCGCCTCGACATGGTGCTGCCTGACGGGCGCGTGTTCCGCGCGGCGGGCCATGGGCCGGGCCCGGTGGCCGAGTTGCACATCCACAACCCCGACATCTTCGGGCGGCTGATCCGCGAGGGCGATCTGGGGTTTTGCGAGGCCTATCTGGACGAATGGTGGTCCACGCCCGACCTGCAAGCCTTCATGGATCTGGTCCATGCCGACAACGAGGAGGTCTATGACGGCTTCCTGGGCATGGGTCTGGTGCGGGCCTTTGAGCGCGCGCGGTTCTGGCTGCAGTCGAATTCCAAGCGGCAGGCGCGCAAGAACATCGCCCATCACTATGACCTCGGGAATGATTTCTACGGGCTCTGGCTGGACGAGACGATGACCTATTCTTCGGCCCTATTCGTCACCGGGCAGGAATCGATGGAGGCCGCCCAGATCGCCAAATACGCCAGTATGGTCGACCAGATGGGCGCAAAGCCCGGCGATCATGTGCTGGAGATCGGCTGCGGCTGGGGCGGGTTCGCCGAATATGCCGCCAAGGAACGCGGGCTGAAAGTGACCGGGCTGACCATCAGCCGCGAGCAATACGATTACGCCGTAGCGCGGGTGGCACGCGCCGGCTTGTCGGACCGGGTGGAGATCAAGTTGCAGGACTACCGCGACGAGCGCGGGCAATATGACGGCATCGCCTCGATCGAGATGTTCGAGGCCGTGGGCGAGCGCTATTGGCCGACCTATTTCAAGACCCTGCGCACCAACCTCAAGCCCGGCAAGAACGCCACGCTGCAGATTATCACCGTGCAGGACCGCCGTTGGGAGGTGTATCGCCGGGGCGTGGATTTCATCCAGAAATACATCTTTCCGGGCGGCATGCTGCCTGCGCCGAAAGTGCTGCGCGCCGAGGTGGAAAAGGCAGGCCTGCGGGTGTCGCATTCCATCGAATTCGGCGAAAGCTACAGTCAGACGCTTCGGCGCTGGCATGACGTGTTCAACGACCGGTGGGACGAGGTGGCGGCGCTGGGGTTCGACGACAGGTTCCGCCGGATGTGGAACTTCTACCTTACGGCCTGTGCTGCGACCTTTCATTTCGGCAATACCGACGTGACCCAGATCACCATCACGCGCCCGGCCTGACACGGGCATCGCAGGGCGCAGAAATCGCGCTTCTTGCTCAGTTTCGCCATAAATCCGCCCAAAATGGTGTGTTTGTTTCCAAACATGTTCTTTCCGTCGCACATAAGCACCAGCCGCACCACCGATCGCATGCCCACGGCGGCAAAGCTGGTCGGGGGCTTGGCGTTCTTCGCTGTCGGTTGGGCAGCGGCGCTGCAGGCGCTCACGACGTTGCCAGAAGGCACACCCGCGACATGGTTCGCGCCGACCATCGCGGTGATCGGCCTGTGGCAGGGCTGGTCGGTGGCCGGTCGGGGCGCGGGCAAGGGCTGGTCGATGGCCTTGGGCAGCGGTCTGCGCACCTCGATCCAGATCGCGATTCTTGGCCTTTTGCTCTTTGCGCTGCGCACCATGTTCATCCGTTCCGCCAACCTGCGCTATGACGGATTTTTCGAAGCGATTTTTGCCTCGATGGACCTGTTCATCGAATATTTCTTCCAGTCCCTGATTGTTCCGGTCTGGGGTGTGCTGCTGATCGGCGGTATCATCGGCGGGCTGTTGTGTGAAAGTGCGGCCCGGCGCTGGAGGTAGGCGTCCCGTCGCCTCATCCGGGGACCCGATGACCTGCGTCTTCTTGTTCGGCACCTTGTGCCACGCGCCCTTGCTGAAGGCCGTCGCGGGGGCAGAGCCTGCCATGCGCCCGGCCGTTTTGCCCGATGCCAGTGTGGCGCGGGTCGCGGGGCAGGTCTATCCGATGCTGGTCGAGCACCCCGGGGCGCAGGCCGATGGTGTGTTGATCGACGTCTCGGACGCGGCGCTGGCGCGGCTGGACTTCTACGAGGCCTGTTTCGGATATGTCCGCAAGCCCGTGACTGTGCGCATCGACGGGATCGCCCGTGCCGCCGAGGTGTGGCGTCCGGCGGAGGCGGCGGGGCACCCCGATGGCCCATGGTCGCTGGCCGACTGGGCACGGGACTGGGGGGATCTGGCCACGATCGCCGCTCATGAGGTGCTGCGGCAGCGCGCCACCGCGACCGCGCAAGAGGTCGGCGCGCGCTACTGGATGATCGCCGCCCGCGCGCAGTCCCAGCTTTCGGCGGGCGCATGGCGCAGGCCTGCCTTGGTCGGGCGCAA
>JAGYLB010000034.1 GCA_018401055.1 Roseicyclus sp.
CACACCTACTGGGTCTGCCGCGAGGCCTCTGGCGCCGATGAGATGCGCCGCGCCGTGCGCGATCAGGTGAAGGGCGGGGCAGATCTGATCAAGATCATGGCTTGCCACGACACGTTGGAATTCACCGAAGAGGAATTGCACGCCGTCATCGACGAGGCGCACCGCAACCGCCTGCCGATCACCGCGCACGCGACCTACAATGACTGCATTAAGCGGGTGGCGGAATTCGGCATCGACTGCATCGAGCATGGCGGCTCGATGACCGACGAGACGATCCAGATCCTGCTCGACCGCAAGCTGCCGATCGTCACAACCTTCTCGGCACTGGTCATCCAGGCAAATGAGAAGATCGCCCGCGCCTTCGGTATCCCGGAATGGAAGATCGAGGAACGCAAGAAGGCTGTCGCTGACAAATCGCGCTTCGACGGGCTGGTGCGCGCCTCCAAGGCCGGTGTTCCGATTGTCTTCGGCACCGACGCCGGCTCACCCGCCGTGGAACATGACAGCATCGTGCCCGAACTGGGCTTCATGGTCGAGGTCGGCGTCTGCCCCGACAACATTGACGCGCTCCGCGCAATCACCGCGCGGGCCGCTGTTCTGAATGGGTTGGGCGACAAGCTCGGCACGTTGGAGGCGGGTAAGTTGGCCGACATGATCGTCGTGGATGGCAAACCCGACCAGGACCTGTCCGCGCTGGAAAAGGTCGAGATGACCTTCATCGACGGAAAGAGGATGCACTGATGGGTTCGCTTCTGCTGCAACGCACCGCCCCACGGATCGTGGAGGAGGACGGCTCCTTCCGCACCAAGATGCTGGAAATCGCCGCCGGTCTCGACAACGTCATCGCGCTTGGCCGGGGCGACCCGGATTTTCACACGCCCGCCCATGTGGTCGAGGCCGCTAAGGCCGCGCTCGATGCCAATGCGCATCACTACACCGGCCCCACCGGTCTGCCGCCGCTGCGGCAGGCCATCGCGGAGAACCTGAAGGCGGAATATCGGCTGGACTACACCGCAGACGAGATTGTGGTGACGGCGGGGGTGCAAGAAAGCATCATGCTGTGCATGTTGGGTCTGATCACGCCCGGGGACGAGGTGCTGATCACCTCGCCGCGCTTCACCACCTATGACACGGCCGTACATCTGTGCGGCGGCGTGCCGATCCCGGTTCCAACCTACCAGAAGGACGATTTCGCCCTCGATGTGGCTGAAATCGAGGCCCGCATCACGGACAAAACACGGATGTTCGTGCTGGTGTCGCCCAACAACCCGACGGGCGCCGTTACCCCGCCCGACGTGATCCGCAAGATCGCCGATCTGGCCATTAAGCACGATATTCTGGTCATCGCCGACGAGATCTATGCCAAGCTTATCTACCCGCCGCATGAACACCTGTCGCTGGCCACCCTGCCGGGGATGAAGGACCGCACGATCACCCTCAACGGGTTTTCCAAGACCTATGCGATGACGGGTTGGCGCGTCGGTTACATGGCCGCGCCCGCCGATTTCGTCGAAAAGCTGGTGGAGCCGCGCCACACGCTGTCGATCAACACCTGCACCGTCTCGCAGCACGCGGCGCTGGCGGCGCTGACCGGGCCGCAAGATGAGATGGAGGGGACCTTTGCAGCCTACGCGGAGCGGCGCGCCTACCTGATGCGGGCGCTGAGCGACGCGGGCCTTAGCTACGGCGCGCCGGGCGGAGCCTTCTACATCTACACCAACATTTCTTCTACAGGAATGAAGGCGAAACCGTTTTGCGAGGCGCTGCTGCGCGAAACCGGCGTGATGGTCTTTCCCGGCGACATGTTCGGCGAACCCGACAGCGACTTCATCCGCATCAGCTATCTGCAACCCTTGCCGCTGATCCGCGAGGCGATGGGGCGGATCAAGGGTTTCATCGACGCGCACAAAGGGGCCGCCGCATGACCGTCGCCCAACCCGATCCCGCCGAGAAATTCGTCGGCATCCAGGTCAGCCCGATCAGCTTCATCGACGAAGGCGTCGACGCGGTGCTCGACACGTTGCAGAACCGGGTCGGCGTGAACGTCCTGATGCTCGGCACCGTGTCGTGGCTTGGCCTGAAAACGGGGCGCAGCATCAGCCACGCTCTCGACGGCTGGCCGGATCATGGCGTGCCGGAGCCGTTCACGATGAAGGGTGGTGCCTATTTCGACCCCGATCCGCGCTACTATTCCAAGACGCTGATCAAGGATTTCCGCGCCCGCGATCCGGAAATGGAGGGGGTCGATATCCTCCATCTCGTGATCCCCGAGGCGCATAAGCGCGGGATGAAGGTCTATCCCGAACTGATGGAGCCGTTCTTCAAATACGCGGGCCACGGATCGGCCAGTGCGGTGGACATTCCCAACCTCGCCACCTGCATGGAGATCGACTGTTTCGGGCGCCGCCGCGACGAGCCGTCGACCTCGAACCCCGATTATCGTAACTGGATGCACGCCATCGTCGAGGATCAGGTGCGCAATCACGACATCGACGGGCTGATGTGGTGCAACGAGCGCAACTCTCCTCTCGACCAGATGATGCAGGGCCAGGCGCCCGGCGATTTCTCGGACGCCGCGCGCAGCGAGGCGATCGCGCGCGGTGTGGATGTGGAGGCCTGCCGCCGCGCCTGCATCGCGATGTACGACTTTATGCAAGCCGCCCGTGCTGGTGAGGCGTTCGACGACGGCGCCTTCATCACATTCTTGCGCACGCTGCTGGCGCATCCCGAGGTGCTGATCTGGGAACGCTTCTGGCTGGAGCGGAACAAGGACCTCGACCGGGAGCTTTACGGGCTGGTGAAATGGTGCAAGCCGTCCCTGCCCTTCGGGTTGAACGTCTGGAACCGCAACCATTTCAACGTCTTCCGCCGCGCGCAATGGCCTTGGGCAGAACAAACGATGTACTCCGACTGGGTCAAGCCGATCACCTATCAGCACCAGTCGGGCGAGATCTGGCACAAGGAGTTCGGCTTCTTCGCCAAGGCCATCCTGCGCGATTTCGACCCGGCGGCGGCGATGGCGGTGATGGACGCGATGCTGGGCATTGGCGGCGCGCCGCATGACCGCGTGGTGCAAGAAGGGCTGGATCCCGACACCTATGTCTACCGCCAATGCGCCGACGCCCTGCGCGGGGTGCATGGCAAGGCCAAGGTCTACATGGGGCTCGGCATCGACGCGCCGCGCGTGCGCGCCGATCAGGCGGTTTGCACGCCCGATATCGCCTATCGCTCCGTCATGGCGACCTATCGGGCCGGCGGGCACGGTGTGGTGCTGTCGCCCAATTATGCCTCGATGAAGCTGACCAACCTCGATGGCGTGGCGCAGGCGCTGAGCGAACTGGGGCTGAAATGACCGACCCGATCGAAACCCTGATCGTTGGCGGCGACGTGCTGTTGCCCGATGGGCTGTGCCGGGCCGATCTGGGACTGGCCGGGGGCAAGGTGGCGGGCCTCTACGCGCCCGGCACTGCCCCCGAC
>JAGYLB010000035.1 GCA_018401055.1 Roseicyclus sp.
GCTCGAGATGTGGCAGACCGACGGCACTGGCCGCTACCATCCCGAGGAAAACGGCGATTACGCGGAATTCCGCGATGACCAGATCGACCTGCGCGGCACCGTGGTCGCCGATGTCGATGGCCGGTTCGATGTCCTGTCGGTGTTCCCGCGCGAATACTGGCCGCGCCCGCCCCACATCCACTACTGGGTGCGCGCCGAGGGCTTTCGCCCGCTTGTGACCCAGCATTACCTCGATACCGGCCCCGGCAACCGCCCTCACCGGACGGCGCATGTGATCCGCGGCGCCGGCGTCGCGGTATATCCGGCGCCCACGATCTACATCCAGCCTGCCTGAGCCTGCGGGTCGTCCAAAGGTCCTAGCTGGCCGTCAGGGGCGCGATGCGGCCCGCCTGAAATGTGTCGGCCAAGCGCGTCAGGGTGATCTGCCCGACCACGCCGCCGCGCACGAAGGGATCGCCTTCGGCAAAGGCGCGCGCAGCCGCCTCGTCAGGGGCGTCAAGGATGCCGAAGTTCCCGATACCCGCCCCTCCGCGCTCCAGAGCGCCGATCCGGTCAGAACGCAGGCCAGCCCGCCGCCGCCCGTCGCCACCCAGTCGCGATGCTCCGGGCGCAAGCGGTCGCGCAAGTCGGCGATGTCGCTGCCGCCATGGTGGGTGCAGACCATCAGGAAATACATCACGCGTTCTCCATCAGCACCATGCCCGCCCCGGTCATCGAGGCGGGAGCGAAGTAATGGCGCAACAGCGTTGTCACCTGCGCATCCATGCAGCCGCGCATCACCAGCCACATGATCAGTTCGGCTCCCTCCGAGCCGAAGACCTCCACGTAATCCTCGCGCGTCATCTCGCGGTAGCGCTGCGGGTTGGGGCCGATATCGGCGATCCATTTGCGATCTTCCTCGGGGTTGATGTAGCCCGCCCGCGCGCCCTGCAACTGATGCGACAGACCGCCAGTGCCCAGCACCACGACCTTTTCATCCGTGGGCCAGCTGTCGATGGCCGCGCGCAACGCCCCGCCCAGATCCCACATGCGTTGCGGCGTGGGGATCGGGTACTGGATCGTGTTCACGAGGATCGGCACCACCCTGACCGGCCAGACGGCGGGGCGGCCGAACACAAGCTCCATAGGCACTTGAAGCCCGTGATCCACCTGCAGCTCGCGGCAGATCATCGGGTCGAAATGTCGGCTCACCATGTGATCGGCCAGATGCCATGCGAAATCCGCCGCGCCGGGAAAGGACGGCACCGCGCGCGGCCCCCAGCCTTCGTCGATCGGATCGTAGCTTTCCGCCACCCCCAGCGCGAGCGTCGGCA
Organism: Roseicyclus sp.; assembly: GCA_018401055.1. Next base: position 1,314 of record JAGYLB010000035.1, read on the forward strand.
CCCGGTCGAGGAAAAAGGCGTTGCCATGATCGTTGAAGATCACCACCGCGATATCGGGCGCTTGCGCCGCCACCCAGTCCTGCGCAGGGGTATAGCCGTCAAAGAAGGGCTTCCATTCGTCGCTGTCGCGCAGCCCCTTGTCCAGCGCCGCCGCGATCGAGGGCACATGGCTTGTTCCCAAGCCGCCGATCAACCTAGCCATTGGTCACCTTTCCCAACCGTGTTTCCAGAAAGGCCTCGAGGCTCAAGCCCGCCTGCGCCGCCCCGATGGCCCGGATCGGGGTCGGGTCCACGGCCGAAATCTTGAGGATGTAGAACAGATTGCCCCCCAGCCGCACCATTTCGGCCCAATCCCGTGCCTGCACCGCCGCGCGCTGCTCGGGGCTAAGCGCGAAGCGGTCGAGATAGCCCCCCTCGTCGGCCAGAAACGCCGCGCGGCCTTCGGGCGTGGACAGCCCCATCGCCATCTTGTTGAGCGCGTAACCGGCATTCGCCCGGTCGCGGTCGAACAGGGGCGTCTGGGGTATCCGGTCCAGCCCCGCATCGCGCACCGCCACGTCCTGCGCCCAGTCTGCCAGCAGCTGCGCCACCCGTTCGGGCTGTTCCACCGGGGCGAAATGGCCCGCATCCTCGATGATCTCCAGCCGGGCCTGCGGGCACAGGCGCGCGATGTCTTCATGCTGGGCAATCGGGCTCCAGACATCCTGCCGCCCGGTGATCAGCAGCATCGGCCCCCGATAGCTCAGCGTCGCCGCCGCATCGGGCCGCGACAGCAGCGCGCGCAGTTGCCGCTCATGGATCTCGGGGGTCATCCGACAAACCATCGCGGTCAGGGCCGCGACCAGATCGGGCGCAGGTTCCGGCCCCAGCATACCGGGCAGCCAGACTGCGGCCATGCCCGCCATCCCCTGCCGATGGCACAGATCAATCATCGCCTGACGCTTGGCATCCTCGCCCTCGCGCCGGGGATGCATCCCGGTGTTCAAAAGCGCCATGGCCGCGATCCGGCCCGGTGCCAGCCGCGCCATTTCCATCGCCACGCGGCCGCCCATCGAATGCCCCGCAAGGATCAGTCGCCCCGGATGGCGCGCCAGCAGGTCGCGCGCCATGTCCGTGATCGTGGCCTGCGCGGTGACGTCGGCCACCTCGGCGGGCAGGCTTGCGGGCAGGGCTGCACGCAAGGCCCCCCAGACAAAGCCGTCCGACACCAGACCAGGGATCAGGAGGAAACGCACCATGGCTTTGCCCTTGCAAAAGGGGGCCGGCAACATCCACGGCCCGGTCGGTTGGGGGGATCAGCGCCGCGTGCGCCAGCTTTCGGCATAACTGGTGCGCGCCTCGGCGGCGTAGGGTGTGGCCGCCACACGCACGCGGATGTCGGTCTGCCGGTGCGGCTCGGTCGAGGTCTTGCCGGTGGGCTCCGGCTCGCCCCATTTCAGGGTCAGGATGTCGTTTTCTCGGACATCCTGCGCCACGACACCCAAGGACAGCATGCACCGTTCGTTGAAGGTATAGCCGTTGAACATGCTCATGCCGACCATCCGCCCCGCCGCGTCCAGCACCATGTCCGCGCTGCTGGACGCATAGTTCGGCTGCGGGAAATCGATCCACTTGAACGGCACGCCGGGTTCGAAATTCGACGCGATCACCCGCAAGACGTCATCGCGGTTCCACTCGAACGTCACCTTCTTGCGGTTCGTGGGCGCCCCCTTGAGCCCCGCAAGCGCCGCCTTGCCGATGAAATCGTCCTTGGCCCAACCGATGTAGAAATCATAGCCCAGTTCGAACGGATTGACGTAGTAATCCTCGATGTCGTCCGATACGAAACTGCCGCCGATGGCACCCGCCGCCTCGAAACTGTCGGCGCCCAGCCACTCGCGGTAATGAGCCAGCATGCCGTCACCGGTGTAGATGCCGGGCAGGGGCGAGGGGATCCAGCCGGATTCAAGTGTGTTGGTGGAATAGGCACGGCTACCGCACAGCGCCAGATCGACGCCCGCATCGCGCGCCGCCTGCAGAATCGTGGAATGGATGTAGTCCCTGTCCTTGTAGGGGCCCCAGATTTCCAGCCCTGGCGCGCCCGACATGCCGTGGCGCAACGCCCGCACCCGACGCGACCCGACGTTGATCCAGTCCACGTGAAAGAACCTGATGTCGGTCAATGGGCCGCCGTTCATCCGCTCCAGGATCGCGGGGGCGTTCGGCCCCTGGATCTGGAAGCGGTAATGTTCGCGCAACACCCGTTCGCCTTCGGGCCGCGACGGGCTGCGCGGATCGTGGCGCAGCCGCACGTTCCACGCGCTGTAGGCCGCACAGAACATCAACCAGTTCGACGTTGGCGCACGCCCGACCAGCAGATATCTGTCCTTGTCTTCCCGAAAGATGATCTGATCGCCGATGACATGGCCCGCGGGCGTGACGGTGACGAAATGCTTGGCCCTGTTCAGGCCAAAATTCGCAAAGGAATTGATGCCGTGCCGCGACAGGAAGGCTGTCGCGTCCGGCCCTTCGACGGTCAGTTCGTCCATGTGATGGGATTGGTCGAACAAAACCGCCGACTGGCGCCACGCCACCTGCTCGCTGCGCCAGTTTAGGAATTCGGGCGCTACGACCGGATAGACATAGATGCCCGCCTTTGAGTTGCGCAACATCGCAACCGGGTTGCCCGCGGCGGCCATGGCGGTTGAAAGACTCGGCGACATGGAAACTCACCCCCCAAATACATGTATACATACTTGGGGGAGAATTTGGAACATGCAAGTGTTTTGGCTCCTATCGAGCCGGCTTTTCCTGCGCGATGTATACTTGCCTCGGTCAGGGGGTCAGAATGGCAAGGCTGGACATGGCTGGAGGCGCGGCCGCGTCATGAGACAGGAGTGCCTCCACGTTGCTGCGGGCCGCGCGCACATGTTCGCGGGCCAGCGATTCGGCCCGCGTGCCCTCCCGATTGGCGATCGCATCGGCCAGCGCGCGGTGCTGATCCTGTGCCAGGGCAAGGGTTCTGGTCAGCGCAGCCGGGTGCGAGGTGTCGTCCAGAAACGCCGATGGCGCGGCAAAGGGCAGGGCCGTGATCCGGTCGATCTCGCGCAGCAGGACGTCGCTCTGCGCCATTCTTGCCAGCAGGCCGTGAAACCGCATGTTCAGGCGAGAATATGTATCTATATCAATGGATTGATCTGAAAATAGCTGGTCGATGGCACGCAGTGTCGCGCGCATCTCCTCCATCAGGGTCTCGGGTGCGCCACGTTCCGCCGCGAACCGCGCCGCCGTCCCTTCCAGCACGCCGCGCAACTCGATCGTGTCGACCACATCGCGCACGGCGAAGCTGCGCACCACGAAGCCGCCGCCCGCGATCCGGTCCAGCAGCCCTTCCTCCGCCAGCCGCGACAGTGCCGCGCGCACCGGCGTGCGCGAGATGCCAAGCTCTTCGGCCAGCGCCACCTCGAAAAGCCGCATCCCGCCCGGCAGCTCACCGCCAAGGATGCGCTGGCGCAGCCTGATCAGGGCGCGCTGGGCATGTGTGGCGCTGCGTTCTTCTGGGGCCATGTGCGCCTCCTGTATACTCGGCCAGACTAGCAGGTCCGGCCAAAATGTATACATTTAGCGCTCAGAGCTTCAGGATGCGCCGTGCGTTGTCCTTCAGGATCAGCGGGCGCACCTCGTCGCGGATCGGCAGCTCCGCGAAATCCTTGAGCCAGCGATCCGGCGTGATGGCGGGCCAGTCCGATCCGAACAGCATCTTCTTCTTCAGGATCGTGTTGGCATATTGCACGAAGATCGCGGGAAAGTATTTCGGCGACCAGCCCGACATGTCGATGTAGACATTCGGTTTGTGCTGGGCCACGGCCAGCCCTTCTTCGGTCCAGGGGAATGAAGGGTGTGCCAGCACAATGGTCATGTCGGGGAAATCCACCGCCACGTCGTCGATGTGGATCGGGTTGGAATACTTCAGCCGCATCCCCATTCCACCGCGCATGCCCGACCCCACGCCCGTCTGCCCGGTGTGAAACAGCGCAATCGCGCCTTCCTCGGCGATGGCTTCATAGAGCGGGTAGGCCATGCGGTCATTGGGAAAAAAGCCCTGCATCGTGGGGTGGAACTTGAACCCCTTGACGCCGAATTCGCGCACCAGCCGCCGCGCTTCGCGCGCGCCGACCTTGCCCTTGGCGGGGTCGATCGAGGCGAAAGGGATCAGGATATCGCTGTTTTCCGCGGCAAGCTGCGCGATTTCCTCGTTGTTGTGGCGGTAGAACCCGGTTTCGCGTTCAGCATCCACCCCGAAGATCACGGCGGCGATCCGGCGCTCGCGGTAATAGGCCGCCGTTTCGGGCACCGTGGGCAACATCCCGTCCAGCCCGGCCGGGTTCCTGAAATAAGCCGCCATTCCGGCCTGAAACTCGTTGTAGCCGTCATCGCGGTGGCAATTGCACGGCTCCTCGGCGTGGGTATGAAAGTCGATGGCGACAATATCGTCGAGGTTCATGGGCGTCAGTCCTTGGGCGCGGCAAGCTTGGCGGTGCGTTTTTCGAGGAACGCGCGCAACCGTTCGGTTGCCTCGGGCGTCACCGAGGTCAGCGCCGACATCAGCGATTCGACGAACAGCCCGTCCTCCGATGACATGTCGCGGATGCGGGGCAGGGCGTTTATGATCGCGTAATTCGACATCGGCGCGTTCTGTGCTGCGGCGCTTGCCAGCGCGATGGCCTTGTCCAGCGCTTCGCCCGCGGGCACGACATAGCTGATGCCGCCCCATTGCTCCATCTGCGTGGGCGACACGGTGCGCCCGGTCAGCATCATGTCGGTCATGCGCTGCGATCCGATCAGCCGCGCAATCCGCACCGACCCGCCGCCGCCCACGAAAATGCCCCTCGTGCCTTCGGGCAATCCGAAAAACGCCGTCTCGTCGGCCACGCGCACATGGGCCGCCGCCGCCAGCTCGAACCCGCCGCCCACCACGGCCCCCTTCAGCGCGACCACGACGGGGATCGCCCCCCGTTCGATCCCGTCAAAGATCTTGTGCCAGCGGCGCGAGCCCTGAACCGCGGCGATCAGCGGTTTCTCGACATGCTCCGCAAGGTCCAGACCGGCGCAGAAATGGGTGCCTTCGCCGAATATGACAGCCGCCTTCGCCTCCAGCTGTGCGGCCTCGATCGCAAGATGCAGCGCCTCGACCACACGGTCGCTGATGGCGTTTCGCTTTTCGGGACGGTTCAGCCCGATCAGGGCGATTCCGTCGCGGAGCTCGTAGCTGACCGTCTGGTCCATGTGTCCGTCCATCTGAGGCCTCCGGTTTGGAATCGCGCGTTGAATATAGTTATAAAGTATAAATGTTATTCTGTAAACACGTATTGCGGAAGGGAGTCTTTCGCGTTATTGTTATGACGTATAACCAAGTTGCGCCAGCCCAGGGGCCATCGCCGAAAGGTGGGTCTGGCTGGCGGCCACAGCCAAGGGGGGCGCGTGATGGAGGGTTCGGGCGTGCATGGGGTCCAGGCGGTGCGTCTGCTCAGCGAGACGCGCGCGGATGGTGCGACGATCATCCGGCAACAGGCCGACATCGCCGATTTCCCGCGCTGCATGACGGAACGCTTCATGCACTGGTCGCTGGTCGATCCCGATCGGGTCTGGATCGCGGAGCGTGGCGCGGACGGCGACTGGGTTCGCGTCACATACGGGGCAGGGGCATCGGCCATCAGGTCGATCGGTGCGGCCTTGCTGGCGCTGAACCTGTCGGTGGACCGCCCGCTGCTGATCCTGTCGGGAAACAGCATCGCCCATGCGCTGATGGCGCTGGGGGCGCAGCACGTGGGCATCCCCTCGGCGGCGCTGTCGCCCGCATACGCGCTTTCGGGCGAGGATCGGGGCAAGCTGACCTCCGTTGCTGAACAGTTGACCCCCGGTCTGATTTTTGTCGATCACGCCGCGAAATACCTGCCCGCCATCGACGCCGTCTTCGGCCCCGATGTGGCGCTGGCCTGTCAGACGGGCCAATGCCACACGCGGCGCGTCTTTGCCTTCGACGAACTGCGCCAGACCCCCGTCACCGATGCCGTTGCAGCCGCCCATGCCGCGACAGGCCCTGATACGGTGGCCAAGTTCCTGTTCACCTCAGGCACTACCGGCAGCCCAAAGGCCGTGATCCAGACGCAACGCATGCTCTGCGCCAATCAGGCGATGGTGGCGGCGGCCTATGATTTTCTGGCCCACGAGCCGCCCGTGCTGGTCGATTGGGCGCCTTGGAACCACACCGCCAGCGGCAACAAGATTTTCAACATGGCGATCTTTCACGGCGGCACTTATCACATCGACGATGGCCGCCCCACGCCGCAGGACATCGGACGCACGATCCGCAACCTGCGCGACGTTGCGCCCAACTGGTACTTCAACGTGCCCATTGGCTACCAGTTCCTGCTCGATGTGATGGAAACCGACGATACGCTGGCCGATCGCTTTTTCGCGCGCATCAAGCTGTTGATGTATGCCGGCGCGGGCATGAGCCAGCCGGTCTGGGATCGCCTCTCCGCGCTTGCCGACCGCAAGGTGCCCGGTGGGGTTCCCATCGTGTCCGGGCTCGGGGCCACCGAAACCGGGCCCTTTGCGCTGTACTATTCCGACATGAAGGACAAGCCCGGCAATGTCGGCTTTCCCGCCGTCGGCGTGACGCTCAAGCTCGTGCCGCAGGACGACAAGCTCGAGGCGCGGATCAAAAGCCCCTCGATCACACCCGGCTATTGGCGCAACGCCAAGCTGACGGCGGATGCCTACGATGAGGAAGGCTACTACAAGATGGGCGATGCGCTGCGCTACGCCGTCCCCGGCGATCCGTCGGCGGGCTTCATCTTCGATGGGCGACTGGCCGAGAATTTCAAGCTGGCGACCGGCACATGGGTGGCGGTGGGCGCGCTGCGCGCCGCTTTGGTCAATGCGATGGGCGGGCTGATCTCGGACGCGGTGATCGCGGGCGAGGAACGCGACGATCTGCGCGCGCTTCTGATCCCGAACTGGGTCAGGCTGCGCGAGGTGGCGGGCTTGCCGGATGGCAAACCCGATGCGCTGCAGGACCATCCCGCGGTCCGCGCCGCCATCCGCGATGCGTTGAGCACCCACGCAAGGTCCGCCACCGGTAGCGCCGCGCGCGTGGTCGCGGTACGGGTTCTGGGCACGCCGCTCAGCTTCGATGCGGGCGAGGTGACCGACAAGGGCTCGGTCAACCAGCGCGCCGTGTTGCGCCTGCGCGCCGATCTGGTCGCGGGCCTGTGGGGCGATGATCCGGCGGTCATCATCGCCGACTGGAAGGTCAAGCGATGATGCCGCTGTCGGGGGCCCATGTCGCCGTTACGGGTGCTGCCTCCGGACTGGGCGAGGCGGCAGCGCGCGCTCTTGCGGCGGCCGGCGCGCGTGTCACCGTGATCGACCGTAGCGCCGAGGGGGCGGCCCGTATCGCAGCGGCGGTCGGCGGCCATGCCCTGACGCTCGACGTGACCGATGACGCGGCCGGGGCGGCGCTCGACGGTGCCATCGTCGCCATGGGGCCCTTGCGCGGTCTGGTCAATTGCGCGGGCATCGGCGGTGCAACCCGCATCGTGGGGCGGGACGGGCCGATGCCGCTTGACGTCTTCGAAAAGACCCTCCGCGTCAATCTGATCGGCACCTTCAACATGCTGCGCCTTGCCGCCGCGCGGATGCAGGGCAATGACCCTGACGCCGATGGCGCGCGCGGGGCAATCGTGAACACGGCCTCGGTCGCCGCCTTCGACGGGCAGATCGGGCAGGCGGCCTACGCGGCCTCCAAGGGGGGGATCGTCGCACTGGCGCTGCCCGCCGCGCGCGAACTTGCGCGCTTCGGCATCCGCGTCAACACGATCGCGCCCGGCATCTTCCTGACCCCGCTTCTGGCCGAACTGCCCACCGAGGTTCAGCAGGGCATCGCCGCCGCCGTCCCCTTCCCGCCGCGTCTAGGTGATCCGGCCGAATTCGCCCAGATGGTGATCGTGTGCCTGACCAACCGATACCTCAACGCCGAGGTTATCCGGCTGGATGGCGGCATGCGTCTGCCGCCGAAGTAGGCGCAGGCCATGCTGTCCGCACAGTCTTGATCCAGAATAGAACATTGGTATTTGCGAATAGTGGGCCTTTGATCCTATTCTGGGCCCGACCGTGCGCCGGGCTCCCTTCGGGCCCGCACCCCAGACGACAGGATGGATGATGATGACCGATGCCGTTGACCCGTCGCTTGACTGGGACAAGGCCGACAGTCGGCTGACCGGGTTCATCGGATACAGCCTCAAGCGCGCCGTCAGCATCGTTCAGGCCGATCTGTCGCGCGTGCTGGGCGACTATGATCTGCGCGCGGTGTCGTTTTCGGCTCTGTCGATCATCGTGGCTGAACCGGGGCTGACCCAGACTCAACTGGCCGATGCGCTGCAGATCGAACGCTCCAACCTCGTGACGATCCTCGATGAACTGGCGCGGCGCAACCTGATCGTCCGGGCACCCGTTCCCCATGACAGGCGGCGACATGCCCTGATGCCCACCCCTGCCGGGCGGCAATTGGCCGAAACCGCCCATGCCAGTGTCGTCGATCATGAGCGCAAGATGTTCGCGGCGCTCACGACAGGCGAACAGGCCGAATTGCAACGCCTGCTCATCAAGTTCCGCAAATCCGCCAACTAGCCGGCACAGATGGGCGCGGCCGCCCTTCGGCCCCGCGCCTCTGTCCTGTCCGCCGCCAAATTGCGACCAGTGGCTGGCCTTTCCTTGCCATCGCGATCTTGCTCCAGCCTGCCAGCATCAGCCGGACATCTCGTTCCTAACGAAAGTCGGAAGGTCGTGCGAGTGCCGCGACGGTCTGTCTGAAGCAGGGGCCAGCGGAAGTAGAACACGCCGTGCCGTGATCGGCTCAGATACGCATGTAGCTTCATCCTGTGTCACACCTGTGTGTCACACCACTCTAATGTTCAGCTAACATATTGAACTGTAAGAATTTGGTGGAGCCTAGGGGGATCGAACCCCTGACCTCTTGCATGCCATGCA
>JAGYLB010000036.1 GCA_018401055.1 Roseicyclus sp.
ATGGCCCTCGAAGACGAGCATGGAGCCCGTGCGCGGCTCGACCGCATACCAGCCGCCGACATAGGCGTCCGGGTTTTTGCAGGGCCAGAGCCGCTTGCCGATATTGGCCGGATCGTAGAACCGCACCGCCCCACGATGGAGCGAGGTCTTGGGACAATCGGCGTCCAGCACGACCCGCGGGTAATAAGTGCAGACGATGTCGGTTTGGATATGGGTGTGGGCGTTGATCCCGACGTTTTCTCGGGCGGCCCGCCGCTGCCAGAAGGTGTCTGACATCATCTGGATATCGCCGCTGTGGTCATAGGCATAGGCGAGCTGCAGATATTCCCTTACCCCGGCGGCAACCATCTGCGCCAGCACCGCAATCGCCGGGTCCTGCCGATCCATCAGGAAGTTGTGCCGCAGATGCCCGAGATGGTTGGTCTGATCCCCGACGTTGCGGGTGTCGCCCGCATCTTGAATGCGGTTCGCCACAGCGTCCTCGGCCGCCAGCGCATGCAAGCGGTCATTGAAGCCCTCGGGCATCTCCCAGTGCTTGTGCAGGACGAAGGCCGGGTAGATCATTTGCAGCTCGGTCGTCGTGGCGATTTCCATCACACCACCTCCAGAATGATCTTGCCGATCGCAGTGTAGTGCTCGGTGTTGATCTTGACCGCGATCCGATCGCCGGGGCTCAACCCCAGCGCCTCTACGGCAAAGCTGCCTGCTCCGATCTCATCCGTAACCAGCCGCCGTTTCGGCAGATAGCCGGCGTCACTCTCAAGTTTCAGCGCCAGCTGATGTGCACAAGGCGCGCCATCGCCATTCCATTTCAGCGCAACTGGCACTTGGGCACGGCCGCCTGCAGGAACGGTGATAGGGTCCTCGGTCGCCACCACGTGGAAATAGAACTGCTTGAACCACTGACCGTCATTCGGGATCGTTGCGTCATCGATCCGGCCAGCAACGGTGGTACCGTTCAGCAGGATTGGGTCCTGATTGCAGAGGATCTCGATCCGGGCCGAAGATAGTGGCCCTTTGATTGGCATGAAGATAACCAGGGCGTTTGCAGCCTGTGTGCGCGCACGATGGCGAAACGACAGGTCGACCTTCTCGCGCGCAGATTGGGCGAAGCGGTTGCGCCAGGGCTGCGGAAACCCCGCATTGTCAGTCATGATGTCGATCAGTGCGTGATCGGTGATTTCATCATGACCGCGCATCCCGTCTGGGAAGACGTAGGAGCGCCCCTTGTAGATCCCGCCATGCGGGCCGCCCGGCAGGTCCGGAACGAAGATCCCGTTGCCGCGCAGATCGACGAAGCCCGCGCCGTCGGCATAATCATACGGGGTCGCGAGCTCTGCCGCGAGATTGGCCCAGGTCATGACGCCGACGCCGTCTCGGACCCCTTCGCCGGCATCGCAGGGGGCAAAGACCGCGATCCCCGCATAACTCTCCTGAACATCGACGGCGTAATGCAACCGCGAGCCTGTGTTGTAGATGACATGCAGCCCGGTCTCGATCACGGCGCGCTCCTTTTCAGCTGATCGACCTCTTGAGCGAGGTCCTTGATGGCCTCGACAAGGAGGCCCACGAGATTGCCATAGGCGAGGCGCAAAATGCCCTCAGCCTCGACGACGGCCTCCGGCGCTACGCTCTGCACTTGCTGCGCGATGAGACCCATCTGCCGCTCATCGCTGCCCGCCATGGTGAAGGTGACGCCGTTGAGCGCCTGAACTTTGACCAGCGCATCTGCGATGGGCGCGATGTCGGACTTGAGTCGTGCGTCCGACGAGGAGACGAAGTTCGGTGCGGTCACCGTGCCAGAGAATGTCGCCCCGCTAAGGAGTGCGAAGGCGCTTGCATGGCTGCCATCGAGCAAGTCGGCATCGAGGCCGGACCCCGCGCCATCCTGCGCAGTCACCTTGGCGAAGATCTGGGCGTCGGTGAGCGCGGCCGATGTCACATCGACGATGCTTTCGACCCCGCCCGTAGCCTTCTTGAGGTAGAGCTTGCCGTCGGTGACATTGACGGCCAGTTCCCCCGCGGCCAGCTGCGCGGTGGTGGGCACACGGCCTGCCACAGTCGTGCGCTTGACGAGAAGCGTGTTCGGCATGGTCAGAACGTGCCCCCATCAAGGGCAATCCCATCAATTGACCCGCCGGTGATTGCGACGCTGTTCGCCGCTTGCGTGGCAATCGAGCCAAGCCCGAGATTGGTGCGCGCCGTGGCCTTGTTCGGCAGATCCGAGAGGTTCGAGGCGACGGAGAGCTTGCCCGCAAGTGCATTCGTCACCGTAGTTGCGAAGTTAGGATCATCGCCAAGGGCCGCCGCCAGCTCGTTCAGCGTGTCCATCGCGCCCGGCGCCGCATCGATCAACGCGCCAATGGCGGCGGCCACGAAGGCGGTCGTCGCGATCTGGGTTGTGTTGGTGCCTGCAAGGGCCGTGGGCGCCGTCGGTGTTCCTGTCAGCGCAGGCGACGCCAGTGCCGCCTTGGCATCGAGCGCGGTCTGCAGGCCGGTGACCTGCGAGATCGCATGGCTGTGGGTCGAGGGCGGAAAGCTGGTGGGCTTGCCGGTAATCCCTGCCCAGGGTGCTGCATCCGCCACCTCCGCCGCATCAACCTTGCCATCGGCATCGGTGTCATAGGTGGCAGCCAGCATATCGCCGGGGCCGAAGTCGACAATGGCCTGCTGAACGAAGGCAGTCGTTGCCACCTGCGTGGTGTTTGTCCCGGAGAGCGCCGTGGGCGCAGTCGGCGTGCCTGTCAGCGCAGCCGAGGCCAGCGGTGCCTTGGCGTCGAGTGCGGCCTGCAATCCGTCCACATTTGCAATGACATGGGCATGGCTGTCATCTGCCACAGCGGCTGTGATGGTGACATTCGCGGAACCGTCGAAGCTGACGGATCCGGAGAGATCGCCCGCCAGCGCGATGGTTCGAGCGGTGGCAAGCTTGCTCGCCGAGACCGCATTCGCCGTCGCACCGAGCTTGGCATCGAGCGCGCCTTGCAGACCGGTGACATCAGCGATGGCGTGGATGTGGCTGAGCGCCGCTTTCGTGGCGAGGCTGGCATCCAGTTGTGACTTGCGCACGAGGTCAGTCGCGGCACTGGCGTCCTGGGCGGATTTCGGGACGAGCGAGAAGGTCTTGGACCCGCCCACGGTTTGCGTTCCCACCAGCGCGAGAAAGCCGCCGCTGCCAGCCACCGGAACGATTGAGGTCGCATTGCCCGCCCCGTCATCGCCCTTGCCGACATAGAGCGTGTCATCGACCTCGTTATGGGCGATCTCGCCGGATTTGAGCGCCGCGGGCGCGCCCGCTACGCCCGAGACGCGGCGTTTCAGCTGGATCGTGTTCGCCATCAGAAAAATCCTCCGTTGATGGGAGCGTCGGTGGGCAGGATCGTGATACCGGGCGCGCCCTGTTCGCCCTTGTCGCCTTGCGGGCCGGTAGATCCCTGCGGTCCCGGCTGACCGAGGACGCGGATCCCGATAGGCCCTGTGGCAAGGCGCAGCGCGATCGGTGCTTCCGAGGTCACAGAGATGCGGATCGGCCCCGTGAGTGATCGCAGGTCCAGCGCAGTGGCCATGGTTCAGAGTCCCCCGGAAACAGCGAGCCTCGTCACCGGCAAGGCCACCGGAATTTCCAGCACGAAGCCGAGGTGCCGGTCTGGTTCGAGATCGGTGCGGACCAAATCGAGGACGACGCCACCGGGCGCGAGGCTGGCGGTCACCGCAGGCGCCAGAACAATTTCCAGCGTGCGCACGTCCACGCGCAGCACGCTGCCCGCCGCAGTGGAGAGTTCTGCCACCACGGTCGCGGCGGTGATCGCGCTGCGCACTTGGCCCACAAAGCTGGCCTCCTCGGGGAAGAGATCAGCCTCGGCCTGCAACTGCAGCCGATATTCGTAGCCGATCAGGATGACCGGACCTTCCTGGACTTGGACAATGCTCATGGTTGCCACCCGCAAAGCTGCGCGCCGGTCTCATTGTGGGCCAGTATCTGCCGTGCCGTGCCCTCGCTTAACTGGTCAGCCCGCGAAGGCCGGATCGGCTCTGCCCAGTCGCAGGTGGAGATCACGCCGGGATCAGTCGCGCATCCAGCGGTCAAGGCGGCGATCACGCTCAGCCTCAGGCAAAGCATCGATTTCATGGCGAACCTCTCGGGATGTGCGCAGCGCGCGAATGCGGGCCTCGGCCACACGAATGGCAAACTCGGCCTCGGCTGCATGCCGCCCCTGGCGCGTGGCGATGCGCAGGACGTAGAGCAGGATCAGGATAAGGGCGGCCCACAGCGCGACGCGCTGGCCAAAAGCGGAGGCGAGCCGTTTGACGATGGCGATCATGGCGTCCGCCCCGTCCGGTGATCCTCGATCCGGGCAGCGCGAGCTTTCCATGCCAGCACAATGACCGCGAGGAAGATTGCTGCCCCTAAGAGTGGCATGACGACCGGGGCATAGCTTCCCAGTCCGACAAGATCCAAGAGGCGCGTCGCCAGATCTCGTCCTTCCTCGGCCTGTCCAACGAGCGGCGCGACATCGCTGATCGCGATGCCAGCATAACCTGCGGCCCCAAGCGCTATCTGGGCGTTTGACGCCGCCAAGATACGCGAGCCCTCAGGACTGCCCGTCGCGCGGTCGATCGCCACCGACCTCGGTCGCGCCGTGGCTAAGGCGTCGGTCAGCGCCCTATCGATGATCGGCACGAGGGCCAGGTCGTTGTCATGCCGGAAGGCCAGAACGGCAGCGTGGGTGCGTGGTCCGATCTTTCCATCGATTTGACCCACCTCGTTATAGCCGAGTTCTTTCAACCGACGCTGCACCTCTTCGACGGACATCGTTACGCTCGGCGCGACATTGCCCGCACGCCGCACCCCGAGGAGCTTCGAGACCGGATAGCGCTTTACATTGACGGCGTCGTCTTGGTTGCCGCCCAGGCCCCAGACCCATTGTCCCTCGATCCGGTCGATGAAGAAGACATGGCCCTGCCAGCTGGAC
>JAGYLB010000037.1 GCA_018401055.1 Roseicyclus sp.
GGCATCGCCAAGCGCGAGAAGGTGAATTTCACCGGCGATGACGCGCGCGAGGGGCTGACCTGCGTGCTCTCGGTCAAGGTGCCTGACCCGAAGTTTTCCAGCCAGACCAAGGACAAGCTGGTCAGTTCCGAAGTGCGGCCGGCGGTCGAGAACCTGATGAACGAAAAGCTTGGCGAATGGTTCGAGGAACATCCGCAAGAGGCGCGGGTGATCGTCGGCAAGATCATCGAGGCGGCGCTGGCGCGCGAGGCGGCGCGCAAGGCGCGGGAACTCACGCGGCGCAAGACGGCGATGGATGTGGCCTCGCTTCCCGGGAAACTGGCCGATTGCCAGGAAAAGGACCCGGCAAAGTCCGAGCTTTTCCTCGTCGAAGGTGACAGCGCCGGTGGCTCGGCCAAGCAGGGCCGTTCGCGCCACAATCAGGCGGTTTTGCCCCTTCGCGGCAAGATCTTGAACGTGGAGCGCGCGCGGTTCGACCGGATGCTGGGCAGTCAGGAGATCGGCACGCTGATCACAGCACTTGGCACCGGCATCGGGCGCGACGAGTTCAACATCAACAAGCTGCGCTACCACAAGATCGTCATCATGACCGACGCCGATGTCGACGGCGCGCATATCCGCACCCTTTTGCTCACCTTCTTCTTCCGGCAGATGCCGCAGGTGATCGAGGGGGGCTTTCTCTACATCGCGCAGCCGCCGCTCTACAAGGTCAGCCGCGGCAAGTCCGAGGTCTATCTCAAGGATCAGACAGCACTCGAGGAATACCTGATCGCGCAAGGGATCGAAGGCGCGGTGCTGCGCCTGCCCCAAGGCGAAGAGATCGCGGGCGCCGATCTGGCGCGTGTGGTCGAAGGCGCGCGGCAGTTCAAGCGCATCCTTGATGCCTTCCCCACCCATTATCCGCGCCACATCGTCGAACAGGCGGCCATTGCAGGCGCGTTCGATCCCGGCCGGGCGGATGGCGATCTGCAGCGCGTGGCTGATGACGTGGCCAAGCGGCTGGATCAGGTGGCTGTGGAATACGAGCGCGGTTGGGCCGGGCGGATCACCCAAGACCATGGCATCCGCCTGAGCCGTGTGCTGCGCGGGGTCGAGGAAATCCGCACGCTCGATGGCGCGGTCCTGCGCTCGGGCGAGGCGCGCAAGATCTCCGAGGTCAGCCGCGACAGCCGCGAGGTCTACCGCAAGCCGGCGAAGCTGGGTCGCAAGGACCGCGAGCAGTTGATCCATGGCCCGTCGGAATTGCTGCAAGCCGTGCTGGACGAGGGCGCCAAGGGCCAGCAGATGCAGCGCTACAAGGGTCTGGGCGAGATGAACCCGGGCCAGTTGTGGGAAACCACGCTCGACCCCGAGGCGCGCACGCTGCTGCAGGTCAAGGTCGACGATCTGGCCGAGGCCGATGACATCTTCACCAAGCTGATGGGCGATGTGGTGGAGCCGCGGCGTGAGTTCATTCAGGCCAATGCGCTGAGCGTCGAGAATCTGGATTTCTGAGTTGTCGGGAGGTGCGCCTGAAGGCGCACCCTACGGGCATCGGCTAGGGTGCGCCTGTCACGGTGCACCTTTGACGTTTCGGCCCGGCGGTTGATTCGTCACGCCCCACCCGCTCCCGCACCACCTCTCGCCAAAGGTAAGGCTGTCCTTACCATGGCCTCGCGCGGCCCGACAACATCGCCCTGACAGCTCCGGGGCAGGTCGTTATCACCCCCGTGATGACCCGCGCAGACGGCGGCGTTTCGCGAAATAAAATCCCACAAAAACAGATATTTGAACCGATGACATCGGATAACATCCTGCCGTCATCACCTTTCTTTTCGCGGAAATTGTCTGACATCGGCATCCGGGGCCAAGGTTTGGTCATCGGCTCACGGGGCACACACCCCCACAGGCCGCACACAGCGAACCACACATAGACCTGACCCGAACATTCAACCCAAAGGACCAAGATAATGACCATTTCCATCTTCAAGACCGCAGCTGCCGCCACCGCCCTGATCGTCACCCTCTCGGCCCCGGCGCTGGCCACCTGCAACACCGCCTATACCGAGCAGTGGGGCGGTGGGAACGGCATCGGCATCAACCAGAGCGGGTTTTGCAACGGCACGTCCGTCATCCAGAACGGATGGGGCAACACCACGATCTCGACCACCGATGGCGCGTGGAACACCACGGCGGTCGGCCAGCAGGGCTGGAACAACCATGTGAACTCGACCCAGTCGGGCTGGGGCAACGCCAATGGCGTCGCGCAGTTCGGGGCAAACAATACCGCCAATGTCCACAGCGGCGGTTCCGGCAATGCGGTCGGCGTGATCCAGGTCGGCAACGGCAACTCGGCCACCGCCCAGTCCTACGGCAGCGGCAACGTCACCTTGATCATCCAGAACTGACCCAATCGCCCCTCGGGGCGGGAAACATCCCGCCCTGTGCCCAACCTGCGATCCCGGAAAGGACCGAGACCATGACCTTCCTCACTCCCAAGATGGCCCTTGGCACGGCGCTGACCGCCCTTGCCCTAGGCTGCACCGCCATCGCGGCCGACACCGCGGGGACGGCACCGGGCCCGCTGGCCTGCACGGTCGATGTGACCTCGCGCGGCGGCATGCTGACCGTCGAGGGCGTGGTGACCACGACCGAGGCCCTTTCGGGCAGCTACCACCTGCGTGTCGCCCGCGGCGGCATGCTGATGAACCAGGGCGGGCCCTTTGCGCTTCGCCCCGGTGAGACCGAACGCCTTGGCCGCGTCATGATGAACGGCCCGGCCTCCGGTCTCGAGATCGACCTGACGCTGGATGCCGACGGTCGCACCATCCGCTGCCCGGTCGATCTCTGACCGGGCGGTGCCCCCGCAACCCCTTTTGACCGACCCCGTTCCCAACACCCTGATTTTCAAAGGACCACTGCCATGTTCCGCAAAACCCTTACCGCCGCCGCCCTCATCGCCCCCACCGCCTTTGCCGCATTGCCGGCTGCCGCCAACGGCATGTTCAGCTTCACGGTGAATGCCTCCAATGCCCAGGAAGCCAACGCGATCCGCGCCGGGCTGGCCCTCTACCAGATCCATCGTGGCGTGGAGAGCGGGGCCTTCGTCCATCAGGACGGCTCGCTCAACGGCGCGGCCATCCGGCAGGTGGCAGGTGGTGGATCGGTGGGTGTCATCCATCAAGACGGCAACGGCCATTCCGCCATGCTCGACCAGCAGGGCCACGGCCAGAGCCACGGTATCTTTCAGTATGGCAATGGCGCCAATGCCAATGTCGTGCAGTCCAGCAACGGTCAGGCAGGCCTGACCTTCCAGTTCGGTTTCGACTGATCGTCGAAGCCGGAAAGGACGCCCGGCCAATCTCACAGGTCCCAAACCGGCCGGGCGTCCGACCCTATCCAGACCCTTCCGCAACCTTGCCCCCCGGATGTCCCGCCGGGGGGTCTTCTTCCCGACTGTGATGCCCTGCAGCGGGCTTATGCCTCAGCCCAGCCCGTCCGGTCCGTCGCGCAAGATGACGGGGACGATCAGGTCTTCCTCGTCTGTCAGGTGCCGGTCGATCAGCCGCTCCAGATCGGTCAGCCCGGTCAGAAGCCGCCCGGCTGCCACTCGCGGGTCAGGCCCGGCCGCACCTTGGATCGCGCCATTCGCCTGATCGACGAAGCGGGCAAGGATCCCGTCCAGCGCGTGGTGATCCGCATCCAGCAGGTCGAAGCCACGCTCGATCCGCGCGTCGCGGGTGCGCAGGATCGGGAAATAATGGTGGTCTTCGATCTGGTGATGGCCGTGCAACTGGTTAACGAACAGACCGCCGAACCGCCCGATCCCTTGCGCAAAACCGCGCGGGTCTTGCCTGCCATCAAGGAACCCCTGCGTTTGCGCCGTCATGCGTTCCATGAGCTGGCGGAACATCATGTGCCGCTCCAGCCAGAAGCTGACGAGCCCGTGAAAGCCGGGATCTGTCTGCCAGCCTTCGCGGGGGTAATCGCGCAAAAGCACGCGCAGCGCCTCGGGCAGACCTGGTCTTGTGTCGAGGGACAGGTCGGTCACGTCGCCCGCGCCGGTCAGCCCATGCCGCGCAGGGTCTGGATCGTCGCGTCGACCGAGCCGCCGTTGCGGTCGAGGATCGCGCCGATTTCCGCGCGTTCCGAGATGACCAGCGAAACGCCTTCGATCAGCATGTCGATGAACAGCGCGTTGCCCGATCTGTCCCAGACCCTGAACCGGACCTCGAACGGGGCCGTGCCGCGCAGGTTGACGGTCGAGATGACCTCAACGAAACGCCCTTGGTCCTGTGCGCCGCCGACGTTCACCGTGCCGCCGATGAATTCGCGGAAACGACGCCCGTACTTGCGCGCCATGTAGCCGCGGAAGGCATTGCCGAAGGCGGAAATCTGGCCCGTGCTGGCAGATCGCGCGGCCGGGCCAAGCACGGATTGCGCGATCGTGGGCATGTCGGCGTAACGGCCCATCATCGTATCGAAATCGCTGATCATGGCCGATTCCGACCGGCCCGAATTGATGATCCGCGTGATCTCGGTCGCGACCTGTTCCACAAGCCCTGTCGCGGATGCGGGCGTCAGCGCCATCGCACCCCGTGGAAGGGCAAGCGCCGCAAGGGCGGAGGCGACGGTGGTCACGAACGTTCTGCGGGAGGGGCGAGGGTCAAGGCGCATAGGCATCGATATAGGGGTCCGCGTAGGGATCTGAATAGGGGTCGGACGAATTGCCCACATCGGGCCCGGCCGGATCGAAGCGCAAAACCGGGCCGCCCAACTCGAACCGGCGGTTCTGCAGGTAGAGCGACCGCAGCTGGGCATAGCTGTCGGCGCTTTCGTACAGGATGCTCTGGAACGTGTCGTCAAGCTCGTAGCGGTCGCCAAAGCGGTCCAGCACCTCTGCCGTGGTGACATAGCGGCTTTCGGGGGCGGGCAGGATATGGCGCACAGGATTGGTGGCGATGTCGACCACAAGGCCCACAGTGTCGCGGGTGGTCGAAGGGCCAAAGACCGGCAACATCACGAAATCACCCTCGGGCGCGCCATAAATGTGCAGCGTCTCGCCGAAATCGGTTTCGCGCGCATCAAGGCCGATGGCGCTGGCGGGATCGAGGAGGCCACCCAGACCGACGGTCGAGTTGACCACGAAACGCAAGGTGTTGTGCGTGGCCTGACCCAGCCGGAATTGCAGGATGTTGTTAAGCACATAGGAAGGCTGCGCGAGGTTCGATGCGAAATTGTCGACTCCTTGACGCACGGGCCGAGGCACGGCGGAGCCGTATCCCCGCGACGCAGGCCCGACCAGCGACCTGTCCAGCGAAAGGTTGAAGCGGTGCACGGACCTGTTTTGCGCCTCATCCGCGTCGACGATACTGTCGCCAGGCGGCAGGGCCGCGGGCCCGCAGGCGGCCAGCAAAACGCAAAGCGCAAGGCCCGGCAAACCTGCCGCGAGGCGATGAAGAAGGGGGCTGGGCAAGGGCAATATCCCGGTAAGTCAGTGATGTTTTGACGCAAAGCTAGCTGCCCGGGCCCCGAATGAAAGGGATTGAATCACAACCTAGGCAGACGGGTGTGTCATTTGTTAAACGGTCAGGGATAGGGACGTGTCAAGGGCACCGCCCCCGGAAATCCCCGAGCGAGGATGACAGGCGACATGACGCGCAAGACAACAGCACCTGACGATCTGACCCGGTTCAGGCGGCGCAATGCGTGGCTCTTGTGGTCGATTGCAGGCTTCAGCATGGTGGTGAATCTGCTGATGCTGACCGGGCCGATCTACATGCTGCAGGTCTATGATCGGGTTCTTGGTTCAGGCTCGGAGGAAACGCTGGTCGCGCTGACAGTGCTGATCACGTTCTTGTTCCTGATGATGGGCGTTCTGGATTTCGCCCGCGCCCGTGTCGCCGCGCGCTATGGGGCGCGGTTGCAAGACAGCCTTGATGCACGCGTGTTTCGCGCGGCCTTGGTCCGGGCGCAGCACAGCGGCCAGCAACAGGGCGGGTTGCAGGATCTGGCCGCGGTCCAGCGATTGACCGCCTCGCCCGTGTTCATGGCGATCTTCGATGTGCCGTGGACGCCCCTGTTTCTGGGCGCAATCTTCCTGTTTCATCCCTGGTTGGGATGGCTGGCAACCGCCGGGGCCGTTGTCTTGATCTTGATCACCTTGGCCAACCGCATGCTCAGCCGCGCGCCGATCGAACGGACGGGCGCGGCCTCGCAACGGGCCGATCACATGGCCGGTGAAATGCAATCCGAGGCTGAATTGATCCGTGCTTTGGGGATGGGCGATGCCGCCTTTGCCCGCTGGCGCCGTCAGCGTGGGGTTGCCTTGGGCGAGGGAATGCGCGCCTCGGATCTGGTTGGTGGCTTCACCACCGCGACCAAGACGCTGCGGCTGTTCTTGCAATCTGCGATTCTCGGCCTTGGGGCCTATCTGGTGTTGCAGGCCGAAATGACGGCAGGCGCGATGATCGCGGGGTCCATCCTGATGGGCCGGGCGCTGGCCCCTGTCGAACTGGCAATCGGCCAATGGGGCACCATCGCCGAGGCCGGGCAGGCCTTGGCGCGGCTGCGCGTTTTGCTGACCGATGTGCCTGCGCCTGCGCCGCGCATGCCCCTGCCGCGCCCCCGCGCCCGGTTGGAGGTCAGCCAGCTGGCCGTCGCCCCCCCGGGTGCGCGCGTGCCGACGCTGCGCGGCGTCAGTTTCCGGATCGAGCCGGGGCAGGCGGTGGGGGTCATCGGCCCTTCGGGCTCGGGCAAGTCGACGCTGGCGCGCGCCATCACCTCGGTCTGGCTGCCTGCGGCGGGGCAGATCCGGCTGGATGGGGCAACGCTGGATCAATACGACCCTGACGCGCTTGGCCGGGTGATCGGATACCTGCCGCAATCGGTGACCCTGTTCGACGGCACCATCGCCGAGAA
>JAGYLB010000038.1 GCA_018401055.1 Roseicyclus sp.
CAGAACCCGACTCGGCTGCCGTATTCGTACATGCTTTCGGCCGCCAGATCACGATCGCCCGTGGGCACGCGCGATGCGCGGACCTCGGACAGGGCGCTTTCCGATCGGCCGTCGCCGTCGCCGATCGAGTATTCGGACCCCTCTTCGACGTTCAGCACGAAATTCAGCGCCAGTCCGGCACCGCCCGGCCAGCGCATATCGGGCGGATGCGCCCCGTAGCCCGCCAGATCGCGGGGCCGGTGGGCGGGATGGCCGTCTGGCGCTGCGTGCCTAGTCACGCGGACCCTCCACCTTATTGAAGAAGCAGCACCAGTCGCCCTGGTTCACGTTCGGCAAAGCGCGCAGGCCAAAGAACATGCCGTCGGCGGGGGCATGGATCGCGCCCACCTCGTCGCCGAAGATATCGACGATTCGGGCGATCTTGGTACCGTTGGGCATCATGGTCAAGAAATCGACCCCCTCCTCGGGCAAGAAGATGCCAGATGCCGGTGCAAGCAACGCCTCCTGCACGCCCTTGGTGGCGTCATCTGGATAGGTCGCCTGCCCGTCAAGCATGTCGTAGTGATAGCAGATGTTGAGGATCGATTTGGCCAGTTCCTCGCCGACATAGCGGAACCGCTCGGGCGAGGTGTAAGACCGCCCGCCGAGCTCCACCGTGATGCCGACCTTGCCCGCGCCGTTCAGGGCCGCCATCGGGCTGCCCGACTTGGTGAAATTCGACATGATACAGCCCCAACCAGCACCCATCGCCTTAGCCAGTTCGACGCTTTCGGGGCGTTCATCCACGAAGATCGCCTTGTCTAGAAACGAATGCGCGCCGCCCGAATGGATCGAGATCTCCATGTCGGCGACATCGCGCATCGCCTCCCAATGGGCATGGGCGAGACGGTCGGTGAAATAGCCATGGGGCTTGCCCGGATAGATCCGGTTCATGTCATAGGCGAAGGTATCGAGCGGATTGCCCCGTTCGGCCGCCGAAAACGCCATCGGGTTCACGCACGGAACCAAAACGACCGCGCCGTGCAGGGCGGCCGGGTCGATGCGGCGCGCGGCCAGCGCGCAGGCCAGCGGCCCCTCCGGCTCGTCGCCATGGATCGCGGCATTGACCCAGAAGGTCGGACCGGCGCCCGCCCCGTTGAACACGACCACGGGAATCTCCACCTTGACCCCGCCCGCAAGGTCCGGGCCCGGGATCGCGCCGCGCACGATCTGGCCGGGTGCGGCGGTGGCCGTGCCGACCGTTAGGCTTTCACCGGCCTGCGTGCTCATACCGCCTCCGCTTTGCTGGCTTCCCATTCGGCAAGCTGCGCGGGGGTGTAGACCTGCATGAACTCGATCTCAATGCCGCCCGCGTCATTATCGAGGAAGGCGACCCAGCCTTCGGGATGGGCATGGCTGCCAGT
Source organism: Roseicyclus sp. (assembly GCA_018401055.1). The sequence goes on from JAGYLB010000038.1 coordinate 1,404, forward strand.
CTTTTTGCAAGACTTGCATTCGCGCAAAGACGCACCTTGCGCCTGCGCATGGGCCAGCGCCGCGTCGATGTCGTCGACCTCGTAGCAGATGTGATGCAGGCCCTCGGCGCCGCGCTCCTTGATCCAGGCGTCGAACCGTCCGCCCGGCTGGGTGGACTGGCACAATTGGTATTCGATACCGCCAAGGTAAAACAGCGCGACCTTGTTGCCCGATTTCGGGAAATGCGTGATCTCGGTGTCGGCGGGCACGTGCAAGAACTTGGCGTAAGCGGCGAGCGCCGCCTCGGCGTCCTTCACGGCGAAGGCCATGTGCTTGATGCTTTTCACGTTGGGATTGTCGGATTTGACGGTCATTGTACGGTCCTGTCCTTGGATCAGCTTGCGGGTTGGCGCGCCTCGGCGCGGAAGCTTTCGACGACCTGCGCCATGCGTGTCATCGCCACCCGGATGCGGTCCACGGGCTGGGTCATCGACATGCGCACGAAATCGTCGGTGTAGTCGCCATAGATCGTGCCGGGATACATCATCACCCGGCCCTCGGCCAAAAGTCGTTCGCAAAACGCCCCCGCCGTGATCCCAAGCCCAAGGCTGGCCACGTTGGCGTAGACGTAGAAGGCGCCTTGCGGCTCGGCATAGCCCATGCCCATCGCGTCGAGCCCCGCGCAGATCACCCGGCGGCGTTCGTCATAGGTGCGGCGCATCTCTTCAACGCAGTCCTGCGAACCGGTCATCGCGGCAAGGGCGGCGTGCTGGCTGACGGCGGCGGTGGAAATGGCGAAGCCGTGGTTGACCTCGGACATCGGACCGATCAGGGGGCGCGGCCCGGCAAGGTAGCCGATGCGCCAGCCGGTCATCGCGTAGGCCTTGGAAAACCCCGACAGGGTGATCGTGCGCTCCTTCATGTCCGGCAATGACGCCACCGGCAGCACGGTGTTGTTGCCGAAGGTCAGGCGCGCGTAGATCTCATCCGAAATCACGATCAGGTCGTGTTTCTTGGCCACCTCGGCGATCTTGCGCACCTCGTCGGGCGGCGTGACCGTGCCGGTCGGGTTGTTGGGGTTGATCAACACCAGGATCTTCGATTTCGGCGTCACATGCGCCTCGACCATCTCGGCGGTCACGGTGAAATTCGTCTCCATCGACATTGGGATTTTGACCACCACCGCATCCGACATCTCGGCGGCCTGCCCGTATGGGTTGTAGCCTGGGCACGGCACAAGGATCTCATCGCCCGGGTTCAGCAGCGAAAGCGCGATGATGAACATGCCCTGCTGGCCGCCGGGCGTGATCATGATTTCGTCGGCGTCATAATCGGCGCCGCCATTGGCGCGGATGTTGTCGGCGATGGCCTCGCGCAGCGGCTGGATGCCGAGGGGGTGGGTATAATGCGTCGCCCCGCTGGCCAGCGCCTCCTGGCCCGCCTTGATGATATGGGCAGGCGTATCGAGATCGGGGTCACCGCGCCCCATCCGGATCACGTCGTCGAGCCCATTGGCGATATCGAGCATCTTGGTGATAAGCGCGCCGTCAGACAGCTTCACGCGGCTGGCGAGTCTCGGGTCAAGCTTGGTCATGGAAAATGCCTCCTCAGCGGCCCGGCGTCAGGCGAGCGCATAGATATCGGAAAACTTCGCCGTCAGATGTGCGATGTATGGCTTCGGGTCGAGCGGGCGGCCCATCGCGCGCGTCAGCACCTCGTCGCGGGTGAACCGGCGGCCATGCTGGCAGACAGTGTCGGTCAACCAATCGCGCAGCGGCGTGTAGTCGGCGCGGTCCAGCGCGGCGCCGATCTCGGGCTTTTCGGTGGTCGCATGGTCGAACAGTTGCGCGGCCATGATGTTGCCGATGGTGTAGTTGCAAAAGGTGCCGATCTGCCCCGACGACCAATGCACATCTTGCAACACGCCCTTGGCGTCGTTGGGCACATCGATGCCCAGATCGCGCTTCATCGCGGCATTCCACGCCTCGGGTAGGTCGGCCACCTCGAGCGATCCATCGACCAGCTTCGCCTCCAACTCGCAGCGCAGCATGATGTGGAAATCGTAGGTCAACTCGTCCGCTTCGACCCGGATGAAATCGGGCTGCGAGCGGTTGACCGCGCGATAGAATTCCTCGGCGTCGACATCGTCCAGTAGGCCGGGATAGGCGGCGCGGATCTCATCCATATGGTTGAACCAAAACGCTCGACTGCGCCCGACATGGTTTTCCCATAGCCGCGATTGCGACTCGTGCGCGCCGAAGCTGACCCCGCCGACGGCGTAGAGGCTGATCAAGTCGGTCGCGAGCGGCGTGCGGGTATAGGCCGGATCGACATTCTGCTCGTACATCGCATGGCCCGCCTCGTGCAGCGCGCCGAACAGCGACATCGGCATATAATCGGACGCGACCCGCGTCGTGATGCGCACGTCGTTGCGCGTGAACGAAACCTCGAAGGGATGCACCGTCAGATCGAGCCGCCCGCGATCGGTGTCATAGCCGATCCGCTGCGCCATCTTCATCGCAAAATCCATCTGCGCATCGACGGGGAATTCGCGGAACAAGAAATCCGAGCGGGGCTTTTCGGCCTCCGCGATGGCCTTGACCAGCGGCAGCATCCCCTCGCGCAGATGAGCGAACAGCGTATCCAGCCCGGCCTTCGTCGTGCCCGGCTCGAACCGGTACATCAACGCGTCATAGGGATGCGCCTCGAACCCGATGGCATGGGCCATTTCCCGGTTGATCTCGACCATCGTGCCCAGGGCTTCGGCGAAGATAGAGAAATCGGCCTCCCGGCGAGCCTCTGCCCAGACCTGATGCGCGGCGGAGCCGAGTTCCGTCTTGCGGTGCAACAATTCGGTCGGGATAAGTTTGTGATAGGCAATCGCCTCGCGCACCTGCCGGATAATCCGCGCCTCGACACTGTCCTCGGGCTTGCCCGCGACCTCGGTTTCGGCGGCGTCCAGCGCACGCTTCATCTCGTCCGAGCAGAGCTGATTGCGCGCCGCCACTGCCAGCGTCGCCAACTGCTTGGACCGTGTCGCGGCGCCGCCCTTGGGCATCATCGTGCGCGCATCCCAAGACAGAACGGACCCGGCGTTCAAGAGGTCGTTCACCCGTCCGGCGATCTCAAGCAAGGCAGTATAGCCCATGGTGGCGCATCCCTTCTTCGGTGCCTTGCGGAACGCCCGGTCGAGGGACCAATGGCATTCGACGCAGGGCGCTTGACACTTGGTTGTGCTCGTGTATCCCATTCGGACAGGAGCAATGTCGACAATCTACTGATGGCAAGGCCATCGCGGGAAGTCAAACCAAAATATTGCCGAAACGCCGCCCCCCGTGTGGAAAGGAGCCGCAGCGCATGCCAAGCCCGAGGACCAATGAATCCACTCTCGTCGAGATGGCCGTCTCCGGCGCGATTACGACGCCCGCGGTGCGGCCGGGACAATATATCCCCTACCCCAACGGCAAGGGCGCGGTGCTGCCCGGCATGTACGGGATCACCTACAACGTGCGTTGCGGCGACCGCGCCTTCGGCTGGGCGGGCGACCACGTCGAACCGGGCGTCAGCATCGACGACGACGCCAATTCCGGCCGCCACCATGCGCTGCATTACCTCAACTGCATCGGCAACGACGCACTCGTGACCTCCGGCATGGCGGCGGGCGCGCGTGGCATCGTGGTGGGCGAACATGCGCGCATCTTGGTGCAGTTCGACCGCGACGCGCACGAGGTGATGGCGCCCGGCGACCGCATCCAGATCACGTCGCATGGCCAGGGACTGTCGCTGATCGACCATCCGGGCGTCGCGCTGAAGAAGATGAGCCCGCGGCTCTTTCACGCCATGGGCATCACGGAGGACGGCGGGCGGCTGCATGTCAACGTCGCGATGGAATTGCCGATCCGTATCATGGGGTCGGGCGCTGAACTGAATTCTGAATATGTCGATCAAGACCTAATGTCGGGCGACCGCGCGCTTATGGCCGAACTTGGCATCGACCAGATGCGGCTAGGCGACTTGATCGCCATCCGCCACGCCGATCACCATTGGGGCCGATCCTACCGCGAAGGCGCGGTGTCAATCTGCCTTTGCATCCATGGCGACAGCATCATGACCGGGCACGGTCCTGGCATCCTAACCCTGATGACCGCCGCAGAGCGGATTATCGACTTCACCGTCGACCCGCGCGCCAACATCGCCAACCTTCTCGATCTCGGAGCCTGAGCCATGACCATCGCAACCAACGCCGCCGATATCGTCGCCATCTCCGTTATGGGGCAGGTCGCCAACCCGGCGCTGTCAGGCCTTCCGGCGGAGCCGTACCGCCTCGATGCGCAAGGCAAGGCGTTCTTGTGGCCGACCTTTGGCGGGATCGTCTATAACGTCAGCGTCGGCGACAGCGCGTTCGGATGGTCGGGCGATTGCATCCACCCCTCCGTCAGCATCGCGCATCCCGACGCCAACAAGAACCGCGGCCTCAACGTCTTCGCCTGCGTCGGCAACGAAGCCTTCGTGGCTAGCGGCGCAGCCCAGGGGGCGCGCGGCGTCGTCACCGGCAAATCCGGGCGGTTCTCGGATCAGGTCATCATCCATTTCGACGTCGAGACGCGGCGCAAGATCGCCGTCGACGACCGCATCCTCGTAAAGTCCGAGGGCGTCGGCCTGGCCGTGCCCGACTGCCCGGAGGTGTCGTTCAAGTCGTTGTCGCCCGCGCTCTTCGATATGCTGCCCAAGCGGATGGAGGATGGCGTTTTGAAAATGGGCGTCGTCGCCACCGTACCGCCCCACATGGTCGGCGCGGGTGCCGGCCTGACCTCCGAGGGCGGATCGCTGCACATGCAGTCGACCGACCGGGCGGAACTAGCGGCCCATGGCCTCGACAAGCTGCGGATCGGCGATGTGGTCGCGATCCAGGACACCGACAGCCGCTACAACCACGGATACCTTCGCGGCGCCATGGGCATCGGCATCGTGGGCCAGACCGATGGGCCGCGCGCGGGCTACGGCCCCGGCATGACCGTCGTGATGACCGCACCGGGCGGCCAACTTGGCTGCTTCGGGGCCCCTGGCACCAATATCGCCGACATTCTCGGGCTGTCGGCATGACCGCACGCATCGCGATGACCAATGTCGACCGCGCGCAGGTGCGGTCCTTCGTGGCCGAGGCGTTCGAGGTGCTTGGCCTGACGGCGGAGGATGCCGGCATCTTCGCAGATGCGCTGGTGTTCTCGGAATTGCGCTTCCACCCCGGTCAGGGACAGGGCGTCGCCCGCCTGCGCCGCTATCAGCAGCGCATCGGCAATGGCGAGGTCGATCCGCGTGCCGGGTGGTCCATCCTCAAGGAAGGCCCGGCGCTGGCGCTGGTCGATGCCCATAACGGGATCGGGACGGTGGCGGCGTCCAAGGCCATGGACCTTGCCATTGGCAAGGCGAAGGAAAACGGCATCGGCACCGTGATCGTGCGCAACTCCACCCATTACGGGTCGAGCGCGGTGCATGCCTGCCGTGCGCTCGATCACGACTGCATCGGCATCGCCTACACCAACGCCGGGCCCGAAATGGCGCCTTGGGGCGGGCGCGAGGGGGCCACGGGGACCAACCCTTGGGCCATCGCCGCGCCGTCCGACAAGGGCTTTCCTGTCGTGCTCGACATCGCGCTGACCACCGCGGGCAAGGGCATGATGAAATGGCACGCGCGCGAGGGCCGCAAGATGCCGTTTGACTGGGCGCTGACGCCCGAGGGGCACGAGACGGACGATCCCTCGGCGGCCATGGAGGGCGCGCTTCTGGGCATCGGCGGGCACAAGGGCTATGGCCTTGCCTTCATGACCGAGGCCACCACCGGCGTCTTGTCGGGCGGCGGCTTTGGCCTGACGCCCTATTCGGACCCCGCGAGGTTGGACGTGTCGCATGTCGTGCAGGCCATCGACATTTCGTGGTTCATGGACCCCGCCGACTACGCCCGGCGGATGGGCGAATTCGTGGACATGTGCAAATCGCGCGCGCTCCGCCCCGGCTTCGACGAAATCCTGGTGCCCGGCGAGCAGGAGGCGCGGCGCGTAGCCGCAAAATCGGCGGACGGCGTACCGCTCGACGACCTGGTTTTGGCCGACATGCAGGCGCTAGGGCGCGAACTAGGCCTGAAAACCTCGCTCGATCCGCTCGGCCCTTATACCGGCATGCAGCTATGACCAACCTGTGCCCCCTGCCCCCGGCCTTCTTCGCCGCCGCGCGCGACCGACTGCGCGCCCGCGCCGAGGCTGCGGGTCTGGACGGTTTCCTTTTGTTGCATGCAAAAAATCTTGCCTATGCGACGGGGCTCTTCTTGTCGGCGAACGAGCGGCCGATGGGGGTCTGGCTGCCCGTCGAGGGCGACCCGATCCTGCTCCTGCCCGGGCTTGAGCGCGAGAATGCCGAAGGCACCGGCATTGCGGACGCGCGGTTCTACGACGAATTTCCCGGCGACACGCCCGCTGTTCTCTGGATGCTGGATCAGATCGGGCGCCGCGCCGTCGGCATCGACAGGCTCGACGCGGCCCTTCTGGATGCCGCGCGCGATAGGGTTTCGCGGCTCGACCTGACCGATCACGCGATGCTGGAGCGTTTCATCAAGCAGCCCGAGGAAATCGCCCTGACGGTCGAAGCCGCTCGCTTCGCCGACCTGTTCCTGACCCGGCTGCACGCGGCGGCGGGCGACATCATCGCGCAATGCGGCACAGAGGCCGACCTGATGGCCGATGCCATGGCCCACGCCAAAGGTGCGCTGATGGCCAAGCACAAAACCGCCTTCGCGGGCACGCCGATGGGCATCACCGCGTCCGTGCATTCCGGCCCCCGCGCCGCCCTGCCCCATGGTGCGGTGCTGGAACGCGTGCCGCAGGCCGGCGAAACCCTGATCGCGGGCATCGGCGGCAGCCTTGGCGGCTATCATGCCGAAAGCGGCGTGACCCTGATAGTGGGGGACATCGCGCCCGAACAGCGCCGGATCATGACCGCGATGCAGGCCTGCAACGACGCCGCAGTCGCCGCTTGTGCCGCAAGCGCGACCTGTATGGAGGCGAACGACGTCGCGCTGGGTGCCTTGCGCGACGCGGGCCTGGGCGATGCGATCCGCCACCGGATCGGGCATGGCATGGGGCTGGAGGGGCATGAGGCGCCGTGGCTCGCGCCCGGCGACACAACGCAGATCCGCCCCGGCATGATCTTCTCTAACGAGCCGGGCGTCTACCGCCCCGGCATCGATGGCTACCGCACCATCAACACCATGGTCGTGACGGAAACCGGGGTCGAGATCCCGTCCCGTTTCCAGACCGATACCTCCATCGACGCCCGCGTCATTGCCATCTGAGGAGCCCGGACATGCCCGAACCCGCCGCCTGGAAATACCAAAAGATCACCAAGCCCATGTTCGAGGCCAAGGCCGTGGACACGGTGTTTCTGGGCCGCGTTCTGACCTGCGTCGGCGATGAGGTGATCGAGGACGGCTTCGTGCATCTCAAGGACGGCAAGATCGCCGCCGTGGGTCCGCGCGCCGATGCGCCCGAAAGCGTTGAGACGCTCGATACCCACGGCAAGACGCTGATGCCCGGCATGATGAACAGCCACGCGCATCTGTCATGGGACGGCATCCACGAGCTGAGCCAGCAGTCGATGTTCGACAGCCCCGAGATTCGCGCCTACAAGGCCGCCGGCAACATGATCAAGTCGCTTAGGGCCGGCATCACGCTGGTTCGCGACCTTGGCGTGCACAACGCCAACCTCTTCACCAAACAAGCCGTGGCCCAGGGCATTTTCCCCGGCCCCCGGCTGTTGGTGGCGGGCGAGTCGATCATCCAGACCGGCGGG
>JAGYLB010000039.1 GCA_018401055.1 Roseicyclus sp.
GCCGCCGCGCCAGCGTTATGGGGCGCGCTTGGCGCCGCGCGCGGGTCCCCCCGTGGCCAACCCACGCTTCCGGCACCGCCATTGATCACCGGGGGAAAAGCCCACGATGAAACGACGCGCAGATTCGCACGCGGCGTGCCCGAACGCCCGTGGAATGCGCATTTTGGGGTTATGCGGCAGTTGGCACTTGGTTGGCGCGGCGAGTTGCCCGAACAGCTTCCGGCACGTGGTAGCGCGCGGCGACAAGTGCCTTTGCCTCGGCGACGGAGATCTCGCTTCCGTCACGGTCGCGCAGGACGTAGGGCCTTCCAGATCGCAGGACGCTGAAGATGCGGTTGACGAGCCGGTTGGCGACGGCGCAGAGAGCCTGCTTGTGGTGATGGCCCTTGCCTGTCATCAGTCGCCAGTAGACCTCTGCCAGATCGGGATCGATCTTTCGAGCGGTGTCGGCAGCGAGCATGAGGGCGCGCTTCATGCGGTCGTTCCCGCCCTGGGTGATCCTCTGCCGCGGTCGTTCCGTACCGCCGCTGTCCGAGCGGCGCGGGAACAGGCCGCAGAAGCCGCGGATGTGGCGTTCGGATCGGAAACGATCGGCGCTATGGAGCAGGCCGAACAGGACGGGCGCGAGGTGACGGCCGATGCCGGGGATGGTGCGCAGGACATCTTCCGGCTGAAGCTCGGCGTAGAGCGCTTCGATCTTGCGGTCCAGTTCGGCGCGGGCGGTCATGTGGGCGTTCACGATATCGATCTCGATGGCTATTTCCGACTGCAGCTCGACGAAGTCGACATGTCCCCGGTGGAGGTCGCGGGCTTCGCGGGCGGCCTGGCGCAAACCCTCGACGAGGGCATCGACGAAAGGGCCTCCGTGAGGGTGATTGCCACTGGCATGCTTTGAGATGAAGGCAGCGATGGTGGATTTGCGCGCCTGGAGGACTGCATCAGGATCGACCCACCGCTGCAACAGGGCCAGAGAGAGGCGGGTTGCGAGGTCGGGTAGGACCCGCTCAAGCGCTGGGGAGGCCCAGCGGATCAGGTCGAGAAGCCGACGTTTCGCCGCGGCGATCGCATCCTGGAAGCGGCCCCGCTGCTTGGTGAGGCGCTGCAGGGCGTGGCTCTTGGGCGCCGGGATGTGGAGAGGATCGAGCTCTGGTCCCCCGAAGCCTGGAATGGCGGCCAGCACATGCGCATCGGCCAGATCAGTCTTGGCGTGTTCGGAGAGATAGCGGCGCAGTGCCTTGACGCGCTTGCCCTTGACCCGGGTCACCGCAATACCGCTGTCGGCCAGCCTGTGCGCGACAGGAAACCAGCTCATGCCGGTGGGCTCCATGACGGCGAGGATGGTGCCGCCTGGCTCGAGGTCTCCGGTCGCCCGCGCCACGAGGGCATCAAGCGAGCCTGGGTCATGACGGAAACGGATCGGACGGCCAAACGGCCGGCCGTCATCGTAGATCTGGGCGACATGATCGCCACGGATGGCGAGGTCGATGCCGATAGTTCTCTTGGTCATCGTGAGGATCCTTGCTGGTGAAGAACCGCACGCCGCAGGCACAGTCAGGTATGTCATCCGTGGCCGTGCTTCCGGTAGGAAGCGACGCCACAATCGTGTTACTCTTGCCCCGTCGACGCGGCCGGGTCGGGCAATGACGTCACGGTTACGAGACGATCCGCGGATCTCTCAGGGTCTTGAACCCGAACCGGCCTGGTTCGCGCCGACACCTTGACCCGGTTCCCGGCATCCGGGAACCGGGTCCGATCCGCGATCACATTGGCGAAGGCGACAATCTTCATTGTCTTCCCCGTGGCATCGGACCCGGCCCGCTATCGATACCTGGGTCTTCCGCGTCCGCGACGGAACCTTCGCCG
>JAGYLB010000040.1 GCA_018401055.1 Roseicyclus sp.
TGGCGTGGAATTCCAGATCTCGATCACCCGCTGGAAGATCAGGTCGAGCCAGCCGCCATAAAACCCCTGCGCCGCCCCCGCCGCGATCCCCAGAACCGAGGTAAGCAAGGTCACGATCAACGCGAAACTGACCGACAGCCGAAACCCGTAGATGACCCGCGCCAGCACGTCGCGCGCGGTGTCATCCGTGCCCAGCCAATGGTTGGCGTCCGGGGGCGACGGCGCGGACCTGCCCAGATCATTGACCGTGTTGTAGCTATAGGGGATGAGCGGCCACATCAGCCAGCCCTGCTCCACTGTCTCGCCATCGACGACGCCGGTTTCCTCCCCCGCCGCGATCACACCCTCCGGGTCGTCCCAGCATTCGCCCAAACCACCCGAGATGATCAGGCATTGCACCTCGATATCGCGGTAGACGGCCTCGGTCCGGAAATCGCCGCCGAACTCGGTCTCGGGGTAGAAATTGAAGATCGGCGTGAAATACTCGCCCCGATACTGCACCAGGATCGGCCGGTCATTGGCGATGAATTCGGCAAACAGGCTCAACCCGTAGAGCACCGCAAAGATCCACAGCGACCAGTAGGCGCGGCGGTTCGCCTTGAAATTCTCCCACCGTCGCCGGTTCAGCGGCGACAGCCAGCCTTTGCGGACGGGCGGGGCCATGACCGGCGGCACCGGGCGCAACCCTGGCTCGGGGTCGATGCGGGGGCGATTGTCGGGCATCGCCATCTCAGGTCTCCCGCGTGTCGAAATCGATGCGGGGATCGATCCAGACATACATCAGATCCGACAAGATGTTCACGAAGAGCCCGATCAGACCAAAGACGAACAGAGTGCCAAAGATCACCGGGTAATCGCGACTGACGGCGGCCTCGAAGGCCAGTCGTCCCAGACCATCAAGCGAGAATATCGTCTCGATGATCAGCGACCCGCCAAAGAACACGCCCACGAAAACCGCCGGAAACCCTGCGATCACGATCAGCATCGCGTTGCGGAACACATGGCCATAAAGCACCCTGCTTTCGGCCAGGCCCTTGGCGCGGGCGGTCATCACATATTGCTTCTTGATCTCGTCGAGAAAGGAATTCTTGGTCAACAGCGTCAGCGTAGCAAAGGCCGAGATGGTCGAGGCCAGCACCGGCAGCGTGATGTGCCAGAAATAATCCCCGATCTGCTGGATCAGCGTCATGTCGTCGAACCCGTCGGACGTCAGGCCGCGCAGCGGGAAGATCTGGAAATACCTGCCCCCCGCAAAGACCACCAGCAGCAAGATGGCGAACAGAAACCCGGGGATCGCATAGGCCACGATGATGACACCGCTGGTCCAGGTGTCGAACTTGGACCCGTCGCGCGTGGCCTTCGCGATGCCCAGCGGGATCGACACCAGATAGGCGATCAGCGTCGACCACAGCCCCAGCGAGATCGACACCGGCAATTTCTCGATCACCAGATCGATGACCGAGATCGAGCGGAAATAGCTCTGCCCGAAATCGAACCGCGCATAATCCCACATCATCAGGCCGAAGCGTTCGATGCCCGGAATATCCTCGGCCACGCATTCGGGCGCATCCAGATCCGGCACACCCGCAAAGCCGTCCTCGCAGACGATACGGGCGAAATTGAACTGGATGCGCAATTCGTCAAGGAATTGCGGCGGCAGGCCCCGCGCGCCCTGATAATCGCTGCCCTCGATCTGAGCCTGCCCGCCCGCATCGCCGCCGCCCCCGGAAATCCCGGCAAAGACGTCACCATCCCCTTCCAGCTGTGCGATCACCTGCTCGACCGGGCCGCCGGGCACGAATTGCGTCAGCGCAAAGTTGATCACCATGATCCCCAAGAGCGTGGGGATCATCAGCAAAACGCGTCTGAGGATATAGGCGCCCATGTGCCGTTACAACACGCCCTGATCACGCAGCGCCTGCTCCGCATCAGGATCGACCCACCAGAAATCAAGGAAGCCGATGCCATAGGGTGGCAGCGTCTCGGGGTAGCGGTAGTGGTTGTAATAGGCGACCCACGCGCTGTCGTTGTGCCATTGCGGCACCCGGACACGGTAGGCGCGCAACACACGGTCCAGCGCGCGCACCGCCACCTCCATCTCCTCGCGCGTTTCGGCGCGCACCACCACCTCGACCAGCCGGTCGATGGCAGGATCGGCCAGACCCGCCACGTTGAACAGCGACTCGTCCGCGCCGATGCTGCCGAAAAGCTGCCGCAGGCTGGTGCCCGGCTCATAGCCCGTCTGGAAGAAATCGGTGACGATGTCGAAATCCGCGTCGCGCTGCCGCTGGCTGGCCTGCGCCCCGTCAACCCGGTTTAGCCGCGCGTTCACCCCGATGGCGCGCAGGTTCTCGACAAAGGGGTTGATGATCCGGTCAAACAGCGGCCCGGCGTTCAGGAATTCGACGTCCAGCGTCTGCCCCGCCGCATTGCGCAGCATCCCGTCCGTGCCCGGCGTCCATCCCGCCGCCTCCAGCAACGCCGTGGCGCGGCGCACCTGCGCGCGGTCCAGCGTCCGGTCGGGGTTCGAGGGTGGCGTGGCAAAGGGCGCGTCGGTGAACACCTCGTCAGGGATCTGCCCGCGCAAGGGCTCCAGAATTGCCAGTTCCTCTGGTGTGGGCAGCCCGTCGGCCTCCAGATGGGTGTTTTCCCAGAAACTGTCGATGGGCGCATAAAGGCCGAAGAATAGCGTCTGGTTCGTCCATTCGAAGTTGAACATCAGCGCGATGGCTTCGCGCACGCGCGGGTCTTGGAATTTCTCGCGCCGAAGGTTGAAGACGAAACTCTGCCCCGGCGCGATCAGCCCCTGACGGATTTCCTCGCGGATCACCGTGCCATCGGAAAGCCGCGGGAAATTGTAGCTGTTGGCCCAGTTCTGCGACGAATTCTCTTGCCGGAACAGATAATTCCCGGCCGTGAACCCCTCGAATGCCGCAATCGCGTCTGCATAGTATTCGACCCGGATGCTGTCGAAATTGTGCCGTCCCCGGTTGATGGGCAGGTCATTGCCCCAATAATCGCGGTTGCGCACAAAGATCGTGGACCGGCCCGGATCGATCTCGCCCACCACATAGGGGCCCGATCCCACCAAAGGCGTCAGACGGCTTTCGTTGAAGGCCCGCCCGCTGGCGACATGGCTGGCTTGCGAAAACACCGGCAACCCACCCGCCGCCTCGATCCGGCCACGCAACTGACTTTCGGGGTTGAAGTTGAACCGGATCGTGCGCGCGTCGATCACCTCGGCGCTGTCGAGGGTCAGCGGGATATTCGCACGGAAACTCGGCAGGCCTTCGTCGCGCAAGATCTCATAGGAAAACAACACGTCCTGCGCTGTAACCGGCGCGCCGTCGGAAAACCGTGCTTCCTCCCGGATGGTGAAGATGACGTAGGACCGGTCCTCGGGAAAGGCGATGGTCTCGCACAGCAGGCAATAGCTTTCCCCGATGGTGTCAAGCGTTCCCTCCAGCATCGATTCAAAGAAGATATTGGCCAGAACCGCCGGATTGCCCTGATTGGTATAGGGATGCAGCGAATCGAACGATCCGCCCGCGCTCGACCAACTCATCGACATCTCGCCGCCCTGCGGGGCGTCCGGGTTCACATAGGAGAGATGCGTGAAATCCGCCGGATAGGTCAGATCCTCCAGCCCGAAGGTCCCGACCGCATGGGTCACGATCAACTGGTCCTGCGCCCTCGCGGGTAAGGCGACCAGCGCCGCCATCACCACGGCGGCGGCCATCGGCAGGGTGGCGTGCAGGCTGCGGGGCAAGTAAGCAAGTGCAAGGGCTGCGGCAGGGCGTTCAGACATCACGGTCTCCGGGCTCGTCCACTGTGGGGCAACATTCCCAGTATCTGGGTCGCATAACGTTAGAGACCACCCCTACCCGGGTTCAAGTTGAGATTGCGTGATCGGGCCGTGTCCCTCACGCCCGCCGGAAAAGAAAAAGGCCGCCCGCGCGGGCGACCCCTTGGTCCAGCGCAGAGGCGCAACTTTACTGGAAGGTCGCCATATAGGCGATCAGGTTCGCCCGATCCTCGACCTCGCGCATGCCGTTGTAGGCCATCGCGGTGCCGGGCGCATATGCGCGCGGGTTTTCGAGGAAGGCCGACAGGTTCTCGGGCGTCCACGCCCCGTCTTGCGACATCAGCGCGTCGGAATAGTTGAACCCTTCGGCGGAATGCTTGGGACGGTCGACAACTCCGTGCAGGTAGGGCCCAACGCGATTCTGGCCGGCTTCCAGCACATGGCAGGCCGAACACTGCCGCCAAAGCCGCTCACCAGCCGCCGCATCAGCGGCTGCATAGACGTCGGCAAAGGCAACCTCGATCACCTCTTCCGCAACCTCGGGCGCGGCCTCTTCTTCTTCCATGACGATCGCGAAACCGCGCACGTCATCGTGGCTTTCGATGTTGTACAGGCCCTCGGCGGCCCATCCGCCCAGCAAAAGCACCAGCATGCCGCCGCAGACGGATGCGAATGCCTTGGTGATGGTCATCGTGTCGAACATGATCTTCCCATTCGGTATCGCCGTTTCGGGGGTATGTATGGGGTTTCGCCCCTGCATGGCAAGGTATAGAGAGCGCGACGAAACGCCCACATCTACAGGTAGACCCATGACCGGACGCATCGCCTTTCAGGGGGAACCCGGCGCCTATTCCCATCAGGCCATCCACGACGCCCGTCCGGGGATGGAGGCCCTGCCCTGCGCCAGTTTCGAAGATGCCATCGCGGCCGTCCAGACAGGCCGCGCCGATCAGGCGATGCTGCCGGTGGAAAACACCACCTATGGCCGCGTCGCCGACATCCACCGCCTGCTGCCCGCGTCTGACCTGCATATCGTGGACGAGGTCTTTGTCCGCGTGCACATCAACCTGCTGGCCGTGCCCGGCGCGCAGATTTCCGACATCCGCGAGGCGCACAGCCATCTGGTTTTGCTGCCGCAATGCGCCCGTTTCCTGCGTGAGCATGACATCAAGGGTCAGGTCAGCCCCGACAATGCCCGCGCTGCCCGTGACGTCGCCGCATGGGGCGACCGCACAAAGGCGGCACTTGCCTCGGAGCTGGCGGCCGAGATCTACGGCCTGAACGTGCTCGCCCGCCATATCGAGGACAATGACACCAACACCACCCGCTTTCTCATCATGGACCGCACCCCCGACCTGACGCGTCGCGCGGGTCACATGATGACCACCTTCGTCTTCCGTGTCCGCAACATCCCGGCAGCACTTTACAAGGCGATGGGCGGCTTTGCGACCAATGGCGTGAACATGACCAAGCTGGAAAGCTACATGGTCGACGGCTCCTTCACCGCGACGCAGTTCTACGCCGACATCGAAGGCCACCCCGAAGACGACAACGTCAAGCTCGCGCTCGAGGAACTGAGGTATTTCACCAGCTTCCTCAAGATATTGGGCACCTATCCGGCGGCATCCGTCAGGGATTGAACCGCGTCACCGGCGGCAATCGCCGCAAGGCGGGATGCGGAAAATTCCGTTTCGCGGTGATTGCGTAAAAGGTTTCCACGATCCCCAACTCGGTCGGATGCTTGATCAAGACGCCCGCCCCGATCTCGTCGGCCATGACCACGGGGGGCGCAAGCGCTATGCCCACGCCCTGCCGCGTCAGCAGGCGCACCATCGCCATGTCGTCGACCTCGGCCGCGATATGGGGCACGATCCCCTTGCGGGCACACAGCGCGTCGAACCCGGTGCGGATCGAGCTTTCGGTCGGCACGATCAGCGGCTGGTTGGCCAGCAG
>JAGYLB010000041.1 GCA_018401055.1 Roseicyclus sp.
GATTCGCAGACCGGCCCGACGATGTCATAGGGCCGCTGCTCCAGCCCCGGCGCGGGTTCCACGACCGGGATGATATCGTGCCACGCGCCATACATGGCAGGCCGGATCAGATCGTTCATCGCGGCATCAAGGATCAGAAAATCGCGCCCCTCGCCCTCTTTCACATAGATGACCGAGGCGACGAGCAGCCCCGCATTGCCCGAGATCAGCCGCCCCGGCTCGATCTCGACCTCCACATCCAGATCGTGGAACACCTCGCGGATCAGCGCGCCGTATTCCGTGGGCAGGGGCGGCGCGGTGTTGGACCGCTCGTAGGGAATGCCAAGGCCGCCGCCCAGATCGAGGCGGCGGATGGTGTGGCCGTCGGCCCTGAGCTGCAGGGTCAGATCGCGTACCTTTTCGTAGGCCAGCCGAAACGGCTCCAGTTCCGTCAACTGGCTGCCGATATGCACGTCGATGCCAACCACCTCGATGCCGGGCAGGGTGGCGGCCAGCGCATAGACGCTGGATGCCTTGGCGATGGGGATGCCGAACTTGTTTTCCGATTTGCCGGTGGCGATTTTCTCATGGGTCTTGGCATCGACATCGGGGTTCACGCGCACGGTGATGGGGGCAGTCACACCCAGCGATGTCGCCACCTCGGACAGCGCCAGCATTTCCGGTTCGCTTTCGACGTTGAACTGCCTGATGCCGCCGGTCAGCGCCATCCGCATTTCGTCCTTGGTCTTGCCCACGCCCGAAAACACGATCCGCTCGCCCGGCACGCCGGCGGCCTTGGCGCGCAGGTATTCGCCGCCCGAAACGACATCCATCCCCGCGCCCAAGCCCGCCAGATGGGCGATCACCGCCTGATTGGAATTCGACTTCATGGCGAAGCAGACAAGGTGATCCATCCCCACCAGCGCCTCTTCGAACAGACGGTAGTGGCGGGTCAGCGTGGCGCAGGAATAGACGTAGAAGGGCGTGCCGACCTCGGCCGCGATCTGCGGCAGGGGCACGTCCTCGGCATGCAGGATGCCGTCCCGGTAGAGAAAATGATCCATCGCGCGCGTCCCTCGGCCCGTTCCGCGCGGCAGGTAGCACGGGCCGCAGCGCGATCAAAGAGGCGTGGCGCACGACCCGCCCGCCCGCTAGGCTCTGCGTCGGGACAAACAGGGAGATGCCGCATGGCCAAGACCGTCATCATCGAGGCCCCGGGCGGGCCGGAGGCCTACAGACTCGTCGACCGCCCCGTGGGCGAGCCGGGCGCGGGCGAGATCCGCATCCGCCACCATGCCTGCGGGCTGAACTTCATCGACGTCTACCAGCGCGCAGGGCTCTACCCGCTGACCATGCCGCATGCGATGGGCATGGAAGGCGCGGGCGTTGTGGAAGCCGTGGGCGAAGGTGTCACGCATCTCAAGCCCGGCGACCGCGCGGCTTATGCCGCAATGCCCCCCGGCGCCTATTGCGAGGCGCGCGTGATGAAGGCCGCTCAAGTCTGCCCGCTGCCAGATGGCATCTCCTTCGAGGAAGGGGCGGCCATGATGCTCAAGGGTATGACGGTGGTCTATCTGTTCCACCGCACGACGCCGCTTTCTGCAGGCGACACGGTGCTGTTTCACGCGGCGGCCGGTGGCGTGGGCCTGATCGCCTGCCAATGGGCGAAATCCATGGGCATCCGCCTGATCGGCACGGCAGGCTCGCCCGAAAAATGCCAGCTTGCCCTCGATCACGGGGCGGAGGCCTGCATCAACTACCGCGATCCCGACTGGGTGGCGCAGGTGCGCGCGCTGACCGGCGGCAAGGGTGTCGATGTGGTGATGGACGCCGTGGGAAAGGATACGTTCGACGGTTCGCTCGATTGCCTGCGGCCCTTGGGCATGATGATTTCCTTCGGGAACGCGTCCGGTCCCGTGCCGCCCTTCAACTTGGCCACGCTGGGGGCCAAGGGCTCGCTCAAGATCACGCGGCCGACGCTCTTTACCCATATCTCTGACCCGGATGCCTGTCAGGCGATGGCCAAGCAGCTCTTCGAGAAGGTGGTATCGGGCGCGGTCAAGATCACCATCGACCAGCGTTTCCCGCTGGAGGACGTGGCCGAGGCGCATCGCGCGCTCGAGGGGCGCAAGACCACGGGGCAGACGGTGTTGATTCCGTGATGTCTGGGGTGCGCCGTGACAGGCGCACATTCACCCCCCGCGCCGGGCCTTCAAAAACAACGCGAGCGGCAAACCGCAACTCATCCCGATCCCGAACGTCGCGGGGATCACCAGCAAGAACCACCGATCCCCCCTGAAGACCTCCACCACGGCCCAGACCGTCAGCGCAATGGCCGCTATTGTCAGATCATAGACCAGCGCGCTGGTGGCGTCGTTCACCCACCACGCGTCGATCATCGGCCCGAGCGCCCAGCCATGCTCCGCAAACCACGCATAGAAATAGATCCAGGGCACGATTGCACCGACAACGACAAGCACAAGGTAGACAAGGCGAATGGGGGTCATGGCTTCGATCCTTTTGCGGCTCGACCATAGCTAGCGCGCTCGCGCGCCGCGGGCCACCACCGCCCTGCGACACCGTGATGCCGCGTCACGATTGACCCGCGCCCTACACTTGCCTAGGCAGTCACGAAATAATGTTGCGCGCATTGCCGCCCAAGCGGTCCGCCGGAAAGCCAGGGGAGCCCAAGATGTCCGAACCGATCCGCGAAAGCATGGACTATGATGTCGTCATCGTGGGCGCCGGCCCCTCTGGCCTGTCCGCCGCGATCCGGCTGAAACAGATCGACCCCGATTTGTCGGTGGTCGTCCTCGAAAAAGGGTCCGAGGTCGGCGCGCATATCCTGTCGGGCGCGGTTCTGGACCCCGTGGGCCTGAACAAGCTCATCCCCGATTGGAAGGCCAAGGGCGCCCCCCTCAACGTGCCCGTGCGCGAAGACAAGTTCTATGTTCTGGGCGAGGGGGGCGGCATCCGCCTGCCCAACAGCCTGATGCCGCGGCTGATGAACAACCACGGCAACTACATCGTTTCCATGGGCAATGTCTGCCGCTGGATGGCGCAGCAGGCCGAAGATCTGGGGGTCGAGATCTTCCCGGGCATGTCTTGCTCCGCGCTGGTCTACGGCGACGATGGTGCGGTCGCGGGAGTGGTCGCGGGCGAATTCGGCAAGAACCCCGACGGCACGCAAGGCGATGCCTACGAGCCGGGGATGGAACTGCGCGGCAAGTACGTCTTTCTCGCCGAAGGCGTGCGCGGATCTCTGACCAAAGAAGTGTTGGCGAAATACGACCTTCAAAAAGAGAGCTGCCCGCAGAAATTCGGCCTCGGTATGAAGGAAATCTGGGAAATCGACCCCGAAAAGCATGTCGAGGGTCGCGTGATGCACACGATGGGCTGGCCGCTGGGCAAGAATGCCGGCGGCGGGTCCTTCATCTATCACCTTGAGAACAATCAGGTCTATGTCGGTTTCGTGGTCCATCTGAACTACGAGAATCCGCATCTCTACCCCTACATGGAATTCCAGCGCTTCAAGCATCACCCGATGGTGGCCGAGTTGCTGAAGGGCGGCAAACGCATCGCTTATGGCGCGCGCGCCATCAGTGAAGGCGGCTGGCAATCCATGCCCAAGGCCGTCGCGCCCGGTGTCGCCATCCTCGGCTGCGG
>JAGYLB010000042.1 GCA_018401055.1 Roseicyclus sp.
GCCCGAGGGCTTCGTGCTGCCCCCCGGCGTGCAGCCACAGCAACGCCCCGATCAGGCCGCACGCCTCGAGGCCGAAGGAGCGCTGGAGTGACCGCGCTGACCTCCACCCGCCATGTCTGGGGCTACAGGGCGCTGTTCCTTGCGCTCTGCGCACTCATCATCGGCTACAAGCTGCTGCCTCTGGGCCTGAACGATCAGGACATCCCGGGGCCCGACCTGTTGCTTGCGCTGACGCTGGCGTGGCTCCTGCGGCAGCCTGCGGTGGTGCCGGTCGGGGCCATCATCGTGGTCTTCTTGCTGGCCGATTTCCTGTTCCAGCGCCCCCCCGGCCTTTGGACGCTGCTGGTGCTGCTGGTGTCGGAAAGCCTGAGGCACCGCCGTCTGACCATGACCGAATTTCCCTTTCTGGTGGAATGGTCGGCCTTTGCCGGGGCAATCTTGACCATGATCGTGCTGGAACGCGTGGTGATGTGGGTCTTGATGGTCGATCTGGCGCCGCTAGGCCTGTCGCTGGCTCACGGGATTGTCACCGCGGCGATTTACCCTTTGGTGGTGGGGATCTCGAAATTCCTGTTCGGTCTGCGTAAGATCGGCCCAGCCGAAGCCGAGGCGCTGTAAACCCATGAAACGCACGCAGCGAGAGACCGAGGACAGCGCCCGCCAGATCGGCCGCCGCAGCCTGTTCGTGGGCGGCCTTTTCGTCGCCACCATCGCCGTGCTGGCCGCGCGGATGCGCTACCTTCAGGTCGAGCGGGCAGATGATTTCCGCCTGCTTGCAGAAGAGAACCGGATCAACATCCGCCTGCTGCCGCCCGCCCGAGGGTTGATCTTTGACCGCGGCGGCGTGCTTGTGGCGGGCAATGAGCAGAATTACCGCATCACGCTGGTGCGCGAGGATGCAGGCGATGTCGATGCGGTGCTGGCCGAACTGGCGCGTATCGTGAACCTGGACATGGTGACGCTGGACCGCGCGCGGGCCGAGATCGCGCGCCGCCCTCCCTTTGTGCCCGTCACCATCGCCGACCGGCTCAGCTGGGCGGAACTGAGCGCGGTGGCTGTCAATGCCCCTGCCCTGCCCGGCATCACCCCCGAGGTGGGCCTGAGCCGCATCTATCCGATGGCTGGCGATTTCTCTCATGTGGTGGGCTACGTCGGCCCGGTGTCGGACTACTATCTCGAACAGACCGGCGACACCGATCCCGTGCTGCAGATCCCCGATTTCCAGGTCGGGCGCAACAATATCGAAGCGCGGATGGAACACACGTTGCGCGGCAGTGCCGGCACAAAGCGGGTCGAGGTGAATGCCGGTGGCCGTGTCATGCGCGAGCTTGACGTCGACGCCCCCGACCCCGGATCGGATGTGCAGCTGACCGTGGACGCGGGCCTGCAGAACTACGTCGAGGCGCGGCTTTCGGGGGAAAGCGCAGGATCGGTCGTGATGGATTGCCAGACCGGCGAGATCCTCGCGCTGGCCTCGGCCCCCACATTCGATCCCAACCTTTTCGTGCGCGGCATCTCGACCTCAGCGTGGAACGGGCTGAACGCCGACCCCTACCGGCCGCTCGCCAACAAGGCCACGCAAGGCCTCTATCCGCCGGGATCGACCTACAAGATGGTCGTCGCGCTCGCCGCGCTGGAGGCGGGCGTCCTCACCCCCGAAGACACCGTCAGCTGCCCCGGCCACATGGATCTGGGCGACCGCAGGTTCCATTGCTGGCGGCGCGGCGGGCATGGGCGCATGGATCTGATCCAGGCCATCTCGCAAAGCTGCGACGTCTATTTCTACGACATCGCCCAGCGCGTCGGCATCGAGGCGATCTCGGCCATGGCGCGGCGTTGCGGCTGCGGCGTGCGTCACGATCTGCCGCTGTCCGGCATCGCCGAGGGGCTGGCCCCCACGATGGAATGGAAGGCACAGAACCGCGGCGCATCCTGGGTGGTCGGCGATACGCTCAACGCCTCGATCGGGCAGGGCTTCGTGCTGTCCTCGCCGCTGCATCTGGCGGTGATGACCGCGCGACTGGCAACGGGCCGCGCGATTCAGCCCTCGATCATCCGGTCCATCGACGGCATCAGCCAATTGCCCGGCCCCGCGCCCGACATGGGGTTCGACCCGGCCCACCTCGACTACATCCATCGCGGGATGTGGCAGGTGAACAATGACCGGCGCGGCACGGCCTACGCCAGCCGGGTGGACGTCTCGGCTTACGGCGTCGCGGGCAAGACCGGCACAAGCCAGGTGCGCAACATCTCGGCGGCCGAACGGGCCTCGGGCGTCATTTCCAACGCCGACCTGCCGTGGGACCGGCGTGACCACGCCCTTTACGTCGGCTACGCGCCCTACAACGATCCGCGTTATGCCTGCGCCGTGATCGTGGAACATGGCGGGGGTGGCTCCGCCGTCGCGGCCCCCATCGCGCGCGACATCTTGCTGCGCGCGCAGGTGGGCGACATCCCCCCGCCCGAGCTTTACCCGTCCAATCAGCGCCGCGACATCGAACGCATGCACCGCGAGCTGCCGATCCTGCCCTCGCCCCCGGTTCCCTCCGGTCGCACGGTCCGGAGCCAGGCATGAGTTTTCTCGAATACAACGTCAAAACCACGCCGTCGGGCTGGCGCAAGGTGCTCTATCTCAACTGGGCGCTGATCTTGCTTATTGTTGCGGTGGCAAGCGTCGGTTTCCTGATGCTCTATTCCGTCGCGGGCGGCGAGCTGTCGCGCTGGGCCGAACCGCAGATGAAGCGGTTCGCGCTCGGCTTTGTCGGCATGCTGGTTGTGGCGATGGTGCCGATCTGGTTCTGGCGCAACATGTCGGGCGTGGCCTACGGGATCTCCGTCTTGCTGCTGCTCTATGTGGAATTTTTCGGATCGGTCGGCATGGGGGCACAGCGCTGGATAGATCTTGGCTTCATGCGCCTGCAGCCCTCGGAGCTGACCAAGATCACACTCGTGATGATCCTCGCCGCCTATTACGACTGGCTCGACCTCGCCAAAAAGTCGCGCCCTCTCTATGTGCTGATCCCGCTCGTGATCATCGGCGTGCCCACCTTCCTGACGCTGGGCCAGCCCGACCTCGGCACGGCGCTTCTGCTGTTGATGGGCGGCGGCGCGGTGATGTTCCTGGCGGGCGTGCACTGGGCCTATTTCGTGGCCGTGATCGCCGCAGGCGCGGGCACCGTCAGCGCGGTGTTCGCCTCACGCGGGACAGAGTGGCAATTGCTGCAAGATTACCAGTATCGCCGCATCGACACCTTCCTCGACCCCACCACCGACCCGCTGGGCGCGGGCTATCACATCACCCAAAGCCAGATCGCGCTGGGATCGGGCGGCTGGACCGGCCGCGGCTTCATGGAAGGCACGCAATCGCGACTGAACTTCCTGCCCGAGAAACACACCGATTTCATCTTCACGACGCTGGCCGAGGAATTCGGCTTTGTCGGCGCGGCCTCGCTGCTGGCGCTTTACGTGCTGATCCTTGTGTTCTGCATCGTGACCGCGTTGCAACACCGCGACCGCTACGCCTCGCTGCTGGTCATGGGGATCGCGGTCGCCTTCTTCCTGTATTTCGCCATCAACATGGCCATGGTCATGGGTCTTGCCCCGGTGGTCGGCGTGCCGCTGCCGCTGGTCAGCTATGGCGGATCGGCAATGCTGGTCTTGATGGTGGCCTTCGGTCTGGTGCAATCAGCCCATATCCACCGCCCGCGCTGACGGGCGGTCCCGCACCAGACCCGACAGGACACTTGCCATGACCACGATCCTTTTTGCCGCGAAATCCGAGCGCTGGACCGCCTATGAAGGCCCTCTGCGCGCGGCACTCGCGGACGCGGGCCTTGGCCATGCGCGCCTGACGATCGAGGCCGATCCAGCCGAGGTCGACTATATCGTCTACGCCCCCAACAGCACCTTGAGCGATTTCACCCCCTATACGCGCCTCAGGGCGGTACTGAACCTCTGGGCCGGGGTGGAGGATGTTGTAGGCAACCCCACCCTCAAAGTACCGCTGGCGCGCATGGTTGATGACGGGCTGACAGAAGGCATGGTCGAATGGGTCACCGGCCATGTGCTGCGCCACCATCTTGGCCTGGACACCCACATCCACGGCCAAGACG
>JAGYLB010000043.1 GCA_018401055.1 Roseicyclus sp.
AAAACAGCTGCGCCGCTACAAGCGCCGGCTCAAGGACCATCACCGCGACCGCCCGCAGCCTGTTGAAACCCTTGGCGCGCCGATGTATGTCCTCGCCGCATCCGGGCACGAGGAAGAGGAACACGAGCCCACCGACCTGCAACCAATCATCGTAGCCGAGATGGAGACCAAGATCCCCTCTCTCAGCGTGGGTGAGGCGGTGATGCAGATGGAACTGGCAGGCTCACCCTTCCTGATGTTCCGAAACGAGAAACACAGCGGGGTCAATATCGTCTACCGGCGCGACGACGGGAATGTCGGTTGGGTCGATCCCCGCACATAGCATAACGCGCGATGCGGGCCACTGGTTGGCCCGCCGCGCTCAACCGATCCGACATCAGGGTCACGAAAGGGATGGGATGAACCTGTCTTCGCTGCTGAAGCCGCGCGCCGTGAAGGTGCTGAGCGATGTGACGAGCAAGAAACGCCTGATGCAAGCCATCGCCGATCAGGCACATTCCCTCATCGGTCTGCCCGAGGGGATGATCTTTGACGCTTTGCAGGAACGCGAAAGCCTTGGGCCGACAGGTGTGGGGCATGGTGTTGCGCTGCCGCATGCCCGGTTGTCGGACCTGACCGAGGTGCACGGCGCCTTTCTGCGGCTAGAACGCCCGATCGAATTCGATGCGGCAGACCGGCAGCCGGTCGATCTGGTATTTGCACTGTTCGCGCCTGCTGACAGCGGGGTCGATCATCTCAAGGCGCTGGCGCTGGTGTCGCGTACCCTACGCGATGCCGCGCTTTGCGCCAAGCTACGGGCCAATAACGACCCCGCTACGCTGCACACGCTGCTGACCGATCACCACGCAAGCCAGGCCGCCTGAGGAACTACCGCTTGTTCCAGCGCGGGAAGCCCAGCGTCAGGTAATCCCGTCGATAGGCGTCGATGGCGGCCTTCTCGATCTTGCCGTCGTAGACACGGTCCAGCGGCACGGGCGTTGGAATCATCTCGTCGCGCAGTGTGGGAATATCGGTCACGCCCACAGCGCGTGCAAGATCGGGCAGGGCTGTCGCCATCTCGTCCTCGTCGATCAGGGCATGGGGTGTCAGCACTTGCGCCACGCCTTGCAAGATCGCCGATTGCGTTGCCCATGCCGTATCGACCCGCACGCTGGTCTGCCCGTCGAGATTGGGCTTGAGGAATTCCAGAAATGCGAGAAACGCGGCCTTTTGCTCGGCCTCGGTCCAGTCCGGGCCAGGGGTCTTGCCGGGGATCGGAAGCTTGTAGCGTTGCCGCATGACCTTGCGCGGGTCCTCATAGGCGGGGCGATCGTCGGGCAGGATGAAGCGGCAAAAGCTGTTGTAGGCCCGTTTCACCGGATGGCGCAGCACCGTGAAGCTGCGGTAGCCGGGATGGTCCTTCATCCACTGCCGCAGGTCCTTTTGCGACATGCGCCTGAGCAACCCGTCGCGCCCGACACCGCCGATATCCCCCATCCAGTCCAGCACCGCCTGTTCCGGCGACCCCTTGAGCGGCACGAACAACAGACCCGCCGTTGGATGCGCGACAAACCCCTGCACCGAGGCCCCACGCGGAACTTCGGCATCCGTGCTGGCCGTCAGCCCGAACCGGTCGACATCGCGCAGCGCGGCGATCATCTCGTCGAAATTCTCGACCTTGTCGGCCAGATCGCCCGGGTTCTGGCGCTTGAGCTTTTTCGACGCCCCTTCGACCCGCCCGACGGAGCCGAGGAACATCGCCAGCCCGTTCAGCACCTCTGGGTCGTTGATATCTTCGTAGCGGACATGAAAGGCGGTCTGCCCGGTCACCTGCAGCCCGCGCCGCAACCGGTCCTGGAACGCGGCGAGCCTGTCCATCAGCTCGGAGAATTCAGCGGCGTCAAACACCACCTTGGCCGATTTCCGGTTCTTGGCGTCGGTCAGGCGCCATTGGCCGGTGGCAGTGGCGATCTTGCGGCTGACATAGCTGTCGAGCGGATTGCGCGTCAGGATCACCTTGGCGATGCGCGGATCGGGCAAGATGCCGTCGACCACCCGGTCATCATGATCGTGGAACAGGCGAAAACCCGGCAGCCCCTCGGTCTGGTCGATCATCGCGCGCAGCAGGCCCAGCGGATCAGCCTCGCGCCGGTCCATGTCATAGCCGAAGAGCTCGAACTGGTTGTGATGGCCGAGGAAGGTGGGGTTATAGACCTCGCCATGGC
Organism: Roseicyclus sp.; assembly: GCA_018401055.1. The sequence continues at coordinate 2,205 of JAGYLB010000043.1, forward strand.
AGGTGATGTCGGGCAGGGCGTTCAGGCTGTCCTCGAGATAGTTCGATCCTGTCCGCATCTCGGCGAACAGGACAAAGGCGTCGAAGCGGCGGTCAGCCATGTGTCAGGTCACCAGATAGGGTCTGTTTCTGTCCGACGGCGGGCGGTGCGTCAGCCCTTCTTGCGGGAAATCGCCAACTGTCATCGGGTTCAGACCCTGGTTCTTGAGCGACTGCAAGAAGGCGGCAAAACCCGTCAGATCGACCATGCGCGGCGCCTCGGTCAGGCGCAAGACATTTGCCCCTTCCATGGCGTCAAGAATGCCCTGCAGGTTCTCCATCGGTTCCTCGATGAATTCCGCCAAGGTCCAGATGCGGATGTCGGCACGGCTTTTGACATGGCGCAGGGTGTTGATGAAATCGATCTCTCGGCGCTGCATCAGGGCGGCTTCCTCGCGGATGTCGGCGAAGTTGCGGTTCGACTGGAACAATCGCACGGCCCAGGCCCCCGAGATGACCGAGATCTGCGCATTGCTGTCCGACGCCATGAAGGAACCCGGCCGCTGGTTGTCGCGCGGGCCGAACATGAACACCTGCCGCTCGCCGCGGGTGTTCCAGATCAGGTTGGTCAAGAAGCGTTCGGGGTTGTAATCGCGCAATTTGGCAGAGGCCGACAGACAGCCGGCGTAGACCGCAGCATCGCCCGAGAACCGGACCATGGAAGGATCGAATATATTGCCGTGCACCGGAGACCCCAACCGCCGCGACAACCAGGTCTCGAAATCGTCGAACAGGTCGTTGAACCCGTGGAACAGGGAATAGGGGGCAGCCGTCTTGCCGTTCTCCCAGTCGACGTTGGGAAAGCGGCTATGCATGAACAGGCCCGGCCGTCCGCGCGTCCGACGTTCCAACGCTTTTGAAAAAACCCGGTCGATCTTGCCCGGCGCGGGCTCGGCCATGCGGGTCGCGGCCCCGTCATCGGTCAGGAAGGTCTTGTAGAGCCGGTTGGCCTTTGGCCAGATCTTGCGCGCGACAAAGCAATCGGACCGGCGCAACAGGTGCAAGTGATCGTCGTAGAACACGTGCGGCTTGCCTTGAAAATCGAACTTGGACAGGGTCAGGGACCGGCTTTCGATCGACCGCGAATAGTTGCGCACAAGGGTCTGATAGTAGCTTTCGTCGGGAATCCAGACCAGCTTGAAATAGCTTTCGATCTCGGCCCGACGCGGGTCTTGCAAGATCGCCGTCAGAGTCTGGCGCGTCAGACACCACCACTGGCTGCCAAGATGGGGCACGACACCCTCGGGGGTGCGACGCTTGAGCCCCAGTTTGCGCTGAAGTTCGACGTATTTGTCGAACAAGAAGCGTTGCCGCTTCCACGAAAACGGAAAGCGCAGGTTGAACCGTTCATCGTTGAGCCCGCCCACGGTCCAGTCCACATCGCGGATCGTGACGCTTTCGATGAAATCGGTCATGGGGCGGGCCGCAAGATAGGCCTGCAATTCATCGACCGGCCTGAGCGGCAGGCATGACCCCGACGCAAGGTAGACATGCCGCACACCGGGAAATTCGCGCAGCAACATCTCGGCCGCGCCCTGCGATGCACCGACCAGCGACCAAGTCCCCCATTCGCAACGCACACGCGGGGAAAAGCGGACGTTTGGCAGATCGGACAATTCCTTGCGAAACTCGTCGAAACGGTCCCGCTTGACCTGCTTGTCGACGTGGATGACCACGGGGCAATCGCGTTCCGCCCAATGGCGCGCAACCTGCGCCGCCCGGTGCAGCGCGGTGTGGCACAGCATGACGAAGCCCAGCGTGCTCATGCCCAGTTCCCCTTGGACATGAGGCCGAGGATCTCAAGCTGCCGCCAATTGATGTAACGCTCGGACCACTTGGTCCAGAAATCGGGGTTGGCGTTCAGCCCGGCGTGATACGCCTTGTATTCCGCCGAAGCGGCATAATGCTGATTGCGCTCAAGCTCTTCTGCGGCCTTGACGGTGAAGGTGTCGAGGAATTTGGCGTGCAACAAGACGCCCGAGGTCTTTTCGCCCCCCCATTCGTCATAGACGAGGTTCAGGCCGCGCGGCAGCAACATGTGCGTCGAGCTGGCGAAGGCATAGCTGCGATGCCATCTGACCAGCGGCACCTTGTTCAGCGCAGGCGCCTTGGCGGGCTGATCCTGAAAGAAGGCACGGGCGCGCGGACCGCCTTGAATCCAAAGGTTTCCGTATTCCCAGTTCCGCTCGATCACGTAGTTGCCCGGATCGAACCAGCACGCGATCTCAAACGGGTCCTGCCCGTCGCCATAGGGCTGCGCGGTGATCGGACCCTTGGGATACATGTCGAGGATCATTGCGCCGAAGCTTTTGATCGAGGATGCATCCAGCCAATCGGTCAGTGCCGGGATGGGTCGTGTGTCGCTGAACGGGTAGACCAGGAATTCATCGGGATCGACGACAAGGCACCAATGCTTGTGACCGTAAAGCCTGAGCAGGCGATTGATCCAGTCCATGCCAAAGCGGGACCGTTTGTAGCTGTCGGGCGTGGTCCAGACGGAACAATCCGGCTGCTCGGCGAGATATTCGCGCGTGCCATCCGTGCTGTCGTTATCGACGAACAGGAAATGCGAAATGCCCCGGTCGCGGTAATAGGACAAGAAGTATTTCAGCCTGACCTTTTCGTTGCGCAGAGTGCAAAAACAAAGGACATCCTGCGCGCCAATCGCGGCGGTGCGGTCAGCAACGACACACAACGACCTGCTCTTTCGCCAGGCGCGAACGAGGTATTTCTTGCGCTCAAGACGCAATGCATACCGCTTCATCGCCTTCATGAACGACCCTTCCCCACGTCCCCGGCCAAGGCACGGGTCACTGCTTCAAAATGCGCCGGCCAACGCGTCACCTCCGGTGGCGGCAAGTCTGGCAATGCACTCATACCCAAGACGTGTTTCTTTATCGTTTCCGACCATGAATACGCGTCTGTGACGTTAAGGTAAACGGCACTGTTTCCCAAACTGTTACGCAACACCCGCAAATCGCTGCAGATCGGCAACGCGCCCATCAGCGCCGCCTCAAGCGGGGGATAGCCATAACCCTCGGCCAGCGACGGAAACAGCAGCGCGACAGCCCGCGACAGATGCGCCTGAACCTCGGCCTCGGGCAAAGGTCCGTGCAGGTGGATCGACCGGCCAAGCAGGGGGTGGCGTGCCAGCCTGTCCATCAGCGCCTCGACCTTCCAACCCGTGGGACCAATGATGTGCAGATCGGGCATCTGGTCGGGCGAAAGCTGGGTCGCCAGCCGTTCCCAGACATCGACCATGAGGGCGTGGTTCTTGCGCGGCTCGATCGTGCCCAGCATCACGAAATGGCGCGGGTCGCGCGGACCGGCCCGGCGCACTGGCACATCCACGCCCAGCGCGGCGACAAAGGCAGGTGGACGGTTCGGCGCGTTCTGCCAATAGACGGCCAGATCCGCCTCGGTCGCATCCGAATTGCAGATCACCACATCGGCGGTCTGGCGCACCCGTTCGATCCGCCCAGCAAAGCGGGCGGGCATTGCATCGGCGACCAGATCGGGATGGGTCACGGGGATCAGGTCGTGGATCAGCACCGCAACCCGCGCCTGAGGGGCTCGGGCAAACGCTGTCAGCGTGGCATGCGACAGGTTGGAATGGCCAAGGTTGAGGTAGGTGAACCGCCCCGGCGCGGCACGGGCCAAAAGGCGCGAAAGACCGAAGGGTAGGGCGCGGTCGACCGCGACGGCGCGCAAGGCGGCCTCGACCCGGTGGCGGGGCGCGCGCCCCTTGCCCATCAGGCGCGAAAACAGATCACCCCGTTCGGGCAGATTTTCGCTCGCCAACATCTCGGCGAGACGCATGGCGCCCCGCCGGTCCAGCAACAGGTAGCCCCGCGTGGAGCGCAGGATATAGCGCGTCTCGGGCGGGCCCGATTCGATCAGATGCTCAAGCCAGGCATTTTCCACCCGGTCGATACCGGTCAGAATACCGCGCCCCGCCCGGCTGACCAATCGGGTGACATCAAGCCAGACCCTGTTCTGGCCCGGGTCCGCCATGGCGGAACCCCTCGGGCTATTGGGCGGCGCTGCGCGACGCCATCAGGTCAGCGAGATAAGCGCTGAATTCCCCGCGAAGATCTTCGCGGGCCATGCCGAAGGCGACTGTGGCCTGCAGGAACCCTGCCTTGGATCCACAATCGAACCGCTGGCCCCGGAACCGGAAGCCATAGACGTTATCAGACGCGGTGATTTCTTCGGCGATGGCATCGGTCAACTGCACCTCACCGCCCGCGCCGGTCTTGATCTTGTTGAGATTGTTCATGATCTCGGGCGTGAGGATGTAACGGCCGATGACAGCAAGGTTCGATGGCGCGGTGCCCAGTGCAGGCTTCTCCACCATCCCCTTGACCGAGACGACCGATCCCATGTCGTCCTTGATGTCCAGAACCCCATAGGCGTTGGTCTTGTCGGCGGGAACCTCCATGGCGGCGACCATGTTGCCACCGGTCTCGGCATAGGCCTCGACCATCTGCTGCAAGCAGGGCGTTTCCGCGGCGATCACGTCATCGGGCAGGATCACGGCAAAGGGCTCGTTCGACAACAGCCGCCGCGCGCACCACACCGCGTGACCAAGGCCCAGCGGCTTTTGCTGCCGGATATAAGCGATGGCGCCAGATTCCATCGTCGTCGTCTTGAGCGCCTCCAGCAAGTCGGTCTTGCCCTTCTTGCGCAGCGCATTTTCCAGTTCGGGCGCGGCATCGAAATAATCCTCGAGCGCGGATTTGCCCCGACTGGTGACGAAGATGAACTCCTTGATACCAGCCGCCCGCGCCTCGTCGATGGCGTACTGGATCAGCGGTCGATCCACGAGCGTCATGATCTCCTTCGGAATCGATTTGGTCGCGGGCAGAAATCTGGTGCCCAGACCCGCCACGGGAAAAATTGCTTTCGTCACACGTCTTTTCATCACTCTACCTTGCCGTCTTGTCCCCGCGGTCAACACGTGACCGCGCGCCCTTATCGCAGTATTGGACAAGCATTACCGGATTGCGACAGAAGATGCACGGGGCACCGATCGGTTTCCCCGCTCATGCTGCAAAAAAACCGCCCATTCGGCTGCAACCCGGGACCGGTAGCGCCAGAACTGAACCCGCCTGCCCGCACGGTCGGAGGGCCCGAACAGCCCACCACGCTGCTCCCACCAACCGCCTTCGGTGAATTGCACCCAGTGCTTGCGCGGCGTCGGCTCCAAGAGCATCAAGGCTGCAGGTCGCCCCGTCGCCACATCCGTGGCGGCCTGATCGCGCAGGGTCCTTGCGTGGTGCAGCCAGCCGTCGCGGCGGATCATCTCAGGCGGCAGCTCGGTATTGAGCTGTACGAAGGCCTGAGGCCCGGCGGGAGGACAGTTTGGCACATCGCTGCGCCGATCCCGGCCCTCGGCAATGCCCGCGGCGAGGCTTTCCATCAAACTGCGCATTTCGGCCGGGCCGATGCGCCGTGCCCGCGCCAGCCGCAACAACCGCGCGCGCTGATCTGCGACCAGCAGGTCCAGCGCGGAGTCCAGTGCGTCAGGGGCGTGTTTGCGCAGAAATAGCGCGCTGGACGCACCGATGTCATGCAGGCTCAACGGCACCCGGTCGGCCCGGCGGCGGGCGCTGGCCGCAAACCCGTGGTGAACACGCGCCAACGGCAGATACTCCGTTTCTGCGCCGGCCGCTGCTAGGCGCAGCGCCAGATCAGTTTCGTCGAGGTAGAACCTGAAACCTGTGTCGAACCCGCCAGTTTGGGTCAGATATTCGCGCCGGACAGCCATGTTGGTGCCATGCAGCTTCAGGACTTCGGCGCGGTCGGGCGAAGCCTGCCCCTCAAGCCATCTGTCCCGGCCCTGACGGTCCACAGCCATCCGGCCCCATTGCAGCGATATCCCGTTGCGCCCAAGAACCGGGCCGGTCACGGCGCCGACCTCAGGCCTGTCGAAACCCCGCAGCAGCGCCTCGGCCCAGTCCGGTTCGGGCACCGCATCATCATCGATGAAGGCCACCACATCCCCCGATGCGACGGCAAGACCTGCGTTGCGCGCGACCGAGATGTTCTCAACATCCTGCGGCAGCAAGGTCAGCCTGTCAGCGATAGGCAGCCTGCGCGCAACGGCCAAACCGTCAGCGTCAGCCACCACGATCACCTCGAAGCGGATCGAGCGCAGTTGCGACAGCGCAGTCAGGCAACGGGCCAGCGCGCGGGGACGGCCGGCGCTGACCACAACGACGCTGAGCCGCGCCGCGGGCATCAGGGCAGGGCCATCTCGGCCAGCATCGCCTCGATCCGGGGCACATCTTCGGGATTGTTTAGTTCCCAGAATTTACGACCCTGTGCAGCGACTTCGACACAGAGCAACGGCTGCCCCGCCTCAAGAAAGCGCAGTTGTTCCAGACCTTCCAGTGTCTCCAACGCGCCGACCTTCCATGTGGGGTAGGCGCGCAGGGCGTCAGGTCTATAGGCGTAGACGCCGACATGGTGAAAGACGGGCGTCGGTTCATCGGCGCCGTAGGTCGCGGTGGTGAAGGGGATCACCTCTTTCGAGAAATAAAGACCCCGCATGGCGTGATCGACCACGGCTGTCGTGCCCCCGACGCGGCCCGCCGCCCGGTCGGCCTTGAAGGCCGCCAGCGTCTCGCCATCGCAGCGCAGGATCGGGGTCGCAATCGCAGCGTCCGGGTCGCCGCGCAGACCCGCGATCAGAGCGCTCAAGAACCACGGCGGCGTCAAGGGCGCATCGCCTTGAAGGTTCACCACCATCTCGACACCGTCGCCCAGCTGGTCCAACGCCTCGGCGCAGCGTTCGGTGCCGTTGCGCGCGTCGGAGGAGGTCATAAGGACACTGGCACCAAAGGCCCGGGCGGCATCCGCGATCCGGTCATCATCGGTAGCGACATGGATGGCGTCGAACTCCGCGACCTCGCAGGCGGCGCGCCAACTACGCTCGATCAGGGTCTGTGCAACACCCGTCGCACCACGCAGCAGGGCCAGCGGCTTGCCGGGATAGCGGCTGGAGGCATAGCGCGCCGGGATGATGCACACGACACTCATGCCGGTTTCAGATCCACACCCGGCGCGTGGGCGATGAAAAAGCCATTGGCGAAGCCCGCCTTGCCATAGGTGAAGGGCTGGTGATCCTCGAACCGGATCACATGGCCGCCCGCGCCGCGCAACACCGCGTCGCCCGCCGCCGTATCCCATTCCATCGTGCGACCCAAACGGGGGTAAAGATCGGCCTCGCCGGTGGCCACAAGGCAGAACTTGAGCGAGGACCCGGCGCTTTTCATGTCTGCGACATCGTATTTGCCAATATAGGCGTCCGTCGCGGCGTCGCGGTGGGATTTCGACGCGACCACATAAAGCGCGGCATTGTCCGGCGTTCCGACCCTGATCGGCGTGACAGAGCCGATCACATCTGGATCGAAGGGCCCGGTTTCCTCGACGCTTTGACCCCTCGCATCGGTGTAGAACAGCCGCCCCTGGGCCGGCGCATAGACGACACCACGCGCCGGGACACCGTTTTTGACCCAAGCAATGTTGACGGTGAAATCACCGCGCCGCTGGATGAATTCCTTGGTGCCATCGAGCGGATCGACGATCAGGAAACTGTCGACAGCCTGCGCATGGCTGTCGGCCTGTTCCTCGGTCACCAGCGCCAGATCGGGGAAGGCCGCCCGCAACCGGGTCGAGATCAGCGCATCCGCAGCCTCGTCGGCCTCGGTCACGGGGCTGGCGTCGGATTTGGATTTCACCTCGAAATCATCGGCATCGTAGATCTGCATGATCCGCTCACCCGCCTCGATCGCGGCCGCGCGAAACACGCGCATCATTTGATCGTAATCCAAATCCGCCTCCATTTGGCCGTGATTGTGTGCCATACCATGCTGCGTTATCCTCCGAGCAACCCTCAGGGGCAAGAGTGGCTCAGCGGCAGACCCAGCACATGTTTCAGGCAAGACGCACGCAATCGACCTTCAGCCTTGCGCTGAACATGCTGGAACTCACCTTCCACGCGGCCTCGCGCAAGGTGCGTCAGACCCATCGCAACGCCGTGCTCGCCATCGCGCTGAGCGTCGTGCAATCCATGCTCTTCATCGCCGCCTTCTACGTGATGTTCACGGTGCTTGGGCAGCGCGGCGCAGCCGTGCGGGGCGATTTCATGCTCTACCTGCTGACCGGCATTTTCGCCTACCTCACCCACATCAAGGGTGTGCAGTCGATCATGGGCACGGAGAATTCCACCTCCGCGATCATGCAGCACGCACCGATGAACACGATGGTGGCGATCTTGTCCTCGGCGCTGAGCGCGCTTTACACGCAGACGGTCAGCCTTCTGGTGCTGCTTCTGATCCTGCACACGATGTTCACGCCCCTGACCTTTGCCTACTGGCCGGGTGCGCTGATGATGTTCCTGCTGGCCTGGGCATCGGGATGCGTCATCGGACTGGTGTTGATGGCGGCCAAGCCGTGGATGCCGGAATTCGTGAACATCCTGCAACTGGTCTATGTGCGGGCCAACATGATCGCGTCAGGCAAGATGTTCGTGGCAAACATGATGCCCACGGCGATCATTGCCTTTTTCGACTGGAACCCTTTGTTCCACATCATCGACCAGGCGCGCGGGTTCACCTTCGTGAACTATTTCCCGCATCACTCGAACTGGGAATACCCGGTCTATGCCACGCTCGTGCTGCTGGTGATCGGCTTCATGGGCGAGGCCTATACCCGCAAGCATGCCTCGGCCAGCTGGGGCGCGGGGCGCTAGGTTAGTCCACCACGCGCAGGGTCAGGTTGATGCGCCCGCCACGCGGCAACAACGTGGAACTGCCGGGGCGCACCCGGTCTATCCCGTGATAGGCCAACCGCGCCAGACCGCTCAGAACCGCCACATCCCCGGAGCGGAGCCAGATGGAGCGCGTCTTTCCCCCACGCACCACACCCCCGACCCGGAAAAGCGCGTCATCGCCCAGCGAAATCGAAACGACCGGCATCGTCAGATCTGCCTCGTCGCAATCCTGGTGCAGGCCCATGCGAGCGGCCTCGTCGTACCAGTTCACAAGGCAGCATTGGGGGGCACGGTCGACTCCCGCGACGGCGTCCCACACCGCCAGCACCGAGGCCGGAATCGGCGGCCATGCAACGCCCATGGGATGCGTCTTGTCGTAACGATAGCCGCGGCGATCCGAGATCCAGCCGTAGTTTCCCGCCGCCGTCATCCTGACCGACATCTTGTGGCCATGGGTCGTTTCCGGCGTGAAGAGCGGCGCTGCGGCGACCACCGCGCGGATATCGGCGACCATCGCCGCCTGCACATCGGCCGACAACCAACCGGGCCACACCGTCACGCCACCCACATCCACCGCTGCCATCATGGCAATTCCCCCTGATTTCTCGCCCCGTCCAGCGCTTGCAGGGGCAAATCCACCTCCCTATATACCGTCCGAACCGGTCGGGCGTGCAGCCCCGGCCAAGTCTAACACCATCACGAAGGCGGCACCGGGGGCCTGAACGGACCCGCCA
>JAGYLB010000044.1 GCA_018401055.1 Roseicyclus sp.
GCGCAGCGCCGCGTCGATCTGGCGACAATATTGCCGCAAGCGCAATTTCTGCCCCTCGCCACCGCCAACGCGGCCCGAATAGCTGCGCGAATTCACCGACGCAGTGCCGACCGCCGAGGCCGCATCGCGCGGCATGCCGGGCACGCGGACCTCTTGGCCGGGCGCCTCGGCCGTCACCTCGATCAGGCGCACCTCATCCTCGGCCAGCGCCAACACGAAGGCATGTTGCGGCACCGTCACGGAGCGCAGAAGCGGCTTGAGAAAGAACCGGTCCGAGACCTCGACCATGTCCTGCAGCGCGTTGGGCAGGCGGTGGGTCACGATCCGGTCGGGCGTCACAAAGACCGCAAGGCTATGGGCCTGATGCGCCCAGAACACATCGTCATCCATCAGGTCATGGACCTGTTCGGTGATCGGCCATATCGTCCGTTTCTCGACGCCCGCCTCTTCCATCATCGCTTCGGCTCGTTTCAGCAACTGGCCCAGCGTCGTACGCGCGGCCTCGATATGCTGGGTTTCGGGCGTGGTGGCCACATAAAGACTGACGCTGGCGGCGCTGCGCGCGGCGGTCAGGGATGCGATCTCGGTCGGGGTTGGGATGTCGATATGGAGCATGGGCCTCGTGTCGGTTGCGCCGCCTGGGCGGCAAGGTGTCGCTTTCACCTGTGCACCGCCCCTTGCCCGATCAAGACCTCTGCGCGGTCTTGTCAGTCCTCGACCCACCAGACGTCGGGGTGCCAGCCGATGAAATCGCCGTAGATCGGGATCGTGTCCGGAAAGCGGTGCCTTGCATGATGGGCGATGCGGCTGACGGGGTTGTGCCAGAAGGGCACGACATAGCGCTGCGCCGTCAGCACCCGATCAAGCGCGCGCACGGCCGCGATGTAATCCTCCTGGCTGTCGGAATTGAGCATCTGCCCGATCATGGCCTCTATGGCCGGATGGCAGGCCCCCATCAGGTTGCGCGACCCGGTGACGTCGACCATGTCGCACCCCCAGTAGCCGTATTGCTCGTTGCCGGGGCTGAGGGAGAGGCCGTAGCGCTCGTAGATCATGTCAAAGTCGAACGTGTCGCGTCGCTCGCGGAATTGTGCCGCATCGACGCGCGCCACCTCGACGAAGATGCCCATGCGCGTCAGCGCCTCGGTGTAGATGTTCACGATCGCTTCGTTTTCCGCCGATCCTGTCTGCAGCAAGATCTCGAAGGTAAAGGGCGCGCCATCGGGCGTCGTCATGACGCCGTTCTGCACGGTGAAGCCTGCCTCCTCCATCGCGGCCAGGGCCGCCACGATGCCCGCGCGGTTGCGTTCCGTGCCGTCCGAGACGGGCATCTCATAGCCCTCCAGCGTGCCGGGCAGCAGGTCGCCGGCGAAAGGCGCAAGAAACTCGGCCACGCGCCCCTCGGCCGGACCGGGCAGCATCGCAAGCGACGAATTGGCGAAATAGGAGGTGATGCGCGGATCGACGCCGCCGTTGAGCGTCTGGTTGATGAATTCGGCCGGGAAGGCCCGGATCATCGCTTCACGCACCCGCCAGTCGGAAAATCCGGGCTGACGCGTGTTCATCACGAAACCGGTCATCCCCGAGGGGCGCTGATGCGGCACCTCGGACAGCACCACATCGCCCGAGCGGACGCGGGGGAAATCGTAATTGGTGGCCCAGGCCTGCGCCGAGGTCTCGCGCATCACCGTCAGAAGGCCCGAAGTGAAGGCCTCGGTCATCGCGGTGCCATCGGCGAAGAATTCCATCCGCACCTCGTCGACCACGTTGGTGCCGCGACGGAACGGCAGATCGGCGCCCCAATAGTCGGGGTTGCGGGTCAGCGTGACGTAACGGCCCGCCTCGAAATACGACACGACATAGGGCGCGCTGGCGATGGGGATCACGTCGAGCCCGGACTGGGTGAAATCGCGCCCTTCCCATTGCGCGGCCTGCAAGATCGGGCGCAGGCCCATGATCATCGCAAGCTCGCGGTCGGGGTCGGAGAATGTGATGCGCACGGAGCGCTCGCCTGTCGCCTCGATGCCCGAGACGCGCGTCCATGCCCCGAGATAACGCGGGTGCCCGACAGTGCCGAGGGTTTCCATCGACCAGATCACATCGGCGACGGTGACCGGGCTTCCGTCCGAGAATCGCGCCTCGGGCCGCAGGGTGAACTCGACCCAGGAATGGTCGGGCGCGACCTCCACCGATTCGGCCAGAAGCCCGTAGAGCGTGAAGGGCTCATCCCAAGACCGCCCCATGAGCGATTCGTAGGCCAGAAGCCGCAGCTGCCACGGCACCGAGCCTGCCCTGATATGCGGATTGAGACTGTCGAAACTGCCCACTTCGCCTGTCACCACACGCCCGCCGGTGGGGGCATCGGGGTTGGCATAGGGCAGATGAGTGAAGTCGGGCGGCAGCGCCGGCTCCCCATACATTGCGATTGCGGGCATGGGTTGCGCCATACCTGCCCCGGACAGGCCGACCGACAGCACCAAGGCGGCCAGAACCCGACCGGTGTTATGGAAACATTTCGTGTGCATCTGCTGACAATCCCCGCTGCCTCAATATTCGTTGGGCTCACGCTACCTGCGGCGGATTTCCTTTTCAAACTTTTCGGTTGGACAAGGCGCAACCCATTGCTTATAAAGGTGTCACTGCTCGATAGGTTTCTTGCCTGTATGAAACCTGCCTCAATAACTGAAC
>JAGYLB010000045.1 GCA_018401055.1 Roseicyclus sp.
GCGCGATCCCATCGATCTGGCCGCCCTTGCCCGCCAGACCGCCGCCACGCTCGAGGCGACAGCCGCGCTGCGCGATATCCGGCTGCAGCTCGATCTTGCCCCGGCGCAGGTGGCGGGCGACGCGGTGCTGCTCGATAGCGCGCTGCGCAATGTGCTGGATAATGCGATCAAGTATTCGCCCGAGGACACGACCGTCAGCATCAAGGTGACACAGGGCAGCGGACTGGGCCGGATCACCATCACCGATGAAGGGCCGGGGTTCGGCGATGGCCCCGCCGAGGCGCTGACCGAACGCTTTCGGCGCGGCACCAACACCGGCAGCATCGTCGGATCGGGGCTTGGCCTGACCATCGCGCGCGACGTGGTGACGGCCCATGGCGGCCATCTGGATTTACAACAGGCCAAAAACGGGAGAGGTGCATGCGTATCCTTGGTCTTGCCCTTGGCGTGATCCTGTCCTGGGGCGCTGCGCTCTGCGCCTACGAGGTCGAGGAAGAACGGTTCTACCCCGGCACGGGCGACGTGGTCTTGCGCGTCATTTCCACCGGAGATCTCGCCGTGTTCGAGCCCTACCTGCGCGCCTTTCAGGCCAAGCGCCCCGATATCGGCATTGCCTATACCGTGACATCATCGACGGATCTTTACGAAGCGATACGCGATGGCGCGCCCTTCGATCTGGCCCTGTCCTCTGCGATGGATCTGCAGTTTCAGCTCGTCAATGACGGGTTCGCGCGCGGCTATCGCTCGGCCGTGACCGCAGACCTGCCCGATTGGGCCCGCTGGCGCGATCTGATCTTTGCCTTCAGCGCCGAACGCGCGGTCGTGGTGGTCAATGCCGAACGGATCGCAGGCTTGCCATTGCCCGCAACTCGGCAAGAGCTGATCGCCCTGCTGCGCGATCATCCCGAACGGTTTCACGGTGCCGTCGGCACCTATGATGTGCGCGAAAGCGGTTTGGGCTATCTTTTTGCCACCAAGGAAACGCGGTCGACCGATGTCTTCTGGCGGCTGGCCGAGGTCATGGGGCGGCTTGACCCTCAGCTTTATTGTTGTTCGGGCCAGATGATCGACGATGTGGCGGCGGGGCGGCTTGCGGTGGCCTATAATGTGCTGGGCAGCTACGCCGCCGAACGGCTGGCGCGCGATTCCGGCGGGCGGGTCCAGATCCTGCGGATGGAGGATTTCGCCAATGTCATGCTCCGCACCGCGATCATTCCACGCACCGCCGAACAGGTCGAGGCCGCGGGCGCATTGATCGACCTGTTGCTGGAAACCGGTCTGCGCGCAACGGCGGACAACTGGCCCCTACCCCCCTTGCGCAACACCGGGGGGGCCGACAGCGTGGGGTTCAGCCCGATCCGGCTTGGCCCGGCGCTGATGGTCTATCTTGACGCGCTGAACCGGCGCACGTTCCTGGCGGAATGGGAAAACGCGATGGAACAGCGCTAGATGCCCCGAATGCGGCATGGGTTCTGCCTGAGGTGGTCACAGACGACGATTGATCACCGCCACCGGCTTGGTGCCCGCGCGCCGCGTGCGCGCCCGGGCAGCCGCCCGGCGACCGGTGTCGCCGGGTCCGCTTTTTCCGCCGGTCGGCTTAGTAGAGGCAGAGACCGCTACAGGTGCCAACCTTGATCGTGGTGCCATCGACGAAGATGCTGAAGGGGCCGAACTCGGCCGGAATTTCGCCAACGACCGGCTGGAAGCCGAAGGTGAGGGCGGAGCCGGTCGCTTCCGCGCTATCGATGACGATTTCGACTTCGACAGGCTGGCCATCGACGACATAGGTCAGCACGGCATTCGGATTGCTCCCGGCAAAATCGCCGTCGGTGGCCCACAGGGTGACGAATTCGTCGGTGGTGGTCATGGAGTGATTGCGCATCGGCCGATCGGTGAAGCCAAAGACGGTCGCGTCGCCCTCGGTCACGGTCAAGGCATTGCCGGATGCCTGCCCGGCCGTGCCGGTCAGCACGAACAGCCAGGTTGCGCTCTCCTGCGCCTGCGCGGCGTTGGCCGTGAGCAGCAGCGATGCGAGAGCGCCAATTTTGACGAAGTTCTTCATGTCGCGATTTCTTTCAATAGGTTACGCTTGAGGTTCACGCTTGCGCAGGTTCGGGATAGTCCGTCAAGGCGACCTCCCCCCCGAACATCGGCCAGAAACCAAAGATACGATCTGGCGTCTGATGAGCTCCCAGAACGAGGAGATCAGACCATGGAGAAACGCAGGAACCATGGCGCGGGGTTTCATGCCCGCGTGGCGCTGGAGGCCGTGAAGGGCG
>JAGYLB010000046.1 GCA_018401055.1 Roseicyclus sp.
AGGCCGAGACCGCCAGCAGCGTGCGATACTGGAACGCCTCGTATCCACCGCCGACATCGGCCGGGCTTGAGAACTTCACATCCTCGCCGGGCAGCAGCACCTGCATGGTGCCGGGCTCGAGGCTGGCGATGGCCGCTCCGTCGAGGTCCGCTTCGGACTCGCCCATCATCGGGTCTTCCGGCGCGGTCTTGGTGATGAAGCCCGCAAACATCGCCGCAGTCTTCTTCCGGTCGAGTTCTGCGTCGTCGTATTGGTCCAGCAGGAACAAACGCACCATGGCTGGCGCCACATGCGGAAGGCCGCGGATTTGCCCTGCATCGATCGGCCGGTAGATGTGAAGCACATCCTCTGCCGCCACGCGCACCGTTTCCGGCACCGCCACCCGCTGATCGGTGCTGTCACCGGGATGGCTCCGGCGAAAATGATAGGCCACCCGCCGCCCGATCAGGTCGAACTCGATCCCGCAGCGGATGCGATTGCCACCCGCCGCCGTGCCCGTCTTCTCGAAGGGCAGCATTTCCGATTGCAGCAGCTGCATCTGCAGCGGCACCAGCAGACCGTCTTCAGCCCGGCGCGGCCGCAAGCGCACGAAGCACTCGCCCGCGACAAACATCTCGCGCGCGACCATGGCCTGCAGCCCGTAGAAATCGGTCAGCCCGTCGGCATCCGCCTCATCCGTCCAGGCGAGCCACAGCCGCTGGACCTGATCGCGCAATTTCGCATCCTCGATCAGCGAGGATGGCTTGATGCCATCCCCCACCATGTTGGACGTGAAGGCCTCGCAGGCATTCGCAGCGTAGCCGTTGGTGACCACCAATTCCCGGGCGCGGGCCAGCAGCTTTGGACCGCCTGACGCGACCAGCGAGTTGATGTTCTCCAGCGGTGGGTTCCAGCCCCGCAACCGGCGTTTTGACATGGCCCCTTCGAGGCGCGCGCGCATGGCTTCAGGACCGCCCGGCTTGGGGCGGCGGAACAAGTCGAACATCCCCATCTCTGTTAGAGCCCCTTGGCCGTAGTAACGCGAACCTGTCGCACAAGACGCCGCCCCTCGGTCGAGGCGATCTCGCGGTCGAGGACCTCAATGGCGCGGTCGATCTCAGCGACGCTGCGATAGTCCACCGTCTTGCCGTCATAGCTGACACGCGCCACACCGGAGGCGCGTTGCGCGGCAAGCGCTTCCCGGCGAGCGAGCAGGTCGGTGATTGTCGGCATGGTGGCGGCCCTTTATCCTGAGACCATGTCAGAAGCCGGAGCCGTCATGACGGAGACCATCACCCGCGTCCGTGTCGAGATCGAGGGGACAGAGCCCCTCGTGTGGCGGGAACTCGACCTGCCGCTCTCCACCACCCTCGCGACCCTGCACGACATCATTCAGGTCGTGATGCGCTGGCAGGATTACCACCTGCACGAATTCATCGTCGGAGACAGGGTCTACGGCGTACCTGATCCAGATGACGTCTTCGATGAACGCAGGGTTTACAAGGAGAGGAGTATTCGCCTCGGGACCCTGATAGAACGGGGCTTCAGCGACTTTCTTTACGTCTATGACTTCGGCGACTACTGGCGACATCGCATCACGATGCATGCGGCCCGGCAGGGCGATCCGGGCGTCGAATACCCCCGTTTCGTGAGTGGAGCGCGCCGCGCGCCCCCGGAAGACGTTGGCGGGCTCACGGGGTTCGAAGAGTTCCTCGAAGCCATGGCAGATCCAGAGCACGACCAATTTCAGCAGATGCTTGACTGGTACGGGGACGTTTTCGACCCCGAGGATATCGACGCCCGCTGGATCACGATGATCATTCAGGACAATTTCGCCGCTCGCAGGCGCGGACCGCTGAAAAGCCATCGTACCGGCAAGCGGCCATGGCACGGATAGCGCGTCACCCCATGTAGCTCGACCGCACCGTTCGCCGCCGTGCGGATAGGCGCACAGGCGCTGCGCTACCAGACCCTGCATCTTGCCCTGATCCAGTCGTTTCGACGGCCAACTGCCGCTCTATCTCCGACCATCTTCCCTCGGACCAGCGGTCTGCCCCGAGGATCCAAGCTGCTGCCCGGGCATAGACGCGGCAATCCAGCGCCTCGTTGCGCTCGCGCAGCTTTTGCCATTCGAGCTTGGCAAACCCGCGCTTGTTCTTGACCGTCACCAGCTGCTCGGCGGTCAGCTGCTTCAGCCATTCGCTGTCGGCCCAGTGCGGCAAATGCACCGCTCCCGCCGGGAACGAAGCTCCCGCGGTGATCTCCTCCGGCGTTGGCCGGTCCTGACGCAGGAAGCGGTAGGTCTCTGCCTTGAAGGTCGAGGTCGCCACCGACCAGAGC
>JAGYLB010000047.1 GCA_018401055.1 Roseicyclus sp.
GACGGCGGCGGCGCGCACGCCAAGGGCCAAGGCCGCGCGCAAAACATCGGGGGCAAGCCCCGCCCGAACGGAGGCCTTGTCCATCCGCCCCGCATCGGCCAGCCCGGCCAGAAAGCCTGCGTTGAACGTGTCGCCCGCGCCGACGGTGTCGACCACTTCGACCCGTGGCGCCGGAGCGTGGAGCGGGTCGCCCGCGCCGAAGGCCGTGACGCCACCCGCCCCTTGCGTCACCAGAACCAGCGCCGGACCCTTGGCCAAAAGGCGCTGGGCCAGATCGGGCAGGGTGCCCGCGCCCATCAGCCATTCCATATCCTCGTCCGAGATCTTGACCACGTCGGCGCAAGCCAGCATCCGGTCCATCCGGGCGCGGAACCGCGCTTCATCCGCGATGAAACCGGGGCGAATGTTGGGGTCGAGCATCACCAGACGGTCGGCGCTCGCGCGGGCAGCCAGCGTGGCATAGGCCTCGGCGCAGGGTTCGACGGCAAGGCTGATGCCGCCAAAGAAGACGGCAGTGACAGCCTCGGGCAGGGCGGGCAGGTCGGCCTCCGACAGCATCCGCCCGGCGGTGTTCTCGTCGTAAAACGCGTAGCTCGCCTGACCGCCGGTCAAGGTGACGAAGGCCAGTGTGGTCGGTCGGTCAGAGCGTGCGGCCATGCGGTGATCGACGCCTGATGCGGTCAGCACGGCGGCCAGACGGTCGCCGAACAGATCGGTGGAGAGGCCCGAGAAGAAACCGGTCTTGAGCCCCAGCCGCGCGGCGGCCACGGCGGTGTTGAAGACCGAACCGCCGGGATAAGGCGCAAAGCCCGCCTCGCCGCCTTCGGTCTGGCGCGGCAGCATGTCGATCAGGGCCTCGCCCGCACAGAGCAGCATGGCATTCCTCCGGTCCGGTTCACCAGCGCCTGACTACGCGCTGCGCGCGGGTCAGGCCAGCCCCTTTGCATGAGCAGGCGCGCCCCGGTCAGCTTGCCATGTCGTAGATGTAGAGACCTGCGCCAATGGCGATGGCGGCCAGCACGACGGCGATGGTGATCTTGATCCAGGACCAGGGGCGTTCGCCCTGAACCTTGCCGGTCTGGCCGTTCACGACAAAGCGGTAGGTCTGGCCGCGATACTTGTAGGCGGCCAGCCAGACCGGCAGCAGGATGTGCTTGAAGGTCACATCGTCGATGCGCACCTGCATATGGTCGATGCGCTGCTCGTCGCCGCCGATGTCGCGGCGGATATCCTCGCGGATCTGTGCCTCGATGATGCCCTTGGCCTCCTCGAAACCTTCGGCAAGCTCGACCGTATAGCCCTCGGCGCGGAAGCCCGACAGGAACTCGGGGCGGTAGCCGTCGAGATCGCGCAGATCCCAAGGCGCCAGCCGGTCGGTGAAGCGCTTGGGCAAGGAGCGCGAGGCGAGGATCAAGATGTCATCGAAAAACCGCGCGACCCGGCCCGACCGGCGCGACCAGCGGATGCGGCGTTCCTGCCGCGATTTGCCGTCTTGCCCGCGCACAGTGACGTAATATGCATCGCCCCGCTGGCCCTGATACTGGGTCGCGGTATCGGCATCATAGGTCCAGTAGGGCACATAGATGCCATCCATCTTGCGGCCCTTTTTCGCATACTCCTTGAGGCCATTGGGCGCGAACCACAGCCGCCCGAGCCAGCCGTTCATGGCGTCATGGGCCTGTTTCTCGGTCAGCTTGAAGGGCAGGACGCCCTTGGGCTTGATATGCCGGTGGGTGCCGGTGTCGGTGACGACGGGCGTGGCGCAGAAAGGGCATTCGGCGGAATGGCTTGCCCCCTCGAAACTGACCTGTGCGCCGCAGGACGGGCATTGCGAAACGCGCGTCTCCTCCATCTCCTGCGCGGGCAGTTTCGCGGCGATGGCAGTCTCATAGTCCAGTTCGACCAGCGCGGGCGTCTCGCCGCCCCATGGACCGGCCGGTTTGTCCTCGATCGGTTCGTCATGGCCGCAATGGTCGCAGATGAGCTTCCCCTCGCTGGGCGCAAAGCGCATGTCCGAGCCGCATTGCGGGCAAGGAAAGCGATGCTCGTCCTCGGGGCGGCGCGGGTCTTGGGCGGTGTCGAAACTGGGGGACATGGCGGCTTTCGAAAGGCTGCTGGTCGGGTCGCCTAAGTGATCCCCCGCCAGCCGTCGCGGTTCAAGGGGGGATTTCCCGTGGTCCGGACCGCGCTGTGACATCGCGTGCGGCCCCACGGTCTCAATCCTCGCGCCGATGGGTCGTTAGCCACAGGGCAGATGCGAGCGGCAGACCGACGATCGGCCCGCCCCCGGATCAGGAGAGAGACATGCAAAGCCAAAACTCCGTGGTGGATACCACGACAAGAACCGAAATCACCGAGGCCATCGGCGCGCATGGCGCGTGGAAGACGCGCCTCAAGGCTGCGGCCATGTCGGGGGTGTCCAATCTCGATCCCGCGCGCGTGGCCGACAACCACAGCTGCCGCTTCGGCACATGGCTTGACGGCTATCTCAAGGCCCATCCCAACGACCGCAACGCGCGGCGGATCGGCGATCTGCACCAGCAGTTCCATCGCTGCGCCGGATCGGTGGCCGAGCGGATCAATGCCGGCGAAGCCAAGGCCGCCCTCAAGGAGATCGAGGAAGGCAAGTTCAAGACCACGACCGACGATCTTGTCGCCGCGATGATGGAGTGGCGGCGCCACGTCTGACGCCAAAGGGGCAGGGCGCGCAGGTATCGCGCCCTGCGATCTGAGTTACGCGCCCGGCGGCGGCGGCGGCGGCGGCATCACCGTGAAAAGCTGCGCCAGTTCGGTCACGTCGTTGGCGACCTTCCAGCCGTCCTGCCCTTGGGTCCAGACATGGGTCTGGCGCGTCAGTTCGCCGCTTTGCGCCATGCGGCCCAGATCGGCCTTGGAAAACGGCCCCTTCGTCTGACCGTTTACCGCGATATGCCAGACATGTTCGACGGGCGGCGGCGGGGGTGCGGCATGCGCCGCCTGATGGGGCTGCGCGTGTGCTCCCGACATGCTCTGCGCAAGCCCTTGGGCCATCGCCATGCCCATGCCCATGCCTAGACCCTCGCCCATGCCGCCCCCGCCACCGGGGTTTTCGGCGGCCGCGCGCATCGCCTCGGCGGTCTGGAACTGCGTGTATTTGTTCAGATCGCCCACAACCCCCATCGAGGTGCGCCGGTCCAGCGCCTCTTCCACGGCGGGCGGCAGCGAGATGTTCTCGATGTAAAGCTCGGGCAGCGTCAGACCGTATTCGGTGATCGTGGCCGAGATGCGGTCGGCGACGATCTTGCCGAACTCGCCGGTGTTGGCCGCCATGTCGAGCACCGGAATGCCCGAGCCCGCGACCGTCTGGCTGAACTGCTGCACGATGATGTTGCGGATCTGGCTGGTCACCTCGTCGGTGGTGAACTCGCCGTCAGTGCCCACGATCTCGGTCATGAAGCGGCCCGCATCGGCCACGCGCACGGTATAGGTGCCAAAGGCGCGGATGCGGGTCGGCCCGAATTCCGGGTCGCGCAG
>JAGYLB010000048.1 GCA_018401055.1 Roseicyclus sp.
CCTTGTGGCCGTTCACGATGCCCCATTCGGTCGGCTCGCCGATGATGGCCAGCGCCGCGCGGGGCATATGGGCCTGCATCGCCTGGATCATCGGCGGCGCGCCGGTGCAGCCGATTTCCTCGTCGCGCGACAGGCACAGCTGCAGGGGGCGTTTCACCCCGCGCTTGTGCGCTTCGACCGTGGCCCAGATCGCCAGCGCGTCGAAGCCCTTCATGTCGCAGGTGCCGCGCCCAAAAAGCTTTCCGTCCTTTTCCACCACGCTGAACGGGTCCGTGACCCAGGCCTGCCCGTCGACCGGCACGACATCGGTGTGCCCCGACAAGATCACGCCCCCCGCCATCTCGGGGCCGGCATGGGCGTAAAGGCTCGCCTTGGTGCCGGTCTCATCATAGTCGCGGTGGCAGGGGATGCCGTGGGTGCCAAGATACTCCTCGACCCAATCGACCAGCGCCAGATTGCTGTCGCGGCTGACGGTGGGAAAGGACACGAGCCTCTCTAGCAGAGCCCGCGGGCTCAAGACATCGGTCATGATTTGCTCCGGATGGTTGCGACCCGACCCTGTGCCAGCCTTGCCGGGTCGTCAAGCCCGGGCGCGCAAACATGCCCAAGGCTTGGGCGTTTGCCGAAACCCCGCGCAACGCGGGGTCGATTGCCGCTTGTGGGGCCGGAATTTCATGTTAGCGTCACACTGATTTGCAGCCGCCCGAGCATCGACAAGAGGCGGCGCACCAACAGGTAGGGGAGCATCTGACGATGCCCGATGGGGCCACGCCCTTTGTCCTTGATGTCAGGGACCTGAAGACCGTTTTCCGCACCCGTGGCGGCGAGGTTCATGCCGTCAATGACGTGAGTTTCACGCTCAAACCCGGCGAATTGCTCGGTGTGGTTGGGGAATCCGGTTCGGGCAAGTCGGTCACGATGATGTCGTTGATCCGCCTGCTGCCGATGCCTCCCGCCGAGATCCGCGGCGGGCAGGTGCTGTTCGAGGGACAAGATCTTGCCAAGGTTCCCGAAGATACGATGCGCGCCATCCGCGGCGCCCGTATTGGCATGGTGTTCCAGGACCCGATGACCAGCCTGAACCCCGTCTTCACCGTGGGCTTCCAGATCATGGAGCCTTTGCGCAACCACATGGGCCTGAGCAAGGCGCAGGCCGCCAACCGCGCGGTCGAGTTGATGGAACTGGTGGGCATAAACGACGCCCGCCGCCGCTTGGGCGATTACCCGCACCAGTTTTCCGGCGGGATGCGCCAGCGCGTGATGATCGCCATTGCGCTCGCCTGCGACCCCAAGGTGCTGATCGCGGACGAGCCGACCACTGCGCTCGACGTCACGATCCAGGCGCAGATCCTGGAGCTGATCAAGGATTTGCGCCAGAAACTCGGCATGGCGATCGTCTGGATCACCCATGACCTTGGCGTGATCGCGGGCATCGCCGACCGGGTGATGGTGATGTATGGCGGGCAGGTCGTGGAACAGGCCCCGGTGCGGGAATTGTTCGCCAACCCCCAGCATCCTTATACAAGAATGCTGCTGGAAACCGTGCCCCGCATCACCGGCGAGCGCAGCGAGAAACTGCGCGTGATCCAGGGCCAGCCGCCGATGTTGTCGAAAGCGCCCGAAAGCTGCCCGTTCCGCGCCCGCTGCCCGCAGGCCTTCGACCGCTGCGCGCGCGAAAACCCGGCCCGGTTCGATGTCGGCGCAGGCCATGACGCGGCGTGTTTTTGGGACTTCAAGACAGGGGCACCGCGCCATGTTTGACACGAGGGGCGCGAAAAAGCTGGTCGAGGTCAAGAACCTCAAGATGCATTTCCCGATCCGAACGGGGCTGCTGCGACGCGTGACCGGGGCGGTCAAGGCGGTCGATGACGTCAGCTTCGACATTTACGAGGGCGAGACGCTGGGCCTTGTGGGCGAGTCGGGTTGCGGCAAATCCACCTGTGGCCGCGCCGTGCTGCGGCTTTATGAGCCTACCTCCGGGTCGATCATCCTCGACGGCGAGGAAATCGCCCATGCCCCGTTCGACAAGCTGCGCCGCTTGCGCCCCAAGATGCAGATGGTGTTTCAAGACCCGCAGGCCAGCCTGAACCCGCGCATGACGGTGGCCAGCATCATCGGCGAGCCTTTGGTGGAACACAGCAAGATGTCGGCCAAGGACCGCAGCGACCGCATCTACGAGCTAATGGATGCCGTGGGCCTGAACCGCGATTTCGCCAACCGCTACCCGCACGAGTTCTCGGGCGGTCAACGCCAGCGCATCGGCATCGCGCGCGCCTTGGCGCTGAACCCCAAGTTCATCGTCTGCGACGAGCCCATCGCGGCGCTTGACGTGTCAATCCAGGCGCAGGTGGTCAACCTGCTGGAGGATTTGCAGGACCGGCTGGGACTGACCTACCTCTTCATCTCACACGACCTCAGCATGGTGCGCCATATCGCGGACCGCGTGGTGGTGATGTATCTGGGTAAGGTGGCCGAGATCGGGCCACGCGACGGCCTCTACGAGGACCCGCTGCACCCCTATACCAAGGCGCTCTTGTCGGCCGTGCCTGAACCCGACCCGGTCAGCCATGACAATGCCAACCGCACGATCTTGCAAGGCGACGTGCCCAGCCCCGCGAACCCGCCCAAGGGCTGCAATTTCTCGACCCGCTGCCCGGTGGCGATGGACATCTGCCGCCGCCTCGACCCCGAGGTGGCCGAGGTCAAGCCGGGCCGCTTCGTCGCTTGCCACCTCTATACCGACACAACAAGCCAGACCGCGGCCAACGCGGCACAAACCGTTGGGGCCTGAGCATCCAACAAGGAGAGAGAGACAGAAAATGACACGCACTTCCCTTCTGCTCGGCGCGACCGCGCTGGTGCTGGCCCCCGCGGCGGCACTGGCCGAACGCGGTTCGTCGGGCCATCTCAACATCATCTACTGGCAAGCGCCCTCGACGCTGAACCCGTATCTCTCGGGCGGCACCAAGGAAGTCGAATCCGCCTCGCTGATCCTCGAATCGATGGCGCGCTTCGACGACACCGGCACCATGGTGCCGTGGCTGGCTGAATCGATCCCGACGGTCGAGAACGGCGGCGTGTCCGAGGATCTGACTTCGATCACCTGGACCATCGCCGAAGGCATCACCTGGTCGGACGGCAGCGCGCTGACGCCCGCC
>JAGYLB010000049.1 GCA_018401055.1 Roseicyclus sp.
GTCTTGTCGGGCTATCTGCGCGGCTGGACCGATGCCGCCATCTCGCGCGTGACCGAGGCCATGCTGGCCGCGCCTTTCCTCATCCTTGCCATTGCGCTTGCGGCCTTCCTCGGGCCGTCCTTGACCAATGCGATGATCGCCATCGGCCTGTCCGCCGTGCCGATCTTCATCCGGCTGGCGCGCGGGCAGACGATGAGCGTCATGACCGAGGATTACGTCGAAAGCGCCCGCGCCGTGGGACTGAGCCACTGGGCGCTGATCACCCGCTACATCTTGCCCAACATCTTTCCGCCGATCCTCGTGCAAGGCACGCTGACCATTGCCACCGCGATCATCGCCGAGGCCTCGCTGTCCTTTCTGGGGCTGGGCCAGCAACCGCCCGCGCCAAGCTGGGGCTCGATGCTGAACGTGGCCAAGAATTTTCTCGAACAGGCGCCCTGGATGGCGCTTTACCCCGGTGCGGCGATCTTCCTTGTCGTGCTGGGCTTCAACCTTCTGGGCGACGGGCTGCGCGATGCGCTCGACCCGCGCGATCATTGACAAGACGGCAACAGGAACACCGCAAATGACCTTCACCACCCGCCCCGAGATCACCGGCACCTTCGGTGTCGCAACCTCGACCCATTGGATCGCCTCGGCCGTGGGGATGAAGATCCTCGAACAAGGCGGCAACGCCTTTGACGCCGCCGCCGCCATGGGCTTTGTGCTGAACGTGGTGGAGCCGCATCTGAACGGCCCCCTGGGCGACATGCCCCTGATGATCCGCACCGCGGGCGCAGAGGCACCGCTGATGATCTGCGGCCAGGGGTCGACGCCCGCGGGCGCCACCATCGCGCATTACAAATCCGAGGGGCTGACGCTGATCCCCGGATCGGGGCTGCTGGCGACCGTGATCCCCGGGGCCTTTGGCGCCTGGATGCTGATGCTGCGCGACCATGGCAGCCTACCGCTCCGCGACATCCTGGAACCCGCGATCTACTACGCGCGCCACGGCCACCCGATGCTGCCGCGCGTGGCCAACACCATCGCGGGGCTTTCGGATTTCTTCCGCGACGAGTGGCCGACCTCCTACGCCACATGGTTGCCCGGCGGCAACGCGCCCAAAGCTGGCGCGCTCTTCTGCAATCCCGATCTTGCCGACACATGGGAACGTCTGGTGACCGAGGCAGAAAAGGCCACGGGCCGCGAGGCGCAGATCGAGGCCGCGCGCCATGCTTTCTACGAGGGCTTCATCGCGGAGGCGATCGACAGCTATCTGAAAGACGCCTGCGTGATGGATGCGGCCGGCGGGCGGCGCAAGGGCGTGCTGACGGGGCAGGATATGGCCACGTGGCATGCCAGCTACGAGGACCCGCTGAGCGTCGATTACCACGGCTGGACCGTGTGGAAGGGCGGCATGTGGACCCAAGGCCCGACGCTGCTGCAATCGTTGCGCATGCTCGAAGGGATCGACGTAGGCGCGATGGACCTGCGCGGGGCCGAGTTCGTCCATACCGTGACCGAGACGATGAAACTCGCCTTCGCCGACCGCGAGGCCTATTACGGCGACCCCGACCACACCGATCTGCCGGTCGAAACGCTGCTCTCGCGCGACTATGCCGCCACGCGCCGCGCGCTGATCGGGGATCGCGCCTCGCTGGAGCAGCGCCCCGGCCAGATCGCCGGGTTCGAGGCTTGGGCCAAGGCCGCCCTGGACCGTGCGGGCCGCGACATGGCCGCAGGCCCCGGTATGGGCGCGGGCGAACCCACCATGGCGCATCTGTCCGAAAAGCGTGGCGATACCGTGCATTTCGACGTGATCGACCGTTGGGGCAATTCGGTCTCGGCCACGCCCTCGGGCGGCTGGTTGCAATCCTCGCCCATCATCCCCGGGCTTGGCATGCCGCTCAATTCCCGCGCGCAGATGTTCTGGCTCGACGAAGGTCTGCCCACGTCGCTGGCACCGGGACGGCGCCCGCGCACGACGCTGTCGCCCTCGATGGGGCAGGCGCCGGACGGCACGGAACTGGCCTTCGGCACACCGGGCGGCGACCAGCAGGATCAGTGGCAGTTGATCTTGTTCCTGCGCCTCGTCCACGGAAACATGAACCTGCAAGAAGCGATCGACGCGCCCTTGTTCCACACCGGGCATTTTCAGTCGTCCTTCTACCCGCGCGGCACGCGGCCCGGCCATCTGATGGCCGAACCTGCCTTTGGCGAGGCAGTGTTGCAGGCGCTCCGCGACAAGGGCCACGGCGTCGAGGTGTCGGAGCCTTGGGCGGTCGGTCGTCTGACGGCGGCCTCGCGCGGGACGGATGGCATGCTCAAGGCGGCGGCGACGCCCCGCCTGATGCAAGCCTATGCCATCGGCCGCTGAGGGGGGGCGGGAATGACCTATTCCATCGTCGCCCGCGACCCTGACACCGGCCATTACGGTGTCGCCGTCGCCAGCCGGTTCTTTGCCGTCGGCGCGCTTGTGCCCCACATCCGGGGCGGGAAATGCGCGGTGGCGACCCAAGCCTTCGTCTCGCCCATCTGGGGGATCGAGGCCGCCGACCGCATGGCGGCGGGTGAAGGGGGCGCGGCGGTGCTGGCCGATATGGTCGCGCGCGACGGCGGGCAGCACATCCGCCAGATCCACATGATCGACAGCCAAGGCCGCGTGGCCGCCCACACCGGCGCAAATTGCGTCGACTGGTGCGGGCATGTGGCAAGCGATGGCGTCTCGGTCGCGGGCAACATGCTGGCGGGGGCCGCTGTGATCGCGGAGACACTCGCGGCCTATCAGGCGCATATGCACCTGCCCCTAGCCGAACGCCTGATGACCGCGATGGAGGCGGGCGCACAGGCCGGCGGCGACAAGCGCGGCACGCAATCGGCGGCGCTGGTGATACACCGGACCGAGGATTACCCGTGGCTCTCGATCCGCGCCGACGACCACCCCGACCCCTTGGCCGAGTTGCGCCGCCTGCATGATGTGGCGCAGGAGCGTTTCCTCCATGTGGCCGAGGTGATGCCGACGCGCTCCAATTTCTCGGGCACGACCGACCGCAGCGGCATCGACGCGGCCATCGCCGCCGAGGACGCAAAGCGCAAGGCCGAGGGCCGCAAGAGCCGCTCCTTCGCCACGGACCTGACCACCTGAGCGCGCCCGCTTGACCCTGCCGCCGATCCGGGGGACGTCTCGGGGGCAGGGCAAGGGGACAGGGGCGCGTGGTGAAGGCATCGCTGGTGACATCGGCGCTGGTGGCGGTCGTGGTGGGCTTCGGCGGATCGGTCGCCGTGGT
>JAGYLB010000050.1 GCA_018401055.1 Roseicyclus sp.
CGGCCAGCCGCGCGTCTACCTGATGGATATCGCCAACCTGCAACCCCGCCCGCTGGAGGCTGTTTCGGCAGGCAACATGACCTTCTCGCCGCGCTTCACGCCTGATGGCGGCAGTGTCGTCTTCTCGATGGAACAGGGCGGCAATTCCGACATCTACCGCGTCAGCGTTGGCGGCGGGTCGCGCACGCAATTGACCAACGCCCCCTCGATCGAGACCGCGCCGTCGTTCTCCCCCGACGGCAGCCAGATGGTGTTCGAGAGCGACCGCACCGGCGGCCAGCAGATCTACGTGATGCCCGCAGGCGGCGGCGAGCCGCGGCGGATCAGCCAAGGCACGGGGCGCTACGGCACGCCGGTCTGGTCGCCGCGCGGCGATTACATCGCCTTCACCAAGCAAGAGGCCGGGCGCTTCCACATCGGCGTCATGCGCACCAACGGGTCCGAGGAGCGGCTCTTGACCGCCTCCTTCCTCGACGAGGGTCCGACCTGGGCACCCAATGGCCGCGTCTTGATGTTCACCCGCGAAACCGCGGGCGCTGACGGCGCGCCTGCCGTCTATTCCGTCGACATTTCGGGCCGGAATCTGCAGCGGGTGGCGACACCCGGCATGGCCTCCGACCCGTCCTGGTCGCCCCGCCTACCGTGACCCCGCACAAACCCCTCCATGGACGCCGAACGGCGGGCCATGCTAGACTGCCCAAAAGAACAAGGACCCGAGCATCATGACCATCCGTTTCCGCGCTGCCGCGCTCATTCTCATCGCAGCCCTGTCCGTTTCCGCCTGCGCCCGTGGTGGCCTCGACGATGCCGCAGGCGCCGGCCTGAACGGCACGGGCGGCCTCGGCACCGCCTCCGACCCGACCAGCATCGCGTTTTTCAACCAGTCGGTCGGCGACCGCGTGCTCTTCGCGGTGGACCAGTCCACCCTGACCGTCGAGGCGCAGTCGATCCTGACCGCGCAGGCGCAGTGGCTGCTCACCAATGGCGAATATCTTGCGCTGATCGAAGGCCATGCCGACGAACAGGGCACACGCGAATACAACCTCGCGCTGGGTGCGCGCCGGGCGTCGGCCGTGCGCGATTTTCTCGTGTCGCAAGGCGTGCCCACCAGCCGCCTGTCTACCGTCAGCTACGGCAAGGAGCGCCCGATCGAGATCTGTTCGGCCGAATCCTGCTATCAGCAGAACCGCCGCTCCGTGACGGTTCTGTCTGCCGGCGCCGGGGTCTGATCCATGCGCCGCGCGCTGGCTCTCGCTCCGGTTATAGCGATCTGCCTTGGCCTGTCCGCGCCCATGGCCGGGGCGCAGGACCGGACGCAGACGCTGGCCGACATTCGTCAGGAACTGTCTGTCCTGTTCGTCGAGATCCAGCGCCTGCGCGGTGAGTTGAACACCACCGGCGGCGTGCAGGGCAGCGGAGGTGGCGGCACGGTCCTGAGCCGTGTCGACGCCATCGAGGCCGAGTTGCGCCGCCTGACCGGGCTCACCGAGCAATTGCAGATCCGCGTCGACCGGATCGTGACCGATGGCACCAACCGGATCGGCGATCTGGAGTTCCGGCTTTGCGAGTTGGAAGAAGGATGCAGTGTCGGATCGCTTGGCCAGACCCCCAGTCTTGGCGGGGTCGAGGTGCAGCAAGGTGCGGGCGCCATCGCGCCCTCCAGCCCGTCCCAGCCGGGCGGGGCCAATCTGGCCGTGGCCGAGCAAAGCGATTTCGACCGTGCACGCAATGCTTATGAAAGCGGCGATTACGCGCAGGCCGCGCATTTGTTCGAGGCCTTCACCCAGACCTACCCCGGTGGTCCGATGTCGGCCGAGGCACATTTCCTGCGCGGCGAGGCCGAGGTGTTCCAGGGCGCGTGGAACCGCGCCGCACGCGCCTATCTCGATGCCTTCACCGCCAACCCCGAAGGCCCGCGCGCGCCCGGCGCCCTGTTTCAGCTTGGCCGGTCGCTGGCTCAGCTTGGCCAGACCGATGAGGCCTGCCTGACGCTGGGCGAGGTGCGCGTGCGCTATCCCGGCGACATGGCGGCGGGTCAGGCGGCAGACCTGCGCAACAGCCTCGGGTGTTCGTGACGCCTGAGGACAGCCTTGGGGCCCGGTTCGCCGCCCGCATGGGCAGCCTTCTGGGCCCCAATTTTCCCACCGATCTTGCGTTGGCCGTATCGGGCGGCGGCGACAGCATGGTAATGCTGGCGCTCGCCCATGCTTGGGCGCGCGTCATGGGCCTGCGCTTGCATGTCGTGACGGTGGATCACGGGCTGCGCCCCGCCAGCGCGGCCGAGGCCGCGATGGTCGCTGCAGAATGTGCCGCGCTGGGACATCCACACAGCACCTTGCGCTGGCACTGGGACGGCAGTGGAAACCTGCAAGATGCCGCCCGCATGGCCCGCGTCTCCCTGATCGACGGCTGGCGCGGGGATATCGCCCATGTCCTGTTCGCCCATACCCGCGACGATCAGGCCGAAACCATGCTGATGCGGCTTGCCCGCGGATCGGGGGTTGAGGGGCTGTCGGGCATGTCCGCGCTGCACCGGGCCCCCGGCGCGGGGTTCTGGCAGGTCCGCCCCCTGCTGGGGGAGG
>JAGYLB010000051.1 GCA_018401055.1 Roseicyclus sp.
GTGACCCCTACGATGTCAACGTAGTGCTCTACCGCTGAGCTAACCGCCCGAAATCCCCGTCATACGCTGCGCCAGTGTCGAAAGCCCAAAGGCCCCGGCGGTGGACGCACCGCTTGGGTGTGCGGTCTATAGAAGGATTGAATGGGTGGTTCAAGGGCTTTTGGCTTCGCGGAAAAACCCGCTATATCCTGTCGGGACAGAGCTTGATCGGAGCGCGCATGCACCCGCCCTATCGCCTAGATCGTCCGCGCCGGATTCTGACGCCGGTGGTCGTGGCCTCGCCCCATTCCGGCCGGCATTATCCGCCGGAGTTCTTGCGGGCAACGGTTCTGGACGAACGCGCGATCCGGTCGTCTGAAGACGCCTTCATGGATATTCTCGTGGAAGGGGCGCCAGGACTGGGTGCGCCGGTGATCGCAGCGGAATATCCGCGCGCCTGGCTTGACCTGAACCGCAGCCCCGAGGAATTGGACCCGGGCGTGGTCGAGGGTGTGGGCCGTGTGGTTCAGACGCCGCGCATCTCATCGGGGCTGGGGGTGATTCCCCGCGTGGTGGCCAATGGTCGGACGATCTATCGCGGCAAGCTGGCCCGGACCGAGGCCGAAGCCCGGATCGAACAGGTCTGGCGACCCTATCATGCGGCGCTGGACGGGTTGCTGGCGCAAGCACAGGCCGAGTTCGGCGAGGCGGTCTTGCTCGATTTCCATTCCATGCCGCATGAGGCGCTGGACAGCGTGGCGCGCCCGGGCCAGCGGCGGCCCGACGTGGTGCTGGGCGACCGCTTTGGCGCGTCGGCGGCGGGGGAGATCTTGGATGCGCTGGAGGACGGCTTCCTGTCCGAGGGGCTTTGCGTTATCCGCAACGCGCCCTTCGCCGGGGCCTTTGTCACGCAGCATTACGGGCGCCCTGCGCGACGGCGGCACGCGGTGCAGGTTGAGATCGACCGGTCGCTTTACATGAACGAGCGGTTGGTGCGCCCGAACGCGAATTTCGAGGCGGTCCAGCGGCTGATCACCAGCGTGATCGACCGGGTGATCGTCTCGCGCCCCGGTCGCGTCCCGCTGGCGGCGGAATAACCTGGCCGCGCCGCAGGCGCGCCGACAGGAGCGGAAAACGAGGTTTTCCGGCGCAATCCCCCCGACAGGATCTTGTGGAGGCGGTGCCGGGGGCGCTGCCCCCGTCGCCCCTTGGGCGACTCCCCCGGGATATTTTTGAAACAGAGAAGGGGGTGGGCGTCAGCGGAGCGCGCGGCCTTTGAGGATCGCATCCTCGCCGAAGCGTTTGCGGATCGCGTCGGTGGCGCGTTCGGCACCGACGCGGCGGGCGGCCCCAGGGTCGAGGAGGTCGCCTTCGCGGTCGGCGCTCTCGGCGGGGATGAGGTCGGACAGGCCTATGCCGATCAGCCGGTAGGGCTGCGAGTGGTCGGTCTGGTCGTAGAGCGCGCGGGCGTTGCGGTAGATGCGGTCGGCGATCTGGGTGCCGTCGGGCAGCGACAGGCGGCGGGTCAAGAGCTTGAAATCGGCGCGTTTGAGTTTCAGCGTGACGGTGCGCCCGGCCAGCCCCTTGGCTTTGGCGCGGTCGGCGACCTTTTCCGAGAGCCGCCAGATATGGCCGTCGAGGAGGTCAGCGTCCGCGATGTCATCGGCGAAGGTGGTCTCGTTCGAGATGGATTTCACCGCGCGGTCGCGGGCGACGCGGCGGTCGTCCTGCCCCCTTGCCAGATGCCAGAGCCGGTCGCCCATGGTGCCGAAGCGCGCCTGCAGATCGGCGCGGTCCCAGCGGCGGAGGTCGGCGAAGCTGCGGATGCCGATCTTGTCGAGGCTGGCCTGCCCGGCCGCGCCGATGCCCCAGATCATCCGCACAGGCTTGTCGCGCAGGAAATCCATCGTCTCGGCCCGGCCGATCACCGAAAAGCCGCGCGGTTTGTCGAGGTCGGAGGCGAGTTTGGCGAGGAACTTGTTGTGCGAGAGGCCGATGGAGCCGCTGATGCCAAGCTCTAGCTGCATGCGACGGACGAGGCCGGCAAGGAGCACGGCGGGGGGTGACCCGTGAAGGCGCGCCGTGCCGGTCAGGTCGAGAAAGGCCTCGTCGAGCGACAGCGGTTCGATGGCAGGTGTCAGATCCTCCATCATGGCGCGGATCTGGCGGCTGACTTGGGCGTAGACGTCCATCCTGCCGCGGACGACGACGGCTTCGGGGCAGAGCTTCAGGGCCTGGAACATCGGCATGGCGGAACGCACGCCCTTGATGCGGGCGATGTAGCAGGCGGTCGAGACGACGCCGCGTCGCCCGCCGCCGATGATGACGGGCTTGTCGCGAAGCTCCGGGTTGTCGCGTTTCTCGACCGAGGCGTAGAAGGCGTCGCAATCCATGTGCGCGATGGAGAGATCCCATAATTCAGCATGCGCCGTGATCCGCGGACTGCCGCAGGCCGGGCAGCGGCGGGCGGTGTCGAATGGGGTCAGGCAATCGCGGCACAGGGCGGGCATGGGCGCATGATACGCCCATGCGGCCCGCCACGGAAGGTGGTGCGGGGGAGCGCAGGTGGGGATTTCCCCCGGACTGGGCCCGCATTTTTGCCTAGCCTTGGCGTGGGCTACCCCGCATATCTTGTGCCATGAAGCCAGAAGACCAACAAACGAGGACCCTTATGGAAGACGTGATTGCCGACCTGGTGGGCGGGAACCTTGTGGTTCTGTTGCTCGCTCTCTTCATCATCTTGTGCATCTTCCTTGCGATCCGGATCGTGCCGCAATCCGAACAGCATGTGGTCGAACGCTTTGGCCGGCTGAAGGTGGTCCTTGGGCCGGGGATGAACTTCATCGTGCCGTTCCTCGACAAGGTGGCGCATCGGGTGTCGATCCTGGAACGGCAACTGCCGACCGCAAGCCAGGACGCCATCACCACGGACAACGTCTTGGTGCAGGTCGAGACCAGCGTATTCTACCGCATCCTCGAGCCGGAAAAGACCGTCTACCGCATCCGTGACGTGGATGCCGCGATTGCCACGACTGTCGCGGGGATCGTGCGGGCCGAGATCGGCAAGATGGAACTGGACGAGGTGCAATCGAACCGCGCCACGCTGATCGCCACGATCAAGCACAGCGTTGAGGATGCCGTGGACGATTGGGGTATTCAGGTGACGCGGGCGGAAATCCTCGACGTGAACCTCGATCAGGCGACGCGCGAGGCGATGTTGCAGCAGTTGAACGCGGAACGCGAACGGCGGGCCGCCGTGACCCGGGCCGAAGGTCTCAAGCGCGCGGTTGAACTGCAGGCCGATGGGGAACTTTACGCCGCCCGCCAGCAGGCCGAGGCGCGGCGCGTGTCCGCCGATGCCGAGGCCTATGCGACCGGCGTGGTGGCCGAGGCCATCGCCAAGGGCGGGCTTGAGGCGGTGCAATACAACATCGCGCTGGAACAGGTGAAGGCGCTGGGCACCATGGCAGCGGGGCCGGGCACGCAGACGGTGATCGTGCCGGCCGATGCGGCCGATGCCTTCGGCAAGGCGTTCCAGATGTTGCGGGGCCGGGTGTGATGTGGGCCGTCTGGTGGATCTGGGGTGCTGCCGCCGTGGTTCTGGCGGTGGCAGAGGTGCTGATCCCCGGTTTCGTCCTGCTGGGCTTTGCGCTGGGTGCCGCGGTGGTCGCGCTGATCTTGCTGGTGGGCGGGCCGCTGGCGGTCTGGCTGGGCGGGTCGGTGCCGATGCTTTTGCTGGTCTTCGCCGTGGTCTCGCTCTTGTCGTGGCTGGCGCTCCGGCGCTGGGTCGGGGTTTATCGCGGGCAGGTCAAGCGCTTCGATCACGACATCAATGACGGCTGATCTGTCAGCCTATGCCGAGGTGAGCGCCACGGTCGCGGCCCTTGGATCGGAGGACGAGATCGGCTTTGTTATGGGCTGTTTTCCTGCCGATCTGCCTGAACGTCAGGATTTCTGCGGGTTGGTCATCGACAGCGGGCTCAAGCGGTTCATGGGCTGGGTGGGTGAGGGGGAGGACCTTCCCTTCGAGATACTGGACCAGGTGCAGAGCAGCGATTGGTATGCCGAGCCGGAGGGGTGGCGGCGGCTGGGCCTATGGCTGATGCACCTTGTCTTGTCGGGGCGCGATTGGGCCGGGCTGACGCTGACGCACGCCGAAAGCCGCATCCCGGACCTGTTCGTCGTGCTGGATCGGCCGGGCCCGGCGAGCGGGCTCATCAACTGGATCGCGCCTGTGCAGGTGGCGCGGGTTACGCATATGCCTCGCCCCATCGTGCGACACGCCTTTGCCGACGCGCCGATGGGTGACCCGCCCCGGAGCGATGACCTGCGCGACCGGCCGATGATCCGCCACGGCTGGCGCGATCAGGCCGCGCGCCATCGCGGCCGGGCGGAGGAGGCCGATCAGGTGATCTTGTCCCTGACGCTGGAGGGGGCGGTGGCGCTGGCCGAGCTTTGGCTCGATTTCGCGGCCCCCGGCGAGGCGCGCGACGAGATCAACATCGAAAGCCCGCTTGCGGGATTTGGCGCAACGCAACCCGGCAGCATCGAGGCGCGGTTCTGGAAACCCGGCAGTTTCGCCTTTTATTGCGACCGGCTGGACGATCTGCGCCTGCCCGAGCGCGCCTAGGGCCCCGCGATCCGGAAACCGAGCGGCTTTTTCAGCGTGTCGCCCTTGGTCAGCCAAGCCAGCGAGAAGGCCAGAACGCCCGCCGTCTCGACCCAGAAGATGTAGTTCACCGCCCGCATCTGGTCCTTGAAAGGAAGGACAAGATAGGCAAAGGCACCAAGGATCGCAGCAATCAGAACGGCGCCACAAACGTAGTAGGTCAGATGTTCGAGGCTCATGGCCGCGCCGCCGTCGGCGCGCCGCTTGCCGCCCATGGGAAAGAGGACGAGGCAGAAATAGGCCAGCGCGGCAAAAAACACGCCCGCGCAGGCGAAATGCAGAGGGCCGGTGATGAAATGGAGGCCCGTTACCAGCGTCGGGTCGGGCAGGGCGCCCGTGCAGGGGCCTGTGATCTGGCCGGTGATGCAATGGGCAAAGGCCGGGTCGGCCCCCGCCGGGAACAGCGCCACGCCAAGCGCCGCCAGCCCTGCGATGATCGAGGTGGCCCGGTCGCCAAGCGGGAAACGTTCGGGTTTCGCCCGATAGCCGCGATAGCTGAGCAAGAAGATCCCGATCGCCACCATGCAGCCGACAAAGACATCGCCCATGGCGGTGTAGTAGAATTCCGAGATCGAGGGCTGCATCCGCCCTTCGCCCGTTACGCCGTAGACATAGAGTGTTGTGGGAAGGATCAGCCCCAGAAACCCGATCCCTTGCCGGACGGCAAGGAAATGCAGATCGAGGCGCGGATCGTTGTCTTGCAGCATGGCCATTGCCCCCGGTGCAGTTCGCGGGACAAGCCTAGCACGAATCGCCGCCTGATGTGCTCAGGGCAATTCGGACAAGATTGCGCGCGCCGCGCGCGCAGGGTCATCCGCCTGCCAGACGGGGCGACCGACCACGATGTGATCTGCGCCTGCCGCGATGGCGGCGGCGGGGGTGGCGATGCGTTTCTGGTCGCCCACGTCGCTGCCCGTTGGCCGCACGCCCGGTGTCACGATCAGTCGG
>JAGYLB010000052.1 GCA_018401055.1 Roseicyclus sp.
GAGGCGTTCATCAGGCGACCGATGAGCAGGAAGGCGGGAATGGCCAGCAAGGTGAAGCTGTTCACCCCGTAAAGTGTCCGCTGCGCCAGCATTTCGTAAGGGATCTCGTCCAGCCCACGGTTCAGGCCAAGGACAACCATGGAGGCCCCGATCATGGCGATGCCGACCGGCACGCCGATGAACATCAAGACAAGCAGCACCAAGAACAGCGAGACGAGAATGGTCATCGGGATGGGCCCTTTCCGAAAATGTCACGCAGCTTGCCAAAGGCATCACGCGCCACGAGCAGGGCGTACAAAAGGATGCCGAGGCCCTGCACGCCGTAGATCATCGCCATGCTGACCGGCAGAGTGCTGGCGAGAACCCCCGATGTCCGCTGCATCATGCGATAGGCGCCGACAACGAGCGCCAGAGTGATCACGAGGATCACGATATCGCCTATCGCGTCCACGACGCGGCGCAGGCGCGGGGGCAAAGGGTCGATCATGATGGTGATGCGGATATGCGCGCCATAGCGCTGCGCCACAGGCACCCCCAGGAAGATCTGGGCGATATAAAGGAAGCGGGAGGTTTCATCCGTCCAGGGAACCCCGATGCCCAGGGCATAGCGCGACGTGACCTGAACGAACATCACGCCCAGCATCGTGATGAAGGCGAGGATCATGACGGTCTCGACGGCCGTCCAGAAAGGACCCGGCCGGGATGGCGGGGACGGATCAGGGGCGAGACTGGTCATGAGACGACTCCAGCATGATAGGAGTTGAGTGACGGGACCGCGCCAGGCACCGCGGCGCGGGTTCGTCGACAATCGCGGGGAAGCCCGCCGGGACGACGTGTCCGGGCGGGCCTCGATTTCAGTCGATCATCGAGAGGACATAGGCGCGGACTTCCGGCGCGAAACCTTCGGCCACTTGGCGGATCGCAGGGATCGCGGCCTCGCGGAAGGCTGCGACATCGGTTTCCACGACTTCCATCCCGTTGTCCTGAAGCGCCTGCCATGCGGCTTCTTCACCGTTGCGCACAAGGTCGTCACCGAAGGCGATGGCCTCGTCGACGGCATCTTGCACGAGGGCGCGGTCCTCGTCCGACAATTCAGTGTAGAAATCCGCGTTCATCAACCAGTGGAAGAAGGAATACACATGCTGCGTGCGGTTGACGTAGTCCTGCACCTCGTAGAGGCGGCCGGTGTAGATGAAGTCGACCGGGTTTTCCTGCATCTCGATGACGCCGGTTTGCAGCGATGTATACACCTCTGGCCATGCAATCGGGCTGGGCAGAGCACCGATTTCGGACCAGATGGCGACCCAGGGGGCGATCTCTGGAAGGCGCAGCCGCACGCCCTGAACATCGGCCGGGCTGGACACGGGCACTTTGGAGGTCAGGTTGCGCGGATTGCGCACCGAAAGGCCCACCAGTCGAAGGTTGCCGTTTGCCTCGAGCAATTCCTGGATCTGCGCGCCAGTCTCGTCTTCATAGACGCGCCGCGCCTCTTCTGTCGAGCTATAGACAAACGGCAAGTCCGCGGCGGCATGGGTGGGCGCATAAAGGCTCATCGGCATCGAGCCGCCAAGGGCGATCGTGTATTCACCAATGCTCGCCCCTTCGAGATGGTCGCGTTCGCCACCAACCTCGGTGCCGAGGAGTGTCACGCTGAAGCGTCCATCGGATCGCTCCACCAGGAGGTCACGCAAACGTTCGCCGACCTGGAACATCTCGTGACCGGGCTCGACATGGAGCGCGATGGAAATGTCCTGCGCCAGCACGGGTGTCGAAAGAGCGGTAGCGCCGGCTAACAGCACGGCAAATTTCGTCATTCTCATGTTTTTCCTCCGGATGCTGCGAAAAAAGGCCTTCCGCCTCCAACGGAAAACCTCACGCCAAACTGGTCTGACCATCTGACAGCCTGACGAGCGTATCAATCGAAGAGAAGCGGTGGACTGTCAACAATAAAACTGAGACGATGCCGCCGCGCCAAACCGCGCGTCAGGCCAAACAGGACGAGTGCATGACATCACAAGCCCAAGAGCAGCAGGAGCCGCCTATCCGGCGGACCGTTCGACGTCGCCGCATGCACGAAGATCTCGTGGAGATGCTTGCGGGCGACATCTGCGAAGGAATCTTCGAGGTGGGGGATACCCTGCCCTCGGAGCGGGCGATGATGGAAGAATTCGGGGTTTCACGCCTGACCGTGCGCGAAGCCATGGCCGCGCTGGAAGCGCGTGGATTGATCGAGACCCGGCCCGGATCGCGCGCGCGCGTCTGTGGGCCGCGCCCGGAATTCCTTCTGACGATGCTGTCGCAGGCCGCAACCTTTCACCTCAGCCAGCCCGGTGGCCTGCGCGCGGTGACGGAAGTCCGCCAGCTGGTCGAGACCGGTGTCGTACGGCTGGCAAGCGTCGTGGCAACCGACGCCGATATCGCCGCACTTCGGGATCGTCTGGAGGACAACCGCAGGTCTATCGGCGATACCCCACGGTTCGCCCAGACCGATATTGCGTTTCACGCGGCGATCGCAGAGACGGTGAACAATCCCATCATCGACGGCTTCTTCAAGGCATTGGACGAATGGCTCCACGAGGTCCGCGATACCAGTTTGCGGGCCCCCCATCAGATGGAAACCGCCTTTGCGGCGCATGAGGCCATCATGAATGCCATCGCGGCGCGTGACCCGGAACGATCAGCCCAGGCGATGCTGGCGCATCTTGAGCAGCTGGAACGGGTCTATCCTTACGCTCAGGACATGGGGTAGGCTAGGCGGCGTTCGAAAGGGCGGGAAGCCGACGGTCCGAAGGCCCGCCAGAAGGCCTCTGCGTCTTGCCTGATCCGCACCCGATTTACAGCGAACCTTGCCCCGCGCTAGAGCGGACATTGTAAAGATTTGCCAGATTCGCCGGGAGAGCCGCCTTGCCGACTGCATCCATCCTCGGCACCGGGGCGGCGCGGGACATCCCGATCGCCACCAGCCTTGCGCTGGACCAGGCGCATGACCTGGCCCCCGGCCTGATCGAGCGGCTGACCGGAGTGGTCCAGAGACCCCGTGAGGGGGCCCGCGACCAGGTGGCGCTCGCGACCGAAGCGGCCCG
>JAGYLB010000053.1 GCA_018401055.1 Roseicyclus sp.
GCCCACGCGCAGGCCCGGATGGACCATGACATGACTGCCGGTCTCATCGGCCGCAGCCAGCACCGGCGCCAGTTCGCGCACGCGCTCGAGGCTCTCGAAATAATTGGCGGGCAGGATTACGCCGGGGAGGCCAAGCTCGCGCCTGATCCGCCGCATCTCCCGCGCAGCCGCCCCGATTTCGGCCAGCGGCAGGCCACCCAGCCCGACCAGCCGCCCACCTGTCGAAGCGCCGAGTTCGGCCAGATGATCGTTGAAGGCTGAAATCGCGCGCCCGATATCGGCACCGGGCAGGATGTCCACGCCAAGCGCGCCCGGAAAGGTCAGCAGGCGATGCGTGAGCCCGCAGGCATCCATCTGCGCAAGGCCCACAGAAGGGTCGAAATGGGCCGCCGTGAAGGGAAAGGCGCCATTCATGGCGAGCATTTCCTCGCCGCCTCCGATGCCCGCGCGCAGTCGTGGGCCCATGCTGCGCCCCCGCAGAACCTCGGGCAGGGGGCCGCCGTAGAAATGGGCGTGCATGTCGATGCGATCGGTCATGTCTGCGAGGTCTCCGCCCATGGCCTGGCGACACGCCGACCCTGGTTCAGAGATCGTATTGCTCTCTGGCGAATTTGCCTACTCCGGCCGCGTCGAGACGGGCGAGGGGAGCAAGAAATGTCACCTGGATGACACCTGGGGCGCGGCCGATCTCGATGGCGCCGTTCACCGTTGCCCGGTTGCGGATTTCCGGCACGCTCAGACCCAGCAGCCGGGCTGCGCGCGCCAGTCCGTTCTCGATGGCGGCGTTGAGGTCGGGCGCGGTGCCGACCACCGAGATCGGCGCTAGTTCTTCCACACCCGCAAGCCCGCGGGCCCTGGCGAGCCGTTCGGCACGGGCGCGCTCGGCTGCCGAAAAGGGTTTGGCGAGGGGTGGCAGGTCCTCGACGAGCGGAAAGATCACCGGTCCGTCGATCGGGTAACCCTTCACCACCTCCACCTGCAGCGTCACGCTTCCCGCCACGTCCATCGTGTGCCCGGCGATCTCGCCGTCACCCTGGGCTGCGTGCATGTCGCCCAGATAGACGCCGCCGCCCGGCACCTTCACCGGCGCCACGACGATGGCCCCGGGCCGCACCGCGTCGATGTCCATGTGCCCGTCGGTCTTGTGGGCGGCAAGTTGCTCGGCCGTGATCGCGTAGTCGTGAGGGGCGCCGACGAGCGCGGCGCCGAAATCGCCTGCATTGTGGCTGTCGGGCATCGCGATCGACGGACAGGTGCCCAGTTGGCCCAGAAAGGGGCGCATGCGGACCATCACGCCGGGCATGTCGGAGGGGGCGAATACGAGGATCGGATGCTGCACCGAGCCATCCGGCAGCGCGGCGTAGTGATGGGCGTTGCGCGCGACTTCCTCGGCAGCCTCGGTGCTCAGTGTAACGCCCACGCTGCGCGTGTCGTCGAACATAACCGTATAGCCGTGCACGATCTCGAAAGGCGTGACCGGATTGTTGCAGACATCACAGATGACAGCCTTCTGGCCGATCCCCTCCAGATGCGTCTCGGGCCAGACCGTGTCGCAGGTCGGGCAGCGCGCGGCCACGTAGGGGTCACCAAGGCAATAGCCCGAGGGCGAACTGTCGTGGCCCGAGGCTGTCGCTGCGGAGGTCACGGTGATGTCGCGGATGCGGATCGCGATGCCGTCGCCGGGTTCGGCTCCCATCACGTGGACGGGGCGTGTCACCTCGTGGCCGCCGCGAAGCCGCGGCGTGATCATGGGGCCCCAGCATCCCGGTGCGGTGTTGGCGATGATCGTGCCGCCGTCCTCCACAGGTCCGAGCATCGGTGCGGCAGGGTCGAGCACCGAATTGGTGAAGCTGTCGACAACGAGGCTGCGCTTTGCCGCGCTGGGCTGTCCGTCGGGCATCGTGAACTCCTGCGAGCGGGTCAGCCGGAGACAGGCGTGACCCAGGTTTCCGAGAAGGCGAGAAAGGCCGTGCTCATGGTGCGGCCAAAGAAGGTCCTGCTTGCGACCTTCCCCGGAAGGGCGAGGCCGTCGATCAGGATATCGGCGGAAGCCGCCTCCAGAAACACGGAATACATCTCGTGCGCGCCGGTGGCCGAGTTTGCGGCAGTTACCTCGACCGGGATCGGCGGACCCATCTCGCGCCAGACCATCTCGACCGTGACATCCGGCCCGATGAGCTTCTCGCTGTAGCGTGTCCTGATGTCGGCGGGTGTCTTCTCGACTCGGTCGCAATCGAGCCATGTCATCGCCTCGAGCCCGGGGCGCCCACGGAATGTCGGCATGTGGCGCACCCAGCCATCGACGATCCAGCGCATCATGGCCTGGTTGTCCGTGACGATCAGGTTGGATGCATCGGGCCAGCCGGTCGCGGTGTCGGGTGCTCCGAGCACGAGTGCTGCATGACCGCGACCATGGGGCGAGAGCACGACCCGGAAGAACAGCGCCAGCGCTGAATAGTCGCCCGACTCGTCCGTCTTGAGATAGATGCCGGGGTTCTCGCCGGACCAGTCCACCTTGCCAGGGTTGATCGCGATACGCGTCATGGCGGGCCTCCTATACTTTCACGGCCCCATAGGGCCTTCTAGGCGCAGGTTAGCATAGTTTTTTCTGCCGTGAATGATCAATATTCGCCCAAAATGTGATCAGTCGCTGGTCAAACACCCTCGTCGGATACCATGGACAGGAACTCCTGCGCCACAGCCGGCAGCGGCCGTTGATCGGACCAGATCAGCTTGGCCGAGAACGGGACTTCCGGAATGAAATCAACCCGCATTCCCCAAGTAGCCGGCTGATTTCGCTGTCTTGAACTCAACATTA
>JAGYLB010000054.1 GCA_018401055.1 Roseicyclus sp.
CCCTACCTCTCTATTCGATAATCGGCTTTCGGGAGACTGCTGCATGACCGACACCCCAGCCAGCAAAGCTGCACGGCTGAGCGTTGCACCGATGATGGATGGTGGCGATTTTCATTATATTTCAGATGGTTGTCCGGCGTCGTGTGCGGCTCATGTTCATGTTTCGATCGCGTGATTTCGGGCTTCGTCGCGTTTGCTTCGGTCCGTCATGTTCGAACCGGCGAAAATCAGTTCTTAAATCTCATATGCCGAAATGCCCGCGAAATGGGTTGAGTTCGTTGGGACGTCCTGTCTTGGACTAGTTCCGTCGTTCTGGCCGGGATGGCATGGGTCCAGTCATGGCGGGTTTCACCTGCCTTAGCCAAAAGACTGTAGGGCTGAAGCACAAGTTCCATGTGCCGAAAAGACTTCTTCGAGGCAAAGCGCATCACACATGCCGAGAGCAAGCTGGCCTTCTGCCCACTTGACCGGCAGCAGGCCAGAATGATCGTTCGGAACCGGCGTTCCTCGATGGTGTCGGACCTGCCCGCGCGTCAGAACGTGTGAGGCGAGGTGACCGGTCGGCTTTGAAGGTGCGGTAAGCGCCCTCACGCGAAGGCCACCGATTTTCCGAACGGAAGTTCCCGCAACCGCAGTCCCGCGAGGGCGAAGATGGCATTGCCCAGCGCCGGCGCCGTGGCTGGTGTGCCCGGCTCCCCGATGCCACGGATATGGGGCTGGTTTTCGAGGATGCGAATGTGGATGCGCGGCGCCTGGTACATCCGCAGCACCGGGTAGTCGTGAAAGTTGGACTGGTCCACCGCCCCGTCCGTCAGGGTGATCTCTTCGCCGATCGCAGCGCTCAACCCGTAGGTCACACCCGAGATCAGTTGCGCGTCGAGATTGCGGGGGTCAAGCGCCACGCCCACATCGGCGGCGACCCAGACATCGCGGACGACAATGCCGCTGTCTGTTTGTTCGATCTCGACGATCTGCGCCGTGGGCACCCCGAAGGCGAGCGAAAAGGCCACGCCGCGCGCCCGTCCGGGGGCAACGGCCTCGCCCCAGCCAGCCATCCCTGCCACGGCCTCAACGACGGCGCGGCTTGGGCCGTCGGTCATCAGGTCCAGTCGCATCTCGACCGGGTCGCGGCTTGCGGCGACGGCCAGTTCATCCATCATGCATTCGTTGAAGAAACTGTTTTGCGACGCGCCCACCGAACGCCAAAAGCTGACCGGCAACAAGGGCGCGGACCGGTAGCCGGTCACGCGGTCGTTCGCGACCCCGTAGGGTTGATCCCAGAGCGCCTGCGTCAGGGTGAAATCCGGCAAGAATGCGGGGAT
Source organism: Roseicyclus sp. (assembly GCA_018401055.1). The sequence goes on from JAGYLB010000054.1 coordinate 1,323, forward strand.
CGGGGCGGGCGCGCCGCCGCGCGCGTCGATGCCCGCCATGATCGAGGGCGAGGCGGTCGAGATATCGACAGCGACCGGCACACCCGCCGCGACAGCGGCGCGGAACCGACCGATGGCGGCGGGGCGGTATGGTCCGCTCGAGGTATCCTCCTCGCGGGGGTAGGTCAGCAAGACCGGCGTGCCTTGCATCTGCACCGCGACCCTTGCGGCGATCTGGACGAAATCTATCTCGCCCCTCCGCCCGAAGGCACCGCCCAGAAGGGTGGTGGTGATGGTGACGGCATCCTCCTCCAGACCTGCGGCAAGGGCGGCTTCGCGCCGTGCCACGGTCGGGCCTTGCGTGCCCGCCCAGATCTCCAGCTTGCCGTCCTGCATCAGGGCGGCAGCGCTCATCGGCTCCATTGTAGCGTGGGCCAGATAGGGTGCGCGGTATTCGCCCTCGATCACCGTCGCCTCGGCGAGCACGGCCTCCCCATCGCCATCATCGCGTTGGCGGCTGTCGAGCTGTTCGGGCCGGAAGGCGGCGGCGATGGCGTCGAAATGGCCGGCAGTATCCGCGGGATAGGCTGGCGGTTCCCAGTCGAAGCTCACTGCCTCCAACGCCCGCATCGCCGTCCAGGTGTCGGCGGCCACCGCGACCACGCCGGTCCAGACGTCTAGCACCGCGTCCACACCGGGAATGGCCAGCGCCGTGCTGGCGTCGAAGCCCCGCAGGCTTCCGCCCAGGTGCGGGCTGCGCCGGAGTGCGCCGAAGCGCATCCCGGGCAGGCGCATGTCGGTGGCATAGATCGCGCGGCCCGTTGTCTTGTCGACCACGTCGAGCCGGTCTTGCGACTGGCCAAGGATGCGCCACGCGCTGCGGGGCCGCAGATCGGGCACATCCGCAAGATCGGTGGCGGCCGCCTCTGCCGCCAGACCCGTGTAGGGAATGCGGGTCCCGTCGGGCAGGATGACTGTGCCTGCCTGTGTCGTCACCTGTGCGACCGGAATGCCCATGCGCGCAGCGGTAGCGGCCTTGAGGGTTTTGCGCGCCACAGCCCCTGCGCGGCGCATCTTGACATAGGGGTCGTGGGTGGAGGTCGACCCGCCCGTGATCTGATAGCCCAGAAACACAGCCGGAATGTCGCGTTGCGCGCGGGCAAACTTGGCGATGGCGCTGTCGTCGGTCGTGGGAAAGGGATAGCCTTCCTCGACAACGCCGCCGTTGAAATAAGCGGGCAACGGCGGGCCATGCTCGATCCGGATCTGGCTCAACTCCACGTCCAGCTCCTCGGCCACAAGCGCGGCCAGCGTCGTATGGATGCCGTGTCCCATCTCGGCGCGCGGGGTGATCAGCGTGTCCCCCTCACCGGTGATCTTGACATAAGGCGTCAGATCCGCCTCGCCGGGGGCAAGCCCTGCGTTCAGGGGGTTTTCCAAACGGGCATTGTAAGTGCGCACCGCGAAGACCACCCCGCCCGCGACCGCGACCGCGACCGAGGCGACGATGAAACCGCGCCGCGTGTATGCAGGCCCTCATCGCGCCACCGCTGCTGCTGGTCGCGCCAGAGACGCCACCGGACATTATCGCGATGGAGCGCGCAATCCTGACGGAAGGCGGGTTCCTTGAGGCGGCCTTGTTCCGAAGCATAGGCTTCGCCGTCATCATGCCCTCTTTCCTCGTGATCCAAGGCATCGCGGCGCTCGGTTGGTTCTGCCTTGGGCTGGCATCGGTGAAGTCCGGCATGATCGACGACGTAAGTCACCCGCTTTGGCGGCATGCGCGGCGCTGGTGCCTCGGGCCGGGTGTGATGCTTGGGCTTTCGGGGGCCGCGCTCCTGCAATGGGGGCCGCCGGTCCCCGGTGTTGTCCTGACCATTGCCGCTGCGCCGGTCGCGACGTTGGGCTATCTCGGCGTCATAGCCGCGCTTTCACGTCCATCGGGACCGATCATGGGACAGGCCCTGGCAGCTGGCGGCTCGAGCCTAAGCATCTACCTCGGCCAGTCGATCGTTCTGTCTACGATCTTCTCAGGCTACGGCCTGGGCCTCTGGGGCGCGGTGGATCGGCTCACCGCCGTGGCCGTCGCGCTTGCGGTGACGGTGATCCTGATCGTCGTATTGGCGATCTGG
>JAGYLB010000055.1 GCA_018401055.1 Roseicyclus sp.
CGCCTGTGGGCGGGGCGGCTGATCGCGCTGGCGGGCGCGCTGGTCTGCTTGTTCTTGATGAAGATTTGCGCCGACGAGACCCTGCGCCAGCTGGAGCGTGACGTGCGCATGATGGCGGCCCATCCCGTGCCCAAGGCCTGGATTTCGGCCTGGATCATCTACGGCTTTGCCGGGTCCGCGCTGCATTTCCTGCGCCTGTCCATCACCCCCCCGCAACACTCCTGAGGAGCGCGCGCCATGGCCGGACCCCTTGTTTTGATGACGGCGGCGGGCCTCTTGATGCTGCTGTTTCTGGCCGGAGTTCCGGTCTTTCTGTCCTTTCTGGCGCTGAACACGGCGGGCGTTGCCCTTTTCATGGGGCCGCAGGCCTTTGGAATGGTGGCCAATTCACTGTTCACAACGGCCACGACCGGCACGCTGACCGCCATCGCGCTTTTCGTGCTGATGGGCGAGATCTTGTTCCGCTCGGGCGCGGCAGAGGTGCTGTTCGACGCCGTCGACCGGCTGGTGGGCCGTATCCGCGGGCGGCAATTCGTGCTGGCGGGCGTTCTGGCCACGGTCTTTGGTGCCTTGTCCGGGTCGAACATGGCGGTGGCCGCCTTGATGGCGCGCACGATCTATCCGGGGATGGAGCGACGCGGCTATGACCGGAACCTGTCGATCGGCATGATCCTGGGCGGTGCCAGCCTGGCCCCCGTGATCCCGCCGAGCGTTCTGGTGATCATCATCGCGACGCTGGCCAATGTCTCGGTCGCTGGCCTTTTGGTGGCGGGCGTGCTGCCGGGGCTTTTGCTGGGGGCGGCCTTTATCGGTTATGCCTTGATGCGGGTCCAGCTGAACCCCAAGCTGGCCCCGCCGCCCGAGGCACCGGACGGGGCCAAGGCGGTGTCAGTGGGCAAGGCGGTCCTGCAATGCCTGCCTTTCGCGGGGCTGATCGTTCTGGTGGTCGGCCTGATTTTGGGAGGCATCGCCACGCCTTCGGAAAGTGCGGCGGTCGGCGTTTTGGGCGCCTTTGCCATCGCGGCTCTGTTCGGTCGCGCAAGCTGGGGCATGGTGAACGCCGCCTTGCGCAGTGCCGCCCTTCTGACAGCGATGATCCTCATCATCATGGCCTCGTCGACCCTGTTCAGCCAGTTGCTTGCGATCAGCGGTGCATCAGCTCAGATCACCCGCTTCGTTTCCGATCTGGGGTGGCCGCCTGTCGCCATGCTGGTGGCCATGATGGCGCTGGTCTTTGTGTTCTGCCTGTTCGTCGATCAGGTGGCCGTGATGCTGGTCATCATTCCGATTTATGCCCCGCTTGTCGGCCTGTTGGGGTTCGACCCGCTGTGGTTCTGGCTGCTGATGCTGCTCAACGTCACCGTGGGCGGGATCACGCCCCCCTTCGGCTATGCCATGTTCGCCTTTCGCGGCGCCGCGCCGGATGTACCGATGACGGCACTGTTTGCGGCGGCCTGGCCCTTTGTCGGCCTGTTCTTGGTGGTGATGGTGGTTGTGGGCGTGGTGCCGGGGCTTGCGACATGGCTGCCCGGGTTGCTGTAGCCTGACCCTAGCGGGCGGGCACGGCAACGGCCTCGGCCGTCTGCCCCTGCAACAGTGCCGCGCACATCATCAAGGGACCCACGCCTTTTGCATCGTCGCTGACGCGCGCCTCCGTCAGGTAGTAGCCGGGCGAGCCATCACGGTAGCGCTGCTCGTAGACGCCAAGGCCTGCCACCTCGCAGATATCGGCCATCTCCACCCCGCCGCCCGGTTTGGGCCGCATACTGGCACGCATAACCCCCTCGATCAGACCGGGGACCGCCGAGGCAAGGCCAAGACCAGCGGCCTTGTGCAGCGCATAGGCGATCATCGCCGAGCTTGAGGTCTCGCCGAAGTTTCCGTCAAGATCCGGGCGGTCGATCACCTGAAGCCACAGCCCACCCGGTTGGCGCAGGGCCAGAAGCCGGTCGAACAGCGCACGGCTTTGCGGCGCAAGGGGCCGGAACGCTTCGGGGCCGACCAGTTCGGCGACATCCGCAAGGCACATCACCAGCCACCCCAGCGCCCGCGCCCAATGCGCGGCGGAACGGCCGGTGACCGGATTGGCCCAGGCTTGCTGGCGCGCCTCGTCATGGGCATGGGCATGCAACCCGGTCTGCGGCTCCAGCGTCGCCGCCAGCGCGATGCCGATCTGACGCAGAGAATCTTCTACAAGATCTGGGCGCTCGAAACGCAACCCGTAGTCGATCTGGAACGGGTGGCACATGTACATCCCGTCAAGCCAGATCTGCCATGGATACCTGAGCTTGTGCCAATAGACGCCCGATCGCGTGCGAGGATGGGTCAGCAACTGCAAGATCAGCACATCGGCCCCGGCGCGGTAGCGGGGATCACCGGTCTCTGCGTCCATGAACAAAAGCGCGCGGCCCGGAAGGATGTTGTCGATGTTGTAATCCGAAAGGTTGTAGCGCTCCAGTGTGCCGTCCGGCCCCACCTGCGATTCCAGAAGCCGGCGCAGGGCGTCGCGCCAGCGCGTGTTCCCGGTGGCTCGATAGAGCAGTTCCAGACCGCGATAGATGCAGCCATCCTCGTAGCACCAGCCCCCGTTCTTGTAGGGACGGTAGGCGGTGACATACTGCTCAAAATACTCGGTCAGCATGGGGTGCCTTCTTCGGGGTCGGGAATCACCTCGACGCGGCCGTCGATCTCGGCGTGTTCTGCAAAGAGAGGTTCGTGCCGCATGGCTGGAACACCAACGGCCATCAGGGGAACGTCGGCCTCTGCATCGGCACGGAACGACACGGCAAAGCGCCGAAGGGTAAGGCCGCGCACCGGTATCTCGGGCAGGCCGAGGATCGCGGCGCCTGCCAGCGTCGCGTTTCCAGCCGTCACATCCTCGAGGAGGATGTCGAAGATCCGCGGGGTGCCCGCTCCGACGGCGGCTGGCGCGCGCGACTGCACCTGTTCGGACCGACCGTCCTCGTCGCAGAAATAGAAGGCGTTGATCGCCAGCGGTGTCGCCACATCGGCCATGACCACGCCGGTCATCGAAACTCGCGCGACCTGCCCGCCCCGCCCGCGGCGCGTCTTGATCCTGAGGCCGCGGTCGGTTCCGGTGAAGTCGCAGCGCGCGATGGTCACATCGGTGATGTCCCCGCTCATCTCGGATCCCAGCACGACCGCGCCATGCCCACGTTCCAGCAGGCAGTTCTCGATCCGCACATCGGATGTTGGGGCAAGATGATCCTGCGCGCCTGGCGCGCGCTTGCCCGCCTTGATGGCGATGCAATCGTCGCCCACGCTGATCCGCGCCCCCATCACGGTGACGCGTCTGCAGCTTTCGGGGTTCAGGCCGTCGGTGTTGGGGCTGTCGGGTGGGCTTTCGATCCTGAGGGCGGCAAAGGTCAGGTCCTCGGACAGGTGCGGATGCACCGTCCAGGACGGCGAGTTGCGGATCGTGACACCGCTCACCGTCACGCCTGCGCAGCGCGACAGAAACACGGTCCGCGCGCGCCGCGCGCCATCCCGGGTTTCCTTGGGCCAGGACCACCAGTCGCCGCTGGCCCCGCCCCCGTCGATAACGCCGCGCCCGGTAATGGCGAGGTTTCGGCAGTCGACCGCTGTCAGCAGCGCGGCATAAGAGGTTTCGGGCAGGCCCTCCCATGTGCCCAGCACGCGGCCATGGGCGTCACGCGGCGGCAGGATCGGCCAGCCAGCCCGATCCGCGCGCGCGGCCAGTTCCGCCCCTTGGGCCAGATGCAAGACCATGTCCGAGCGCAGAAAGATCGGGCCGGTGATGAAGCGCCCCGGCGGAACATGCAAGCTGCCGCCGGGTGGCAGGGCACGGATGGCTTGCGCGAAGGCTTCCGTTGCATCGCCGCCATCGGGCTGCGCGCCCCATTCCGTGATGTCGATCAGACCGGCGCAAGGCGGGGTCCGGAATGCGATCTCGCCGAGGGCGGTTTTCAGTCGGTAGTCCGTGCCCGGCTCCAGCGCGTCGAGAAACAGCGGCACAGCACGCGCCTTCCCGTCCCGGACCCCCGTTTCCGTTCCGCCAGAAAGTTGCCAGGCAACCGGCCGATCGAGCCAATAGCGCTGCGTCGCCGGGGCAAGGCAGGCGACGGCCGACCGTGGGGTCAGCGCAAGGATGCGAAGGTCTGGGGTCATTGGCACGTTGGGGTCAGGGACAGGCGGTGTCGGGCCGGCGCAGGTGCGCACCGGCCCGTCCGGTGTCAGATGTCGGACAGAACGGCCTCGATGCCGATCAGCATTTCCTCGGCGGCGGTGGCCGCGTCGATCCGGCCATAGGCGAACATCTCGAGCGCGTCGATCATCGCCGAGCGCACGTCTGGGTGTTCGATGAAGGGATGGATCGTTGGCCCCTCGCCTTCCAGCACGCGGTTCTGCGCCTCGATCTGGATGTCGCTGATCCCGCCTGCGGCCATCAGCATCTCGCGCGCGGCGGTGGAGGCGGGGACACCCCGCGTCGAGCCCAGCGCCATCACGCCTGCCTCCTCGTTCATCAGGCAATTCAAGATCTGCGCCGCGGCTTCCGGGTTTTGGGTATTGGCCGAGATGGCGAAAACCATCGACGGCTTGCGGTAGATCCCTTGGGTTTGCTGACCGGGCTGCGACAGCATGGCGGTGTAGACAAGCTCCTCGCCTTCGGCCATCGGATCGGAGATCCGGATATAGGTCGTATCCCACTGGTAGGTGCCGCCAAGCCGGCCAGCGGTCCAGTTCGGGTTTTCCTCGAGCGGCACGTTGCCGGCCCCGGCGACGGCTTCTTGCGTCGGCACGACATGGTTGTCCACGAGGCTCTGGTAGAATTCGATGGCCGTCGTCAGCTCCTCGGCGGACCAGGCGATCTCGTTGGTGGCCGCGTCGATCAGCGACCGGCCGGTCATCTGGGTGCCGTAAAGCAGCACGATCAGCGTTGCATCCAGATGCGATGCCTCGAAGGGGAAGTTGTCCTCGCCCAGCCGTTCGCGGAACACGGGGCCTGCGGCGACAAGCTCCTCCCATGTCGTCGGCAGCGGCAGGCCCGCGCGCTCCCATGCGGTGGTGTTGAAGGCAAAGAGCCGCGCCGTGGTCGAGACCGGCAGCCCGTTGAGGCGCCCGTTCATCGTGCCGGACTCCAGCTGTTCCGCGCTCCAGTTCGTCAAGTCGATGATATGCGAAAATTCGTTGAGATCGGCAAAGCGCGACCCGTCGGCCGAAAAGATCGGCAGCCAGGGCCAGTTGACCTGCATGATGTCGGGCTCGGTCCTTCCCGCGATCTGGGTCGCCAGACGCTCGAAATGGCCCGAAAAGCCGGTGAATTCCGGCGAGATGGTATGTCCATGACGTTCGCCGCAGATCTGAAGCGCGGCCTGGGTGGCCTCGTGACGGCTGTCGCCGCCCCACCAGCTCATCCGCAAGTCTTCGGCCTGCGCCATACCGCAGAGCGCCGATGTGGACAGGGCCAGGGCCAGGGGTTTCATCAGTCGTGTCATCGCGTCCTCCCTTGATGATCAGTCTTGCGTGGCGAGCGAGATGTTGGCCTCGCTCGTGGTATCGAACAGGTGCATGCGATGGCCGTTGGGCCTCAGGCCGATGCGCTCACCGTGCGTGGGCCGGGCCGTCAGGACCTCGGTCGGCGTCACCGCGACCAGCGTTTCGTCGCCGATCCGCACATGCAGGTTGACCTCGTGCCCCATGAACTCGACCGTCACGATTTCGCCGGTCAGCGCACCGGGCGTACCCGGCGGGCAGGTCGCAAGATGCTGGGGCCGGATGCCCATGATCACCGGCCCGTCGCCTGCATTCAGCCGATGCGCCAGCCCCTCAGCCATTGTGACGGTCTGGCCATCGACCGTCAGGGCGGGCAGCCCGCCCGGCCGGGTCAGCACGGCGCGCACCAGGTTCATCTCGGGCATGCCGATGAAACCCGCGACGAAGGCGTTGGCGGGGCGTTCGTACAGCGTCGTGGGATCGGCCACCTGCATGATGCGCCCGTCCTTCATGACGCAGATGCGGTCGCCCATGGTCATCGCCTCGACCTGGTCATGGGTGACGTAGACGACCGTGGCGGGCCGACCCTCGTCCTTCAGGCGCTTGTGCAGGTCGGTGATGCGGACCCGCATCGCCGCGCGAAGCTTGGCGTCGAGGTTCGACAGCGGTTCGTCGAACAAGAAGACCTCGGGGCTCTTGATGAGCGCCCGGCCGACGGCGACGCGCTGCGCCTGCCCGCCCGAGAGCTGCTTGGGCAAACGATCCAGCAATTCCTCGATCTCGAGCAGGCCCGAGACGCGGGCGGTCGCAGCCTCGATCTGGGCCTTGGGCTCTCGCCGCAGCCTGAGGCCGAAGGACAGGTTCTTGGTCACCTTCATGTGCGGGTAAAGCGCGTAGTTCTGGAACACCATGGCGATGCCGCGCCTGCCGGGCACCAGTTCGTTGACCACGCGGTCGCCGATCACGATCTCGCCGCCTGTGATGCTTTCCAGGCCCGCGATCATGCGCAGCGTGGTGGATTTGGCACAGCCTGAGGGGCCCACCAGCACCATGAATTCGCCCTCGGCCACATGCAGGTCGATGCCGTGCACCGCCTTGAAGCCGCCGCCATAGACCTTTTCCACGGATTTGAGTTGAAGCTCGGCCATCAGCCTTTCACACCCCCCGTGGAGATGCCCTTGATGAAGTATTTCTGGGCAAGGAAGAACACGACCAGCGAGGGCAACAGCGCCAGCACGGTCATGGCGAGGATCTCGTTCCAGTTGAACGCCTCGGTCGTGTCGATGGCCAAC
>JAGYLB010000056.1 GCA_018401055.1 Roseicyclus sp.
GATCGCGGCCTCGGAGCCCTGCCCTGAGGCCTGCCAGACCGGGCGCGCGGCGGCACTCTCTTGTGTGGCGCGGTCGCCATCGTTTTCCAACCAGATGCCCGCGACAAATCCATCGCCCCGCGCCCGGCTGAGGCCGCGCTGGCCGTCGTGCATGACGCCCACCAATCGCCCGCTGTCCGAGATCAGGACGTCGGGCCGCCCGTCCCCCGACCACATCAGCAGCGTCACGCCGACCGGAACCGCCCCCAGCCAACGCGCCCGACCTTGCCACAGCAGCACCAACAGCGCGCCCATCGTGACCACCCCCAGCGTCCAGCTGGCGGGTGTCGGCACAGCCTCCACCGCGCCGGGGAGCGCCGCGACGCGTTCTGCGACGCCCAAGATCCACGACAGACCCCAATCCATCACCCGCCAGACCGGCCCCGACAGGCCAAGCGGCCACAATAGCGCCGCCAGAACAGCGCCGGGGATGATGAGGCTGCCCATCACCGGCACGGTCAGCAGGTTCGCGATCAGCCCGTAGATCGAAACCTGATTAAAATGGACCGCGCTATAGGGCGCCGTGGCCGCGCCTGCGACCGCCGAGGAGACCAGCAGCGCGAAGAGCCCCTTGGCCCATTTCGGCCAGCGCTGCATCCAGACCGCGCCACGCAACGCGCCAAACACCCCGACCAGCGCCGCCGTCGCGGCAAAGGACATCTGGAAGCCCGGTGAAAGCAGCGTCTCGGGCCGGTGCAAGAGCACGATGATGCCCGCGATGGCGACCGATCTGAGCGTGATCGCGCGCCGGTCAAGCAGCACGGCGGTGAACATCACCGCGACCTGTATGAAGGCGCGTTCTGTCGCCACGTTGCCCCCCGAGAGTGCGAGGTAGAAGGCCCCTGCCCCCAGCGCCACGACCGCCGCCCATTTGCGGATCGGGTAACGCAAGGCCAGAAAAGGGATCAGCGCAAGGATCTGGCGCAGGGCCGCGTAGACGAATCCGGTCAGAAGGCCCATGTGCAGCCCCGAGATTGCCAGCAAATGGGCGATGTTGGAGACCCTCATCGCCTCGAGCGAGTTGGCATCGAGGCCCGAGCGGTCGCCGGTCAGCACGGCGGCGGCAAAGGCGCCCGGTTGGCCCTCGATCCGGTCCTGGATCGCCGCCGACATCCGCAGACGCAGGTGGAACAGGCGCGCGGCCCCCGGCGCGCGATCCTCCAGCAGCACAAGGGGTGTGCGCGTGTAGCCCACGCCGCCCAGCGACAGGAAATGGGCGTGGTGCTGGAAATCGAAACCGTCGGGTTCGGCAGGCCCCGCAGGTGCTGCCAGATGGCCCGTCATCATCACGATCATGCCCGGCGCGGGCGGCGGGCCGCGCCCCTCGCCATGGAGCGACACCCGCACGCGCAGCGGCGTGCGGGCAGGGCTCACGTCATCAAGCCGCACCTGGTCGAGCGTCAGGCGCAGCGCATCTGACGCGGAGCGGTCGACACCGACCACTCGCCCCTCGATCGGGCCATAGTAGCGGAAATCAAGGACGGGCCCCGCGACCTGATGGCTGCGCGCGCCAGCGGCCAGAAAGCCCAACGCCACAAGGGCCAAAGCCACGGCTAAGGGCCCCAGCACCTCGCGCCGCCAAAGCGCCACCGCGACCCCGAGGCACAGCACACCGCCGAAGATGGCATAGTCCAGCGCCCCGGGCTCGGAGGATCGGGAGAAGTAAAGCGCCACACCCAGCCCCAGCATCACCGCCGCCCAAGGCATCAGCGCCCCACGCTGCGCTTGCTGGATGGCATTGAGCATCGCCAGACCCACCACAGGCCGGGACGGCAGCGGCACGTCGATGGGGTCTGTCCGGTCGGCCACCTGCTTGTCAGCGCCCTTCTTGATGGGGTAACCAGCCCCAAGTCTTGCCCAGACATGGTTTCCAACTGGTTAACGCGCGGCCGTCTGGCGGCGTGCGAAAGGGGTCAAATGGCCGACAGCTCGCAGATCGTCACGCGCATCGCGCCCTCGCCCACCGGCATCATGCATATCGGCACGGCGCGCACGGCGCTCTTCAACTGGCTCTATGCCCGTGGGCGTGGCGGGAAATTCCTGCTCCGGATCGAGGATACCGACCGCGCACGATCCACCCCGGAGGCGACGCAGGCCATCCTGGACGGCATGCGCTGGCTGGGGCTCGACTGGGACGGCGACGCGATCAGCCAGTTCGAACGTGCCCCCCGCCATGCCGAGGTCGCGCACGAGATGCTGGCCATGGGCCATGCCTACAAGTGCTTCGCCACCCAAGACGAGATCGAGGCCTTCCGCGAGGCGGCGCGCGCCGAGAACCGCTCGACCCTCTATCTCAGCCCGTGGCGCGACGCAGACCCGGCCAGCCACCCCGACGCGCCTTATGTGATCCGCCTGAAGGCGCCGCGCAACGGCGCGACGGTGATCGAGGATGCCGTGCAAGGCAACGTCACCTTCGGCAACGACCAGCTCGACGACATGGTGATGCTGCGCTCGGACGGGACGCCGACCTATATGCTGGCCGTGGTCGTCGACGACCATGACATGGGCGTGACCCATGCCATCCGGGGTGATGACCACCTGAACAACGCCGCGCGGCAGGCACAGATCTATGGGGCCATGGGCTGGCGGGAGCCGGTCTGGGCCCATATCCCGCTGATCCATGGCGAGGACGGCAAGAAGCTGTCCAAGCGCAATGGCGCGACGGGCGTGATGGAGTATGCCGAGATGGGTATCCCGGCTGCTGCCATGCGCAATTACCTCGCCCGGCTGGGCTGGAGCCATGGCGATGACGAGCTGTTCACCGATGCGCAGGCCATCGCGTGGTTCGATCTGCCCGGAATCGGGCGTGCGCCTGCCCGGCTCGACATGAAGAAGCTCGAAAGCGTCTCGGGCTGGCACATCGCCCGGATGGAAAATGCCGAGCTGATGGGCGAAATCGATCTTTTCCTGTCACTTAAGGGTGAGCCGCAACTTTCGCACGCGCAGCATGACCGTCTTGCCTCTGCGATGTATTGCCTCAAGGATCGCGCAAAATCCCTGCCCGACCTGCTGGAAAAGGGCCAATTCGCCTTGGCCTCCCGACCCTTGGAGCCCGACGAAAAGGCCGCGGCCGCGCTCGACCCGGTATCCCGTGGTATACTGCATGAATTGACTGCGCAGTTGCAGAATGTTAGCTGGAACCGCGACACGCTTGAGGCGACGCTGACCGGGACCGCCGAGGCCCACGGGTTGAAATTCGGCAAGCTCGCAGGCCCGCTCCGGGCAGCGCTTGCCGGGCGCAGCGTCACCCCCAGCGTCTTCGACATGATGCTCGTCATCGGTCGCGAGGAAACCCTCGCCCGTCTGACGGAGGCTGCCTCCCGCGACGGCTGAGAGTCGGGGGGCGCCCAGAATGCCAGAGGGGCCCCGCCAGTCAGGTCCGCGCCCCGACGAAGACCGCTGCGGCCGCCACTCCGGCGCGCCGCGGATCACGATGGAGAAGGGACGACCATGGCAGACACGAACAGAACCGCGACCTTGACGATCGATGGCGAGGTCTACGACCTGCCGATCTATTCGCCCACGGCCGGCCCCGATGTCATCGACATCACCAAGCTCTATGGGCGTGCGGGCGTCTTTACGCACGACCCCGGCTTCACCTCCACCTCTGCCTGCGAAAGCGCGATCACCTTCATCGACGGTGACAAGGGCGAGCTGATGCACCGCGGCTATCCGATCGACCAGCTGGCCGAGAAATCGCACTACCTCGAAGTCTGCTACCTGCTGCTCTACGGCAGCCTGCCGACCGCGGCCGAGCTCGAGACCTTCGAGCACACGATCACCCATCAC
>JAGYLB010000057.1 GCA_018401055.1 Roseicyclus sp.
CACGAGCGCCTCATGGCTAAACTTGGTCGAACGTTTCTTCGCCGAGATCACGTCCAGGCGCATCCGACGCGGCAGTTACTCCAGCGTCGACGACCTCGAGGGCGCGGTCTACGACTACCTCGTGCAGCATAACGCCAAGCCGAAGCCCTTCGTCTGGAGCAAGACCGCCGAAGATATCATCACCCGCGAGCGCCGCGCAATTGATGCTCTCGATGAAATCAGGGGAAATCGGTAGCAACTGTCAGACTCGGAACACTAGATGGGCGTGATCTGCGGCGCGAATGTCGCGACATGCTCTAACGCGACAGGAAGCCGCCGTCCACTGGCAGCGCCAAGCCGTTCAACATCGCGGCCTGATTGCACAGCAGGAACGCGATGATTCCGGCGATATCTCCGACTTCGGCAAAGCGGGCGATCGGGATCCGCGCCATCATCGGGCCGGATTTCTCGGGTTCGCTCCATGCGGCCGCGGCCAGATCGGTCATCGTGACGATCGGATTGATGCAATTCACGCAGATGCCGTGGGGCCCCAACTCGTTGGTCATGACCCGACTCATCGCGTCAACGGCACCTTTCGATGCGCAATAGGAGGCGTGGTCCGCGAAACCGACCAGGGAGGACATGCTTGAGACGTTGACGATGCTCCCCCCGCCGCCCGCCGCGATCCGGGCCCGCGCGTATTCCTGGGAAACGATCATCGTGGCGCGGGTGTTGACGGCATAGACGGAGTCAAAGTCATCGTCGGTCACGTCGAGGAATGACTGAAGGATGTTGATCCCGGCACAATTCACCAGATGATCGACCGGCCCCAGATTTCGCACCGCGGCACGGGTTGCCCCAGCGTCGGCCAGATCGACCGCCACCGTTTCGCAGCCGATCTCACCATGCAGGCTTTCCAGGTCGGCCTGCCTGCGCGACAGGGCCACGATCCCGGCCCCCCGCCGGGCCAGGTGACACGCAGTTTCGCGCCCGATGCCCTTGCCCGCGCCGGTGATCAGCACGCGCTTGCCCGAGAAATTCATTCCCCCGTTTCCCCGTTCATGTTGAAGCCCGCACCACCAGAGGTGCCGGCACATAGGTCCGCCCGGTGATGACGTCGTCCTGGTTGCCGTCGCGCAGGGCCAGCAGGTGCGCCACGGCCCGCGCGCCCATGGCGGCATGGGGCACGGCGATGGTGGTCAGCGCCGGGTCGAGGAACCGCATCACCGGGTCGTCGTCGAAGCCCAGGACCGCTACGTCCTGCGGAATGCGCAGGCCCCTGGTGCGCAGCGTGTGATAACATCCCACGGCCACCTGATCCGTGCAGCAGAAGATCGCGCTTGGCGGATTGTCCAGCGCCAACAGCGCATCTGTGCCGGTCTGTCCGTCGTGGGGCGTGGTGTCGCCCTCGACGATCAGCGCGGGATCAAAGGGCAGGCCGGCAGCGTCGAGCGCGCGGCGATAGCCGTCCAGCCGGTCGCGATAGGCATCCATCCATGCCGGGCCGATGATCATGCCGATGCGGGTATGTCCCCGCTCGATCAGGTGGGTTACGCCGCTTTGCGCCCCCTGGCGATGGGCGGGCAGGATCGTCGGCACGCTGTCACTCTCGGAATAGCAGTTCAGCAGCACCGCGCGTTGCGAGCGCAGCTTTTCCGGGATCGAGACGGTCGAGGTAAAGAATGACGACATGATCACCCCTGCCAGCCGCTGTTGCATCAATACGTCCAGTGCAGCGCTGTGCAGACTGCTGTCGCCCTTGGTGGGCAGCACCAGCAGCACGCAATCATTGTCCCACGCTGCCTGGCGCGCCGCGTCGATTGCGATGTTGACCAGGGGGTTGGTCAGCGTATCCTCGATGATATAGCCGATGAACTGGGTCGTTCCCGCGCCGATGTGATTGCGCCGCGACAGGGAATAGCCCACGAGCCGCGCCGCACTGCGCACCTTCTGGGCCGTCTCCTCGTTGACACGCGAGCCGCCGACGTTGTTCAGCACAAGTGACACCGTTGCCTGGCTGACCCCTGCACGCTGGGCAACATCGGTCATCGTCGGTCTGTGCCGACGCACGCGCCGCCCCTCGGGCTTTTCTGTCATGGAGCTGTCGTTCATTCGCTGTCCCTTTCGCTCCAAAGATGCGCGGCGCCCCGAAAAGGCAGGCGCATCGGCTAACCACAATTATACATTGTTCGGGTTATAAATAACAAGATCATTGACAGAGGTTATAAATAACCACATCCTTTCGGTCAAAACGGGGAGGAAAGAAAATGACGAATCGAACGTTAAAGGCACAGATCAGCCGTCGTGCCATGCTTGCTGGATCGGGCGCCGCGGTGATTGCCAGCGGAGTGGCGCCCATGCCCGCTTTCGCGCAATCCGTGGCCAAGCTGGCATGGTGGGACATCTTTCAGCCGCTGATTCCCCTGCATGAGAAAATCTGGGACAAGTTCCGCGATGCCGGGACGGCAGACGTGGAATATACTGCGGGCAACCCCGCAACCCTGATGCAATCCCTGCAACTGGCCTTTCGCAGCGGCGAGGCGCCGGACGTGATGAGCATCCCGAACCAGACGCCCGCGCAGATCGCATCGTTGCGCGGGGCGGACTGGTTCGCGCCGCTGGAAGGGGTGCCCTTTGACAAGCCGTTCCAGAAGGCCGTGACCGCCGAGGGCTTCACCTCGTTCGACGGCAAGCTCTACAGCTTCCCGATCTTCTCGCCGCGCTGGCATTTCGCCAGTGTCTGGTATGACAACACCGTCGTTGGGGACGGCGCCGATCTTGCGACATGGGATGGCGTGCGCGCTGCGGCCAAGGCGGCCACTGCTGGCGAAAGGTACGGCCTGCTGCTGCCGCTTCAGTTCGGCCCGCGCATGGCCGACACCCTTACCGACCTGGCCATGGCCGCGGGCGCTGCGGGCAGTGTCGACTGGGCCTCCGGCGACTATGCCTATGCCAGCGCGCCTTTCGTCGAGGCGCTGGAATTTCTATTGTCGTTCCAGAGGGACGGAACGCTGCACCCCGCTTCCTCTGCCGTGGACGCGCGGCAGGGCCGCGCACGGTGGGCCGCGGGAGAGGCGGCGATGTTCTTCGACGGGCCGTGGAACAGCGGCGTCCTCAAGGGCAACTTCCCCGACATGCTGGCCAAGACCGGCGTCAGCGACATCCCGACCAAGGACGGCAGCACGGCGGTCATCAACCGTGGGCCGATCCTTGGCACCTTCTGGGTGTCCAGCCAGAGCGAGCAGGTCGGTCTGGCCTCAGAGGTGCTGGCGGACCTAACCAACGACGAATACTATATCGCGCTGGCCGAGCGCATGGACCAGCCGCCGCTGGACCTGTCGGCGGTGTCGCGGGCCGATGTGCATCCGACCTACAGCAAGATCGTCGAGAACTTCATAAAGACGGTGTTTCTCGCCCCCGATCCGCTGCTCCGCAACCCGGCCATCGGGCAGGTCTATGCCGAAATGCGCGACGTGACGCCCGGTCTGGGCGAGATTATCCAGGGCGCTTTTGCCGGGGCCTTCGACGACCCCAAGCCGGTTCTGCAACAACTGTCCGACAGCATGGCGCGCGAGCGTGACCGCGCCATCGATATCGCCAAAAAGAACGGTGCCGAGGTATCGGCCGAGGACTGGATCTTCGCCGACTGGAACTCGGGAAGCGACTATTCCGTCAAGTAATCATGGCGCGTGGCGGGCACCCGTTCGCCGCGCGCAAATTCTCGACCAGAAGGCGCAATCATGGCCGGAAAGAAGAAAAAGACCCTTGGCGCTCGCCTGTGGGCAGATCGCTGTGTCTACGCGTTCCTGCTGCCCACAGTCCTGCTGATTGGCAGCTTCACTATCTACCCGGTGATCGCCAGCGCGTGGTATTCCCTGCTCGACTGGAACGGCTTTGGCGAGCCGGGTGCCTTCATCGGGCTGGCGAATTACCGTGATCTCTGGAACGATCCTCTGTTCTGGAACTCGTTCGGCAACACCATGACGTTCCTTCTGATGGCCGTACCGCTGCGGGTCGGGATCGCCTTGATCCTTGCTGTGGTGTTGAACGGGGTCTTTCCCTTCGTGCGCGTCTTTCGGACCGGCATTTTCCTGCCCGTGGTGACGACGGCTGCCATCGTGGGAGTGGTCATGCGCTATATCCTCGACCCCACCGGCGGGCCGGTGAATGTCGCGCTGCTGAGCAGTGGGCTGACGCAGACGCCCGTCAACTTCCTGGGGAATGCCAGCCTTGCCCTTTACAGCGCCGTGGTGATCTGGGTCTGGAAATGGCTGGGCATCACGGTGATCTACTGGATGGCCGCGCTTCAGACGATCCCGAACGACGTGTACGAGGCGGCGGAACTGGACGGTGCGAGCGCGGTGCAGAAGTTCTTTCGCGTCACGCTGCCCATGCTGACGCCCTTCACGATCATCATCACCTTGATTACCGTGATCGAGGCCACAAACGTGTTTGACCTGATGCTGACCCTGACCGGCGGCGGGCCGTTCTATGGCACCGAAGTCATCGACATCTTCGTGTATCGCAACGCCTTTACCTCGAACATCCCGCGTCTGGGCTATGCCTCGGCCGCTGCGATGTTCTTCGGGATCGTCGTCACCGTGGCCGCGGCCATGCAAATTTTCGTCATCGCCCGCCTGCGGCGCCGCGATGGAGACGGAGCATGACGCGCCGCCGCCTCACCCCCTGGGGCACGCTGCGTATCGCGGCGCTGGCGGCACTGGTGCTGATCTGGTGCTATCCCTTCGCCTGGCTGGTCTCGGCCTCTCTGAAAGACCAGCAGGAGATTTTCGCCAAGGGACTGAACCTGGTGCCCGACAATTTCCTGTGGCAGAACTATGCCCGCGCATGGGGGGCCGCCGGATTTTCCCGGTATATGTTGAACACGGTGGTCGTGACTGTCGGCACAATCGTTCTGGTGGTCTTTCACAGCGCGCTTTCGGGGTATGTTCTGGGACGTTTCAGCTTTATCGGGCGCAATGCGCTGGTCGCTGTCCTGGCTGCCACGCTGGTGATCCCGGTCAGCGTGCTGATCATTCCCATCGTCGATATTTCCGCCGCCCTCGGGTTGACCTCCAGCCGTTTCGGCATCGTACTCGCACTTGCCGGATCGGGGCAGGCGGCGGCGATCCTGCTTTATGCTGGGTATTTCCGGGGCCTTCCCAACGAGATGGCCGAAAGTGCCGAGCTGGACGGGGCCGGGTTCTTCCGCACGTTCTTTTCGGTGATGTTGCCCCTCGCCGGGCCGGTGACGGCCACGGTCAGCGTGCTGACCTTCCTCACGGCCTGGAACGCCTTTCTCATTCCTCTGGTCTTCACCTTCGGGGCGCCGGGCCTGCGGACATTGCCGGTGGGGATGCTGGCCTTTGTCGGGTCGAACGAAACCGACTGGTCGGGAATGGCGGCCGCCGCGACGATTTCGCTTTTACCGGTCGTCGTCTTCTTTTTCTTCATGCAGCGGTATTTCGTCGAAGGTATCGCGGGAGCCGTAAAGCAATGACCAAACGACCGAACATTCTCATGCTCTGCACCGACCAGCAACGCTGGGACACGCTGGGCGCGACTGGCAACCCCTTTGTGAAAACGCCCGACATCGACGCGCTTTATGCCGGGGGGGCTGCCGTGCCCCATGCCTATTGTCAGAGCCCGGTCTGCACCCCCAGCCGGGCCAGTTTCCTGACCGGACGCTATCCGCGAACGACCCGGACGCGCCAGAACGGGCAGGACATGCCCGCAGACGAACGCCTGCTGCCGCGCATCCTGGCCGACGCAGGCTATGCCTGCGGGCTGGCGGGCAAGCTGCATATCTCGGCCTGTCACCCGTCGGTTTCGCCGACCTACGAACCACGCATCAGCGACGGCTATCACGTCTTCCAGTGGTCCCATCATCCGGCCAGGGCGATGTCGGAAAACCCGCCGGGCGGCGGGTTCAAGCGCCTGCCGAACTGGCCGCTTAACGCCTATAACCTTTGGTTGTCCGCAAGAGGCGAACGCTATGAAACCCGGCCCGCCGAAGGCTCGGAGCACGTCAGCTATGGCCCGGAAGCCGAGAACCACCAGACGACGTGGTGCGCCGAAGAAGCCATATCGTTCCTTTCGGCCCACCAGGGCGGGACGCAACCCTGGATGTTCTCGGTCAACTTCTTCGATCCGCACCACCCCTTCGATCCGCCGGAATCCTACCTGAAACACTATCTCGACCGGCTGGACGACATCCCCCTGCCGCCCTTTGAACAGGGCGAGTTGGACGACAAGCCCTCGTATCAGGCAATCGATCACCGCGGCGCCTATGGCGGGCGGGCCGGGCTGCCCTTTGACCGGATGAGCGAGGGCGATCATCGTTTGGTGCGCGCCGCCTATTTTGCCATGTGCGATCTGATCAGCGATCAGGTGGGCAGGATCATCCGCGCGCTGGAGGAAACCGGCCAGCGTGAGGATACGCTGGTGGTCTTCATGTCGGACCACGGCGAACTTTTGGGCGATCATGGCATCTATCTCAAGGGTCCGTTCTTCTATGAGCCTTCCGTGCGCGTCCCGCTGGTGCTGAACTGGCCGGGCACGATCCCGGCACAGGAGGTCGCGGGGTTGGTCGAACTGGTCGATCTGGCCCCGACCCTGCTGGAGGCGGCGGGTCTGCCGCCCGAGCCGGGAATGCAGGGGCGTTCCCTCTGGCCTGGGATTGCGGCGGGCAGGGGCCGATCCGACCGCGAAACCGTGTTCTGCGAATACGTCAACGCCATGTCCTGGCACGCGCAGGATCGTCCGACCATCCTGTCGATGGTGCGCAGCCGCGATCACAAGCTGGTCGTGGACCACGGCACAGGGGGCGGCGAATTGTACGATCTGACCGCCGATCCGGGCGAAACCCGCAATCTCTGGTCCGACGCCGCTACGGCGGACGTGAAATCGGACATGTTGCTGGTGCTTGCCGATCGGCTGGCCTTTACGGCCGATCCGCTGCCCGAGCGGCGGGCCGACTGGTGAAGGGACGGGCAGAATGACCGCTATCGAGATCCGCGATGTCGCCAAATCCTATGGGGCGCTCGAAGTCATGCGCCACATTTCGATGGAGATCGACAAGGGCGAGTTCATTGTCTTCGTCGGTCCTTCGGGGTGCGGGAAATCCACGCTGCTGCGCATGATCGCCGGTCTGGAAGAGATCAGCGACGGCGAAATCCTGATTGACGGGCGGGTGGTCAATGACGACCGCGCGTCAAAACGCGGCGTGGCAATGGTGTTTCAAAGCTACGCGCTCTACCCCCATATGACGGTGGAAGAGAACATGGCCTTCAGCCTGAAGCTTGCCGGCATTCCGAGTGCCGAGCGGCGCGAGCGTGTGAGCCGCGCTGCCAACATGCTCCAGCTGACCGACTATCTGCACCGCCGCCCCAAGGCATTGTCGGGTGGTCAACGCCAGAGGGTCGCAATCGGGCGGGCTATCGTTCGCGACCCCAAGATCTTTCTCTTCGATGAACCGCTGTCCAACCTGGACGCCGCGCTGCGTGTCTCGACCCGGCTGGAGATCGCCAAGCTGAAGGAGCGGCTGCCCGACACCACGATGATTTATGTCACCCACGACCAGACCGAGGCGATGACGCTGGCCGACCGCATCGTGGTGCTTAACGCCGGGCGGGTCGAGCAGATAGGCACCCCGGAGGATTTGTACCTGCGCCCGCGCAACCGCTTTATCGCAGGCTTCATCGGTTCGCCCGCCATGAATTTCCTGCCCTGCCGGTTTACGATCGACGGCGACACTCTGCGGGCCGAGACCACAGCAGGACGCGTCTGTCACGCGCGGTTCGTGGCGGTGGACGAGGCCGCGACCGAGGGCACACTGGGCGTCCGCCCCGAGCATCTGAGCGACTGCGGCGAAGCCGAAGCGCTGGTCTCGGGCAGGGTCGAGGTCGTGGAATACCTGGGCGACGTCACGCTGGTCCACCTCACGACCTCCGATGGGTTGGCCGTACAGGTCAAGATGGCGGGCGCGCGACTTCATGCGCCGGGGACAATCCTGCATCTGGGTGCCCCCGACGCCGCCATCTATGCCTTTAGCGATCAGGGCACCGCTCTGTGCAACCGCGCCACCCAGTCGTCCTAAGTGAACCGGAGCCACTCCATGACCCTACTGCATCCCCGACCCATCATGTCGCGCGCCGGTTGGATCGATCTTTGCGGCGACTGGGACTTTGCCCATGACGACGCTGACGCGGGGCGCGCGGCAGGCTGGTCGTCCGGGAACGGCCCGTTCGACCGCAAGATTATCGTACCCTTCCCGCCGGAATCCCCTGCCTCGGGTATCGGGGACACGGCCTTTCATCCGGTGCTGTGGTATCGCCGCAGGCTGAGCGGCGCGCGCCACCCCGGCAAACGTACGATCCTGCATTTCGGCGCCGTGGATTACACCGCCGAGGTCTGGGTGAACGGCGCGTCGGTGGCGCGGCACCGGGGCGGACAAACGCCGTTTTGTGCCGACATCACCGATCATCTGGCCGAGGACGGCAGTGCGACGCTGGTCGTGCGCGCCGAGGACAGCCCCACCGATCCCGGTCAGCCGCGCGGCAAGCAGGACTGGCAGCCCGAACCGCACGCCATCTGGTATC
>JAGYLB010000058.1 GCA_018401055.1 Roseicyclus sp.
CACGACACGATCTACAGCTATTCCGATGCCGCCCGCTGCGCCTTCCGCGACTGGCTGGCGCAGACCTATCAGTCCACCGACGCGCTGAACCGGGCTTGGGGCAATGTGTTCTGGTCCATGGAATACGACAGTTTCGACCAGATCGACCTGCCCAACCTGACCGTGACAGAACCCAACCCATCCCATGCCTTGGATTTCCGGCGCTTCTCCTCGGAACAGGTGGCGCGCTTCAATGCAGCTCAAGTGGCCGCGATCCGCGCGCATTCTGTCGCGCCAATCAGCCACAATTACATGGGCCGGATCGTCGAATTCGACCACTTCGCCCTTGGGGCGCAGATGGAGATAGCGACCTGGGACAGCTATCCGCTGGGGTTCCTGGAGGATCGGCTAGAAGAGACGGCGGAGTTCAAGTGCCATTACGCGCGCCAGGGCGATCCGGATTTCCAGGCGTTTCACCACGATCTGTACCGCGCGGTGGCTGCCCGGTTCCCCGATCACGACATCCCGCGCTGGTGGGTCATGGAACAACAGCCCGGCCCGGTGAACTGGGCCCCGCACAATCCCGCGCCCTTGCCCGGCATGGTCCGCCTCTGGACATGGGAGGCGTTCGCCCATGGTGCGGAATGTGTCAGCTATTTCCGCTGGCGGCAGGCCCCTTTCGCGCAGGAACAATACCACGCAGGCCTCTTGCGCCCCGACAGCGTCGAGGCCGAGGGGTTCCATGAAGCCGCCGAGGTCGCCCGCGAGTTGCACGGCGCGCCTGAGGTCGAGATTGCGCAGGCGCCCGTCGCGCTGGTGTTCGACTATGCCTCCGCCTGGGCCTGGGCGGTGCAGCCGCAAGGGCAGGGCTGCGATTACTTCCGGCTGGTGTTCGAGATCTATCGCGGTCTGCGCAAGCTGGGCCTGTCGGTCGACATCGTGCCGCCCGATACCGCGCGCCTTGACGGTTACCGGCTGGTCCTTGTGCCCGGCCTCATCACCCTGTCCGATGCGTTGAAACAAGCGCTGAAAGTCACTGATGCCCATGTCCTGCTGGGTCCGCGCACCAATGCCAAGACCCGCACCCTGTCCATTCCCCTGCTGCTGCCGCCTGCCTTTCCCGGGCTCGACGTGACCGTGTCGCGGGTGGAGACGCTGCGCCGGGACATGCCCGTCCCGATGGAGGGGGCTGGCCATGTCATTCTTTGGCAAGAATCGCTGGAAGGCACTGCCACGGTCATGGACCGCGATGCCGCCGGTCGCCCTGTCAGCATGCGCGACGGGCGCGTCACTTATCTGGGCGGCTGGCCCGATGCCGATTTCTTGCGCCATCTGCTGCTCAGGGCTTGCGCCGAGGTGGGCATCACAACCCTGGATCTGCCCCCAGACATCCGCCTGCGACAGGCTGGCGCCACACGCTTCGTGTTCAATCACGGCCCGGACAGCGTGGAGTTTGACGGGGTGATCCTGCCGCCCGCAGGCGTGGCCCGGCAGACCTAGGACGCGCCGCCCTTGACCGGCTCGTTGTAGGTCGCGTCCAGCCGCGATTGCAGGTAATCGGCAGCGCGGATCGGCGGGTATTTCGGCTCGCCCGTTCCCGGTAGAGCGGCGACGATCACATCAGGGTTCGCCTCGACAAACATCGCCACCGACCGCCGCTGCCGTTTGGGCGGCAAGACCCTGTGCGGGGTCGAAACATAGATGTCATTGGTCCAGCGCATGAGGCAATCGCCGATGTTGACCACATAGGCGCCGTCCAGATGCGGCACGTCCATCCAATCTCCGCCGCGCGGCTTGACCTGCAACCCTGGCTCCCCATCGGTCATCAGTAGGGTGATGACGCCATAATCGCTGTGCGCGCCCGCCCCGATCTCGCCCGCCGCACCCGTCGCGGGCGGGTAGTGCAGGACACGCAGTGCAGCCAAAGGCTCGTGAAAGGCGCTGTCGAAATGATCCTCCGCCAGCCCAAGGTCCAGCGCGATGGCGCGCGACAGACGCACGCCGAGGTCGAGGGCGGCGTCGTAATAGCCCAGCATCGTCTCACGAAAGCCGGGCAGGTCAGGCCACTGGTTCACGCCGCGAAAGGGCTCGCCCGCCAGAACGCGGGGATCGCTCGGGTCCATGTTGTAGCCGATGTTGAAGCTTTCCTTGCGATCCTTCAGGCCGCTTGTCTCATCGAGGCTTTCCAGCCCGTCATGGGCCCAGCCCCGGTAATGCGGCGTCTTGAGGATCGAGACCTTGGCCTTTTCCGCCATCGGCAGCCCGAAGAAGGCATCGGCCTGGGCGAAGACCGCGGCCTGAAGCCCGGGGTCGATGCCGTGGCCGGTGAGTAGGAAGAAGCCCGGCCCGCGCGCCGCGGCACCTAGGTCGGCGACAAAGCCCGCGCAGTCCGTCCCGAAGGTGAACCGGGTGAAATCGAGAACCGGGATCATGCCGTTGCCGCCTCCCGCCTTGCCTGAGCGCCGATCAGTCGGTCCATCTTGGCGGCGACCCTTTCGAGGTGCCGCGCACGGCTTGCATGGGTCGAACTGTCCAACAGGTAATGCGCCGCAAAGGCCGTCTTGCACCCCTTGGCGCATAAGAGCCGAACGCCGCGCAGGAGCGTCCGCCGCCCCGGCGCGCCGACCATCCGCGTCAGCCACCAGCTTGCCCCGCAGGTGGTGAAGACGCCGAGCCGGGTGATGTGCGTCAGGCCCGGGCGGATGGTGGCGTTGACCGCGTCGGGCATCAGGAAGGCAACGCCGGGCAACATCACCCGGTCGAGCCAGCCCTTGATCATCGCGGGCAAGCCATACCACCACGTAGGGTAGACGAAGATCAGCGTGTCGCACCATTCGAGGTCGGCGGCATGGCTTTCGACTGGCAGGCGGTTGGCCGGTTCCACCTCGTAGTCCTCATGCTCGGGGGCCGACAGCACCGGGTTGAACCCCTCGGCGTAGAGGTCGCGCAGCCGCACCTCCGCCCCGGCGGCGCCCAGCCGGTCGAGCACCACGTCGCGCACGGCCTGGGTGAAGCTGCCCCGGCGGGGGTGGCAATATATCACCAGCGCGCGCATCAGAACGCCTCCATCTCACGGCCCACGCGGTCGAGGAAGGCGCCGCGCGCGGCATCATTAGCGCGGTTCATGTCATAAAGCGCGAGGTAGCGCATCTTTTCGGGACGGCAGACATGCCAGACCGCGCGCGTTACCGACTTGCGCGGCGGATCGCCAACCAGCAGTGCCCGCATGCGCGTTCCGCCATAGGTGGTGACGGCGGCAAGCTTGCGGATATGGGTCAGGTTCGGCTTCACCTTGCCATCCTCCAGCCGGAAGGACACGCCGGGCAGGAAAACCCGGTCGAGGAACCCCTTCAGGATCGCAGGATAGCCAAAGTTCCAGACCGGGAACACCATCACCAGCGCGTCCGCCGCGCGCAGCCGCTCCACATATCCCGCGACCGGCGCGATGTTCGGCCCGACCTCGTGGTAGCCGCGCCGCTCGGCTTCCGTCAGCACAGGCGAGAACCCCTCGGCGTTCAGGTCGCAATCATCGACGTCCCATCCGGCCTTGCTCAGCCGTTCCACAATGCAGCCATGCAGTGCCGCCGAGAAACTCTCGGGGCAGGGGTGGGCAAAAAGGACAAGTGCGCGACCCACGTCCTACCCCTTCCCTGTTTCAAAAATATCCTGGGGGAGCGCGAGGGGGCTGGCCCCCTCGCATGGGTCGACGCCAAAGGCGGCGAAACCCGTCACTCAGCCGCCTCGGGCTTGGGCGTCATCGCGGGGTAGCGATACATCTGCGCATAATCGAAATCGGGCGTGTCCCACGTCACCATCTTGCCGGGGTTCAACAGCCCCTTGGGATCGGCCTCGCGCTTGAAATCCAGCTGGCGCTTGTCGGCTGACTGCCGCCCGCCTTCCTCCAGCGTGTAGCGGTGGGGGTTGAAGATCATCGCCCCCGCCTCCTCATGCATGCGCACGATCTCGTCCAGCCTTTCCTTGGTGGTGAACTTGACCAGCGACAGCCCGGCAAAGGCGATCTTGCCCTCCATCTTGATGGCTTCGAGATGCTGGAGCACCTCGGGGCTGAGAGCGTCGCGCATTTTCTCGATCAGGTCGAGATGCCCCGGGAAGCCGTAGCGCACCTGAAGGTAGGTGATGGACGGATCGATCTTGAGCGCGCGGAGCGTCGTGTGGTTCCAGCCATACTCAAACACCGGGCCCGGCGTGCGGTCCCAGTCGCTGGCGTCGGATCGGTAGATCATCCGCGCCTCGGGGTGGCGGCCGAGGAAGGTGAGGAAGCCGTCCATGGAATGCGGTGCCACCATCAGGCCGATCAGCGTGTCGTCGGCCTCGATATGCGGCTTCACGCGGGTGAAGTAGTCAAAGGGCGCGGGCGCCTCGTAGACCGAGGCAAGCTTCAGCAAGATGCCGTCCTGGTTCGCCAGTTTGTCGGTGAAACGGGTGGCGTCCATGAAATCCTTGGTGGCGACGAAGATCTCGACCCAGTCATAGGCAGGCGCCAGCGGCATCTCCAACTCGGTGATGATGCCATTGGTGCCATAGGCATGGGAGACGCGGGCCAGTTCCTCGCCGCGGAATTCGAGCACGCGGGGTTCTGCCTCCATCGTCACGACACGCAGGCGGATGATGTTGCCCAGATCGCGCAAGGACCCCCAATGGACGGAGCCGACGCCGCCCGAGCCTCCGGCGATGAAGCCACCGATCGTGGCCGTGGCCCAGGTGCTCGAGAACATCCGGATCTCTTGCCCCGAATGCGCCTTGCAATGGGCATCCAGATCTTTCAGCAAGATGCCCGGCTCGCAGATCACGCGGCCCGGATGCACTTCCTTGACAGATGCCATGTGGCGCAGATGCATGACGCAGCCGCCGCGCATCGGCATCGCTTGCCCGTAATTGCCGGTGCCCGCGCCCCGCGTCGTGACCGGCACGTCATGGGCGTAGCAGGTGCGCAGAACCTCGATCACCTCGGCCTCGGATTTCGGGTTGACCACGAAATCGGCCTCAAGGTGGTCCATCGCGTCTTTCAGGACAGGCGAATACCAGAAGAAATCGCGGCTTTTGGCGCGGATCGTGGCGGGGTTCTCGTCTTGCTCGATATGGGCAAGGGCGGCCTTGGCGGCGGCGACGTTCGGTTGCATCAGGTCCTCATCAGGGGGTCAAGCTCGGCATAATCGGGCAGGCTGCGGTCGATCTGGCGCCCATCGCGCAGCACGATGCGGTCGGATTGCGGGCGCGAGAACAGCTCGGACCAGTTACGTGCCTTTACGATGACCAGATCGGCAGGCGCACCGGGCAGCAGTGACGGCGCATCAAAGCCACAGGTGGCGGCAGGGTCGGTCAGGAAACTGGTGACCCAATCGGTGCGCGAATGATCCAGATGGCCGATCCGCGTCGCCTCGCGCATCACCTCGAGCATGTCCATGTCGCCATAGGCGTAGAAGGGATCGCGCGTGTTGTCGGAGGCGAAGCTGACGCGGATGCCGCGGGCGCGCATCTCGTGGACCAGCGTGATGCCGCGGCGGCGCGGCGTGCGGGCGGTGCCCAAGGGGCTGCGGTCCTGCAGGTAGAGGT
>JAGYLB010000059.1 GCA_018401055.1 Roseicyclus sp.
GGCAGGAAATCCACTTATCGCCCTGTCCGAAATTCCCCGGCCGGCTCTCTCGCCATAACGGCTTGAAATAGCCGATTGCGGTCAGTGAATGGCTCCAATGCCTGTCTCAAAAAGGGCTGGTTCCCGCAGTGTGCGGGCGACAATCAATGCGCCCTCAAGCTGCGCAAGGATTGCGGCGGGAGGCGGACCGATCCAGTCGCGTCCGAACGCCGTGGCGAGATATTCGAGAATCAACCGGAAAAAGCCTCCGGTTGCAACGGCGACTTCGGGCGGCAGCGTATCTCGTTCGGCCCCGAACAGGCCGCAAAGACACATCTTGTCATCCTTGAGCAGCGCGTCTCGGAACAGCGCCGTCACCCGGGCGACCGCTTCTTCAGGCGATAGGTCCGCAGGATCGCCAAGCCGATCCTGGGCGCGCGAGGTGTAGCGCCTAGCGAGCGCCGCAGCGAGGTCCGCCTTGGTCGGGAAATGGTAGTGTACGCTGGCGCTTTTGATCCCTACGTCCTGGGCTAGGTCGCGAAAGCTGAAGCCATGGTAGCCGCCGGCACGGGCGCGGGCTTCGGCAGCGTCGAGGATGCGGTCGCGGGCGCTGAGGTCCAATGTAAGACTCCCTATCGATCGGTAGATTGCATTTGACAGCCGGTGTTGCAAGGGTTACAAACCTATCTATCGATAGATACATGCACCAGGAGCAAACCATGAATGCAGAAACTATGTCCATGATTATCGGCGGATCCTCAGGGATGGGCCTTGCCGTCGCCGCCGAACTCGTCCGCGAAGGCCGCACCGTGCTGATCATCGGTCGTGACGCGGACAAGCTGACCGCAGCGCAAGAGAACCTTGCTGGCGAAGACACCGGCACGGTCGAAACGCTCGCGGCCGATCTTTACGATCCCGTCTCCGTAGAAGCCTTGATCGCTCGCATCGACGCCGAGGCACGGCACATCGACCGGCTGGTCAATGCCGCCGGCTACTTCTTCCCCAAGGCGTTTCTGGAGCACGGGAGAGCGGACTACGACCGCTATTTCGACCTCAACCGCGCAACCTTCTTTCTGACGCAAGCGGTAGCCCGAAACATGGCCCGCCACGGCGGCGGCGCGATGGTCAACATCGGCTCGATGTGGGCGAAGCAGGCGATCAAGGCGACGCCATCCTCGGCCTATTCAATGGCGAAGGCGGGTCTGCACGCGATGACGCAGCATCTTGCGATGGAGCTTGCGGACAAAAATATTCGCGTGAACGCCGTTGCCCCCGCTGTGGTCGTGACGCCGATCTATGGCGCCTTCATCGATCCAACGAAGATCGAGGAGACGCTCACCGACGGTTTCAACGCGTTCCACCCCATCGGCCGCGTCGGCCGCGCCGAGGATGTGGCGGCGCACATCGCCTTTCTGCTGTCGGATAAAGCGCGCTGGACGACGGGCGCAATCCACGACGTCGATGGCGGCGTCATGGCCGGGCGGAACTGAGACCCACCAAGCCAAGGGAGCCGTCATGCGTATCAACGCCGATTTCTCCGCCCGTGTGGTTGTCCAGCCAGACAGGCGCGTTTGGGTCCCCTCACCCATGCCCGACGTCGAGCGGGTCATGCTCGACCGGATCGGCGAAGAGGTCGCGCGCGCGACCTCGCTCGTCCGATATGGGCCGAATGCGCGCTTTTCCGAACATGTGCACGGCGGCGGCGAAGAGTTCCTCGTGCTTGAAGACTCGTTCCACGACGGCGAGGGGGATTACCCGGTCGGGACCTATGTCCGAAACCCGATCGGCAGCGCGCATGCACCCTGGGCCGGACCGGAAGGGGTGCTGCTGTTCGTGAAGCTCCATCAGTTTGATCGGCAAGATAAGGCCCGAGTGCAGATCGATACGACGCGCGCGCCCTGGTTGCCGGGGCTCATGCCGGGCCTGTCGGTGCTTCCATTGCACGAGCACGCAACCGAGAGTGTGGCCCTTGTTCGCTGGGCGCCGCATACCCGATTTCAGGCACACCGCCACTGGGGCGGGGAGGAAATTCTAGTCCTCGACGGCGTGTTTCAGGACGAGCACGGGCGCTATCCGAAGGGGACGTGGCTGCGTAGCCCGCACCTCTCTGCGCACACGCCGTTCACAGGGCCGGAGGGGGCGCTGATCTATGTGAAGACAGGCCACATGCCAGTTGCGTAATCCTCCACGACAGGCAGTCTATAGCTATCCCGGATTTCCCAGATGGCGCTGCGTTTTCCTGACGGTGGCGGTCAAAT
>JAGYLB010000060.1 GCA_018401055.1 Roseicyclus sp.
CGCCGCCCCCCATGGTGAAGCCCTGCATCAGGCTGACCACGGGCTTGGGGAAATGGAACAGCCGCGCGTTCATACGGTATTCATCGGCCCAGAACCGCCGCCCGTAGTCGAAATCCCCCGCGCGCCCCGTCGCATACATCTCGGCGATGTCGCCGCCCGCGCAAAACGCCTTGTCGCCCAAGGCATCGATCACCACGAGGGCAATCCGCGCGTCCTCTGCCCAAGCCACCAGCGCCGCATCGATCGCGCGGCACATATCGTAGCTCAGCGCGTTCAGCGCTTCGGGCCGGGCCAGCGTGATGCGCCCCGCGCGCCCCTCGATGCGGATATCCACTCCCTCGACCATGACGCTGTCTTGTCCCTTCATCTTCCCAAAAATACGCAAGCCCGGCCCATCACCCGCGCGCCGCCAGCATGTGGCGCGCCACGATCATCCGCATGATCTCGTTGGTCCCTTCAAGGATCTGATGCACCCTCAGGTCGCGCACCAGTTTCTCGATCCCGTAATCGGCCAGATAGCCGTAGCCGCCGTGCAGTTGCAGGCATTGGTCGACCACGCGGCTGCCCGCCTCGGTCACGAATTTCTTGGCCATGGCGCAGGCCTTGGTCGCATCCGGCGCGCCGGTGTCCAGCTTCCACGCCGCCTGACGCAGCAGCACGGTCGCGGCCTCCAGCTCTATCTCCATGTCAGCCAGCCGGAACTGCAGCGCCTGGAACTGGTCGATCGACTGCCCGAAAGCCTTGCGCTCGCCCATATAGGTCAAGGTCGCCGCAACCGCCGCCCGTGCCGCGCCCAATGAGCAGGCCGCGATGTTGAGCCGCCCGCCATCGAGCCCCGCCATCGCATAGCGAAACCCGTGACCTTCCTCGCCCAGCAGGTTGCCGGCCGGGACCGCGCAAGCGTCGAACTGCACCTGGCGGGTAGGCTGCGACCGCCAGCCCATCTTGTCCTCAAGCCCGCCAAAGGACAGGCCCGCGCTGCCATCCTCAACGATGACGGCCGAGATGCCTTTGGGCCCGTCCTCGCCGGTGCGGCACATCACGACATAGGCATCCGAATAGCCGCCGCCCGAGATGAAGGCCTTGGTGCCGGTCAGGGCGTAGCCGTCATTGGTCCGTTCGGCCCGCGTCTTGAGCGCCGCCGCATCAGAGCCTGACCCCGGTTCGGTCAGGCAATAGGACAGGAACATCTCCATCGACAGCGCGCGGGGCAGGTAGCGCGCCTGCAGATCGTCGCTGCCGTACAGCTCGATCATCTTGGCGCACATGTTGTGGATCGACAAAAACGCCGCGACCGAGGGGCAGGATTGGCTCAGCGCCTCGAACACCAGCGTCGCCTCAAGCCGCGACAGCCCCGATCCGCCCTTGTTCTCCGAGACGTAAAGCCCGCCAAAGCCCAGCTCCGCCAGCTTGGGCCAGAGGTCCTTGGGGATCGTGCCCGCCGCCTCCCAGGCGCGGGCATGGGGCGCGATCTCGGCCTGTCCGAAGGCCCGTGCCATGTCGAAGACGGCCTGCGCCTCTTCGGTCAGTGCGAAATCCATACCTGCCCCTCCCCGCGCCGGTGTCGGAATTGAACGCACGTTTAATTATCGAGTGTTGCAGGAGTTTTGCAAGGCGGGAGGCAGAGCCCTTCGTCCGACACCATACCCGAGCATGATTCGGTAGCAGGGTTGTTGCCGGAGGGGCGGGTGCTTGGGGCTTTCGGGCAGCTTTGTTGCCACTCCCAAGACGGAAGAAGGCACAAAACCTGTCTTTTTCGACAGGTTTTGCGTAAGCGTTAACGGAACGCTTTGCGGCGAAAGTGTGGCGTGGTAGTGAACATCGATAAATTTTTATAGAAGGAGCTTGGCATGATCAAAAGTATGAGAGCTTTGGCACTTGGTGCGGTGGCGGCCATGGGGATCGCCGGTGGCGTTGCTGCGTCAACTTGCTCCCTGACGGATTTGGACTATTCCAGCGCCTGCATCGGCGTGCTTGCAATTGTTGGCCCGCCCAATGGGTCAGCAGATTTGACGGAATTGAACGGTCCCGACGGCGTGTTGGACGGGGGCGGTTGGTCGCAATTGGTCAAGATCGAAGGCAACCAAACGTCGCCTCTCTTCTCGATGCCTCTCGGCAGCACGTCTGGTACTTACACCCTCTTCGCTCCGTTGGCCGGTTACGATTACGCGATCGCAGTGAAGGGCGGGTCCAGAAATGGCACGAACTTTTTCGCGGCCTATCTTTTGAGTGCATCTACGATCGCGGCCAACTTGTCGGGTGCTGATCTTACGGGTGCCTTCAACATGGCGGCATTTTTTAATCTGGCGGGCAACCAGAGCACACCCAGTCTTTCCAACGCTGTGTTGTTCTCACGCGAGTCTGTTTATGCTGCGCCCATCCCGCTTCCCGCCGCTGGCTGGATGCTGCTGGCTGGCATCGGTGGTCTTGCCGCTTGGGGACGACAGGGCCGCGCCGCGGCCTGAACGGCCCGGCAAGCAGTACGCATAGGTTGAGAGAGCGTGGCGAAAGCTGCGCTCTTTTTCTTTCAGGCCTTGGCAGTCCGGTGGGCTGACCGCCGTGGTGACGGTCGGACAAGACCGCTAGAATCCGGCCCTGCGCCGCCTCGGGATTGTCCCGGATGAAGCATCATAGTGTCCACAGGTTTTGCCAAGACGCACGCGCCAAAACCTGTCATGTTTAATAAACCTTTGTCGGAACAAGTCGACCACAGAGTAGAAAGAGAGTGATCATGGCTTTCAAATCCATCCTTTCCGGCGCCATTCTGGCTGTCGCAACCTCGGTCGGCGCTGCGTCCGCCACATCGGTAACCTTTGATTTTACGGACAACACACAGCTTGTCTCCAACACTGGCAACACGGCTGTCTTTTCCAACGGTGGCGTGACTCTGACGATCGGCGGATACGATTTCTCTGGTGGTATCAACGGCACCGGCACGGTCGCCGACGCTACGGCCTGGAACAACGGGATCGGTCTGCGGAGCCTTGTGCGGCATGACGTGCATTTCGTCGACGGATGGTACGACGAATATCTCACGCTGTCCTTCAGCACGGCTCTCGACGTGACCGCCGCAAGCTTCAGCTATGCGGATCAGCATGACGACTGGCGCTTCTACAGCGGGGCGCTTGGCAGCCAGTTGTTCGAGGATTCGGGGTCCATGTCCGGAAACGGTCAGGGCAATTCGGTCTACAGCACCTTGATCAATTCGGCCTCTATCGGCACGCAGTTTCTGATTGGCACGGCGTGGAACAACAGCCAATGGAAATTGAGCAGTCTGACGGTCGAGCTGCCCCACACTGCACCCATTCCGCTTCCGGCCGCTGGCTGGATGCTTTTGGCAGGTATGGGCGGTCTGGCTGCCATCAGCCGTCGCCGCCGCAAGGCCTGACAGGCGCGACATCTTGATCAAACGAAAAACCGGGGCCACCACCCCGGTTTTTTGTTGTTGGTCTCAACGATTGCTCTGAACGCGCTCGGTGATTGCCGTGCTGCTCATTGCCGGGCGGAACAGGCACACCGTCCTCATCTCACGCGGTGCGGGTCAGGAACCCGTCGAGCGCGGGCCGGGGCAAGCCCAGGATATCCATTGCGCCATCCCAATCCTCGGCGATGCGGATGATGGCGCCGTCGAGCCCCTCCCAACTCCGCAGGATCTGGTGGGCCATCCGCTGGCTGACCACCGTAGGGGCGAGATAGACCATCATCGTCGGATGCTCGTCGTGCATCAGCGATCCGGCCTTGGTGGCCTGAAGCCGGAAGAGCGCGCCGAAATCGCTTTCAAAGCCTGTCACTGCCGACAGGTCGATGAAATGCCGCTGCCCCGACCGACGGGCTGGATCGGCCTTGTACCGGCCGAAGCTCTCGAACCCCTCTGCAACTGTGGCGAAACCACGGTACTCGACATAGACGAGCGCGAACCCGTCAAGGATCTTGTAATCTACCGGCACTTGTCACCCCTCATTCCCCCGGTCCTTTTTTACCGCCATTCGCCGGATTTTAAAGCAAAAAAAGCAAGTCGGGATTGTCCATTGCAAAGCTGTCGCCTAGATGTCGGTATGGCGCATCGTGGGCGGCATCGGGCCGGCCCTGCCGGCGCAGCGATCGGGTGCCTCGGTGTCCTCCCCCACATTTGATTGCACGGCCTGCGGGGCCTGCTGCTTTGGCGGTTCCGACCGCTATGTCGCGCTGATGCCTCAGGATCGCCGCCGCGCGATCCCGGAAAGCGCCACGATCCAGATCGAGGGTCGCAGCTACATGCGCATGGCCTGCGGGCATTGTGCGCAACTGACTGTGACGGCACAGGGCCAGACGCTGTGCGCGATCTACGAGGATCGTCCCGAGACTTGTCGGGCCTTTCGCGCGGGCAGCTTCGAATGCCTCAAGGCGCGTCAGCATCGCGGCGCTCAGGCCGAGGCGCT
This sequence comes from Roseicyclus sp., assembly GCA_018401055.1. The sequence continues at coordinate 4,419 of JAGYLB010000060.1, forward strand.
CCGGGCTCTGGCCATGGCGCGGCCGCCCGCGCCGCCGGTCCCGCCTGTCATCGTGCCGGGGGCGGCGCTAATCGCGCCGCCACCTGACGATACGGTCAGTCCATCGCCTTGAAGTTGAAGGCCGCCCCTTCCTTGATCCCGCTCGGCCAGCGCGCGGTGATCGTCTTGGTGCGCGTGTAAAAGCGGAAGGCGTCGGGCCCGTGCTGGTTCAGATCGCCAAAGCCCGATTTCTTCCAGCCGCCAAAGGTG
>JAGYLB010000061.1 GCA_018401055.1 Roseicyclus sp.
CGCCTCCGGCCCACCCGACGCGATCCGCACGGATACAGCCGTGCGCGAGGCCTATCTGGGGGACGGGGAATGAGCCTGCTCACCCTCGAAAACGTCACCGCCCATTACGGTGCGGCGCAGGCGCTTTTTGGCGTGGACCTGAGCGTGGCCGAGGGCGAGGTGGTCGCGCTGATGGGCCGCAACGGCATGGGCAAGACCACGACGGTCAAGACGATCTGCAAGATGCTGCCTGCCGAGGGGCGGATCACCTTTGACGGCCATGACCTGAGCCACCTGTCCAGCCATCAGGCCGCGCGGCTGGGTATCGGCCTTGTCCCCGAAGGGCGGCGCTGTTTCCGCGACCTGACGGTGGCCGAGAACCTGATCGTCGCCGCCCGGGCCGGTGCCTGGACCTTGGACAGCGTCGGTGCACTGTTTCCCCGGCTGGCCGAGCGGCAAGGCCAGCGGGCCGCCACGCTGTCGGGCGGTGAACAGCAGATGCTGGCCATCGGGCGGGCCTTGATGACCAACCCGCGCCTTCTGATCCTGGACGAGGCGACCGAGGGGCTGGCACCGCTGATCCGGGCGGAAATCTGGGCGGTCGTCGCGCGCCTCAAGGCCGAGACAGGCCTTTCGATCCTCGTGATCGACAAATCGCTCAGGGAGCTGAGGCAGGTGGCCGACCGCGCGGTGATCCTTGCGCGCGGGAAAGTGGCTTGGGCGGGAGCGATGGCGGATCTCGACCACGAGACCAGCCTGCGCCACGTTGGCGTCTGAGGCCCTAAAGTGCTGCCACTTGCCCTTCTACCGGGCAACTGCATGTTTTTTCATCGCATCAACCCAAGAGTTGGTGGTTCGGGCCCGCTGCCGATGGAATCGCTTGACGCACCGAAGTGGCGAACCAATGCTGCAATGGTTCGCTCCTTAGCGGCTTTGGTTCAACCCGAGGTGGAAACGTGCGCGACGAGTTGCCCGACACGGACACGGCCCCCGACAATGCCTCGGTCGCGCGCACGCGCATCCGGGAATTGATCCGGCAAGGCGCGGTCGAGGCAGATGGCCAGTTGCCGACCGAGCGTGAACTCTGCGCCCGCTTCGGGGTCAGCCGCAGGTCGGTGCGCCGCGCGCTCGACGCGCTCGAGACCGAGGGGCTGGTCTGGCGGCGGCAAGGCAAGGGCACCTTTGTCGGCCAACCGCCCGACCCCAACGGCCATCTTGCCGCGATCATCGCCCCCGACACCGATCCGCTCAGCGTGATGGAGGCGCGTCTGGTGCTGGAACCGGAACTCGCGGCCCTCGCCGCGCGCCGGGCCACGGGCGAGGATGTGGCCCGGATGCGCGCGCTGGCCGACCGGGTCAGCCATGCACAAGATGCCGATGCCGCCGAACTATGGGACGGATCGCTGCACCGGATCATTGCGCGGATCGCGGGCAATCCTATCCTCAACACCGCTTTCACGCTGATCAACGAGGTGCGGCAGGAACAGCGCTGGCAGCAAGAACGCCAGCAGGCGCGGTCGCCTGCGCTGGTCGCCGAATACGGGCGCCAGCATGACCGGATCATCGACGCGATCCACGCGCGCGACGAGGATGCGGCCCGCGCCGCCATGCGCGACCATCTGAGCGCGCTCAAGGCCAACCTCGAACGCGTCCGCGGCATGGAGGGCAAGGGATGACCGGCACCCCCTTGCTGGAGCTTGAAGGTCTGACCATCGCGCTCAAGGGCGTGGATCAGCCCATCGTCGACAATGTGGGCTTCACGCTGTCACGCGGTGAAACCCTGTGCATCGTGGGCGAGTCGGGCTGCGGCAAAAGCCTGACCTCGCTGGCGCTGATGGGGTTGTTGCAGACCCCGCCGCTCACGGTGATCGGTGGCACGGCGCGTCTGGCCGGCGAGGATTTGCTGGCGATGGACCCTTCTCGCCTGCGCCAGATCCGGGGCGGGCGCATGGCGATGATCTTTCAGGAGCCGATGACCTCGCTCAACCCCGGCCTGCGTATCGGCGAACAGATCGCGGAAGCCGTGCGCCGTCACAAGGGTGTGGGTCAGACCGAGGCACGAGCCCGCGCGTTGGAGATGCTCAAGCGCGTGCGTATCCCTGCCCCCGAAAAGCGGCTGGACGAATACCCCCACCAGCTGTCAGGCGGCATGCGCCAGCGCGCGATGATCGCCATGGCGCTGGCCAATGACCCCGAAGTGCTGATCGCCGATGAGCCGACCACCGCGCTGGACGTGACCATTCAGGCGCAGATCCTCAAGCTGATGAAAAGCCTGCAAGCCGAGACCGGAGCGGCGATGGTGTTGATCACCCACGATCTGGGCGTGGTGGCGGAAATGGCCGACAAGGTCGCGGTCATGTATGGCGGGCGCATCGTCGAGGCGGGCAGCGTGGAACAGATCTTTACCGATCCGCAGCACCCCTACACCATCGGCCTGATGTCTTCGATGCCGTCCTTGGGCGCGCGCAGCGGGCGGCTTGTGACGGTACCGGGCACGGTGCCGCAACCTGCCCAGATGCCGTCCGGCTGCCGGTTCTCCACCCGCTGTCCCTTCGTGACCGCGGCCTGCGCCACGGTCCCGCCCCTGACCGATCTGGGCGCGGGCCACCGCGTCGCTTGCGCCCACGCGCCCCTGACCGCCGCCGAGGCCCCCAGCTTGAGGAGCACCGGCACATGACCGCAATCTTGTCCACCCACGGCCTGCGCAAGGATTTCGTAACCGCCAAACCGCTATTCGGCGCGGCCACCGTGGTGCGCGCAGTGGCGGGTGTGTCGCTCGACATCGCGCAGGGCGAGACCTTTGCCATCGTGGGAGAGTCGGGCTGCGGAAAGTCCACGCTTGCCCGCCTGCTCTTGCGCCTGATCGACCCCACGGCCGGCGAGGTCTGGTACAAGGGCGAAGATCTGGCGCGCGTGCCGCCCGCCCGCCTGCGCGCGCTGCGCCGCGACCTGCAATTCATCTTTCAAGACCCGTTTTCCTCGCTCAACCCGCAGATGAGCGTCGGCGCCTTGATCGAGGAGCCGATGCGCGTGCACGGCATCGGCACGCAGACCGAGCGGCGGGCAAGGGTGGCCGACCTGCTGACCCGCGTGGGCCTTCGCGCTGAGCACGCCGATCGCTACCCGCACGAGTTTTCGGGCGGTCAGCGCCAGCGGATCGGGATTGCGCGTGCGCTCGCATCCGGCCCCACGGTCCTGATCGGCGATGAACCCGTCAGCGCGCTGGACGTATCCATTCAAGCGCAGGTGGTGAACCTGCTCGAAGACCTGAAGGAGGATTTCGGCCTGACGCTGGTGATCATCGCGCATGACCTGGCCGTGATCCGGCACATGGCCGACCGGGTAGCGGTGATGTATCTGGGCGAGGTGGTGGAATGCGCGCCTGCGGGCGATCTTTATGCCCGCCCGCTGCATCCCTATGCCGAGGCGCTGCTGGCCGCGATCCCGGTGGCAAGCTTTGGCGCGCGCCCTGCCCGCACCACGCTGGAGGGCGATCCGCCCAACCCCATCGCGCCGCCGCCCGGCTGCAAGTTTCACCCCCGCTGCCCCTACGCGACCGACATCTGCCGCACCACGCAGCCCGTGCTGGCCGACATGGGCGGCGGTCGCACCGTGGCCTGCCACCGCGCGGCCGAGCTGTCGTTGCAGGGCCTTGCCGATCTGGAACAGGCCCGCACCCCCGCCGCACAGGACCGCTTTGCGCTCTACGCGCAAGCGATGGCCGACAAGACCACCCCATAACCGCCCGGAATAGGGCGATTTACCCCCCCCTCAACAGATGGAGATCCAAACTGATGGCACTGAAAAAGAACCTGGCACTTGCGCTGGCCTTCGGGCTTGCCGCGACCGCCGTGCAAGCGCAGGACCTGCGCATCGGCCTGCAAGACGATGCCGATGTGCTCGACCCCGATCAGGCGCGCACCTTCGTGGGCCGGATCGTGTTTGAATCGCTGTGCGACAAGCTGGTCGACATCACCCCCGATCTGGAAATCGTGCCGCAACTGGCGACCGGTTGGGATTGGTCGGATGATGGCCTGACCCTGACCATGGCGCTGCGCGACGACGTGGTGTTCCATGACGGCACGCCCTTCAATGCCGAAGCCGCGGTCTACAACCTAGACCGCAGCCGCAACCTGCCGGAAAGCCGCCGCGCCTCCGAGGTCAGCTCGATCTCGAACGTTGAAGCTGTGGATGCCACCACCATCCGCATCACCCTGTCGGCGCCCGACGCCACGCTGCTTGCTCAGTTGTCGGACCGCGCAGGCATGATGATCTCGCCCACAGCCGTCGAAGCCTCCGGCCTCGATTTCGGCCTGAACCCGGTCTGTTCCGGCCCCTACAGCTTTGTCGAGCGCATCCAGCAAGACCGGATCGTGTTGGAACGCTTCGAGGGTCACTGGGATGCCGCGAACTACCATTTCGACACCGTGACCTTCCTGCCGATCCCCGACACGACCGTGCGTCTGGCCAATCTGCGCGCGGGCGATCTGGACATGCTGGAACGTCTGGCCGCGACCGACCTGACCTCGGCCTCT
>JAGYLB010000062.1 GCA_018401055.1 Roseicyclus sp.
ATAGCAATGGCCGCGCATGGTCAATTCGACGGTGTCGGTGATCGCATCGCGCGACGCGAGGCTGGAGCGCATGCCTTCATGGCCCATCGCGATGCCGTCGGTGACGGTGATGGTGGTGAACTCGCGCGGCGTACCATGGGCATTCTTGACGCCGACCTTGACCGCCTGAGCCTGCCGGTTCAGCGAGATGTTGCAGGGTGCCGCTTCGTTCCAGCAGGTCGCAACGCCTACGAAAGGCTGATGAATTTCTTCATCATTCAGCCCCATGGCGTAGAAATACGACCGATGCGGCGCGCGCGACGGGCCTTCGGTCACATGACGGCTTGGTAGGTTCGATTTATCAAGCTTGCCCTTCGACATGGCGCAGGCCCTCCCCTTTGGTATCTGTGCGTAAACGATGTGTTTCCGTTGAAATAGACGCGGGGGGCAGGGCAGACAAGCGTGATTGCCGCGCCCCGTCCCCCGGTCTAGACTTGATCCAACGAAAAGCCGCCACAGGCAGGTCCGATGCAGTATCAAGAACACGCCGCGTTTTTGGCGCCCGCCCGAGTCTACCCCGCGCCCTGGCGCCTTTTGGTGGGGCTGGTGGTGATGGGGCTGGTCTATGCGGCGGGGTTCGGGGTGATCTATGCCATCCTGATCACCGTAAGCGGCCGGGACGGTGCCGCGATGTGGCTGGTCCGCATGGCCGAGGCCGACACGCCCACCGCGACGCTTTTGGTGCTGGCAAGCTTCGTCGGCATGGGTGCAGGCGCGATGTTGGCCGCGCGTCTGCTGCACAAGCGCGCCGTGGCGACGCTGTTCGGGCCGCGCCGGCGGCTGATGCGCGATTTCACCATCGCCGCCGCATTCTGCGCGGTCTTGAACGGGCTGACCGCGGTGCTGCCCGTGGGCGTGGCCCCCGTGCCCAACCTCGACATCGCGCTTTGGGCATCGTTCCTGCCGCTGGCGCTGGTCGGCATCGTCGTGCAGACGGGCGCCGAAGAAGTGCTGTTTCGCGGCTATATCCAAAGCCAGCTGGCGGCGCGCTTTGCACAGCCGCTGATCTGGATGGGTCTTCCCTCGGCCCTGTTTGCCGTGTTGCATTACCAACCCGGCGTGATGGGCGACAATGCCTGGATCGTGGTCGCGGCCGTGTTCCTCTTTGCGCTTTGCGCCGCCGATCTGACCGCGCGCACCGGCACCATCGGCGCGGCTTGGGGGTTTCATTTCGCCAATAACGCGGTGGCGATCCTGTTTGTGGCGCTGGATGGGCCGCTCTCGGGCCTTGCCCTTTACACCCTGCCGATGTCGGGCCTGCCCGATGCCGATCTGCGGCCGATGCTGTTTGCCGGCATGGCGGTCACGGCGGCGATCTGGCTGGTCATTCGCATCGTCACGCGCCCCGCCTGACCACGCAAGAGCCAGCGCGCGATTGCAAGTGGCGCGCGGCTCGCTTATCTGCTCCCCTGTCACGGAACGGTGCCGGAGCCACCCATGAACTGGATCACCAATTACGTCCGCCCGCGGATCAACTCGATCTTCTCGCGCCGCGAGATGCCCGAAAACCTTTGGTCCAAATGCGATGAATGCGGCACCATGCTGTTTCACCGGGAACTGTCCGATGCGCTGAATGTCTGCACCAATTGCGGGCATCACATGGCGATCACGCCGCGCGCGCGCTTCGAGGCGCTGTTTGACGGCGGCATCTTTGCCGAGGTGTCCGTGCCCCGGCCCATCGACGATCCGCTGAAATTCCGTGACCAAAAGAAATACCCCGACCGGCTGCGATCGGCGCAGAAAACCACCGGCGAAACCGAAGCGATGCTGGTCGCAGAGGGTGAAATCGGGCGCACCCCAATCGTCGCCGCCGCGCAGGATTTTTCCTTCATGGGCGGATCGATGGGCATGTATGTCGGCAACGCGATCATCGCCGCCTGCGAGCGCGCCGTCGCCTTGAAACGCCCGCTGGTGCTGTTTTCCGCCGCTGGCGGCGCACGGATGCAGGAAGGCATCCTGTCACTGATGCAGATGCCCCGGTCCACCGTCGCCATCCAGATGCTGAAAGAGGCGGGCCTGCCCTATATCGTCGTGCTGACCCACCCCACCACGGGCGGCGTCACCGCATCCTACGCGATGCTGGGCGATATCCAGATCGCGGAACCCAACGCGCTGATCTGTTTCGCCGGCCCCCGCGTGATCGAACAGACGATCCGCGAAAAGCTTCCCGAGGGATTCCAGCGCGCCGAATACCTGCTGGATCACGGGATGCTTGACCGGGTCACGCCGCGCGGCAAGCTGCGCGAAGAGTTGATCACCATCACCCGGATGCTGACCGGCATGCCGCCCGCCGTAGCCGGTGACCTGCCCGCGCCGGAAGCCACCGCAACGGAAAAGACCGCGCCGTGAACTTGCCATCGTCGGATGTCCTCCTTGACCGGATGATGTCGCTTCATCCCAAGATCATCGACCTGACGCTGGACCGGATGCACCGCATTCTCGCCGCGCTGGATCATCCCGAACGCCGGGTGCCGCCGGTCATCCACATCGCGGGCACCAATGGCAAGGGATCGACCCAGGCGATGATCCGCGCCGGGCTGGAAGGGGCGGGGTTGACCTGTCACGCCTATACCTCGCCACATCTGGCGCGGTTTCACGAACGCATCCGCGTGGCGGGCACCCTGATCGACGAGGCGCGGCTTGCCGCGATCTTGGATCGGTGCCTTGCCGCCAACGGCCCAGATCCTATCACCTTTTTCGAGATCACGACGGCGGCGGGCTTTGCCGCCTTTGCCGATACGCCCGCCGATTACACCTTGCTCGAGGTCGGGCTGGGTGGGCGGCTGGATGCCACCAATGTCATCGACGGCCCCGCGATCACGGTCATCACCCCCGTCGATCTGGATCATCAGCAATACCTGGGCGACACGCTGGCGAAAATCGCTGCGGAAAAGGCCGGGATCATCAAGCGCGGTGTGCCGGTGATCGTGGGCCGCCAACAGGACGCGGCCCTCGCGGTGATCGAGGCGCAGGCGGCCCGTCTTGGCGCGCCCGTCATCGCCCATGGCCAGCACTGGCAGGTCTGGGAAGAGGCCGGGCGGCTGGTGTTCCAGGATGAAACCGGGCTGCTCGATCTGCCCAAGCCAGCGCTGCCCGGCGCGCACCAGGTGGAAAACGCGGGCATGGCCCTGGCCGTCTTGCGCGCCCTTGGCCAAGGCGAAACCGCCTGCGAGGCGGCGATGACCAATGTCATCTGGCCCGCCCGCATGCAGCGGTTGCGCCATGGCCCGTTGCACGATTTGGCCCCCGAGGCAGAGCTGTGGCTGGATGGCGGTCACAACCCCCATGCCGCCATCGCCATCGCGGCGCTCTTGGCCGAGATGCCAGCGCGGCCCACGCACCTGATCTGCGGGATGCTGAACACCAAGGATGTGACCGGCTACATGGCACCGCTGGCCCGGGTCGCCCAAAGCCTGCATGCCGTGTCGATCCCCGGTCAGGCGGCGACCCTGCCCGCGACCGCCACGGCAACCGCCGCAACGCAGGCCGGTTTGGACGCGCATGTTGCCGATGGCGTGGCCCAGGCCCTGGCCGAAATCACCGCACAGGCCCCGCAGGCGCGCATCCTGATCTGTGGATCGCTGTATCTTGCCGGGGAAATCCTCAAGGAAAACGGGTGATCTTGCGGCATCGGCCCTTGACGGACAGCGCTTCGCCGCCAAGGTTTGCCCCATGTTGATCCGCAGCCTTGCCCTTGCCGCCGTCACGGCGCTTGCCGCCCAGCCCGCCCTGGCCGAGGCGCGGTTCCAGTTCTGCTGGATCGGGGCCAATGGCTATACGATGCAAGGCCAGATCGAATTTCCCAAGACGCTTCTGAACACCGGCATCATCAACGAAACGCAGGTCACGGGCTTTCGCATCCAGGGGTTCCATGATGGGCTGCCCATCGGGTTCTGGTCGCTCGAGATGCTGACCCCGGACACATCCTGGTTGTTGCATTTCGACACTCGAAACCTGCAATTTCCCACCGGCGGATCGCGCAGCCAACAGACCTACCAGGAATGGAACGCCAACGGCGAGGTCAATGATTGCGGCGCGGATGGCGGTTTCGGCTTCAACGGCGGCAACTGGGCACAGGATGTCTGCATCGACAACACCTGGATCGAGGCAAGTTCGATCGATCCCTTCACCCCGCTTCAGGCCTATCCGATGGAGGTGCGCCTGAATTGTGATCCCTCGATCCCGGTCAGCTGATCGCACCACGCAGGCCAAAGGCCAGGAACAGCATCAGGATCGCACCGATCCAGGATGCAACCACCCGCCAGCCGATGCGCATCCACGGTGCGGGCACCTTGTCCAGCGCAAGCGCCGCAGCGCCCGCACCCGCCGCGAGGATCATGTTCGCGGCAAACAGGATGCCCAGCTGGATGAACACCGACAGGTCGAACAACCCATGCCCTTGCAGGGCGGTGGCCATGGCCGCCAAACCGATCAACCCCGTGAATACGGCGATGACCGGGTGGCGATTTTCGGGCCAAAGGGCCGCAAGACAGGCAATGACCACGCCCAATCCGATGAAAACCGCCGCGATCCAGACGCCAACCAGAGGCCCCAGGACAACCCCGATGATCTGGCCAATGATGGCATGGGGCCAGACGCGCGGCAAACCGTCCGTGTCCCACAGGCTGATGGCAATGCCCATGGCGACGATCGGCAACAGGATGCCCGGAGAGGTCACGATGACCCCGGCCCCCTCGATGAACTGGGCATAGGGTTCCGCGCCGCCCTGAAAGGCATGCGCATCCGCCCGCCCGCCAAGCGCGGCAAACGCCGCAGATAGGCCCAGCCGCCAAAGCAAGGGGATCAGGCCAACCCGAACAGGAAGGCCGCGCCAACCAGCGCGATAACCCCGCCCGCACCACGCACGGCGGTCTTGCCGATATCCGACGCGGTCAAAAGGCCAAAACCGATCCCCGCGAGGTGCAACAGCCCGGTGCCGATGACAAAGCCCACCGCGTAGCCATAGGGGCTGAAGGCTTCGGGCAATTCCGTGCCATGGGCATGACCATGAAAGATCGCGAAAACCCCGACGATGACCGCCGCGACCCAGATCGGCGCGCGCACGGCAAACACGATCAACAGGCCCAGCACCACACCCGACAAGGCAATGCCGGTCTCGACCGCCGGCAGGGGCAGACCCATGACGCCCAGCGCCCCACCCAGGGCCATGACCAGCGGAAAGACAACCGGCAAGATCCAGATCGCGGGGCTTCCCAGGAAGGCGCCCCACAGACCCACGGCCACCATCGCCACGACATGATCCCAACCATAGATCGGGTGCCAGAACCCGCTGGCGAACCCGCTGTTGATGCCGTCGCCCGTATGGGCCGCCACCTGGGGTGCGATCAGGGCAAGGGCCAGCGCCAGCCCGATGGCCCGGCCGTGCATCAAGACATTGGTCATGGGTATTCTCCGCGAAAAAGACGGCGACAGGGTATGGGTTCAGGCGCGACGGTCAATGGCGAAAAAGGGGTCACCCCTGACCTTTCGTGGGGTCATCGGCGCCGCTATCCTGCCGCCCTGTACCGGCGTCGCGACCGGGCCGGTGCGGTCAGCCCGCCCCGTCGCGCCCCTTGCCCCAATCGGCGCCCTGCATCTCGCGCAACCGGCTGGCGGTGCGTTCGAACTCGAAACTGCCCGATCCTTCCTGGTACAGGCGTTCGGGCAGATCCTGTGCCGAACAGATCAACCGCACATGTCCTTCGTACAGCGCATCGACCAGCGTCACGAACCGCTTCGCCTCGTTGAACTTGGTCGCATCAAGGCGCGGGATGCCATCCAGCACCAGGAGCTTGGCCGCCCCCACCAGCGCCAGGTAATCCGCCGGGCCCAGCGGTTGGCCGCAGAGATCCCAGAACGAGGCCCGCGCCATGCCCGCCCAGTAGCGCGGCAAGCGCACCTGGCGGCCCTTGACCTCCAGGCACAGCTCTTCCTCGCGGCCGCCGGTCAGATCGCGCCAGATCTCGTCGATGGCCGCCGTGGCCTGCGCCCCCAAGGGCGAAAAATACACCGGCGACCCGGCCAGCCGATCTTGCCGGTAATCGGTCATCGCCTCCAGCTGGTCGACCTCCAGCCGGTCCTGCAACAGCTTGATGAAGGGCAGGAACAGCGCCCGGTTCAACCCGTCCTTGTACAGATCCTGCGGATGGCGGTTCGACGTGGTCACGATCACGACACCGGCCGCGAACAGCTTTTCGAACAGCCGCCCGACGATCATCGCATCGGCGATGTCGGTGATCTGCATCTCGTCGAAACACAAGAGCCGCAAGCCCTTGGCGATATCGGCCGCCACCGGCTTGATCGCATCCTCGACCCCGGTCTTGCGCGCCTCGTGCAGGGCGGCCTGCACCTCCTGCATGAAGGCATGAAAATGCACCCGGCGTTTTTCGACCGTTGGCGCGTGGTGATAGAACAGGTCCATCAACATCGACTTGCCGCGCCCGACACCGCCCCAAAGGTAAATCCCCTGCGGGCCGTCGGGCGGTTCAGGCTTGCGAAACCGCGCGAAAAGGCCCGGCTTTGGCCGCGCCTGCGCCTCCAGGCGTTCGCGCAACGCCTCCAGCCGCACCAGCGCCGCGCGCTGCGCCGGGTCGGGGCGCAACAGGCCCTCGGAAACGCGGGTGTCGTAAATGGCTTGCAGATGCTGTCCCATGGCCGCCTGATTAGCGCCATTCGCGCGCGGGGTTAAGCCGGGTCTTTTACCCCTGTCACACCGGGTGAATTGACGCGCGACAGCGGTCATGCAACCTGCCGCCAGCCACAAGGGACACCGTGCCAATGACCCTCCAGACGCCCGCCAATGACAGCCTGTTCACCCCGGTCCTGATCGGTGGTTGCATCATCATCCTGATCAGCTTTGCGATCCGCGCCAGTTTCGGGGTGTTCCAGATCCCCATCGCACAAGATTTCGGCTGGCTGCGCGCCGAATTCAGCCTGGCCATCGCGATCCAGAACCTGGCCTGGGGCATCGGCCAACCGGTCTTCGGCGCCATTGCCGACCGGTTCGGCAATCGCCGCGCGATCATCCTTGGCGCGCTTTGGTATGCGGCGGGGCTTGTGCTGTCATCCTATGCGATCACGCCGGGCCAGCATCAGATGCTGGAAATCCTGGTCGGCTTCGGCATCGCGGGCACCGGCTTTGGCGTCATCCTCGCCATCGTGGGGCGCGCCGCATCCGACAAGAACCGCTCGGTCACGCTGGGCATCGCCACCGCCGCCGGATCGGCCGGGCAGGTGTTCGGCGCGCCCCTGGCCGAGGGCCTGTTGTCGATCTTTCCGTGGCAGACCGTGTTCGTGATCTTTGCCGCGATGATCCTGTCCACCCTGTTTGCCCTGCCGTTGTTGCGCGCGCCCGCCCGCGCCACCATGGCAGAGGTCGAAGACACCATGCGCCAGATCATCGGCAAGGCCTTGCGCGATCCGTCCTTCGCGCTGATCTTCATCGGCTTTTTCTCCTGCGGCTACCAGCTTGGCTTCATCACCGCCCATTTCCCCGCCTTCGTGACGGAGCTTTGCGGCCCGATCGACCCCGGCTCCATGCTGGCGGGCATCGGCGTCACAACGACCTCGGCACTTGGCGCGATGGCCATCTCGCTGATCGGGCTGGCCAATATCGTAGGCACGATCACCGCCGGATGGCTCGGCAACCGCTTTCCCAAACGTTTTCTGCTGGCGCTGATCTACACCGGGCGCACGCTGGCCGCGGGTCTCTTCATCTTGTTCCCGATCACGCCCGAGACGGTCATCGCCTTTTCCATCGTCATGGGCGCGCTCTGGCTTGCCACCGTGCCGCTGACCTCGGGGCTGGTCGGCCATATCTACGGGCTGCGCTACATGGGCACGCTCTACGGCCTCGTGTTCTTCTCACACCAGCTCGGCAGCTTCCTCGGCGTCTGGCTGGGCGGCGCGCTCTACGATGTCTATGGCGATTACACGGCGGTGTGGTGGATCGGCGTAGCCGTCGGCGCGCTGTCGGCCATCGTGCACCTGCCGATCCGGGAAATCCCGCTCAAGGACCGCGCGCCCGCTCTCGCGGTCTGATCCCTTCATCTTTCCGAAAATACGCTCTGGGTCGCCGAACCATCAGCCCGCGCTGTCGAGGATGTAGCGCGCCACCATCAGGTCCAGATGCGCGCCGCCACCGTTCTTGAAAAGCGTGATCTCGTCGTCCGACCGGCGCGCAAAGGCACCCGAGCCTAGATCATAGTAATCCGCCACCACATCGCCCTCGCTGATCAAGCCCGAGGCCAGCGGGATCTTCAGTTCCCCGATATGGCCGATGGTCGTCGCCCGGCTGTCGACGAACATCCGCGACCGTTGCAGCGCCAGATCATCAGCCTCACGCATGTCCGGGCGATAGGCCCCGATCAGGTCCAGATGACAGCCCGGCCGCAGCCATTCGCCCAAGATGACAGGCTCGGTCGTCATCGTGGCGCAGGTGACGATGTCGGACGCGCGCACGGCAGCCTCCAGATCACGCACCTGCTCGGTATTGGGAAAATCCTCGGCCATGCGCGCGGCGCTGACGGGGGTGCGGTTCCAGATCTGGAACCGCGCGCCCGGGAAAGCCGCCCCATAGGCCTGCCGGAGCGAGCGCGCCACCGTACCCCCGCCCACGATCAAGATCACCTCGCTGTCGGGACGCGCCAGAATACGCGCGGCACAAAGGCTGTCACCGGCCGTCTTCCACTTGGTCAGCAGGTGGAAATCGACGATGGCCGCCAGCGTCCCGTCCAGATCGGAATAAACCGCCGCCGACCCGTTCACGGCGGGCATGCCTTGCGGGACATTGCCCGGAAAGATCGTCGCCGTCTTGACCAGTTGCCCCAACCCGTCGATCCACGCCGCCCGGCTGAGCAGCGTATCCTTTCCGCGGTACAGAAAGATATCCGCGATCTCGGCGCGGGGCCGCTTGTGCCCCGCCCTGATCGCATCGCACAGCGCCAACCAATCCAGCCGCGCCTCGGCCTCTGGCCCGATCATTTGTACAGTCATCCCTCAACCTCCTCAGGGGTCAACAGCCCGGCGGCGACCAGTCGCGCCTCCCATCCTTGCGGATGCTCGAACAGATGCGTCTGCCAGCCACGCGCCTGCGCCGCGGCGATATTGTCGGGCCTGTCATCGGCAAACAAAAGGGCGCCGGGGGCAAGACCCACGCTCTCTTCCACCGCTGCATAGATGGCTGGATCGGGCTTCATCACACGCATCCGCCCCGAGATGAATTCCCGGTCGAACTCGTTGAGGAAATCGAACTTCGTCTGCGCAAAGGCGTAGCTCTCGACCCCGAAATTCGACAACGCAAAGACCGGAACCCCTTTGGCCCGAAGCCTCCGCAACAGACCGACCGAAGGCGCAATCACCGGCTGGATCATCTCGATCCAGCTGTCATGCCAATCGCGGATCTCGCTGTGCCAAACTGGGTGACGGTCGGCCATGGCATAGACCGTCTCGCGGAAGGGTGCGCCAAGGTCGATCTGTTCGTTCATGCCATGCAGATCGACCTCGGCAAACAAGGCCCTGCGCCGCGCCTCACCGATGCGGCGGTCGTAATGCGCCTCCGGATTCCAGCCGATCAGCACATTGCCGATGTCAAAGATGACCGCCTCGGGCGTCATTCGCGCACCCCGTAAAGCGCTTCGGCATGGAAGGTCACGTGATCCTCGATGAAGCTCGAGACGAAGTAATAGCTGTGATCATACCCCGGCTGCAGGCGCAGGGTGGCATGCTGGCGCCGTGCCGCCATCGCCTCGGCCAGCGCTTCGGTCTTCAGCAGATCGCCGAACTGGTCCGCGGTGCCGGTGTCGATCAGCACCGGCCCCGGAAAGCCGCGCTCGCGCATCAAGACACTGGCGTCATGCGCTTCCCACAAGGCGGTGTTCGGGCCGAGATAGGCGGTGAACTGCTTGCGGCCCCAGTCGCTGTCCATCGGGTTGCAGATGGGCGCAAAGGCCGAGACGCTGGCGAAACGGTCGGGATGATGCATCGCGATGGTCAAGGCACCATGCCCGCCCATGGAATGGCCCGTGATCGCCTGCCGCGCCTCGTCCAACGCAAAGCGGCGGAACAGGGCCTGCGGCAACTCCTCGGTGATGTAGCTCCACATCTGGAAATGCTCGGCCCAAGGGTCTTGCACCGCGTTCAGGTAGAACCCCGCGCCTTGTCCCAGATCATAGGCCGGATCGTCGGGCACACCCGCGCCCCGCGGGCTTGTATCGGGAAACACCAGTGCGATGCCCTGCTCCGCCGCCCAGGCTTGCGCGCCAGCCTTTTCCATCGCATTGGCATGCGTGCAGGTCAGCCCCGACAGATACCACAAGACCGGCACCGGCCCATCCTCCGCCTCGGCAGGCAGGAACAGGCCGAATGTCATATCGGTGCCCGTCGCGTCCGAGGCATGGCGATAGACGCCTTGCGTGCCGCCGAAACACCGGTTCTCCGAGATCGTGTCCATGGCCCCCTCCTGTGGTCTCCAGCCAAGGCGTAGCCCGGCACGTAGCCCGCCCGCAAGCGGATCAGCCCCCCGGCACGATCCCCGCCATGTCCGAAACCCAGGCGATGACGACCGAAACCGTCACGATGCTGAGCGCGGTCGAGATCAGGATCGAGGCTGAAACCCGCTGCGGTGCGACCCCGTAATGCTGTGCAAGGATGTAGACATTCCCCGCCACCGGCAACGAGGCGGCGGCGATCATCACCGCAGCATCAAACACGGGCACGGGGAACAACAGCAAGGCCGCGAAGGCCACCGCCAAGGGGTGCAGCACCAGCTTGCAAAAACTCAGCCAGCCCGCCACCTGCACCCGCTCGGCCGATTTTCCCGCCAGCGAGGCCCCGATGGCGAACAGCGCGCCGGGCGTCGCCGCAGCGCCCAGAATCGCCAAAAATTCGTTCACCGGCCCCGGCACCGCCCATCCGGTCGAGGACCAGGCCAGCCCCAGGACCATCGACACGATCATCGGGTTCTTCACCAGACCCAAGCCCACAGTCTTGAGGATGCCCAGCGACATCCGCCCGTCACGGCTGCCGGTGATCAAGATCACGATGATCGAGGAAAACACGATCAGATCGAGCGAAAGCACCATCAAGACCGGCCCTGCCGCTGCTTCGCCCATAAGCACGATCAGCATCGGCACACCCAGAAACCCGGTGTTGCCGATGACCGCACATTGCGCCTCGACCGCCGCCTCCTCAATGGACCGACGCCGCAGGAACGCGACCGCCGTGGCAATCGCATACACCGTGAAACAGCCCCAAAGATAAGCCGCCACGAACCACCAGTTGAAGATCTCGGACAATGACAGGTTGGCGGCAAAGCGGAACAACATCGCCGACAGCGCAAAGTAGAACACGAATTTCGTGAGATACGCCGCTGCCTCGGCGTTGAAAAAGCCGCTGCGGCAGGCCTGATAGCCCAGCCCGATCAGCGCGAAGAAGGGCAATGTCTTGAGGAAGATCTCGATCATGGACCTTGGCTAATCCGACCCTGTGACAGAGTCCATTGCCACAAACGCAACGCCCTGCGGCGCGAAATCCTTGCCGAAACTGAACCGAGTGGTTTACATTGTCACTTGGGGGCAAGGGGATGACCGCATGAACGCTGAGCCGCAGATCAAGAAGGGTCGCAAGTTCGACCAGGTGATCGAGGGTGCGCGCACCGTCTTCATGCGCGAAGGCTATGAGGGTGCCAGTGTCGACGAGATCGCTCGCGATGCGGGCGTGTCCAAGGCCACGCTCTACAGCTATTTCCCTGACAAGCAGCACCTGTTCGTAGCGGTGCTGGAATCCGAATGCGCCCAGCAGGCCGAGATCGATTTCCTGATGGATGCGGGCGACCTGAGCGTCGAGGAAACGCTGCATGTGATCTGCAAGGCACTGATGACCTTCATCCTGTCCGACTTCGGGCAGGACATGTTCCGCGTCTGTGTCGCCGAGGCGCAGAGATTTCCGGAACTGGGCCGCACCTTTTACGAAAGCGGCCCGAAAAAATGGGGGCGCAAGATCGCCCAGTATCTCGACAGCCCCAAGGCGCGCGCCGCCCTCGACATCGAGGATACGGCGCTTGCCGCCGACCAGCTGGCGCAACTATGCCGTGCCGACCTGATGCTCAAGGTGCTTTTCGGGATCGAGAAAGACCCCCCCGAGGCCGAAATCGACCGCGTCGCCTCCGAGGCGGTCAAGACCTTCCTCGCCCGCTACAGCCGGAGCTGAAAAGCCGCAACCTGCCGAACCGATCCGTGTTAGCCTGCCCCGGGCAGGACAGAGAGAAAGCGACATGGCGGGCATCGAGGTCGAAAGGCTGCGCGATTATCGCGGGGGCGTCACCGACACGGATGTATGGGCCTGGTTCTACCTCCGCGCGGATGATGTGTTCGTCGTGACCCCGCCCAAATGCGGCACGACATGGATGCTTAATATCGTGATGATGCTGATCCATGGCCGCGCCGTGCCCGATGCCGGCGGATCACAGTACGCGCCGTGGCTCGATTGCGCCTTCCGCGACCGTCGCGAGATCACTGATTTCCTCGACGGCCTGACCCGACGCCGCTGCATCTAGTCGTACACGCCAATCGATGGCATCTCCTATGCGGCCCAGGCGACATACATTTACGAAGCAAACCGAGGCTCTCGAAACCGATGAAATCACTCCAGAACTTCGTGGCCCTGTGCCTGTTATTCCTGGCCATTCCCGCGCTGGCCCACGGCCAGGAACTTACGATAGATTGCACAGGCTCTCCGGTCGACGATTGGCCCGCGCAACTGGATATTCGCGATGATCGCGTGCTTTGCCGCGCGAGGGAGTTCGATATTCGCATCGAGGTCACGGGCATCAATCGGCTCCGGGCGCCAGTGACAGGAGACGGCACGAATATCGCCTTGACGTTCCGCCTCTACCGCCAGGACGAAGGGGTTGTGCAACCTGTCACCCTGCATGTCGCGGAGTTCAGCTCCAACGTGCTGGAGTACTACTTGCGTGACGGAGATGGAAACCGCATCACGCAATTGCATCGGCAATTCGTATGGACGCGCGATTTCACCCCACAGGCACCCCATCGTCGCCGTGACACCGTCGTTGTCTATGGCGCATCACAGGCGTTTCGCTGTGCTTCAGAGCTATCAGATGGAGAACCTGGCCCACCCGCCCGCTGCATGGCGGCGCGGACAGTGGTCGTTTGCGACAGTTTCCATGATGTCCGCCCCGGAATACGCGGTCAGGTCAGCTATCCCGTTCTGACCGCTCAGAGCTATGGCGTCGCTGCCTCGAACGCGATGCTGAATGGGTTCGAGGCGGTCGCCCAGGTGCTGGAAGACATGCAAACCGAAATCTTGCGCCACACATGCGGAGGTTACTGATGCTCAGTCGTCTACCGCCACCCGGTCGATGTGCATTGCTCGCTGCGCACCCATGCCGCGAACATGAAGCATGACTGGCTCGACCACATGTTACCCGAGGATGAGCGCGCGGGCTTCCGCCGTATTCTTGACGCGCCCTTGACCGATGGCGCCGCCGACGACCTGACCGTCGCCTCGCTCGTGCAGCACTACACCGAATCCCGCGCGCGGCAGGCAAACGGCAACGTTCACTTTTTCCACTACGCCGATCTGAGCCGCGACCTACCCGGGCAGATCACGCGATTGGCGGGCCTGCTCGACATCCCGCTGACGGATGCGCTGCGCGATGAGTCCGCACGGGCAAGGACCTTCACCTCTATGCGCAAGGCCATGGAGACAAGCGAACGGCGTTTCCACAAGAACACGCCCTTCCAGGACCTCGCAGATTTCTAAAACTCCGGCAGCTCTGGAAAGTGGGACGGGCGAGTGACCGACGGCGACATGGACGACTACGCCGCGCGTATCACCGCCCTTCTGCCGCCCGAGGATATGGCCTGGCTCAACTGAGGCGACCGGCGCGCACCCTGACCGCCAACGTGTCCGATGGCCGGGCGCTCGCTCCGTCACCCCCGCCGAAAAACTACGTGGGGACTTGGGCAGAGCCCCAGCACCCACGCCTCAATCCAGCCGCCGCACCAGCAACTGGTTGCCCGCGCCGCGCTTGACCTCCAGCATCTTC
>JAGYLB010000063.1 GCA_018401055.1 Roseicyclus sp.
TGTTTTTCATTCGGTCCGTGGTCAGGCGCCGGGGAGAAAGCGACGCCCGACCACGAGTCCGAGACGATCACAGATCATTCGTTTTCGAGGCTTTCGGCGCGCAGTTCAGCGAAGATCGCTGCGGCGGCGGCGGACTGCGAGGAGTTGATGACAGTGCCGCCGTTCAGGCCGCGCAGATCGCTGATCGAGTCGACCGAGCCGTTGAAGATGCCGAATGCGACAGCGGCGTCTGACCGGTTGTTGGTCGAAACGACAACCGATTCCGAAACTGTCGGCACGGCGATGCGCTCGATCACGCTGTCCTGGTCCTGGTTGAAGTGGTTGATGGCGAAGTCGGTGCTGGCGAAGGTCGGAGCAGCGAGCGTTGCGACGACGGCGGTCAGGGCGAAGAGGTTTTTCATGTCTTTGGTCCTTTTTCGGTGTGTTTAGGCGCGTCTTGGGTTTTGCGCCGGTTTGGGTTTGTCGGGGCGGTGCGCCCTTCGATGGACAACAGATGCGCCGTATGCTGCTCTCATTCAATAAACGAAAACGCGATTAATCCGAGATATTGGTGCGTATTTGCACATATTGGTCGCCAACCTGCACCGACCGCACGGGCCTGTGCGTTTTTCCCACGGAACCGTCAAAATCTTCGTAACATTCAGGAAAATTCCGGCGGCTCTGAAACTTTCCGCCTGATCCTTCGTTGGCTGGCAGGCGTCGAGCGCTCAGCCTGCCGGCAGACCCAACAGCGTGATGACTGTGCCGCCGTAGCTGCGCTGGCCGACCAGGGTCAGGCCCGGCGGCGGCAAGGGTGCGGTGCCGTCTTCCCAAACGACCAGCGCGCCCTGTGCGATCCATCCGCCCGCCAGGGCCGAGGTAAGGGCCCGCTCACCCAGCCCTTGCCCGTAAGGCGGGTCGAGAAACACAAGGTCAAAGGGCGCGCCGCGCGCGTCGCCCAGATCGGTGGCGTCGCGATGCAGGAGCTTGGTCGCGCCCTGCGCGGCACATAACGCGATATTCTCACGCAACAGCGCGCGCGCCGAGGTGCCGTCATCGACGAAGGTGACATGAGCCGCACCCCGGCTGAATGCCTCGAGACCCAGCGCGCCCGTGCCCGCGAACAGATCCAGCACACGCTTGCCCGTGACCGGGTCGCCATGCTTGCCGCTGGTTAGCAGGTTGAACAGGCTTTCGCGTACCCGGTCGGTCGTCGGGCGCAGATGGGCTGCCCCATCGCCCGCGCCCAGCTCGGCCAGTTTCTTGCCCCGGAGCCGCCCGGCGATGATCCGCATCGCTCAGGCCTTGAGCAGGGGTTTGAGGTCCTGCCCCGCATCCGCCACTATGTCAGGCGCGGGCGAGCGTCCCATCTCGATCAGCCGCTTGCCGACCATGTAGCCGCGCGGATCGTTCATCGCATCCACCGCCAGCAGGGTGTCGTCCGCGTAATACCAATGCGACCGAGCCGTGCCGCCGTCACGAATGAAAACGCGATCATACCCCGTGTTGAGCCCCGCGATCTGCAGCTTGACGTCATATTGGTCGGACCAGAACCAAGGCTGGGGCACGTAAGGGGCATCCGCCCCCATGATGTTCATAGCCACAGCCTCGGCCTGATCTATGGCATTCTGCACCGATTCCAGCCGGATCATCGCGCCGCGATACGGAAAAACCGCGCAATCGCCCGCGGCCCAGATTGCCGGATCACTGGTGCGGCCCCGGTCGTCGAGCGTGATGCCATTGGCCACCTCCAACCCCGCCGCCTCGGCCAGCGCGGTGGCGGGCGTGATGCCGATGCCCACGATCACCATGTCGAACGCATGCTCCGACCCGTCCGACAGGATCGCGCCGGTCACATGGCCATCACCCGTCAGCTGCGTCAGGCCAGTGCCTTCGCGGATGTCGACGCCATGCGCACGATGCAGATCGCGGAAGAAATCCGAGGTCTCGGGCGCGGCGACACGTTGCAAGATGCGGTCGGCCATCTCGATCAGCGTCACTGCCATGCCACGTTTGGCCGCGACGGCGGCAGCCTCCAGCCCGATATAGCCGCCCCCCACGATCAGCGCGCGGCGGCCCGGCTGCATCCCCGGCCCCATCGCATCAACATCGCGCAGCGTCCTCACCACATGAACACCGGTCAACTCGCCCCCGATGGCAGCGGGCAGACGGCGCGGGACCGAGCCCGTCGTCAGAACCAGTTGGTCATAGGGCACAGGCTGCCCACCCGCGATCACCACGCGGGCCGCGCGGTCGATGGCGCTGACGTCTATGTCCAGTATCAAGGTGATGCCATTTTCGGCGTAGTAGCTTTCGGGGCGCAGATAGAGCCGCTCCAACGCCATTTCGCCCAACAGATACGCCTTGGACAGCGGCGGGCGCTGGTAGGGCGGCGCGGGTTCCGCGCCGATCAGGGTAATGGACCCGGTGAACCCTTCGGACCGCAGCTTGGCCACGCACGACGCCCCGGCCTGTCCCGCGCCCACGACCACGATCTTTTCCATGCCCGTCACCTTTCGCGTTGGCCGCCGTTAGCGCGGACCCTATATGCCCTCCGAACGGTTTAACAAGCGAGAGGGACCGCACCCATGACCATTTCCGTTGGCGACACTTTTCCAGATGCCCAACTGTCCATCCTGACGGATGACGGGCCGAAACTGCTCGGCCTTTCCGACTACGTAACCGGGCGCAAGGTGATCGTGTTCGGCCTACCCGGCGCGTTCACAGGCCCGTGCAGCACGTCGCATGTTCCCAGCTTCATCCGCACCGCCGAGGCGTTCAAGGCGGAAGGCGTCGATGAGATCATCTGCATTTCTGTCAATGACCCCTTCGTGCTGAAGGCATGGGGTGAGGCGACGGGGGCCACCGCGGCCGGGATCACAATGCTGGGCGACTCCGAGGGCAAGCTGACCCATACCCTCAAGATGGAATTCACCGCCCCGCAGATCGGCCTCATTGGGCGCTCGAACCGCTATGCCGTAGTTCTGGACAATGGCGTCGTGACCCATGCCAATGTCGACGCGCCCGGCGTGTGCGACATCTCGACCGGCGAGCGACTGCTGGAGACGCTGTAATTATGCCGGCGCATATCGCTGTCGGCGACCGGCTGCCTGATGCGCGCTTTCAGGTGATGGGGCCAGACGGGCCCGCCTCCGTCTCGCTGGCAGACATGACCGTCGGCCGGCGCGTCGTTATCGTCGCCGTGCCGGGGGCCTTCACGCCGACCTGCGACGGCAAGCACCTGCCGAGCTTCTTGCGGACCAAACCGCTCTTCGACGAAAAAGGGATCGACGAAATCCTCTGCGTTTCGGTCAATGATGCGCACGTCATGCGGCTGTGGGGCGAAACGACCGGCGCCACAGCGGCGGGGATCACGATGTTGGCCGACGGCGATGCGTCCTTCACCAAGGCCATCGGCCTCAACTTCGACAAGCCCGAGGTTGGCTTCCATGACCGCTCTCGCCGCTATGCGCTGGTGGCCGAGGACGGAATCGTTACAGTTCTCAACCTCGAGAAGCCCGGCGAATGCGCGATCTCGACCGGCGAGGAATTGCTCGCGTCGCTGTGACCGGCCACCGGATGGCCGGTCAGCCGGCCATCCGGTCCATCTTGGACGCCAGCGCCACGTCGAGGTTGCTGATGCCACCCACGTCATGCGTGGTCAGCGTGACCTCGACCGTCTTGTAGACGTTGAACCATTCGGGATGGTGGTTCATGTGCTCGGCCACCAGCGCAACACGCGTCATCCAGCCAAACGCCTCGTTGAAATCGCCAAAGGCGAAGCGCTTGGTGATTGCATCGCGCCCCTCGACCAGCGTCCATCCGTGACCCGTCAGCGCCTCGAGCGCATGCTCGCGGTCCGTCCCTTGCAGCTTGTGCGCGTCCATCAGTCCTGTTCCTCCATATGGGTGCGTTTGAAAGGGCCGTAGCCCGTCATCACCTCGATCTCTTCATCGACCGCCGCGCGTTCGGCCGCGAGATAATGTTCGATCGCGCGGGCAAAGCCTGCGTCACGCACCCAATGCAGCGAATGGGTTTGCACCGGCATGTAGCCGCGGGCCAGCTTGTGCATGCCCTGCGCGCCCGCCTCGACCCGCGACAGGCCATGG
>JAGYLB010000064.1 GCA_018401055.1 Roseicyclus sp.
CGGGCAGCGATAGGCGGTCAGCGCGTCGCATTCATAGGCGCGCAATTCGGCGTCATCATGAATCACCGCAGCCGCTGGAAGGGCCGCGCGCAGCCGCTCCACGATCTTGCTTTTGCGCGATAAAATCGCTGCATCGGGCACCGGCATATCCATGTCGCGCTCTCCTCTTCGCGTCAATTGGTAAGAAATTATAACCAATAATGCCATTTGGCAACTGATTTAACCCTGAGACATTTCTGCGCCTTGCGAACCGGTCCCCGAACAGCGCATCAGGACGCATGGATTGGGTCAAGGTTCTTCATCTTCTCGCGGTGCTTGGCTGGATGACCGGCATCTTTGCCGTGCCCCGCGCCATCATCTTCTGGAAACGCGAATATGCCCGGCTGGGCGAATTCGGCCCGACCGGCGATCTGACCATCCGAATCTACCGCTTTTCGCTCGGGCTGGGCGTCATCGCCATCGTGACCGGCCTTTGGCTGGGCTGGTTCTGGGGCTTTCCGCTCTGGGTCTGGACCAAGCTGGGCGTCGTGGCCTTGCTGGCCGCCCATTACGGCTGGACCGGGCGGCTGGTCCTGCGCGCGCGGCGCGGCATCTTTACCGAAAGCGATTTCTGGTTGCGGATGTTCAACGAGATCAGCGTCTTCGCCGCCATCGGCGTGCTGATCCTCGTCGTGTTCAAACCCTTCTGAAAACGGCGTGCGGTGGGGGGCACGTGAAGGCGCACCCTCCGCAGGCCCCACCCTACCGCCGCCCTTCGCGCAGCCAGCCCAGCACCGTCAGCGCCGCCACCAACAGCAGGAACAGCCAGGCCGCGATGACGGGTGTCACCGTCACATCGGTGGTCAGATAAGCCTCGCGGGGCGTTACCCCGATCCAGCCACGGCCCGATGCCGCGCGCCCTTCGGCCACCCGGCGGATATCGGGCATCCCGTCTTCCAGGCGGAACACCGCGCCCCCCAGCGGCGCGATCGCCGGCAAAAGCCGCGCGCCCGAGGCGATCGTGTCCTCGAATTCGCGCGGCGCGGCCGGGCCAAGCGCGATCACGGTGTCCCGCTCGCCCTCGGCCAGGCGGTAAAGCCCCTGTTCGGCCCCGTCGATCTCGGCGGTAAAACGGCCCGGCGCGGTTTCTTCCAGCATCACCTCGGCCTCGGACCCGTCGGGCGCGGTCACACGCAGCGCGCCGACCGTGTCGCCCATGGTGCGCCGCGTCACGCGGATGGTCTGGCCATCGGCCTGGGCCACCAGCGCCTCTTCCTCCAGGTCGGGCTCGCCCATCATCCAATGCGCCAGCCGCCGCAGCAATTCCAACTGCGGCCCGCCGCCCTCATAGCCACGATCCCACAGCCAGGCATGATCGGATGCCAACAGCGCGACACGCCCCGCGCCGACCCGGTCGAGCATCAGCAAGGGCGCGCCGCCATTGCCGGTCATCACCGTCTGGCCCGATTGTTCCGTCACCTCGATCTGGCGCATCCACCGGCCCCAGGGCTGATCGCTGTCCTCCAGCGGGTCATGCGCGCCCGCCAGCCCCGCCGTCACCGGATGGCGTTGGCCCAGGTCGGAAATCTCGGGCAGGAACGGCGCCTCGATCACGCGGGCGGTGGGGCGACCGGGCAGGATATCGGCCAAGGGTGTCCGGTAGAGCGACGCCGCCGAGGCATAATCCGGCCCCGCCGCCAGCAACAATGCGCCCCCGTCTTCGACATAGCGGCGGATATTGTCGATGTATTGCATCGGCAGGATGCCGCGCCGCTGGTAGCGATCAAAGATGATCAGGTCAAAATCATCGACCGAGTCCATGAACAATTCCCGCGTCGGAAAGGCGATCAGCGACAGTTCCGTCACCGGCACCCCATCTTGCCGATCCGGTGGGCGCAGGATGGTGAAATGCACCAGGTCGACCGACGGGTCGGATTTGAGCAGGTTGCGCCATGTGCGCTGCCCCGGATGCGGTTCGCCCGACACAAGCAGAACCGAAAGCCGGTCGCGGATGCCGTTGATCTGCACCACGGCGGCATTGTTGCGGTCGGTCAATTCCCCCGCCGCCCCCGGGACGATGAACTGCACCACGTTCTGGCCCGCATGGTCCAGCGTCAGCGGCAATTGCAGCATCTCGTTGGTGGGCACGGTATAGGTCTGCGCCAGACCACCGTCGATGGCGATGGCGATCTCGGCCCGGCCCGACAGGCCCGTGGGCACGGCGCCCTGGTCCTCGATGCGGAGCGTCATCATCAGCTCTTCACCGATGATGCCAAAGGCAGGCGCGGTCTCGATGACGAGACGACGATCCCAGTCGCTCGCGCGCCCGGTGATCAGCGCATGCAGCGGCGCGGGCAGGTCGGGGACAAGCTGGGCATCGTGCAATTGCCCGTCGGTGACAAGGATGGCACCGGCAATCCGCGCGCGCGGTTCCTCGGCCAGCATCCGGTTCAGTTCCGCCATCAAGAGCGTGCCGGCGTTGTCGGGCGCATCCGCCACGGTCGACAGCCGCATCTCCATCCCCAGATCCGCGATCTCGGCCTCCAGCGCGGCCAGCGCCTCTGCCGTCTGGTCGGGGCGGTCGGAAATCCGCTGGCTGGCCGAAGCATCGGTGACGACCAGAACGATGTCGGTCATCGCCTCCCGGTCCTCGGATTGGAGCGAGGGGTTTAGCAGCGCCGCCAGCAGCGCCCCCGCCGCCAGCAAGCGGAAGGGCCAGCCCGAAAGCCCGCGCCAGAGCGCCAGCGCCACGACCAGCGCGGCAGCGGCGGCCAGCGCCCAGATCAGGGGCATCGGCAAAAGCGGGTCGAACAGGATCGTCTGTGCCATTCTACTGCCCCAACCGATCCAAAAGTGCGGGCACATGCACCTGGTCGGATTTGTAGTTGCCCGACAGCACATACATCACGAGGTTGATCCCGAAGCGCAGCGCGATCTCGCGCTGGCGCTCACCCGTGGCCCCGCGGCCCACCGGCAAAAGCGGCCGCCCGCTATCGTCCTGCGCCCAGGCCGCGGCCCAATCATTGCCCCCGATCAAGACCGGCGTGACCCCGTCGTTGAGGCTGCGAAACGGCATCCCCTCCCCCGCCTCGGCAGCGGGGGGAGATGCCTCCAGCCAGACATCGCGGGACAGGTGGCGGCCGGGGAAATCTTGCAGCAGGTAGAAGGTGCGCGTCAGGATGTGGTCGGGCGGCACGGGTTCGAGCGGCGGAATGTCGAGCGGCGCGGCCAGCGTGCGCAGGCGCCGCCCCTCGGGCGTGCCCGAGCCGAAGCCGCCGATATGTGCGTCGCGCGTGTCGAACACGATCATGCCGCCCGAGCGCAGGTAATCGTTGAGCCGCCGGTAGGCCGCCGCGGACGGCAAGGTCTGGTCGGGGGTAACAGGCCAGTAAAGCATCGGAAAGAACGCCAGTTCATCGCGTTCCAGATCGATCCCGATGGGGGGCGAAGGTTCCACGGATGTGCGCTGGAACAGCGTGTTCGACAGGCCCTGAAGCCCCGCGCGGGAGGTCTCGTCGATTTGCGCGTCGCCCGTCAGCACATAGGCCAAGGTCACCTCTGATGTGGCGAGAAGCGCGCGTTCATCCTCGGGCGACAGGCCCTGCGACTGCACGCCTTGCGGCAAGGTCACGACCAGCGCAAGAACCGCCGCCCCGCGCGCGAGGCCAGACAAGCGACCAGCCAGCCATAGCGAGGCGATGGCGTCGATCAGCAGCAATGTCAGCGCGCCCGTAAGGAATGCCGCCATCAGGTCGGTCGGGGCGATCACGTTCATCCCCTCGACGGGAACGGCTGCGGGCCAGGATGCGGGGGCCAGCACCGTCTCGGCCGTCACGACATTGCGCGCGATCCGCCGATCGTCGGAGGCATAGAGGCCCGGCAGCAGATCGCCCGACAGCGGCGCCTCGGCCAATGTCTCGCCCGGAACGCCGGGGCGGGTGCCCGCGTCGCGCAGCGTGCCGAACCCGTCCAGCACCTGATCGGGGGTCCAGACCGTGCCTTCCAGATCAGCGGCCTCGGGCGCGGCGGGGCGTGTGGAAATCGCCAGCCGCTCCAGCATCTGCACGAACAAACCAGACAGGGGCAAAGTCGACCAATCGGCATTCGCCGTAACATGGAACAATACCACGGTTCCCTGCCCATGGCCCGCGCGCGTCACCAGCGGCGTGCCGTCGGTCAGGGACGCAATGGTGCGCGCGGCCAGTTCCGGGTCGGGCTGGGCCATCACCTGCGCACTGATCTGAACGTCGGGCGGGATCTCCAGCCCGAAGAAGGGCGAGGTGTCGGGAAAAGGGCGCAGCTGTTTCGGCTCGCCCCAGCTCATGGCACCGCCCACGCTGCGCCCGCCCTCGCGCAGACGGACGGGCATCAGCGGCCCCGCCGCATCGCGCGCCACGTCGGAGGCCGCAAGACGCGGGCCCGCAAAACGCACCAGAAGGCCGCCACGCTCGACCCATTCGGTCAGCCCCTGATCCTCCTCGGGCGAGAGTGTCGCGATATCGGCGAGGATGATGACATCGGGGCTGGCCAACAGCATGTCGGACAGCGCGCCCTCGATCAGGTCAGCGGTGGGAGCCAGCGCCTGCCGCAGGTAGTGCAAGGGCGACAGCAGCGCCTGTTGCTCATCGCTCGCCCCGCCCGCGATCAAGGCGACCTGCCGTCGCTGCAACCCGTCATCGGTCAGCGTCACGGTGCCCGCGCCGCGCAGGCCCGCGACCTCGAACCGCGTGATGCGGTTCCTGAGTTCCGGAGGCAGGTCAAAGACGGCTTCCGTCTGTGCCGTGCCCGCCTCGAACACTGCCTCGGACCGGGCGAGATCGCGCGGGATGCCTGCGGGATCGAGGCCGTGGGCTACCACGTCAAAGCTCATGGCGACATCGTCGCCGAGCCGAGACAGGGCGGCACGCACCACTCCATCCTCGAACCGCGGCGGGGCCAGCGCCAGCACGTCGCGGTCGCCCTGGAACACCGACAGGGGCCCCAGATCGCGCAAGGCTTCGGTCAGGGCGTCGCGGCCCGGATGGTCAAGGCCATCGGCAATCCACCAGGTTTCGAGCGGCCCCTCGAGTGCCGCGGCCCAAGCGGCGGCGGCGGTCATGTCGGGGGCATAAGGCGCGGGCGCAAGCGAGGGCAGGCGCGCGGCCCAGGCATTGGCCGATTGCAACGGCAGATCG
>JAGYLB010000065.1 GCA_018401055.1 Roseicyclus sp.
CACCGCCGTGCCGTGCTGGTCGTCGTGAAAGACGGGGATGTCGCATTCTTCCTTCAGGCGCTGCTCGATGATGAAACACTCGGGCGCCTTGATATCCTCGAGATTGATGCCGCCAAAGGTCGGCGACATCAGCCGGACTGCGCGGCAAAACTCATCGGGGTCCTCGGTATCCAGCTCGATGTCGATGGAATTGACATCGGCGAACCGCTTGAACAGCACCGCCTTGCCTTCCATCACCGGCTTGGACGCCAGCGCGCCAAGATTGCCCAGACCCAGAACCGCCGTCCCGTTCGAGATCACGGCGACCAGATTACCCTTGGTGGTGTAGTCATACGCCGCCTCGGGCCGTTCGGCGATCACCTCGCAGGGCACCGCGACGCCGGGGGAATAGGCAAGGCTCAGGTCGCGCTGCGTCGCCATCGGTGTCGAGGCATTTATGTCGATCTTTCCCGGATAGGGTTCAAGGTGATAGGCCAGCGCCTCCTCGCGGGTGATCTTGGTCCTGTCGGTCATTCTGTGGTGCCCTCCCTAAGCCCGAAAAGCGGTGTAGCCACTACCGGTGCAACCGGCAACTCGGCTCTTTTGGCGCTTCTATCCGGACGCGGCCTTGCGTAGGGTTTGAGCCGTCGCAAGGGGGATGGGATGACGCCACAGGCAACGCCGATGATGGCGCAGTATCTTGAGATCAAGGGGCGGCACGCCGATGCGCTCCTGTTCTACAGGATGGGCGATTTCTACGAGATGTTCTTTGACGACGCCGTCGCTGCGGCGGCCGCGCTCGACATCGCGCTGACCAAGCGCGGACAGCATGCAGGCGATGACATTCCGATGTGCGGCGTGCCGGCGCATAGCGCCGAAAGCTACCTGCTGACCCTGATCCGCAAGGGGTTTCGCGTTGCGATCTGCGAACAGTTGGAAGACCCGGCCGAGGCCAAGAAGCGCGGCGCGAAATCGGTCGTGCGGCGCGATGTGGTGCGGCTGGTCACACCCGGCACCCTGACCGAGGACACGTTGCTCGAGGCGCGGCGCCACAACTACCTGGCGGCCTATGCCGAGATCCGGGGCGAGGGCGCGCTGGCCTGGTGCGATATCTCGACCGGCGATTTTCAGGTCATGCCCTGCCCACCCGTGCGGCTTGGGCCGGAACTGGCCCGGCTCATGCCATCGGAGGTACTGGTGTCGGACGGTATGCCGTCTGAGCGAACGGGCGTGATCGCGGATATGGGGGCTGCCGTCACCCAGCTTGCCGCCAGCAGTTTTGACAGCCGGGCCGAGGGGCGCATCGGGGATGTGTTCAAGGTAGCCTCGCTCGATGCTTTCGGCGCCTTCGGGCGGCCCGAAATCGCGGCCATGGGCGCGGTGATTGACTATCTGACCCTGACACAAAAGGGCAGCTTGCCGCTTTTGCACCCGCCAAGGCGGCAAAGCGCGGGGCAGGTGTTGCAACTGGATGCCGCGACACGCCGCAATCTGGAATTGACTTATGCGCTATCGGGCGGGCGGGCGAACACGGTTCTGTCCGTCATTGACCGGACCCTGACCGCAGGTGGCGCGCGTCTGTTGGAGCGGCGGCTGTCAGGACCATCAACCGATTTAAGGGTGATCCGCGACCGGCACGATGCGGTCGCGTTTTTCGTGTCTGAGTCGCTTGTTCGAGGCGATATTGACGTGCATCTGCGCCGCATACCGGACCTTGACCGCGCCCTTTCACGCTTGGCGCTAGATCGCGGCGGGCCGCGTGATCTGGCCGCGATACGTGATGGGCTGGCCGGGGCGCAGGCCCTTGCGCAAACCCTCTCGGGCCTTGCACTGCCCCCCATCTTGTCGGAGGCGCGAGACGGTTTGACCGGCCATGACGCGCTGCGCGACCTGCTTGACCGGGCATTGGTCGCCGAGCCACCGCCGCAACTGCGCGATGGCGGCTCTATCGCGCCAGGCTATAGCGCCGAGATGGACGAGGTGCGCCACCTACGCGACCAGGGGCGCAGCGTGATCGGGCCAATGCAGGCCGAATATGTCGAGGCCACAGGCGTCTCCTCGCTCAAGATCAAGCACAACAACGTCTTGGGCTATTTCATCGAAACGACGGCGACCCATGCGCAAAAGATGCTGTCACCCCCGCTGTCGGAACGCTTCATCCACCGTCAGACCACGGCCAACGCCGTCCGCTTCACCACGTTGGAACTGTCGGAACTGGAAACCAGGATCCTGAACGCCGGCAACCGCGTGCAGGAAATCGAGCGCGCCCTGTTCCAGTCCCTGCGCGAGGCGGCTCTCGCACAGCAAGACGTGATCGGCACCACTGCACGCGCGCTGGCGGAGCTTGACCTGACCGCCGCCCTTGTCCGCCGTGCCGTCGAGGGAAACTGGACACGTCCAAAGATGCGCGACGACCGTGCCTTCGACATCCGCGCCGGGCGGCATCCTGTGGTGGAGGCAGCTTTGGCACGCGACGGTGCGCCCTTTGTCGCGAATGACTGCGCGCTGAACCCAAAAGGCGACGGCGCCGCGATCACGCTGTTGACCGGGCCCAACATGGCGGGCAAATCAACGTTTCTGCGTCAGAACGCCCTGATCGCCATACTGGCTCAAATGGGCAGTTTCGTGCCTGCCGACAGCGCCGAGATCGGCGTGGTCAGTCAGGTGTTCAGCCGGGTCGGGGCGGCGGACGATCTGGCGCGGGGGCGGTCTACCTTCATGGTCGAGATGGTCGAAACTGCCACCATTCTCAATCAGGCCGACGACCGCGCCCTGGTGATCCTCGACGAGATCGGGCGCGGCACGGCCACTTATGACGGCCTGTCCATCGCCTGGGCCACGCTGGAACACCTGCATGACGTGAACCGGTGTCGCGCGCTGTTCGCCACTCATTACCATGAGATGACCAGCCTTGCCGCGCGGCTGGACGGATTGACCAACGCAACCGTCGCGGTGACCGAGTGGCAAGGCGACGTGATCTTTTTGCATGAGGTCCGCGAAGGTGCTGCCGACCGGTCCTATGGTGTGCAGGTTGCCAAGCTGGCCGGTCTGCCGGACCGTGTCATCGCGCGGGCGAAAACGGTGCTGAAGGCACTGGAAAAGGGCGAGCGCGGAGGCGGCGATCGCAAAGCAGTGATCGACGATCTGCCCCTATTTGCCCCAGCAATGCCAGCACCGGCAAAGCAGGCTGCTTCGTCGGCCGTGGAGGACCGGCTGAAGACGATCCACCCCGATGACCTGAGCGCGCGCGAAGCGCTTCAGCTTCTTTATGAATTGAAAGATCTGGCCGAGAAATCCTAGCCCGGATTCGACGACACGCCAACCTGTGCCGGGCGCACCAGACGGTCGTGCAAGATGAACCCCTCGGTCATCACCTGCAAGATATCGCCCGCCTTGGTGCCGGGCACGGGGGCCTCGAACATCGCCTCGTGGTTCTGCGGATCGAAACTATCGCCGATCTGCGGTGCGATCAGGGTCACGCCATGCTTGCCCAGCACCTTGATCAGCTCGCGCAAGGTCAATTCCACGCCTTCCAGCAGGGCGGCATCGGCATCGCCCGCCGCATCGGACGCGCTATTCAACGCACGGCGGAGGTTGTCGTAAACGGGAAGCAGGTCGCGCACGATCCGCGAGCCACCATACTTCTCGGCCTCACGCCGGTCGCGGTCGGCGCGTTTGCGCACGTTTTCCGATTCGGCCAGCGTCCGCAGCAGGCGGTCGCGCAGCTCGTCGCGTTCGGCTCTGACCGCGTCCAACTCGTCTTGCGGGGCATCCGCGGTTAGATCGACCTCGGCGGTTGTGGTCTCCGCCGTTTCTTGCTGATCAGCCATATGGTCATGTTTCGCGTCGGACATGCGTGCCTCTTCATCCTTCCATTCGGCGCGTTACCCACGGTCGGCAATCAATTTGCCCACCAGCTGCGCCGTGTAATCCACGATCGGGACGATTCGCCCATAATTCAGACGGGTCGGGCCGATGACACCCACCGCGCCCACGATCTTCCGGTCAGCGTTCATATAGGGAGAGACCACCAGAGCGGAACCCGAAAGTGAGAAAAGCTTGTTCTCCGACCCGATGAAAATACGCACCCCGTCCCCAGTTTCAGCCAGTTCCAGAAACTCGGCGATGTCGCGCTTGCGTTCAAGGTCGTCGAAAAGCAGGCGAATACGCTCGAACTCCTCGGCCTCGGCTGCCTCCGACAACAGGTTCGACCGGCCGCGCACAATCAGACGGCCCTGTTCCTTGTCCTCGGCATCCCAGACGGCCAGCCCCGCCTCGATCAGATGGTTGGCGATCGCGTCGATTTGGGCGCGGCGCTGATCCACCTCGCGCTGCATCTCGTCGCGCAGCGCGCCCAAGGTGCGGTCGGCCAGATGCGCGTTGAGGTAATTCGCCGCCTCGCGCATCGCGCTGGGCGTATGGCCGGGGGGTGGCTGAAACACCCGGTTTTCCACGTGCCCATCGGAAAACACCAGGACGACAAGGGCGCGATCGGGCGCAAGCGACACGAAGTCGATATGCTTGACCGGCGCTTCACGCTTGGGCGTCAACACGACGCTGGCCCCATGGGTCGCCTGCGACAGCGCCGCCCCGATCCGGTCAAGCGCCGCGCCTACATCGCCGGTATTGGACCCGAGCGTGTCATCGAGGCTTTGTTTGTCGGTGGCTGCAAGCTCGCCCACCTCCAGGAAGCCGTCGACAAACATCCGCAGCCCCAATTGCGTCGGAACGCGCCCAGCCGAGATATGCGGGCTGCCAAGCAAGCCCAGATATTCGAGATCCTGCATCACGTTTCGGATCGTCGCGGCCGAAACCTGTTCCGACAGACTGCGCGTCAGGGTCCGCGAGCCGACCGGCGCACCTGTTTCAAGGTAGCCCTCGACGACACGGCGAAACACCTCGCGCGACCGGTCGTTCAGGTCGCCCATCACGGTCTGGTTCGGTGTCTTTCGGTCGGTCGTCGTCATGGTCCTGTGGTCCATTCGGGCTTGCGTCCGGGGGGGCGCGCGGACTATCCCGCAAGATGTAGATCAGGGAGATATCTATGCGTCCTTCCGGCCGAAACCTAGACGAAATGCGCGAGATTTCCATCGAGACCGGGGTCACGCGCCATGCCGAGGGGTCGTGTTTGATCCGCTGCGGCGGCACGCATGTGCTGTGCACCGCCTCGCTCGAGGAACGGGTGCCGCCCTTTCTGAAGAACACCGGCCTTGGCTGGGTCACGGCGGAATACGGCATGCTGCCGCGCGCCACCCACACCCGGATGCGGCGCGAGGCCGCCAGCGGCAAGCAATCGGGCCGCACGCAGGAAATCCAGCGCCTGATCGGCCGCGCCTTGCGCGCCGGTGTCGACCGGTCGGCGCTTGGAGAACGGCAGATCACCATCGATTGCGACGTCATTCAGGCCGATGGCGGCACGCGCTGCGCCTCGATCACCGGGGGATGGGTCGCGCTGCAACTGGCGGTCAACAAGCTGATCAAGGCGGGCGATATCACCAGCAACCCGATCACCGATCACATCGCGGCGGTGTCTTGCGGCATCTACGCAGGGCAATCAGTGCTGGACCTCGACTATCTCGAGGACAGCGAGGCGGGCACCGACTCGAATTTCGTGATGACCGGTGCAGGCGCCTTGGTCGAGGTGCAGGCCAGCGCAGAAGGTTCGGCCTTTTCGCGCGCGCAGTTCGACGAAATGCTTGCCCTTGCGGAACATGGCATCGCGGCGTTGGTCGCGGCGCAAAAAGCCGCGGTCACCTGATGCGGCGCTTCGGGGGTGACCATCTTCTGATCGCGACCCACAATCACGGCAAACTGGAAGAAATGGAGGCGCTGCTCGCGCCCTATGGCATCCGCGTGACCTCTGCCTCTGACCATGGTCTGCCGGAGCCCGATGAGACCGGCACCACTTTTGTCGAAAACGCTCGGATCAAGGCGCATGCGGCAGCGCAGGCAACGGGCCTGCCCGCCCTGTCCGACGACAGCGGGATAGAGATCGACGCTCTAGGCGGCGCGCCCGGTGTCTACACCGCCGATTGGGCGGAAACGCCCAATGGCCGCGATTTCGTCATGGCAATGCACAAGACCCATGACCTGCTGGAGGCCAAGGGCGCGCCCTACCCCCGCACCGCGCGATTTTGCTGCACCTTGGTTCTCGCCTGGCCCGATGGTCACGACGAAGTTTTCCCCGGTGTGATGGAGGGGCAGATCGTCTGGCCGATGCGCGGCGATCAGGGCCACGGCTATGATCCGATCTTTCAGCCCGAGGGCCACAGTCTGACCTTTGGCGAAATGGATCGCTGGGAAAAGAACAAGATCAGCCACCGCGCCAAGGCTGTGGAAAAGCTGCGGCAGGTCCTTGGTGGCTGAGGATTGGGAGGCCGGTGGGTTTGG
The DNA here is from genome assembly GCA_018401055.1 of Roseicyclus sp. Next base: position 6,370 of record JAGYLB010000065.1, read on the forward strand.
TCTTTATGTCCACTGGCCCTTCTGTCAGGCGAAATGCCCCTATTGCGACTTCAACAGCCATGTCGCGGCCGAAATTGACCAATCCCGGTGGCTTACCTGCTATCTATCTGAAATAAAAAGGGTTTCTTCTGAAGTCCCTGGTCGGCGTCTCACCAGCATCTATTTCGGCGGCGGCACGCCATCGCTGATGGCGCCGGAAACGGTGGATGCGATCCTGACGGCTGTGCGCGCGGCTTGGCCCGTGGCCAATGACCTCGAGATCACGCTGGAGGCCAATCCAACCTCGGTCGAGGCAGCCCGGTTCCGGGCCTTCCGCGAGGCCGGTGTAAACCGGGTCTCGATGGGGTTGCAGGCGCTCAACGATATTGATCTCAAGCGTCTGGGCAGGCTCCATTCCGCCGCAGAGGGTCGTCGCGCCTATGATCTTGCGCGCAGCATCTTCCCTCGGGTCAGCTTCGATCTAATCTACGCCCGCCAGTTCCAGACCGTGCCAGAATGGCGAGCAGAATTGACCGAAGCGCTGGCGCTTGCCGCCGACCACCTGTCGCTCTACCAACTCACCATCGAACCCGGCACGGCCTTTGGCGACCGGCACGCCATCGGACGGCTTGGCGGTCTGGTCGACGATGACAACGCGGCCGAGATGTATGACCTGACGCAAGACATGTGCGAGGCAGCAGGTCTGCCCGCCTATGAAGTGTCGAACCACGCCGCCGACATGGCGCAATCGCGTCACAACCTGATTTACTGGCGCGGCGGCGACTATGCCGGGATCGGGCCCGGTGCGCATGGCCGCATCACATTGTCAGGCCAGCGCCATGCCACGGAAACGGAACTGGCGCCGCTTGGCTGGCTGAAGCGGGTCGAACAAACCGGCAGCGGGGAAACCGTTCGGGATGCGGTCAGCCCTCGGGAACAGGCGGAAGAATATGCGATGATGTCGCTGCGCCTGTCCGAAGGGCTTAACCGGGCGCGGTTTCGCCGCCTGAACGGCGCGGATTTCGACCCTAAGGTGCTCGATAGGCTCGAGTCTCTCGGCATGATCGAGCAGTCAGCGAACTGCGTTCGCACCACACACGACGGGCGTCGGGTCCTGAACGCTGTCTTGCGGGATTTGTTGGCCGATTAATCTGAAACTCTGCCCAAAACACGGATAAGGTCATCCAGCGCCGCCAGATCCTTGTAACGGATCGAAACGCGACCTTCCCCGGTGGACGGGTCGTGGTCGATACTGACAGGCATACCAAGATTTGCGCTCAGATCCCCCTCAAGCGCCAAGGTATCGGCATCCTTGGCCGCAGCAGCGCGCTTTGAGCCGCCAGTCTTGCCGGATTTGCCCACATCCGAAGTCAGTTTGGCGTGCTTTTCCACATCACGGACCGACCAGCCATTCGCCACTGCCTTGCGCGCCAACTCGACCGGGTTTTCAGCCGTCAACAGGGCCCGCGCGTGGCCCGCGCTCAACCGGCCATCTCGCAGCATGTCCTGAATCTCGTCGGGCAAGGCCAGAAGGCGCATCAGGTTGGCGATATGGCTGCGGCTTTTACCCATGGCGCGCGCCAGATGCTCCTGCGTGTGCCCGAAACGGTCAATCAGTTGTCTATACCCAAGTGCCTCTTCCAATGCGTTCAGATCGGCGCGCTGAATGTTCTCGATGATGGCAACCTCGAGCACCTCGGTATCGTCGAAATCACGCACGATAACAGGCAAATCATGCAGCTGCGCCAATTGCGCGGCACGCCAACGGCGCTCGCCCGCGACGATCTGAAAACGGTCCGGATTGGTCGGGTCAGGCCGAACGATCAGAGGTTGAATGACGCCTTTTTCCCGGATCGAAGCAGCCAGTTCCTGAAGCGCCCCCTCGGCGAAGCTCCGGCGCGGCTGGTCCGGATTCGGCCGGACCTGATCGATTGGCACGCGCCGCGTCTCACGACCGGCGCGGCCAGTCGTTACCGTCTCAGCCCCGGCGCTCGATGGCGCTTCGATATCGGCCATCAATGCGGACAATCCGCGCCCCAATCCGCTGCGTTCGCGTCGATTGACCATCAGGCTGGTTCCTTGCGTTTGGCGTGGCGGGCCAGGATTTCCTCGGCGAGGTCCATATAGGCCAGACTGCCCTTGGACAGCGGATCGTAAATCAACGCTGGCAGAGCGTATGACGGCGCCTCGCTCAAGCGGACATTGCGTGGGATTCGGGTGCGCAACACCAGATCGCCCAACGTGGCACGGGCATCGGCCTCAACCTGCTGGCTCAAATTGTTGCGTTGGTCATACATGGTCAACACAACCCCTTCGATGCGCAGCCCAGGATTGGCGGTCTCGCGCACGTCACGGACGGTCAGCATCAGTTGCGACAGCCCTTCGAGCGCAAAGAATTCCGCCTGCAAAGGAACCAAAACCGCGTGACAAGCTACAAGTGCGTTCACCGTCAAAAGGCTCAAGGATGGCGGGCAATCGATCAAGATATAGTCATATCCCCCAGCCGTATCTGACGACAGCGCATCCTTGAGCAAGAAAACACGGTTCTCCTGCATACCCAAGGCGACATCCGTAGAACTGAGGTCCGTCGTCGCTGGCGCGATGTCCAGTCGTTCGACCCCGGTTTTTCGCACCACGCGCGCAAGCGGTGCATCCTCATGCAGCAAATCATAGGTCGTTTGATCACGGTCCCGCGCGGCGACGCCAAGCCCGGTGGAGGCATTGCCCTGCGGGTCAAGGTCCACGATCAGCACATTTTCCCCGAGCTCCGCAAGCGCGGCGCCCAGATTGATGGCCGTCGTGGTCTTGCCCACACCACCCTTCTGGTTGGTGACAGCAATTATTCGCGGAGTCTTGAGGTCAGACATGGGTCAGGTTCTCGATCCGGAGAAGAACGGCCTCGGCGTCGGTGACGCTGGGGATCACGGTAACATGCATCTGCCAGCCTTGCCGCGCCGTTTCAAGCTCCTCGGCATGCCGGGCACCTTTTTGGAACAAGGCGACACCAGCGTCGGACAGATGCCGGTGTGCATAACCACATAAACTTGCCAAGGGCGCTAGCGCGCGGGCCGAAACCACATCGGCGGATTGCGGTGGCATTTCTTCGATCCTACGGCTGAAGACGCCGACAGACAGGTCCATCTGTCGCGCGGTTTCCCTGAGAAACGCGGCCTTCCGGAGATCGGCCTCGACAAGATCAAACTTCAAACCCGGATGGGTTTCTGACGCGATGGCTGCGCAGACAAGGCCGGGGAAACCGCCACCGCTTCCCAGATCAAGCCACGTCCTGGCCTGCCGCGGAGCATGGTCGATGACCTGCGCCGAATCCACCATATGCCGGACCCAAAGCTGCGGAAGTGTGGCCGGCGACACGAGGTTGATCGTCTTTTGCCATTTCGCCAGGAGGCCGGCATAACGCTCCAACCGCGCGAATGTTTCACGTGAAACACGGGCCGACAGGTAGGCTTTCGCCTCGTCCTCGATCATGCGCGCCGACGCTCGTCGTGCCGGATGCGGGTCAGGATCAGCACCAGCGCCGCTGGGGTCATCCCATCGATACGGCCGGCCTGACCCAGGGTGCTGGGGCGAATGCGATCCAGCTTGCTGCGCAATTCATTCGAGAGACCACCAATGCCGCCGTAGACAAGCGTTGTCGGGATCACCAAGTCCTCATCTCGGCGCAAGGCGTCGGCATCCCGCTGCTGGCGGTCGACATAAGTCTTGTACAAAGCCTCGATGGCGAGCTGCGTCCGCACTTCCTCGGGGCACTCGGCAAATTCCGGGATCAAGGGGTCGATATCCGAAGCTTCGACATCCGGAAAGGCGAGGATCTCCATACCGCTACGACGCTGGCCATCCTGGTTGATGGAGATGCCGACAGCAGCGATATCGCGCGGGGTGAACTCAACCACCGACAGTAAGGCGCGACCACGCTCCAGCGCGTCCATCTTCTGCGCGAAGAGGGCGCGACGATCTTCATCGATCATGCCCAATGCCTCGGCCCGCGGGGTAAGCCTTTGATCAGCATTATCCGCGCGCAGAGACAGTCGATATTCAGCGCGCGACGTGAACATGCGATACGGCTCCGTCACACCACGCGTCACAAGGTCGTCGATCAGAACACCGATATAGGCCTCGTCGCGCCCCAGAATCACGGCGTCTTGATCAAGCGTTCGACGGGCAGCGTTGAGTCCGGCCATCAGCCCTTGGGCTGCGGCTTCTTCGTAACCGGTGGTTCCATTGATCTGACCAGCCAGAAAAAGTCCCGGCAAATCAGGTAGTTCCAGCTCGCACGTCAGGCGTTGCGGGTCGACGTAGTCGTACTCGATCGCATAACCCGGTTGCAAGATCTCCGCCTGTTCGAGACCGGCGATGGAACGGACATAAGCCTCCTGCACATCCTCCGGCAGGGAGGTCGATATGCCGTTGGGATACACGACATCGCTCTCCAGACCTTCGGGTTCCAGAAAGATCTGATGCGAGGTCTTGTCGGCAAAGCGAACGACCTTGTCCTCGATCGACGGACAGTAGCGCGGGCCCACACCTTCGATATGGCCGCCATACATGGCGGAACGGGTGAGGTTTGCGCTTATGATCTCATGGGTCCGGGCATTGGTATGGGTGATGCCACAACTTATCTGCCGCACCATTGGCGCTTTGGAAAGGTATGAGAACAACATCGGATCGTCGTCGGCCGGCTGCATCTCGAGACGGTCCCATTCGATGCTGCTGGACCGCAACCGCGGGGGCGTGCCGGTCTTGAGCCGTCCTAGCGGCAAGGCCAGATCACGCAGGCGCTGCGCGAGCCGGTTGGATGGTCGATCTCCCATCCGACCCCCTTCCAGCTTCCGATCGCCGATATGGATCACGCCGCGCAGAAACGTGCCAGTCGTCAGCACGACGGCACTGGCAAGTACCTCGACCCCGTCGCTCAGACCCACGCCACCGATTCGCCCATCGCGCATGATCAGATCAGCCACCTCGCCTTCGACGATGGTCAGGTCTGGCTGCAGCGCGAGAAGGTTCTGAATTGCGGCTTTGTAAAGCAGTCGGTCAGATTGAGTCCGCGGGCCACGTACGGCGGGTCCCTTGCGCCGATTGAGCAGGCGAAATTGGATGCCTGAGCGATCCGCGGCCAGCCCCATGATCCCGCCCATAGCATCGATCTCACGGACGAGATGCCCTTTGCCCAGACCGCCTATGGCCGGGTTGCAGGACATCACACCGATCGTGTCGGCCCGCATCGTGACCAGGGCCGGGCGGGCACCAGCGCGCGCGGAGGCATGGGCCGCCTCGGCCCCGGCATGACCGCCGCCGAT
>JAGYLB010000066.1 GCA_018401055.1 Roseicyclus sp.
CGGGGGGTGCGGCCTGTGTCCGGATCGAGGGGCTGGCAAACCTGCGCGCCACACGCGCCGCCACCAGCGCGCCGATCATCGCCCTGATCAAGCGCGACCTGACAGACAGCCCCGTCCGCATCACGCCATTCGCAAAAGACATTCACGATCTGGCCAATGCGGGCGCCGATGTGGTGGCTGTGGATGCGACCGACCGCGCCCGACCCGAAGCACTGGCTGATCTTGCTACAGCGGTCCGCGCGGCAGGCGTCATCTGCATGGCCGATTGCGCGACCGAGGCGGACGGGCGGCAGGCGCGCGAGCTTGGCTTTGCGATCCTCGGGACAACGCTTTCCGGCTACACCGAGGCCACGGCGCGCGCAGGTGACGGCCCGGACCTCGAGCTTGTGCGGCAGTTCCGCCAACTGGGCGGCTTCGTGATGGCCGAAGGGCGGCTTCATACGCCACAGGACGCCGCCGCAGCCCTTCGCGCCGGGGCCGATGCGGTCACGGTCGGCACCGCGTTGACCCGGCTGGAGATCATGACCGGCTGGTTTTGCGATGCCGTGACCGGCGCGCGGGGCTGAGCGATGCAAGACCCCGACCAGCCCCTTGACGGAGTCGCCGTCGATCTGGGCGGCACCAAGATCGCAGCCGCCCGCATCGTGCAAGGCCAGATCGTCGCGCGCGCATCCTGTGCGACCGACGCCCATGCGCCACCCGAGGCACAGATCGCAGCCATTGCGCAGCTTGCAACGAAGGTAGGCTACCAGCCCGGTGCGCCCCTTGGCGTCGCTGTGGCCGGACGCATCGACGACAAGGGGCATTGGCATGCGGTCAATACAGGCACGCTGAGCGCGATTGCGGCCGTGCCGCTGGCCGATCTGATCGGTCATGCGCTGGGACCGGCCACCTGCCTCAATGACGCCGCCGCCGCCGCGCTGGCCGAGGCTCGGCTGGGTGCGGGTCGGGGGCTGCGCAATTTCGGCTATCTGACCGTCTCGACGGGGGTCGGCGGGGGCTTCGTCCTCGGTGGGCACCTGCTCGAAAGCCGGTCGGGCCTTGCGGGCCATGTCGGGTTCACCACAGCGCCGAGTGCCGGTGAGCCCTGCGGCAGCGGCAGGCGCGGCACCGTCGAAAGCGTGGCGGGCGGGCGGGCAATGGCCGAGGCCGCCCGCAAAGCAGGACAAGAGGCCGACGCCCGCACGATCTGCGACGCCGCGCACCGGGGCGAGGCGTGGGCGCAAGGCATCGTCACTTTGTCCGCCCGCGCCATCGCCACGCTGATCGCCGACCTGACCGCGATCCTGGGGCTAGACGGCATGGCCCTTGGCGGCAGCATCGGTTTGTCGGAAGGCTATATCGACAAAGTACGCGAGGCCCTCGCCGAAGAACCCGCCCTGTTCCGCGTTCCGGTCACGCCCGCCACTTTGGGCGCGGATGCGCCGCTGTTCGGGGCGCTTCTTCGGACGGTCGAAACGCGGGGCGGGTGACGGACCTCAGGCAGCTGACCCGCTGGTCAGGACAGGCGAAGGTGTCGTCCGGACCGCAAGCTGCACATGGCGCATAAAGGCCCGCACCGGTTTCGACAGCGGGCGCACGGTCGAGACCGCAAAGGACGCGCGATAGACGAATTCCGGCACGAAAGGGCGGATCACCAGATCGGGGTCTTGCTGGCGCAGCAGCGGAAAGGGGCAGATCACCGCGACACCCACACCGGCGCGCGCCAGCGTAATGGCGCTGACGCCGGTCGCCACCTCGGCCACGATGTTGGGCCGGACACCCGCGCGGGCAAAGACCTGATCGAGACGCGTGCGCACCATGTGGCGCCGCATCAAGGCAATCTGATCTTGCCCGTGCAGGGTCTCGGGGGTGATGACCTCGTGGCGGGCCAAGGGATGGTCGGGCGCCATGACGCAGACCGCCAGCGTCTGGTGAAACGGGATCAGTTCCATTGCGGAATGGGTCAGTTCCGCCAGCGTGAAGCCCAGATCGATGGTGTCATCCACCAACCGGCTGACCAGACCGTTCGACGTGCAGGTCTCGAGCGAAATCATCTGGCCCGGGTTTTGCTTCATGAAACTGGCCATCAGACCGGCAAGAAACCTGTGGCCCAGCGTGGGCGGTGCGGCAAGGCGCAGCGGCTGGCTGGCCGGATCGGCCGGGTCCGTGCCGTCAAGATAAGCCAAAGCGTCGAACAGCCGGTCGAGCTTGCCGTTGAGGCGAATGGCCTCGGCAGTAGGGCGCAACCGCCCGCCGCGCCGTTCGAACAAGGTGACGCCGACATTTGCCTCCAGCTGTGCCAACATGCGGCTGACGGCGGGTTGCGAGATTGCCAAACGGTGCGCGGCCGCCGTCACCGTGCCCGAGGTGATGACCGCGCGCAGCACCTCGTATTCGCGGATGGACGCGCGTGGACGCATCAAAACACCCTCCCTTTCCCGTGGTCATGCAAGTTTATTATGGGTCCATAACACTTTAGTATGCGATTTCCAATTCCCGCTGGCCGCCCATCGGATACGGTGCCGTTCGTCATAGGACAAAACGATGCCGGACGCCGCGCCCTGCGCGGCAAATCCAGCGCGCCAACAGAGGAGTTTCCGAATATGTCCAGCCCCGTCTTCCGCGGCCTTGCCGTCGCGGCCCTTGCCGCCACGATCCCGGCGCTGCCGCTCGCGGCGCAGGAGTTGCGGATCGGTTTCGCATCCGAACCGTCCTCGGCCGATCCGCATTTCCACAATGTCGGCCCCAACAACCAGATGCGCCGCAACATCTTCGAATCGCTCGTCGGCACGGACGAGGCGCAGCAGCTTCTGCCGCTTCTGGCGACAAGCTGGGAACCGATCAGCGACACCGCCTGGCAGTTCAACCTGCGCAAGGATGTGACCTTTTCGGACGGGTCGCCCTTTGATGCCCATGATGTGGTCTATACCGTCTGCCGCATTCCCGGCGTGCCGGATTCGCCCTCGCTCTTCACCACCTATACCGGCGGCATCGTCGACATGGAGGTGCCCGATCCCCACACGCTGATCGTGCATAGCGCCGAACCCTATCCGCTGATGCCGACCGAATTCTCGACCTTCGGGATCATCTCGGCACGTGCCAATGGCGTCGACGGCGCGGCCATCGAGTTCAGCCCCGAGGGCTGCGGCGACCTGAACTATCCCGGGACGCAGGCCTTCAACGACGGAACCGCCGCGATCGGCACGGGCCCCTTCCTGATGGAAAGCTTCCGCCGCGGCGAAGGCATCACGTTGGTGCGCAATCCCGATTACTGGGGTGAGCCCGCAGCCTGGG
>JAGYLB010000131.1:0-18186 GCA_018401055.1 Roseicyclus sp.
TAGGGGCTGTTCTGACCAAGATAGGTCGCCACAACCTCTTCCAGTCCCGGGCCGAAGTCATAGGCGTTCAGGCCGTTCTGCGCGAAGACCGCATAACCGTCGCCGCCCGCCCGCATGAAGTTGTTGGACACCACGCCATAGGTCGCCGCCGGATCGAGCGCTTCCCAGGTTCCGCCCATATCAACCTCGACCGAGGCGATGCGCGACCCCGGCTCGGCCGTCGGCGTCCAGGTAAAGCGCAGGCCCGAGACCTGCGGGAAGCGACCAGCGCCTTCCTCGACCTGGGACACACCGTTTTCCAGCGCGGCCAGCACATCGGCCCCGGTCAGTTGGAAGGTCGCCAGCGCGTTCTGGAACGGCAGCACGGTCAAGACCTCGCCCATCGTCACCTCGCCCGCGTCGATCGAGGCGCGCAGGCCGCCGCCATTGGCGATGGCGATCTGGATGCCCTGATCGCGGCACGCGCGGTCCAGCATCGCATCGGCGACCAGATTGCCCATCGAGCATTCCATCACACGGCACACGGTCCGGTCGCCTTCGACATGGTCCGTTGTTTCGCCGACCGGCACCGCCATGGCGACCTCGATTTCGCCGCCTAGCTCAGTGATCCGGGCGGCAATCATCGGCGTCGGGCTCGACGCTGGCATCCAGAAGCATGGTATTGCCATCGGCAAAAATCACCGCACCGGCGTCATCGAAGGTCGACGCGCCAAGATGGCCCAGATAGCGCTGGAATAGGCATAGGCCTGCACGATGGGCAACCATCATGTTCCCGGGTCCGTCGACCCAAAGCGGATAGGGGCCTTCGCGCTCGGGATCGGTGGCGCTGAGGTAGGTATGCGAGTGGCCGCCCACGATGACGTCGATGCCGCTCACCGCTTCGGCGATACGGATGTCGTCGGGCAGGCCGACATGGGTCAGCGCGATGATCATGCTCACGCCCTGTGCGGTCAGCGCATCGACATCGGCCTGCAGCGCCTCGATCTCGGACTGAAAGACCACATCGGGGCCGGGCGAGGAAATCTCGAGCGTATCGAGCGTCACCGCCGACACGATACCGACCTGCATGCCGTTCACATCCAGCACCAGCGTATCGGCCGACCTGCGCCGGCCAGCACGCGGACTCGGCGGCTGACATCGAGATTGCCCGCGACCACCGGAAAGCTGACACCATCGAGCAGCGGCAGCAGGCCTTCGGGGCCGTTGTTGAACTCGTGATTGCCCAGCGCCATGGCGTCAAAGCCGATGGCTTCCATGAACTCGGCCTCGGCCGCGCCGCGATAGGTGGTGAAGAACAGGCTGCCCTGATACTGGTCGCCCGCATCGAGAACGATCACGTTCTCGCCCGCCGCCTGCAATTCGGCGCGCAGCGTGTTGATCGCGGTGGCCACGCGGGCCACCCCGCCGAAACATTCACCCGCCGCGTCGTTCTCTGCCGAACAGGTCGAACCCGATCCGCTGATCGGCTGGATGCGGCTGTGCAGATCGTTGATGTGAAGGATGTGAAGCGTGGTCTCTGCGGTGACCGGCGCGGCCAATGACAGGCCGGCGAGGATCGCGGTGGACCCGAGGATGCGTGCAAGCATTGTTGCTCTCCTGAATGTGTTGGACAGGCGCCAGGGTGGCGGCCCCGCGCGCCCAAGTAAAAGCGGCTTGGTGACGCTTGCGTAACGCCTGACGGCAGGTCGCGCGGCGGGCCAATGCAGGCCCATGCAGATTTACAAGATCCTCAGGGGCCCGGAATGGGCCGAACTGGAGCGCGCCGGGCAAACCGCGGGCGCGCCCGTCGATGTGGCCGATGGCTTTGTCCATTTCTCGACTGCAGATCAGGTGGCGGAGACCGCCGCCCGACATTTCGCGGGCGAGGAGGGGCTGGTGCTGGCCGCCTTCGACGCCGAGGCTTTGGGCGATGCGCTGGTGTGGGAGCCGTCGCGCGGGGGCGCGCTGTTTCCGCATCTCTACGGCCCCCTGCGCCACGCCGATGTGATCTGGCACGCGCCTTTGCCGCTGCACGACGGCGCCCATGTCTTTCCCGAGGGGCTGTGAGGCGCAATGTGGGAACGTTTCGGCCTGTCGGTGATGCAGCGGATGGAGCCCGAGCGGGCGCATGGGCTTGCCATCGCCGCTCTCAAGACCGGGCTCCTGCCCGCCCCCGGCCCCGTCACCTCGCCCCGGCTCGAGACGCGGCTGGCGGGGATGGTGCTGCCAAATCCGGTCGGCCTTGCGGCAGGCTTTGACAAGAACGCAGAGGCCATCGGCCCCCTGTCGCGCGCGGGCTTCGGCTTTGTCGAGGTGGGCGCGGCCACGCCGCTGGCGCAAGGCGGCAACGCGCGCCCGCGCCTGTTCCGTCTGGCCGAGGACCGTGCCGCGATCAACCGCTTCGGCTTCAACAACCAAGGCATGGAGGCCATCGCGGCCCGGCTGGCCGCAGCCAGCCCTGCCGTGCCCGTGGGCCTCAACCTAGGCGCCAACAAGGACAGCGCCGACCGCGGCGGTGATTTCGCCCGCGTTCTGGCGCATTGCGGAGCGCATGTGGATTTCGCCACCGTAAACGTCTCCTCGCCCAACACGGAACGCCTGCGGGATTTGCAGGGGCGCGCGGCGCTGGACCAGTTGCTTGCGGGCGTCATGGCGGCCCGCGCAGGGCTGGCAAAACCCATCCCGGTCTTTCTCAAGATCGCCCCCGACCTCGAGGATGACGCGCTGGCCGAGATCGCCGAGGTCGCGCGCGCCCATGATCTGGCGGGGATCATCGCCACCAACACGACCCTGTCGCGCGACGGGTTGGCAAGCCGCCACCGGGGCGAGGCGGGCGGTCTGTCGGGCCAGCCGCTGTTCGAGCGCTCGACAAAGGTGCTGGCGCGCCTCTTCCAACTGACCGAAGGGCGCTTGCCGCTGATCGGTGTGGGCGGCGTCTCCAACGCCGATCAGGCGTGGGAGAAACTGCGCGCGGGTGCCAGCGCGGTGCAGCTTTACACCGCGCTCGTCTATGGCGGGCTGACGCTGGCCGGTCGGATCGCGCGGGATCTGGACGCGCGCGCGCAGGCCGAAGGCGTGACAAACCTGTCCGACCTCACCGGCAGCGGTGTGGGCGACTGGACCTGAGACCGGCACTTGGACCGCCACAGCGCCCGCTTCTCTGTTTCCAAAATATCCCGGGAGGCACGGCCCAAGGGCCGTGACGAGGGCAGAGCCCCCGCCCACCCCGCCGCCCGCTCCAGCGCCGGGTAGCGCACGGCCAGCGTGACGCCGCGCAGCGCAAAAAAGCCCGCCAAGGCCGCCCAAAGGCCATGGTTGCCATAGGCGGGCGCCAGCACCGCCACCAGCGCGACATAGCCCGCGAAACTCAGCGCCATCATGTTGCGCATGTCGCGCGTCCGCGTCGCCCCGATGAAGATGCCGTCCAGCATCCAGGATGCCCAGCCCGCCAGCACCGCCGCGACGATCCACGGCAGGTAGGTCCGCGCCTCGGCGCGCACGCCCTCGGCCGTGGTCATGGCGTCGATGAACACGCCCCCCGCCAAGGCCAGCAGCACCGCCATCAGCGCGCAGACGCCAAGCCCCCAAAGGCTGGTCAGGATCGCCGCGCGGCGCAGGGCGGCCTGCGCTCTTGATCCCATCGCCTTGCCCACCAGCGCCTCGGCGGCGAAGGCGAAGCCGTCCATCCCGTAGGAGGTGACATAGACGAACTGGATCAACACCTGATTGGCCGCCAGAGTCGCATCGCCGTAATCGGCCCCCATGAACAGGAAGGACGAAAAGGCCAGCAGCAGCAGGACCGACCGGATCAAGATGTCGGTGTTCACCGCCGCCATGTGCCAGAGCTTGACCTTGTCGAAGATCCGCGCCCAATCGCGCCATGCAGGCAGCCCAAAACGCGCGGCGGCAAAGCCACAGGCCCAGCACCAGCCCGCTCCATTCCGCAAGAAAGGTGCCCAGCGCCACACCCTCGACCCCCATGTCAAGGCCGATCACGAACCAGATCGACAGCGCGATGTTCAGACCGTTTTGCCACAGCTGCAGCACCAGCACGGCGGCGGTGCGTTCCTGCGCGATCAGCCATCCGGTGATGCCATAGATCGCGATGGCGGCGGGCGCGGACCAGATGCGGACCTGCAGATAGGCGCGCACGAGGCTTTCGACCTCTTCGCTGGCGGGCGAGAGCCACATCGCCAGACCGAAGATCGGCATCCGCAGCGCGATCAGGATCACCCCGGCGCCGCCCCCGATCAGCAAGACCCGCGTCAGCAGCGCCGCCACCTCGGCCCGGTCGCCCGCGCCGATGGCTTGTGCGGCCAGTCCCACGGTGCCCATGCGCAAAAAGCCGAAGGCCCAGTAGATCGAGGTCAAGATCACCGCGCCAAGGCCCACCGCCCCGATGGGCGCCGGGTCGCCCAACTGGCCCACCACGGCCGTGTCGACCACGCCCAGCAGCGGGATGGTCGCGTTCGAGATCACCACCGGCAGCGCGATTTTCAGCACGCGGGCATGCGACAGCCGGATGGCGGGTGCGGCCACCTCAGTCATCGCGCGACGGCATCAGGAAATGCCCCGTGGCCTGCGCGAAAAGCCGCTGGCGGTTGTCTTGCCATGCCTCGACATGGACGGATGCATAGCGCCGCCCCTGCCGGTTCACCCGCGCCCGCGCATAGGCGTCGCGCGGCAGGCCCGAGCGCAGGTAATCGACGGTGAAATCGATGGTCTTGGGCAGGCGCGGCAGCGTTGCGGGGCTCAGGCTTTCGGGGGCAACGCGACCACTTTCCACATCATCCCACAAAAGATTGAATGACAGTTCCATGATCGCCGTCACCTCGAGGAAGGACGCGATGGCGCCCCCGTGCAGCGCGGGCAGCAGCGGGTTGCCGATCAGCTTGCCGTCATAGGACAACACGCCCGTCAGCTCGTCGCCGCGCCGGTCGAAGCTGACGCCGAGAAAGCCGATATAGGGCACCGCCTCGACCAGCACGGCCAGCGCACGGTCGCGGCGCTGCTTGATCAGGGCGACGGGTTCGGGAGGGCGGCGGCTCATGGCTTGGGCCGTTCCGCGGGCCGTTCAGGTGATGGTAAAGGCGCCGGTGGCGGCGGCGACCGGGGCGGGTGCGGTCCTCGTCGCAGGCCTCGCGCGCGGACGAAGGCGACAGAGCGCGTGACATGGTAACACTGCGCGCGCGCGGTGATGCGCTGGCCGGGCGTGGCCGCGCGCATGTAGTCGATGCTGAGGTCGATGGTGGCCGTGCCCGCCAGCGCCTGCGCGTGGCACATGACGGCAGCGCCGCCGCAGGTGTCCATCAAGGCCGATACCGCGCCGCCATGGATCACGCCGGTCTTTGGGTCGCCCACCAAGGCGGCGTTCCACGGCATCGAGATGACGGCAAGGCCATCGCCGATATCCTCCAGCTGCATGCCCAGCGCGCCGGAAAAAGGGATCGCCGCGATGAACTGCCGCGCGATGCGCGCCTTGCCTTCGAGGTCCGCGCCGGGCTCGCCCCCCGTGCCAGTCGTCCCGCTCATGTCCCTGTCCCTGCCCTTGCCTGCACTGATCCCCATCATCCCTCTGCCCGCGCCCGGCGCAAGACCCCGCGACACGCGCTTTGCACGCCCGCGCTGTCGTCCTATGATGCGCGGGGCGAAAGGACGGCCCGGCGAGAGCGAGAGCGGGAGGGGGAGCAAGATGGCCAAGGACATCCGGCTGAGCTTCAAGGAGATGTGCGCGCGCTTCGACGTGACGCCACGCACGCTGCGCCATTACGAATACATCGAACTGCTGTTCCCCGAACGCGAGGGGCGCGCCCGGTTCTACGGCCCGCGCGAGGTGGCGCGGATGACGCTGATCTTGCGCGGCCGACGCTTCGGCTTCGCGCTCGAGGAAATCCGCCAATGGCTCGAGATGTATGACGCCGACCCTCAAGGGGCCTTGCAGCGCGAGGCATGGCTGAAACTGGCCGACCGTCAACTGGCCGAATTGGACCAGCGCCGCCGGGAACTGGACGAGATCATCGCCGAATTGCGCGGCCTGCGCGATGCCACGGCCAAGGGCGGACCCGGGTCACGCTAATCCTGCGCCGCGCGGAACCAATGCCGCGTGGTCGCCTTGTAGGCCAGCGGTTCGCGCCGCAGGGCCAGTGGCACGATGTTGTCATGGCCATACTGGATCCGGGCGTAAGCCTGCCGCGCATCAAGGATGACCAGGCCCGGCGGGCAGCCATGCGCGGCAATCCATGTTCCCACCACGCGGGTGAACAAGGCCGGCCCCGACACCGTCAGCGTGTTGCGCAACGCCGCCTTGGCGTCCCTGTCCAGCGCATTGGTCATGCTGGCCGCCGTCGCCGCGACCAGTGCCGCGCATAAAGGGTCGCCCGCGCGAAAGCCAAAGCACCAATTCAGCAGATTGCTGCGATCCTTGCGGTTCCAGCGAAACACCAACCCATCTTGCAACCACCTCAGAACTTCATGCCCGCGGCCCGCCCATCGCGCACGAAGGCTCATGTCGGCATCAAGATATATCCCGCCATAGGCGTGCAGAAGACACAGACGCAGCAGATCGCAGGCCATGGCCGGATGCGGCGCGCAGCTGAACAGCGGCAAGAGATCAGGGGCCCGGGCGGCGAGAAAGACCTCGGCCCGGCGCGCGGTCCAAAGCCTGTAGCTGGCCCCGCATCCACGCGCCACCTGCGCGTTGTGCCGCAGCAAGGCCACGACCTCGGCGGGGGATCGCGATCCCAAAATTGATGCACGATGACAGGGGGCCGTCCGTCCGCCATGGCGGGGAGCTTGGCCCGCTGATGCGGCGCAATCGCTGCAACTGCCTCTGCCAAAGGCAGCAAAGGCAAGGACGGCGCGTTCACCGGCTGCGACCCGCCACAAGCCAATGCAACGCCGTCTTCTTGTAGTCCAGCGGTGCCTTCAACACTTCGGGGCCGTTTTGCACCATCTTGTAGGCCTCATCCACGTCGAGGATCGTGATGCCTTCGGACCCGCGCGCCGCGATCCAGCCGCCCACGGCCTCCGTCACCCCGCCCGGACCATAGGCGAGCGCATGTTTCAACGCGAGGTCGGCATCCACCGCCACCGCCGCGGCCATCCGCGTCGCGGTGTGCATCAGGCAGGTCAGCGCCAGGTCATGCACCGGCCGGAACCCGATCAACCAATTGGGCGCATTGTGCCGGTCGGGCAGGTTCCACTTGAACACCAGCGCCTCGGTAAAGGACAGCCACAGATGCGCGCCCGCGCCCTTCCTGAGCGCCATGTCCGCATCGAGATAGACACCGCCGTGTCGCCAGAGGATCGCAAGACGCAAGATATCGGCCTGCATTGAGGGATGCGGGGCCGTCGCATAGGCGCGCACCACGACATCGGGAAACCCGTCCGCCAACAGCGCCGCACCCGAGGCGGCATCCCAAAGACGGTGTTCGATCCCCGCATCGCGGCAGACCTGCGCCGAATGATCGAGCAGCGTCCTGATCTGTCGCGGCGGGTCGCGATCCCAGAACTGGTGCAGCACGCGCGGCGGGCGCGGCGCCTGCCGCGTGCCGATGATGCGGCAGGCCTCGCTCAAGGGCAGCGCGGCAGGAAGGGGGATTGTATCATCTGTCATGACGCCATCTTGCCGATGCCGCACAGCCCCACAAGCCCCCTGCCCCGTCGCCGGGCAAAGCCGTCACAAAATTGCGCCTTCCCCTGCGTCAGCTTTGCTGACGTTTCGTCACCGCAAAAGTGACGTGACGTCCCGTTTACGTCAACGTCATGCTGTCTTGTAATGATGAGCGCGACTCGCACATCAGGACGGCCAGACACCGCATGTTCGACAGGACCGATCCGATCATGACCGCCGACACGATAACCATCCGCCAGATGTGCGACGCCTTCGAGGTGACGCCAAGAACCTTGCGCTTCTATGAGCAGAAGGAACTGCTGTTCCCGATCCGCGACGGGCAACGCCGCCTGTTCACCCGGCGCGACCGCGCACGCCTCAAGTTGATCCTGCGCGGCAAGCGCTTCGGCTTCAGCCTCGAGGAAATCCGCCAGCTGCTCGACCTGTATTACGTGGGCGACCAGCAGGCGACGCAGCTGACGCGCACCATCGACATCGCGCGCGACCGTCTGACCGACATGGAACGCCAGCGCGCCGAACTGGACGTGGCGATCCACGACCTGAAGAGCCAGATGAGCCTGGTGCAGGATATGCTGGCCAGCCGCGGCAGCGCGCAGGACGCCGCCGAATAAACGACCTGACCGACCGGGAGGAGACAAGACCGTGCCCAGCTACACCGCCCCCACCAAGGACATGCAGTTCATCTTGCACGAAGTGCTCAAGGTCTCGGATGCGCCCACGCCGGGTTATGCCGATCTGGACCGCGATTTCACTGCCGCCATCCTTGAAGAGGCCGGCAAGATCGCCTCCGAAGTGCTGGCGCCGCTGAACCCCGTGGGCGACACCGAAGGCTGTCGGCTGGAAAACGGCGTGGTCTATACCCCCACCGGCTTCAAGGCGGCCTTCGCCCAGCTGCAGGCGGGCGGCTGGCCCGGGATCGACATGCCAGAGGACTTCGGTGGCCAAGGCATGCCCTACGTTCTGGGCACGGCCGTGGGCGAGTTCTTTTCGGCCGCAAACCAGGCCTTCACCATGTACCAGGGCCTGACCCATGGCGCGGCCTCGACCATCCTTGCCCACGGGACCGAAGATCAGAAGGCGACCTATCTGCACAAGATGGTTGCCTGCGACTGGACCGGCACGATGAACCTGACCGAACCGCATTGCGGCACCGATCTGGGCCTGATGCGCACCAAGGCCGAACCGCAAGGCGACGGCAGCTACAAGGTGACGGGGCAAAAGATCTTCATCTCGGCGGGCGAGCATGACATGGCCGAGAACATCATCCATCTGGTGTTGGCCAAAATCCCGGGTGGCCCCGAAGGGATCAAGGGCGTCTCGCTTTTCATCGTGCCGAAATTCCTCGTGAACGAAGACGGCACCCTCGGGCAGCGCAACGGCGTGTCGTGCGGCAAGATCGAGGAAAAGATGGGCATCCACGGCAATGCCACCTGTGTGATGAACTACGACGGTGCGACCGGCTACCTCTTGGGCGAGGAGCACAAGGGCATGCGCGCCATGTTCACCATGATGAACGAGGCCCGCATCGGCGTCGGCATGCAGGGCGTGGCGCAAGCCGAGGTCGCGTTCCAGAATGCCCTTGCCTATGCCAAGGACCGTTTGCAGGGCCGCGACGTGACCGGCCCCGCCAACCCCAATGGCCCCGCAGATCCGCTGATCGTACACCCCGACATCCGCCGCAACCTGATGGAGCAAAAAAGCTTTGTCGAAGCGGCGCGCGCCTTCCTGCTCTGGGGCTCCACCCTGATCGACGCGGCCCACCGCGACGGCGACAAGGATGCCGACGGACTGATTTCGCTGATGACGCCGGTCATCAAGGGCTTCCTGACCGACAAGGGCTTCGACATGACCGTACAGGCCCAGCAGGTCTACGGCGGGCATGGCTACATCGAGGAATGGGGCATGTCGCAATACACCCGCGACGCCCGGATCGCCATGATCTACGAAGGCGCGAACGGGGTGCAGGCGCTGGACCTGGTCGGCCGCAAACTGGCGTTGGACGGCGGCAAGCACGTGCTGGCCTTCTTCGACATGGTCAAGGACTTCTGCAAGGCGGCGGGCGGGACCGAGGGGATGGGCGAATTCGTCGAACCGCTCAAGCGGGCATCCAAGGACTTGCAGACGGCGGGCATGTATTTCATGCAAGAGGGCATGAAAAACCCCAACGCGGCGCTCTCGGGCAGCTACGACTTCATGCATCTCTTCGGCCATGTCTGCCTTGGCCTGATGTGGGCCCGGATGGCCGAGGCCTCGCTGGCCGCACTCGCAAAGGGCACCGAAGACCCTGAATTCCACCGGGCCAAACTGGCGACCGCACGCTTCTACATGGCCCGCCAACTGCCGATGACGGGGACCCATCTGGCGCGCATCCAGTCCGGTGCCGAACCTGTGATGGCGCTGGACGCCGCGAACTTCTAGACTTGGGAAGGGGCCGCGCCGGAGAGCGCGGCCTGCCAGCACCGGAAGGGGAGGACCAAGATGCCCAAGCGCCTGAGGCTTACGCGCCGCCCAAGCATCGCCATGAGCGAGGACGGCTACAGAAAACTTCGCGCGCTCGGCCAGGAGGCCGGGCTGGACGACGGGGAATTCCTGTCCTTCCTGTTCGAGAACTGGGGTAGCGTGATCAACGAGGAAAAGCTGACCGCGCGCCTGAGGCTGTTCAACTCCGAGCTTGAGGAGCGCAAACGGTGAGAAACTCCGCGAACATTTCGGGAGATATGCCCGCCCAACGGGCACAAGGTGCGTATTTAGGGAAAGATGACGGGGCAGGATCAGCCCCCTGCCCGGCCGAGTGTTCGCCAGCGGCGTCCGGACGCCGAGGCGCGCTGCACGTTCCGACAGGGCGCCTTCACCTTTCACGGTCATCGGCTCGCCAGCCTGTACCGCAAGATCACTCTGGCCCGTTAACCTTAACCAAGGGTTACGAGCCTTCATCTTTCCAAAAATACGCACGGCGGGACGGTTCCGCCGGGACCACGGCAGGGATCAGGCCATGACCAACACGCTCTATTGCTTTGGCGAATCCGGCAATGCCTACAAGGCGGCGCTGGCCCTGACGCTGGCGGGCGTCGACTGGACGCCGCGCCATGTCGATTTCTTCGCAGGCCAAGCTCGCAGCCCGGACTTCCGCGCGCTCAACCCGATGGGCGAGGTGCCCGTGCTGGATGCGGATGGCGTGATCCTGACCCAATCGGGTGTCATTCAGGACTGGGTGATGGACGAGACGGGCCGGCTCTGCGGCGACGGATCGACGACCACGCGCCGCGAGATCCTGCGCTGGACGATCTTCGACAACCAGAAGGTTTCCGGGCAGGCGGGGCCGCTGCGCTTCTTGATGAATTTCGTGCCCGAGGACAAACGCCCGGCCGAAGTGATCGGGTTTCTTGCGGGCCGCCTGAAGGGCGCGCTTGCGGTGCTCGAGGGCGAGCTTGCCACCCGCGACTGGCTGGTGGGCGACAGTGCGACCTGCGCCGACCTTTCGTGCTGCGGCTATCTCTACTATCCCGAGCCCTTCGCCTTCGACCGGGCCGACTGGCCCGCCATTTCGGCCTGGCTTGACCGCATCGCCGATCTGCCCGGCTGGAAACACCCCTACGAGTTGATGACGCGGGCCTTTCCCGCCTGACCGGAGATCATCGATGACCGATGCCTACATCTACGACGCGATCCGCACCCCGCGCGGCAAGGGCCGCAAGGACGGCGCGCTGCACGAGGTGACGGCGGCGCGGCTTTCGGCGGTGACGCTGAACGCGCTCAAGGACCGCAACAATCTCGACGGTCACGCGGTCGAGGATGTGATCTGGGGAAATGTCACGCAGGTGATGGAACAGGGCGGATGTCTTGCGCGCACCGCCGTGCTCGCCTCCGAGCTTGACCAGCGCATTCCGGGGCTTGCGATCAACCGCTTTTGCGCGAGCGGGATGGAGGCGGTGAACCTCGCCGCCAATCAGGTCAAAGGCGGTGCGGGCGCGGCTTATATCGCGGGCGGGGTCGAGATGATGGGCCGTGTCGCCATGGGCAGCGATGGCGCGGCGATCGCAGTCGACCCATCCATCGCGATGGAAACCTATTTCGTGCCGCAAGGCATTTCGGCGGACATCATCGCGACCGAATACGGGTTCTCGCGCGATGATGCCGATGCGCTGGCTGTCGAAAGCCAGAAGCGCGCTGCCACTGCCTGGGCGGAAGGGCGCTTTGCCAAGTCGGTCATCCCAGTGCGCGACATCAACGGGCTCACCATCCTCGACCGCGACGAATACATGCGCCCGGGCACCGACATGCAGAGCCTTGGCGCGCTCAAGCCCGCCTTCAAGGAAATGGGCGAGATGATGCCGGGCTTCGACCAGATCGCCTTGATGAAATACCCGCATCTGGAACGGATCGCGCATATCCACCATGCCGGCAATTCCAGCGGCATCGTGGATGGCGCGGCGGCGCTTTTGATCGGCAACGCGGAATTCGGCGTGCAATACGGTCTCAAGCCGCGCGCGCGCATCCGGGCTACGGCCAAGATCGGCACCGACCCCACGATCATGCTGACAGGCCCCGTGCCCGCGACGCAGAAGATCCTTGCCGACAGCGGCATGGCGATTTCCGACATCGACCTGTTCGAGGTGAACGAGGCGTTTTCCTCGGTCGTGCTGCGCTTCATGCAGGCCTTCGACGTGGATCATGCCCGCGTCAACGTGAACGGCGGCGCCATCGCCATGGGCCATCCGCTGGGGGCGACCGGCGCGATGATCATCGGCACGCTGCTCGACGAGTTGGAGCGAACTGGAAAAGGCACCGGCCTTGCGACACTTTGTGTGGCAAGTGGCATGGGAGCCGCGACCATCATCGAGAGGCTCTGATGTCCGAGGCAAAGCGCATCTACCAGTCGAACCTCGATGCCGTATCTGCTGCGATCGTCGCGGGCGACTATGCGCTGATCCGCCGCCACATCGCCATCCCCAACATGATGTCCACGACCGACAGCGAGATCGTGATGGCCAGCGTCGATGAATTCGACATTGTCATGATGGATTTCCGGACCGAGTTGCTGGCCCGCGGCATGATCGATTTCCGACGGACCTGCCTGGAGGCCGCCTTTGTGGCGGGCCAGTCCGACATGGTGGCCGGTCGTCACCGGAGCGAGGTGATCTTGCGCGATGGTAAAAGCCTGCCCGCCTATGAGAACCATTCGGTGATCATGCGGATCGACGGCCACTGGATGGGCATCTGGTTGCAGGCGATGATGGACAACACCGACCTGCGGATCCTCAGTCCCGACATCGCCGCAGCACAGGCCGAGGCGCGGCGCATGCTGGAACGGACGGGCCACCGCACCGCCTGACCCCCAAAGACCCGATGGAAGGGAGCCCAAGAATGATCGATGACATCAAGGACAAGCGCGACACGCGCAGTAATCCCCGGCACGCCGCGCAACGCGAGGGGGCCTTTGGGCAGTAGCGCGATCCGTGCCATGATGAACATCGCCTTGGGCAACGGCACCACCACGCTCGACAAGAGGGTTTCAGCCATGCCGGGACAGACTCAACAAACGGCCTACGAAATCGGCTATGACTTGCTGAACAAGACCAAGCGCGCCTATTTCGAGGATGATTTCCAGCTTTTCGCAAGCGCCTTCATGCTCCCGCATGAGCATGTCACGCTGCAAGGCACCGCTGTGCTGGAAACCGAGGAAGACCTGCGGGTCCTGTTCGAACGGATGAAGACCCAGTTTCGCGATATGCAGATCGACGATATCGTGCGGCAGCTCGTCTCGGCGGAATTCGTGACCCCGTTCAACATCCTCGCAACTGCGGTGAGCTACTACTATTCGAGGGGACAGCGGTTGAATGACCCCTTCCCGGTCTGCTCGACCCTGCTGCGCTGCGGCCATGAGTGGCGGATCGCAACGGCCAATTACGCCATCCCACTCAACGGCATCGGACTGGCATCGGCCATCATGCCGTCGGCATTTCCGTCGGAAATCGAGAACCAAGGCCGTCCGCCCGGCCAGCTCTGACCTGCGGCCTCTTCTGGGCTGCGACATCCATATTCCGGGCAGCGTCTGCGGGCCCAAAAGAGAAAAGGACCAAACAGATGACCGATTTCACCATGGACAAGGGCGCCGATGGCGTCGCCGTCATCACTTGGGATTTACCGGGCAAGTCGATGAACGTGCTGCGGCGCGAGGCGGTGGGCGTGCTGGAGGCGCTGATCGACGACGCTCTGGCCGATCCGGCGGTCAAGGGCATCGTCATCACCAGCGGCAAGGACAGCTTTGCCGGCGGCATGGATCTGAACGTGCTGGCGCGCATCCGCGAGGAGGCAGGCGAGGACCCCGCGCCCGCGCTGTTCGACTTCACGATGAACGCGCACCGCTTCATGCGCAAGATCGAGCGCGCGGGGATGGACCCCAAGACCAACAAGGGCGGCAAGCCGGTGGCCTGCGCCATTCCCGGCACCTGCGCGGGGATCGGCACGGAAATCGCGCTCTGCACCCATCGCCGCTTCATGGCCGACAATCCCAAGGCGCGGATCGGCCTGCCCGAGATCCTCGTGGGCCTGTTCCCCGGCGCGGGCGGCACCACGCGCTATTCCTGTATGGTGGGCGCGATGCAGGCCGCGCCCGTGCTGCTCGAAGGCAAGATGCTGGACCCCAAGGGCGCGAAATCGGCGCAATTGATCGACGAGGTGGTCCCGGCTGACGCGTTGCTGGCGCGCGCCAAGGAATGGGTCCTTCAGGCCACCGATGCCGATATCGTCAAGCCCTGGGATCAGAAGGGTTGGAAGATGCCGGGCGGCGCGCCCTATCACCCGGCGGGGTTCATGACCTTTGTCGGCGCCAGCGCCATGATCAACGGCAAGACCAAGGGGGTCTATCCGGCGGCCAAAGCCTTGCTCAGCGCCGTCTACGAAGGCGCGTTGGTCGATTTCGACACGGCCCTCAGGATCGAGGCGCGCTGGTTCGTGTCGGTGCTGCTGAACCCGTCGTCCTCCGCGATGATCCGGTCGCTGTTCTTGAACAAGGAGGCGCTGGAAAAGGGTGCGAACCGCCCTGCCGTTGCCGATCAGCGGGTGGCGAAGCTGGGTGTTCTTGGCGCGGGCATGATGGGCGCCGGCATCGCCTATGTCGCGGCCAATGCGGGCATCGAGGTGGTGCTGATCGACGCGGCCCAAGATGCCGCCGACCGGGGCAAGGCCCATGCCGAGGGTATCCTCGACAAGGGGATGAAGCGCGGCAAGGTCACGGCAGAGAAAAAGGCCGAAGTGCTGGGCCGCATCCATGCCACGACCGATTACGCGGCCCTTGCAGGCTGTGACCTGATCGTGGAGGCCGTGTTCGAGGATGTGGGCGTGAAGGCCGAAGTGACGAAAAAGGTGCTGGCCGTGACAGGCCCCGAGTGCATCTTTGCCACCAACACCTCGACCCTGCCGATCACGGAACTGGCCAAGGCATCCGACCGGCCCGAGCAGTTCATCGGCATCCATTTCTTCAGCCCGGTCGACAAGATGGCGCTGGTCGAGATCATCAAGGGTGCGAAAACCGGCGATGTCGCCGTGGCCAAGGCGCTCGATTTCGTGCGCCAGATCCGCAAGACGCCCATCGTGGTCAATGACGCGCGGTTCTTCTACGCCAACCGCTGCATCATCCCCTATATCAACGAGGGCATCCGCATGGTGGCCGAGGGGTCGCGCCTGCGCTGATCGAGAATGCCGCCAAGCTGGTCGGCATGCCCCTTGGCCCGCTGCAATTGACCGACGAGACATCGCTTGATCTCGGCGCCAAGATCGCCAAGGCAACCAAGGCCGCGATGGGGGCCGCCTATGACGACACGGTCGATCCGGTGATCTTCGGCATGGTCGAGGCCGGGCGGCTGGGGCGCAAGGCCAATGCGGGCTTCTACGCCTACGACGACAAGGGGCAGCGTCAGGGCCTCTGGGACGGACTGGCTGCGCAATACCCGGTGGCCGAAGACCAGCCCGATCTGGTCGAGGTGCAACACCGCCTGCTCTTCGCACAGGTGCTGGAGGCTGTCCGCGCACTCGAGGATGGGGTTCTGACTGACATCCGCGAGGGCGATGTGGGGGCGATCTTGGGCTGGGGCTTTGCGCCGTGGTCTGGCGGGCCGTTCTCGTGGCTCGACATTCTGGGCACGCCTTATGCGGCGGAACGCTGCGACCAGTTGCACGCGGCTTATGGCGACCGGTTTGCCTGCCCGGAACTGTTGCGAGAGATGGCCGACAAGGGGCAGAGCTTCTATGGCCGCTTCGGCGCGGGCGTGGACAGCAAGGCCGCCTGAGCGGATAGGGTCGGAAAACGCGCGTTTTCCGACCAGAATAGCCCGGGTTTTTCGGCGTTTTTTCGCGTGCCCCTAACCCACCCGGCAGGCGGCCAAGGCTTCCTCGTCAGGCGACAGACCCAGACCCGGCGCGTCGCGCACCACCAGCATGCCCCCCGCCATCTCGGGCGGGCGCTCCATCAACAGCCGGGCGATGCGCGCCTGCGCCCGGTGCAATTCCACCGCCCCCGCAGCCATTGCCCCGCACATCCAGTGCAGGTTGACGATATCCCAACCGCCCGCGGGCGACACCTTGCGGTCCACAGCCTCGGCGCGGCGTGCCGCCGCCACTGCCGCGCCGATCCCCCCTGCAAAGACCGCATTGGGCTGGATCACCTGAACGCCCGCTTCCATCAGGAGATCGAACCGCTCGGCGCTCTGTTCCATCTGGCCCGCCCCCAGCGGCACGATCCCCTCGCCCGCCAGCACAGCCAGCGCATGGCGGTCATTGCCGCGCAGGGGTTCCTCAAGGAAAGCAAGGTTGAGATCCGCCGCGCCGCGCGCAAAGGTAAGAGCGCTGTCCAGATCCCAGCCGCAATTGGCATCCGCAATCAAACCCGCATCGCCGATGGCCGCCCGCACGGCCGCCACCCGCGCCAGATCCTCGGCCACGCTGCGGCCCTTGGCGGCGACCAGCACCTTGACGCCATGCGCCCCGCTTGCGACCTCGGCTGCGCAGGCGGCGACAAGCGCGTCCATCTCAAGAGCGGGAAAACCGCAGGTCACATCGACAGGTGCCGCAGGCCGCGTGGCCCCGAGCAGCGTCGCCACGCTTTGCCCCGCGCGTTTGCCCGCAAGGTCCCACAACGCCACATCCAGCGCGGACAGCGCCGAGACCACGACGCCGGTCATCCCGCGCGGGTTCAGCTTTTTGCTCAGGTCGGGCAGCGGACCGGCGGCGGCCAGCGCCTCGGCAATAGCGCCGTTCAGCAGATGCGCGACCTCCGCTGCACAAAAACGCCCGGTGAACCTGTCGCCCGTCACGCCGTCCGCATCCGTGACCTGCACCCGGACAAAGGTGAAACTGTCCTCGCCCGCATAGGGCGCAGGATCGCCCGGTGCGGCCCCTGCCCGGTGCACGGCAGCCCGGACAAGAAGTGGCCCCGTGGCGACCGGTTTTCGGATGTCGGTAGTGGTCATTCTTCCCCCTGCCCTCGCTGGTCCGGTGATGCCCGGCCTTGTTGCGGACATGGTGCATGTCAGCGCGGGAAGGGAAAGGGGCTATCTCGACAGGTGAAAGAGCGCCTCCAACTCGTCGACCATGCCGGACCACGCGGCTTCGCGCGGGCCGCCCGAGCGGGCGACGGCGTCGATCACCGCGGGGTGGAACAGGACCGCAAAGAGTGGTGCAGCGCTCGCTGCATCATGCTGCGCCACGACCTCTGCACCGCGGCCACCCTCGATCAGACCCGCCAGAACGACGTCGATCCCCTCGGGCCCGGCATGGTCGAGGGCGGTGCGCGTGGCCTGACCGGGGATGACGTAGGCAGCCCAGGCGGCAAGTTCGGATGTGTCGGCCGCGGCCAGCAATCCGGGATTGAACATGGCGGACAGATAGGCATCCGCCTCCCCGCTGCTGGCAGGCCAGTCGATGCTGTGCAGCGCGGCCAGCTGGATCGGAGTTTCAGCGACGGCGGGGATGCCGGTCAGTGCCACGACGGCGACGGCGCGGGTGATACCGGACAGGGCGGGGAAAAGCGGCATGGAACAATCTCCTCGATCAAAAATGCGATGACCCCAGCATGCGCCTGAAGGCGACAGGGCGCGATGGCGGTTTTCCCGACCTTTGGGTCAGCCAAGCACTTTCCTTTTCTTGCGCGGCGCGCCATGTCTTGCGTCAGATTCTTGCGCTGCAATCGAAGGGGCTGACATGGGCTGGATGAAGGACGAGACGGGCCTTGAAAAACGGGCCGCGAACCACGTGGCCCTGACCCCGCTCAGCCACCTGATCCGGGCGAACCGCATCTTCACCGACCGCCCCGCGCTGGTCGACCGCGGCTTTCGCGCGACCTACGGAGAGCTGTTTGCGCGCACGACGCGCCTTGCCTCGGCCTTGGCCAAGCGCGGCGTGAACCCTGGCGACGTGGTCGCCGCCGTCATGCCCAACACCGCCCCGCACGTAGAGGCGCATTGGGGCGTGCCCGCCTGCGGCGCGGTGCTCAATTCCATCAACATCCGCCTCGATATCGGGACGATTTCCTACATCCTCGACCATGGCGAGGCCAAGGTGGTGCTGGTCGACACGCA
>JAGYLB010000131.1:18265-32524 GCA_018401055.1 Roseicyclus sp.
GAGCCAGCGTATCGACTGTTGGCGGGTCTGGGCATCCCGCAGCAGCTGCTCCAGCTGGCGCAGCTCCAGTAGCACCCGCTTGCTGAGGACTTGGCAAGCCAGTCGGCTGCTGCTCCAGGCCCTGGCGCTGGCTGGCTTCTTGCCCCAGCTTTTCGAGTTCCGCGCGCAGGCGCGCCAGTGACTCGGCGGTACTGGTGCGGTCCACCAGCCGCAGGAGCAATTGCTGGCGCTGCTCAAGCGTTTGCCGCTGTTGGGTAAGGGCCGCCATGCTCTGGTTGTGTTGCAGCTCGGCCGCCTCCAACTCCGCCTGCCGGGCTTCGGCTCCAGCGGCATTGACTTCCAGGGTGGCCAACGTTTTCTGCCGCTCGTCCAGCTCGCTCTGGAGAGCATCGAGCTGCTGCAGGCTTAGCGCTGCAGCGTCATGGCGCAGCCGGATGGGCTCGAGGGCCCTTGCTGGCCAGCTCGATGGCTGCATCAAGCGACCAGCGGCCTCCGCCCCGTCCGCCAGACGTTTTTGGAGCTCTATCAGATCCGGCAGGTCCTGCGCCTGCAGCCGCTTTAGCTCTTGGCAGATGTCCGCCAGCTCTTCTCCGGCGGTTTCGTACTCCGCCAAACGGGCCAGTGCCATGGCCATCCGGGATTGGGCTTCCTTGAAGGCTTCTTCCCGCTCATAGAGCGGGGAGTTTCTCTTGGTGCCGCGGGTGGTGAAGTTCTCCGCCAGTGCTGCTTCGATGGACTGCTCCACCCTTTGGTCGAGGGGCGACTGCTGGACTGCGGCCCCGCCACTGCGCTCCAGCTGCAGGCGCAGCTGATCGAAGTCGTAGTGGGTTTTGTTAGTCGTCAGCAGGTCGTTGCCCGAGAGGCCTTGACGCACCCAGAGATGGGCCCAGCGGCTGGGCAGCACCGTGCCGGCCTGTTTGCTGCCCACGATCTCTCCGACACCCAGCAGTACAGCCAATGCATCTTCTGCCGCAGGTCCTGTGAGCGACCTGCCGCTACTTTCGGCCTGCAGCGTTACCTGCCCGGTGGCACCACTGAAGCGCTTGCGCAGGGTCCAGCTGTCGCCCTTGGCTGCAAAGCCGATCTGCACCACCGGCTGGCCCATGTGCAGCCGCGACTGCAGCGCCTCGACCGGCGCACCTGTGGCGGACGCCTTGAGGAACAGGGCCCGGTGCAGAGCTTCCACCAGGGTGCTCTTACCGGATTCATTGGGGCCGCCAATCAGGGTGAGCCGGGGCGAAAAGTTGAGTTCCAGGTCGCCATGGAGGCGAACGTTCTGGAGTTGGCAGTTGAGGAGACGCATGGCGGGTCAGCGGGTAGTGGCAAAGCGGAAGAGTTCACAGAGGGCGGTGCGGATCCGGCTGGCCTCCTCGGAATCGGGGTCGCTCTCACGGCTCAGGCGCTGCTGCAGCTGCTGGGCCACCTGGGCGATCAAGGGGTCTTCGCTGCGGGCGGTGAGCTGCTCCAGTTCGGCGGCCTCGGGAGCCTGCTGGCATTCGCCCTTGATGCGCAGGCGCAGCAGCCGGTTCTGCAGGTCGTCGAGCAGTTGCTGGTAGCGGCGGTGGCCCGCCAGGCTGAGGCTGCCGCTCACCTCCAGCCACGCAGCAGGTCGCGGGCGACCCGACCGGCCGTGAGCTCCTCCAGCTGGCGCTCAAAACGATCGAGATCGCCATCACCGCTGAAGCGCATCTGGAGGTTGTGCCATTGGATGCGGCCCGTGGACTCCGACCTCACCTCCGGCGTTCCCCCGCGTTGCAGCTCCACCAGCAACACCTGACCGCGCTGGTTGTCATCGCCTTGGTCGAAGCGGTCCGGCTCAGGCGTGCCGGGATACCAGGCCTGGGCAGACACCTGCTTGAGGTTGTGCCAATCCCCCAGGGCGACGTAATCCATTTGATCAGCTGGCAGGGCCACCAGGTCGATCAGGTTGTTGGCGCCGGCCTGGGACTCCTCGTCGCCTTCGTAGTCCCGCCCCCCGAAGCCATGCACGCCGCCATGGGCGAGCACAATGCAGGGCCGGTCGGTTGGCGAGCTGCTCCAATCGAGACCCCGCAGCCACTGGGTGGGATCACTGCTGTCCTGGTTGCGCAGCAGCGGGCAGGGCAGCACCACGGCCTCATCGAGCACTAGGGGCTGACGCTCTAGCAGCAGTTGCAGGTTGGGGGCCTGTTGGCGCTGGTGACGCTGGAAGTCGTCGCGATGCCACACCGTGCCGGGGGCACCGTGGTCATGGTTGCCGGGGATCACCAGGACCGGCACCCCCATCTCACCGATCAGCTCGAGTACCTCCAGCACGGCGGTGGGGTCGGGCGTCGGCGAATCGAAGAGATCCCCTGCCACCAGCACCAGCTGGGCGGCCTGGAGACGCACCACATCACGGATGCGGCCAACAGCTGCAATGCGCTCCTGCTGCAGCCGGAAGCGCTTCTGGTCGTCGGCAACAGCCCCGTAGGGCTTGCCGATCTGCCAGTCGGCGGTGTGGATGATGCGCATTGAGATCTAGCTGCCCTACTGGACATCACTGTCCCACCTCTAGGGGGACGGCTGCTGAGTTGTTGTGCGAATGACGAGCTGGGTTAGCCTGCTCCTATCTCGTATCCGTGTATCAACAAGGCGAGGCCACCGTTCTAGACCTTCAGCCCTTCACGCTCTGCACGATGACCTCCTTGGCGCCGGTCTGGGAGCGGATCTGGGCCTTGATCTGGTCGCGGTCCCGGGAGGCGACCTCACCGCTCCAGGTGTGGGAGCGGTTGTTCTGGTCGATCCAGCGGGCGGTGGCGTAGGGCATGGGGAATTAAATGATTTGGGCTGACTGCGAGGCCAGAATGCCTCCAGCAAGAGACAGATTGACCCAATCTCATGCGAATGACGACTGCTGGGCTTGCGGGAGGAGGGCTAGCGCAAAAAATACAGCCATATTCCGGGTCTTTGACTGAGGCTAGTGATGGTACAGCAGTTACAGCTCTACGCCATGGCGGATTCCGATGGATCCCTGCAGCACTCGGATCGATTGGCGAATGCAAGCCGCAACTATATTCGGCAATCTGCCAGTCGGCAGTGTGGAGGATGCACACATACCTTGGTTGGGCTAGAGGCCAGAACTGTTGCAGGACCAGGATGAAGTATTGCCAGACTTGCGCGAACGACCAATCCGCATGCGCCATGGGTCGCGCCAGAGGCTCCAAAGGAATAGGCTCCATCGTGATGCGAGATGATTCAGGCTACATAACCAGAGCTGACACAGGCACTAAGCCTCTAGAAGCGCCAGCCATCAGCATGAGGACAGTGCAAGGTTGCCAGCGAAGCCGGTGCAGGATTAAACTCGCGAGAGAGGATCCCATATACCTGCAAACGCACGTAAAACTTATTTTAACATTAATTTTCAACAGAGATGAATCTGGAGAACTTAACGACTATCGAGAAGCGAGTTCTAGCTGAATCAGGGGACACGGATGCCCCGACCCTCCAGCGCCTCACTCAAGATGGCAACTCTTACGTTAAAAGAGCTGCATTGGAAAGCCTCAAGCGCATCGATTTTGGGCAGAAGTTACCTGATGACTGGCGGCAACTGAGCGAGCAGGACTGCATTGATAAATTAAATAGTCAACGCACAGATTGTAAGGTTTTAGAAGTTTTAGTATATTCTCGTAGTTGGCGTATTCGACAGGCTGTTGCATGCCATGGGAATACACCAGATTCCATAATCGAACTGCTGGCCAATGATAAGAACTTTGACGTTCGCCAGGCGGTCTTTGATCGGCATCTACCACAAGAGTGGCGGAACCTGGATGACGACGAACGCATTGAGCGGCTCAAGGAGGGACCGGTGCCTGTGGATGTGCTGGAACTGCTGGCCATCTCGGCAGAGTGGCGCGTCCGCCAGGCCGTGGCGCTGCATGAGGGAACGCCGGATGCGGTGCTCAATCAGCTGGCGAAGGACGATGATTATGATGTGAAGCAGGCGATCGAGGACCGCCGCCTGCCAGTGGAGTGGCGCCACCTCGATGAGGACGAGCGGATCGAGAAGCTGGCAGAGCTAACTGTGCCGCCTGAGGTGCTGGAGGTGCTCTCCCACTCCGGCAGCTGGACCGTTCGGCAGGCGGTGGCTGGCAACCGCTCGGTGGATGAGGCCATCCTCAACCAACTGAAGGATGACAACGACTGGGATGTGGCGGCGGCGGCGCGGGATGGGCTGCTCAACCGCAAGCTGCCGGAACAGTGGCGCCTGCTGGATGACGACGAACGCATTGAGCGGCTCAAGGAGGGACCGGTGCCTGTGGATGTGCTGGAACTGCTGGCCATCTCGGCAGAGTGGCGCGTCCGCCAGGCCGTGGCGCTGCATGAGGGAACGCCGGATGCGGTGCTCAATCAGCTGGCGAAGGACGATGCTTCTGATGTGAAGCAGGCGATCGAGGACCGCCGCCTGCCGGTGGAGTGGCGCTACCTCGACGAGTATCAGCGCTCAACGAAACTATCCAACGATAGTGCAACACTAGAAGTCCTAGACGTGTTGTCAGGCTCATCTAAATGGAGGGTCCGACAAGCAGTTGCTAACAACGCCAAGGCTTCGGATAAGATGCTAAAAGAGCTGGCAAGAGATAGTGATTTCGATGTGGCCTCAGCTGCACGAGAAGCCCTACTGCTTCGCAGGCTTCCCATTGAATGGCAGGCGCTAGATACTAGCCAAAAGATTAACAGGGTAATGAATGGAAAGACAACAGATGAAGTGCTTGAAGCGCTTGCTTTGTCTGCGACTCAAGAGATACGAGAAGCAGTGGCATCATCCTTGAAAACACCGATTGAATTACTTCGCACTTTAAGCAAGGATGAAGATGATGACGTGAAGATAATCGCGAAGGAAACCATGATTCGGAGGCTGTTACCGAAAGAGTGGATGGATTTAGATGACCCACAGATAGTTGACAGACTGCATCAACAATCGGCTTCGCAAGAAGTTCTAGAGACTCTTGCAATGAGTGGATCGCGATATATCCGTGATGCTGTTGCTTCCAATGTTAACGCCACAATTCCAATCCTCCTTGCCATGAAAGAGGATTCATCCACTCCTGTGCGTATTCAGAATCTACTTCGCAAGAGATGGGCAGTGCCCGCACAGGCAAGTGCCGAGAGTATGCAATAGATGCATGAGCTGCCAACGGTCTTGACATTGAAGGGGGCTTATCTCATAATAGATCTAGGTGCATGGTCTTCCTAGCAATTCGCCTCGGTGCTTCGCCGAGGCAGTGTTCACGCCTCTCATCCACCATCGGCTGCCGATGTCATTCAGCGGCAACGGGCAAAAATGCCCGAAGCGCTTTGCTGAATCGACTGCAAGCAGTCACTTCGCGCTCCGGGCGTTTTTGCCCGCTGCCGCCTACAGCGATCGTCACCGATCTCAGCTGGATAGTAGGAAGATCTTGCACCTCCCTTTTGCTTCAGCTGAATGCCAGCGATAACCCCCACACGCATTCGGCTGGCAGCACGTTTTTGTACGGATGAGCTGGCAATTTCCCTGCTGATTCGTAGCTGGGGTGATGACATCAGAGTTTTGATCCGTGTTAAAGGACTCTTCTTATCGGCTCCACGCGCGCGATCCACTCGGCACTTGGGTACGAGGGCGATGGCGCGACCAATCCTCGCTTCTTACTTATTGGGGTCCCCAAAAAAGCGATGTCGATTCCTTAGATGCACCGAGTCAAGGTCAGGCTGCCAATAAAAATCAGCTTTCTGAGCATATGCAGGAAGTTGTGGAGACGTACCTCCTCAGCCAACTGGATACCGACACGGCTAGTGGTCTTCGCCGACAGCTGAAGAAGCACCTGAAAAAGCTCAGACTCACCGATTTCGTGGACGGCGAGTCTCATGATGCCTGGACAGGTGCTCTGGGTCTGGCCACAGCTCAGAATCTAGCTGCGAAGGTTGCGAACCGGTCCCAGCTCAGCCCTGCAGATCATGAGGTGCTGTGGCTACTGCTTACCGAGGCTCCCTTGCAATTCGGTTATTGGGGGCCGTTCAAGACCGCGCTGAAACACCTTGATCCTGGGTTGATGCCCAAGGCATTCGGCATAGCTCTGGCGCGCCTATCCGAGCGTTCAGAAACCACTGCCTCCTATGCAGAGGTGGAGGACTTGGACTGGATGGCGGCATTCACAGACATCCCCAGCGAAAGCACCATGCTGTACATGGCCAGGCGCATGCGGCGCCAGCTGGCAATGATCGGCCGCAATGATCCAGATCTTTACACGTCCATTGCCACCAGCCTGCTGCAGACCTGGGACACCACACTGGGTACCTACAGCTTCCTACCTGCCTATGTGTTGGGCGGAGATCATAAGATTCTAAATAATACCGGTCGATTTGTAGCCCTTCCCTTAGACCAGTCGTCGCGTCGTGATGCCCATCCCAAGGCCTGGGATAGTCATCGGGACCTGCTGCGAAACCTGTTGCCTCAAGTCACGGTGTCGGTCGAGACTTTTACGTTCGCTTCTCAGGTTCTGTTGGCAGCTGGAGAGACTCTTCCTAGTCCAACGGTCAGACAGTTGCTCCTGGCTCTCCGTAGCTCTGATCCGCAACTCGTGGCCTGGGGCTGCGCAATTATTCTGAGACGGCCCTCCCAGTGGAAGTCCCTCAGTGTTGAGCACTGGCGAATATTCCTTGACAAGGCTGAAACGGCCCAAATCATTGAGGTATTCAACAAGCAGAGCAATACCCCATCACCCAGGACTGTATCGGCAGCGACGAATCTGCTGGCGTCCATGGATAGCCATCAGATCTTTCAGGCAAAAGAGCAACATCACAGCCAGCTGGTTGCTGAGTTTTACATTAAGGCGATTACGGCTCAGTCAAAATACCTTCGCTACGCCAATTCCCGGGCCACATCTGTCGCCCTGCAAAATCTCTCTTGCTCGCTGTATTTTGCCGAGCTCGGCGAACTCTTGATAGTCCACCTGTTGCAGTTCGACAGTCGTGAACTGCTTAATCTCTATAGCCAACTGGCAGGCCAAACAGCTGCTCTCCCAGGCAACCTCACTACGCTGGAGACCATTCTACTGACAGCGAAACTGGATGAAAACCAGCTGCACCAGCTCATTCTCCAGACCATCGAGATGCCCGCACCACGGGCGACGGCATTGGCATGGAAGCTTCTTGATCGCTGCAAATACACTAACGATCTCCTCGATGCCATCTGGTGTCGGCTCAGGGACAACGAAGTTCCAGAGGCGTTCACCCCCCAGAACTGGCAGGAGCGACGGACGGAACTCCTTGGGGAACTACTAGCCCGCAGCTCAGACATCACCGACAGAGTTGTTGATCTGCTCCGCAGTGATATCTGGCAGCTCGGCTCCGCCAAACTTGCCCGCTTGATGCTGCATTCCCCCCCTTGTCTACGGGCCATTTGGCACGCCCTCTCAGCCGAGGAACAAGACGATTCGGCAGAGCTGAGAACCATGCTCGAGGAACAGCCGGCTCTGGCCCTGGCTGTCGGAGACGCACTCCAAGCTGACGATCTGTCGGTGGCAAGTCCATGGCAGCAACAGTTTTTGCTGCGCTATGTGCGTGAGCGCGAACGCATCAATTCAGATCCGTCCTTTGCGGTGGCGGCCGTGGCCCTTGGGGAGCTTGCTCTGCAGCAGGATTGCCTGCAACAGCTGAGACGCTCCAACGCTTTGGAAAATGCTGGCTACGTTTGGCTGAGCTTGGGCTTCCCCAGCCACTCGCAACGATCCGCCTCTATCTGAACGGGTTGGAGACACCCTCGGTTTTCACCGATGCCGTTTTGGCCTGCGTCGACAGCATCGTGCCCGTGGTTCGGGATCTGGGCATTGAGTTGATCGCCTCCCATACAGAGCGGGTTGAGCATGATCGGCTCTGGCCAGCGTTGAGCCAGTCCGATGACCCTGTGGTGCAGGCCCGTGTAGCGGCTGAATCCATGCTGCGCAGCTGGCCTGACAGGGATGGCCTCGCCGCCTTTGATCGACGACTGCTCGTGAGAAGGCGTACCAACCGCCGGGCCAAGGGGCAGGTGCAGAATCGGCTTACCAGTGAGCAGCTGCTGGCACCGGAGCGGCGGACGGCGCTGCTGGATCTGGCTCGCGGAGCCAATAGGCAGGATCGCGAATGGGCCATGCGCCGCATCGCGGAGCTGACGTTAAGAGGAGTTCCATTTGATGGTGTGACCATTCGCACGGTCACGACGGCAGACAACACAGGAGGGATGAACTGATGCTCACCTATACCGGTCGCTACACCGCATCCCAGGCAGCGGTGAGCCCTGCCGCCAGCTCCGTGACCTTCGGTGCAGACGTGTCTCAGGCTCCTGTTTACCTGAATGTGGAGGTGCTACCGGGCCAAGCCTTTGCACGGCTGATGCTGGCCCTGGGACGGGTGGTGCGCATGCGTGACACGGCAGTGGCGAAGGATCACTCGGCTTATCAGGCGTGGGTGCACGGTGAGTACCTGAAGGAGCTAGATAGCGAGATGGTTTCCAATGCCCGCCGTGTCCCAACTCTGCTGGAGAAACGGAAACAGCTGGATGATCGGCTAAACGCACTGCAGAAAGACCTCAAGCCTTACACAAAAGCCATTTCCGTCTACGAGGCCAGAACGAGTAAGGCTAAGGCCCGGCGTCGTTTCTGGGATTGGCTCTATACCCATAACCGCGAGGCCTGGATCGTGCTCGATCCGATCGTGAGCGTGCAGCCCGATGCCACCTTCTTCGAGGCGTTTTCGCTTGATGAATCCACCTACGCCCGCGTCACCCTGCCCCACTTAGCAACACGCGGCGAACACAAGCCGGTGCTTGGCACCACCAACATTGACTTCGGCACGGGCCTCGAAAGGGAACTGGCGCGCACCCGCAGCTACCGTCCACTGCATCTGAGCGTAGGTGCTGATGCGGTAAGCCTCGACACCGGCGTCTCATCCACGGTTGAGAAGAAAATCGAGCTGCCTGAATCGTGGGTGCAAGGCCTGGTGGAAGTGCAGGCCGCCCTGTCGCTGGCCCCGGTGGAGCTGCAGCTGCAGGCATCCGCGTTCGCCGATGTGCTCGCGCGACTGGATGCCCAACGGGAACGCCAGGGGCCCAGAGCCCTGATGTTTGAGCTCCAGCCCGGCCAGCTGGCCAGGGTGGTGGTGCAACCGTGGGGTGATCAATACGTGATCGGCACAGAGCCCTACAGCGGCAGTGAGCCACGAAGCATCAAGGTCTGGGGGCGCCGTCGCTTGCGGGTGTTGCGAGAGCTCCTTCCCCTGGCGTCCGACCTCACCGTGCGCCTGGTGGATTCCGGCATGCCCTCCTTCTGGAGTATTGAGATGGAAGGTATCAGCCTCACGATCGGGCTGTCCGGCTGGACCGCCCAGGATTGGGCCGGCAGAGCTCGGTTTTCGGCATTCACCCCAGCATCCGGTGGCGATAAGGCAGCCCTTCAACAGGCTGCCGAACTCCTTCTAAAGCAGCATTCCCTATCGGTCGAAGATCTCGCCAAGATCCTGAACCGCAGCCCTGGAGAATCCCGCGGCCTTCTTCAGGGACTCTGCCTGGCCGGCATGGCCATGTACGAACCGGAGCGCAATCTCTACCGCTGGAGAGCGCTGTTCCCAACCCTCAAGCTCGACAGAGATGAGACGGAAGGTCTGGAGGAGCGGATGGGAGTGCAGTTGTTCCGGAAAGGTGCCGTGCAAGTGCAAGGCGACACGATTACTGCGGAGGGGAGACAACTTGAAGCAGTTGTTGACACCAGTTCCCCGATGCTCCGTCGTGATCTGGATGGGCGGATCAACTATGCCGCATGCGACTGCTCCCATTTCCGGCGCCACAAGTTGCGCCAAGGTCCCTGTCGCCACATCGTTGCCCTCAGCCTGGCGGGGGTCTCTGACGATGGCGAACACTGATGGAGTTCTGGATCCCCGCTGGCGCAAGCGGATTAAAGAGGTAGGTAAGAATGCCTTTGAAATCGAAGAGATGTTGCGCCTCGGCTTCCTTGAAGCTGATGATCTCCAGAAGTACCTCAGCTCCAACGGCCTAAGCTTCAAGACCTATCAGAGTACCCTCGCTGAACTGGCAGAAGCCACTGCTGAACTGACCGCAACATCTCTCGAAATCGAATCTCTCGGCACGGTTGAGTCAGCACTGGCTGCCATCCGCAGCCGGCGCATCGCGCGGGTGAAGGAGGAAAGGAATCAGCGGCGAACCCTTAAGGAGGCTGAGCGACTTGTGCGAGAGGAGGCAATCCGTCGCCAGCGCCGAGAAGAACCCACGTTTCTCGGCCGCGGGGTGTCCAACCGACTCCACTACAACGGCGGCAACGACGACATGCTCAACCAGCTGGACTTGCCCCAGCTGCACAGCTTCAGCGACATCGCATCTGCCCTGAAGCTTGAACCCCAACAGCTGCAGTGGCTGGTGTACGAGAGGGGTGATAGTCAGGTGGATCACTACATACGGTTCACCATTCCCAAGCGATCTGGTGGCAGTCGGCTGATCTCTAGGCCCAGGCCATCCCTGCAGAAGGCGCAGCAATGGGTGCAAAACACCATCCTGCATAGCCAACCATTGCATCCAGCTGCCATGGCCTTCAGGCGCGGTGTGTCGATTGTCGATAACGCACGTCTGCATTCAGGAACGAAGATTGTCGTGCGCCTTGACCTGAAGGATTTCTTTCCAACCATCACCTTTGCTAGGGTGCGCGGGCTTTTTGAGTCGTTTGGCTATAACCCAGGAGTGGCCACGGTGCTGTCCCTTCTCTGCACGGATAGTCCACGGGTGCTGCTCAATCTCGACGATCAATGCCATGTGGTGCCAGTGGGGGAAAGGGCTCTGCCCCAGGGGGCATGTACCTCACCGGCACTGGCCAATTTGGTGAGCCGCAGCCTGGATCGCCGCATCCAGGGCTATGCCAACAAAGCCGGATGGGTGTACACGCGCTATGCCGATGATCTCGTGTTCTCCACCACCCAGGAGACGGGCTCACCTCACCGTCTGATCCGCGGCATCAGCGCAGTCACGCGCGATGAAGGATTTGTCGTGAATGAGCAAAAAACCCGGGTGATGCGGGCACCCAACCGCCAGACCGTTACCGGACTACTGGTCAATCACGACGTGGGGTTGACCCGCAAGGATCTGCGGCGTGTCCGAGCCTTCCTGCACCGGTGCAGCTCTCAGGGGCTAGAGGTGGTGTCAGCAGAAATTGGCAAAGACGCAGAATCTGTCGCCCGTGGCCATCTCGCTTATGTGCGAATGATATCGGCAGCCACTTTCGAAAAATTGATCTCCAAGCACGCCTGGCTAAAGCACTGATGAAAGCAAAAGATCACTATTGCCACTTCGTCGCACGCCTTCAAAGCAATCTTGATTGCTGGACTTTTCCGGATATCCGCTAATTGTTCTTGTATGTTCTCATGGCCTTTAGGTTCTAAAAAAGCAGCAAATCGAAAGACTCCAGCCTGATCACCTTCCATTCGGCACCCTTTGCGCCAAACGCAGAGATCGCAGATGTGAATGCCATTCACCTCGCAAATCTGCGTCCTTCTCTGACGAGACAGCAGGCTATTACGTTTTCTGGTATTGGCCATTATAGCTTCGCTGTAACGCTGCACTAATCATCTCTTTGCACCTTCGCCTTGGTCAAATGGGCAGGCGACAACTTCGCTCTTGTTAGCTGCATATATCCCCTAGTAAGCAATTAAGTGCATTGCTCAAGCCTTTCAATTGCTAGATCGCAATACTGCCTATTCATCTCGATTCCAATTGCTTTCTTGCCCATTTTCTTGCATGCTACTAGTGTCGAGCCACTGCCAGAGAACGGATCGCAAATAATTCGAGCATCACTCATTTTGCCAACAAGTTTCTGCATGAGCTGAATAGGCTTTTGACTTGGATGAGGTGTGCATATATCCCCGCAAATCCTTGCTCTAACAGTATTATGTGGAGACACAAACCTGTGAACTCTATAACCCGCTCGCCTACCGCGGAAATAGATTAGCTCGAATTGCGTATTACTTCCTGTTGCCTTGTCCCAGACATGAAGCCCTTGCCAGTCCAGCGGGAAGCTGGCTGACGGCGTCCAGAAAATGACCTGTGGACATTCAATGCCCTTCAACGGCTTCAATATTCCGTCATAATACCTGTATTCAGCTTCGTAATTTCCAGGATATGGTGGATCAGTAACAATCGCATCGAAGCACAGTGATGACAATATCTTCTCACATCTGCCATGGTAAAGAGTTATTCCCTTGGCTGAGTAGCATGCTTCCATAAAGCTTATCGAAACTCTTTGATTAATGGGTCACGACTGGTTCAGCAGTTTCACCAGAGCTGACTCATCCAAGATGGCCACCCCCAGCTGCTCAGCCTTCGTGAGCTTGCTGCCAGCTTCCTCGCCGGCCACCACGTAGCTTCGGTGTGCTGCTGACCGAACCGTCTCACC
The DNA here is from genome assembly GCA_018401055.1 of Roseicyclus sp. The sequence goes on from JAGYLB010000131.1 coordinate 30,691, forward strand.
TTGCCGCCGGCGGCTTCGAGTTAAGCTCCTGGGCCACGGCTGCGTTTGAGGGTGGGCAGGGTGCCATGTCAGCACGAAGGTCTTGCCAGCCAGATGTTTGGGGCCGCTGCCGTCGCCAGCCGTATTGGAGGCCTCCGAGTCCGGACTGTAGGCCCATGGTCTGCAGGCTCCTGCAGCGGCGATTGGCTGGTGGCGTACGCCGAACCATTCAGCCAGGGCTTCGGCGATCTCACCCAGCCCCACTTAGCCGTAGGCCAGTAGCGCTTCCGGGTCATGCAGTGCGGCCTGGGATAGGGCTGCAGCCGAGGGAAACGCCGCCGCTAGGGCCTTGGCGTTGACCGGCCGATGTTGCGAGTACCAGGGCAAACAGCAGCCGGTGCCAGGGCTGCTGCCGCGATTGCTCTAGGGCCGCCACCAGCTTTTCTGCTGAGCGCTTGCCCATCCCCTCCAGAGACGCCAGCGTTGCCGCATCCAGGCGATAAAGAAGGGCACTCAGGTTGTTGATCAGGCCGCGCTCCACCAGCAGGGCGATTGTGCGTGTGCCGAGGCCATCGACATCCATGGCCCCACGGCTTACCCACTGCCGGATAGCGCCCTTGAGCTGGGCGGGGCAGGAGTTGTTGATGCAGCGGGTGGCGGCTTCCTCGGGGCCCGCACCAGCTCTGAGCCGCAGGCGGGGCAGTGATCCGGCAGCTGGACAGCTGCCGCTCCCTGGGGCCGCAGTTCGGTGAGCACGCGCACCACCTCGGGGATGATCTCCCCGGCCTTGCGCACCACGATCGTGTCGCCCTCGCGCAATCGAGTTCGGCGATGCGGTCGGCGTTGTGGAGCGTGGCCCGACCGACGGTGCTGCCCGCCAGCGGCACGGGTTCGAACTCCGCTACCGGAGTCACCACACCTGTGCGACCCACTTGGGCCACCACCCGCAGTAGCCGGCTGGGGGCCTCCTCGGGGGCGTACTTGTAAGCAATCGCCCAGCGCGGCGCCTTGGCATTGAAGCCAGCCCGGTCTTGTAGCTCCAGGGCATCCAGCTTCACCACCACGCCATCGGTGGCATAAAGAAGCCCATGGCGCTGCTGCCCCACTCCGCTGCAAAAGCCTGCACGGCTGGCAGATCCGGGCAGAGCCTGGCGTTGGGATTCACCCGGAACCCGGCCTGCTGCAACCACTCCAGGCTGGTCCACTGATGGGTGGGTGCGCCGGCCTCATCATCTGGTAGGTGCAGGGTGTAGGCAAAGAAGTCGAGGCCGGCGGGCAGCCACGACCTTGGGGTCCGAGTTGCCGCAGGGTGCCGGCGCAGGCATTGCGGGGATTGGCGAACAACGGCTCCTCGTTGGCCCGCCGCTCCTGGGTTGATCTCGGCAAAGGTGTCATCAGGAATGAAGGCCTCCCGCGCACCTCCACCCAGGCCGGTGGGTTCTCCAGCTGCAGCCGCAGCGGCACGGACTGGATGGTGCGCACATTGGTGGTGATCTCCTCGCCGCGGCTGCCATCACCGCGGGTGGCTGCCCGCACCAGCAGGCCGTTCTCGTAGGTGAGTGCCGAGGGCATTGCCGTCGATCTTGAGCTCGCACACCATCGGCAGATCGGTGTCTTCCCCAAGTCCAGCTCCCGCAGCAGGCGGCGATGCCGGGGGCGCTCGACTCTCCTCGTCGCTGAAGGCATTGTCAAGGCTGAGCATCGCGATGCGGTGCCTCTACCGATGAGAAGCCATCACTGGGGGTACCGCCCACCCGTTGGCTGGGGCGATCGGGAGTGATCAGCTCTGGATGGCTGCTCCTCCCAGCTCCAGCAGCTCGCGGTAGAGGCGGTCATAGACCGCGTCTTCCATCTG